>NZ_CP034118.1:1498055-2102083 GCF_003856495.1 Staphylospora marina | reverse complement strand
CATATCATTTATCAAAGGAAATCGGTGGATTCATGGCGAAACGGATATTTTTGTATACGTAGGAAAAGAGGGAGATGTCCGGTGGAGTGCACGCCTTTCATGAGAAAAGGCAAAGACAGGCTCCACCCATTTCGTCATGAAGGAGGAATCCCGCATGAGTCCCGCTTCCGTGCCGGGCACATCCGGGGAGATCGCTCCCCGTCCGGAGCCCGGAAAGATTTTGCTGCTGGCTCTGTCGTTCACCGCGTTTCTGGTGGGAATGGAAGCCATTGTCACGGTTCCTCTCATTCCCGGAATGTCGGCTTCCACCGGCATGCCGCTGAAGTCCGGGGGCATGCTCGTGGCCGCGTATGCCATCTCGTACGCCTTGTTTGCTCCCGTGGCCGGAATGATTTCGGACCGTTTGGGCCGGAAAAGCGTGCTCGCCGCGGGAATGGGGTTGTTTACGGTGGCCACCGCGTTGGTCGGATTTGCCGGTTCGTTCTCCGAACTCCTGGTGTTTCGCGTTTTGACCGGGATCGGAGCGGGGATGGTGCAACCCTCGGTGTTTGCCGTCGCCGCGGATGCATGGCCGGAGCAGATGCGCGGCCGGGTGATGGGCATCGTTACGGGATCGCTGGTCGCTGCTTCGGTTCTGGGCATTCCGCTGGGAGGATGGTTGGCGGAGCTCGGCAGCTGGCGTTGGACCTTCTGGCTGCTGGCCGCGTTGATTCCCGTGGCCGCCGCCGGACTGCTGACGCGCATGCCGGCTGCTGCGCCGGGAACCGCCGGGAGGGTTCCGCTGTCGGTCATGCTTCGCGACGCCGCCGCGGACAAGGGAGTGCTTGCTTCGCTGGGAGCTTCCGCCCTGTTTTTCGGCGGGCTGCAGGGAATGTACAGCCAGTCCGGCGCGGTGTATCGTCTCTATTTCGATCTCGATGTCGGAGCGATCAGCCTGGTGCTCATGGTCGCCGGCATCGGCAGTGTGCTGGGAAGTTTGGTGGGCGGTCGCCTGGCGGACACCCGTGGCAAGAGTCGGTTGCTGGTGCTGGCATCCCTGACCGTCTCGGTGATGATATTGCTCTTTGCCCTGGTGGTCGACCTTGCGGTTTCCATCTGGTTGGTGTTGGTCATTCAATTTGTCTGGGCGCTGATGTACGGGGTGGGGCATGCGTCGCTGAACGCCCGGATCGCCGAGTTGCGTCCGGAGGCGCGGGGCACGGTGCTGTCCCTCAACGCTTCCGCGATGTACGTCGGTTCCGCGTCGCTGTCCTTCTTGGCGACTTGGGCGTTTGAAAGCGTGGACCTGTGGTTGGCGGGTCTGTTGTGTGCCGTCGCCAACTGGGGAGTCGGCTGGCTGGCCGCCCGTTATCTCAGGGAACGGAATCCGGAAGAGCAGGCGTCTTCCGAATCCGTTCACTGACCGATGCAACAGACCTCTCCGGGACACGGATGACGTTCTCCGGTGTCCGGGTCAGGGGGAAGAATGGTTCCGCCGGGTGCGCCGGCGGTTTTTTGTTGCCCGACGGGCCGAAAGCTCCGCCTCATCGGCAGGGCTTCTTTCTTTTTCAACCTTCACGGTCTGTGCGCGTCGCACAACCGATCAAACGGAACCGTGCGCACGGTGCGGCCGTCGGCCAGTTTCAGTTGCCGGGCATGGGGATCCACCTTTTGGATGAAACCGCAGAACTCCGTCAGTCGGCCGTTTTCCACCCAGCGGACCACCAGCGGAAAGTCGGCATGCAGCGCTTCAACGACCAGCCGGTTGATCTCTTCCAGCCGATCTTCATCCAGCTCCGGCGGTTCCACCCGCTCCGCCTCCGCTCTTTGCCGGAGCAGCGCCTGTCGGTGCTCGGGCAGGAACATCCGGCTCCCCTCCCACAACATGTTCTTGCGATCCAGTCCTTCGCCGCCGCTCACCGGGCATGCCCTCCGATCTTCACGGCCCGCTCCCTGGCCTGACCGGCCGGTACCAGGGAAGACGCCCGGAGAATCGCCGTCGGACCGAAGCGGCTTCTGATCTCGTCCATGGCCGCTCCGAGCCGCATCTGTCTGTCCCGATCTTCGAACAGGCTGAGCTGAACCGTCCGGTCATCCTGCAGGTTCGCCAGTGTCACGCCCAGCGAGCGAACCGGTTTTCCGTCCCAAAACTTTTCAAACACCCGCCAGGCGTGGCGGAACAAGGTGGAAGCGTCATGGGTGGCTTCCGGCATTCCCGCTTGACGGTGGAATCCCGTCGGCAGGGAAAAATCGGCTCCGCGGCACCCCACGTGAACCGTCCGGCCCATCAGTCCGTGCCGGCGGGCTCTCCGGCACACTTCCTCGCACAATTCCAGCAGCACCACCCGGATCTCCTCCGCCGTGTGATAATCCCGGGGCAACGTCATGTGGTGACCGATCGCTTTTTGCCGGTCAAACGTTTCCCGACTGACCGGCGAGGCGTCCTGACCGTTGGCGGTCATCCACAGCACGTGCCCCATGATGCCCCAGCGTTTTTTCAGCCGGTGCAGCGGAAAACGGGCCAAATCCCCGATCGTGCGGATGCCCGTGCGGTTCAGGTGTTTCTTCATGCGCAAGCCCACTCCGAACATCTTCTCCACCGGCAGGGGCCACAGGTGACTCTCCAGATTGGAATGATCCAGACGGAAGATGCCGCTTTCGTTTTTTTTGGCGAAATGATCGCAAGCCATCTTGCTCAGCACTTTGTTGGGGCCCATGCCGATGCGGGCCCGGACTCCGAGGCGGATGCGGATGGCTTCCTGCATTTTGCGGGCGATCGTCCAGGGATCTCCGAACAGCTTCTCGCTTCCGGACACGCACACAAACTGCTCGTCGATCGAATACGGCTCCACCTGGTCGCTGAAGGTTTCCAGGATTTCCGTGATCATCAAGGACGCCCGCAGATACAGACCCATGCGCGGACGAACCGCCGTCAGCCCGGGACACAGTTCCAGCGCTTCGCGCAGAGTGATCGCGTTTTGAATGCCGTGGGCCTTGGCGAGAGGGCAGGCGGCCAGGATGATTCCGCTTCGGCGCTCGGGATCGCCGGCCACCACGACGGGCCGGTCCTTCAATTCCGGACGGAGCGCCTTTTCCACTCCCGCATAGAACGATTGCATGTCCACGAGAAAGATGACGGGTTCCATCACGGCACCTCCGGCGAACATATGATTGCCTTTGTGGTTTATTGTATGCGAATGTGTGTTCGTGATACACAGGGAATTGTTTCCGGAGGTTTTGTCGAAAAAAAATGAACTTTACGGCGGGAAAGCTTGCAGATAAGATGGAAACAGAAACCAAAAATACCGAGAGGACTGGATGCATGGGCAAGAGGATCGTGTACTTCAACGGCCATATCACCACACTGGATCCCACTTGTCCCCGCGCGGAGGCGGTTGCCGTCGAAGACGGGCGAATCGTGGCCGTGGGAGACAACGAACAGATTTTGCTCGATTTCGGCAGGGCGGATGCCGTTCGGGTGGATCTGTGCGGGGGGTATGCCTTGCCGGGACTGGTGGACAGCCACATTCATCTGTCCGGCGTGGGGCAGCAGCTGGGCATGGTGGATCTCGGAGCGGTCCGCAGCGTGGAGGAAATGTTGGCGGTGTTGCGGGAGCGGGCCGGCAGGCTGGAACCGGGGGAATGGCTCATCGGCATGGGATGGGATGAGAACCGGCTCGGCCGCATGCCTTCCCTGGAAGAGTTGGACCGGGCGGTACCGGATCATCCGCTGTTTCTTTCCAGGGTTTGCTTCCACACCTTCTTGGTGAACAGCCGGGCGTACCGGGCGGCGGGGATCCGGGAGGACGAGCCCGATCCCGAACGGGGGTCATTCGGCCGGGATGAACACGGCGCATTGAACGGACTGGTGTACGAAAACGCCTCCCGCCTCTTTGTGGAGGCCCAGCCGAAGCCCGGCTACCGGACGAAGAAAGAGACCATGCGTCGGGCGATGCGGTTGGCACTGGCCAGCGGACTTACCGGAGTGCATACGGAAGACCTCCGGTACATCGGCAGTGTGGACGAGCTGATCCGCATTTGCCGGGAGCTCAGGGAAGAGGGAGTGCTGCTCCGAACGCATCACCTGATCTACCATCCCCATCTGCATGAACTGGATGAACTGGGGTGGCGCGCCGGGCAAGGAGATGAATGGTTCCGGATCGGAGCGATGAAGATGTTCGCCGACGGATCGATCGGCGGACGGACGGCCCTTTTGTCCAGAGCGTATGCCGATGATCCCGGAAACACGGGAATGGGCATTCATGATCCGGAGGAGCTGTTGTACCTGACCGGTTTGGCGGCCGACCGACTGATGCCGGTGGCCGTACACGCCATCGGGGATGAGGCGGCCGACCGGGTGATCACGGCGATGGAAGCACACCCCTTTGATCCGGACAAGGGCGTGAACCTCAGACACCGACTGATTCATGCGCAGATCATGCGTCCGGACTTGATCGAAAGACTGGCCCGGCTTCCCGTGGCCGTGGACATCCAGCCGCGTTTCGTGGCCAGTGATTTTCCGTGGGTTCTGGAGCGGATCGATCCGGAGCTTGCCCGCTGCGCGTATGCGTGGAAAACTCTCCTGGCGGCGGGCATCCGGTGCGCGGGAGGCAGCGATGCGCCGATCGAGCCGCTTCATCCGTTGCTCGGCATCCATGCCGCGATCACCCGACGCAGACTGGACGACCCGGATGATCACCCGGGCCATCATCCGCACGAAACATTGAACAGACTCGAAGCCGTCCAGTTGTTCACCAGCGGCAGTGCATACGCGGCGGGAGAGGAACACGAGCGAGGCACGCTGTCCGTGGGCAAACGGGCAGACCTGACCGTCTATGACCGGGACATCTTTGCCGTGGAAATCGACGAGTTGCTGGAAGCCCGGACGCTCTTTACGGTGGTGAACGGAGAAACGGCGTACCGGGTGGACGAATAGCACGGGCAATTCCCGGAAATCAAAAACGGAAAAACCATCCGTCGATGCCGGATCTTTTCCCTGCGGATGCTTTTGCCCGCGGGGGCCGGCATTTCCGGAGAACCTTCCCCGGCCCGGACCCGTCCGGGCCGGTTCTTTTTCGGGGCGGGAATACATAGGTTGACTTCAGGGGTGAGATCGCATGGCCGTCATCCAGACCACGAACGAAGGGATGAAGTTGCTGGCGCGTCTGATGCGGGCAGAAGCCGAGGGGGACGGGCAGATGGGCATGCTGCTGGTGGGAAATGTCGGCGTGAATCGCGTGCTTGCCGATTGCCTGGATTTTCGGGGGATCCGGACGATCAGGCAGATGGTTTTTCAGTCGCCCGGCGGATTCGAAGCGGTGCAGAAATCGTATTTCTACCAGCCGGCCCGGGCGATCGACGTGCGACTGGCCAACAGAGTCATTCAGGGCCAACGTTTTGACCCCGGACGCTATGCCCTGTGGTTTTTCAGACCGCCGGGGGCTTGCCCGCCCACCTGGTTCAACCAGACGAACAGCGGCCGCTACAAAAGCCATTGTTTCTACATCCCCTCCAGGCAAAATTGTCGAAAAGTCTTTATGTTCTAGGGGGAACGAGCATGTACTGGTCTTATCCTTATCATGCGGGAAACGCCTATGTGTCCCAACAACAGAGGGATGACCGAAACTTCTCCGAAGATTTGATGCAGGCCAATATCGGTCGACGGGTGAGTGCCTACATGACCTACGATGCCAGTGAGCAGTGGCGAAACCGGGTGTTTACCGGCGTGCTCCGGCAAGTGGGGAGAGATTACTTCGTTTTGAGGGACCAAAGCAGCGGCAAGGATGTCATGCTGTTGAACATCAATCTCAATTTCATGGTTTTCGAAGACCGGGCCCAGCTGGCCAAGGATTGAAAACGAAACGGGCAGAGGTCGCCTGATTCCTCTGCCCGCGTTCGTTGAAGGCGCGTCATTCGAAAATGTAAGCCAGCGCATCCAGCGCCTGATCCGGCGTCTCCACCACAACCTGCGCCCGTTGGGCCAGTTCCTTGAGCGGATGATGAAGACTTTCGGGACGGACCAGAATGAGCGGTTTGTTCATGGCCAGAGCCATGGCCGCATCCATCGCCGTGTTCCACTGACGGTATTTTTCGCCGAACAAAGCGATGACCACATCCGCTTTTTGCATCCAGACGCGTGTGCGGAGATTGTTGAATTCCGAGGCCGTGTGATCCCGCCAAACCGCTCCGGGTTGCTTTCCCTTGATCTGTTCGCCGATGTCATCGGAGCGGTCGTGGTTTTCCTGGGGTCCCTTGAAGAGAAGGGGAAGGCCGCGCTCTTTGGCCTTGCGACGCAATTCTTCCCTCCAGTCGTCATGAATCTGGCCGGCCAGATACACAATCAGCTCCATGCGGTTGCTCCTTTCCCGGGGGTGTCGACTCCATTTTACCAGACATGCGGCCGGGTGATTCAAGAGACGGGGCAGGTTTCAAGAGGGCTTCCGCATGCAAGCGGTCGTGCGGATGTTCACCGGTCGGGAGCATTTTCACGTTGAACACGCTCATCGAACACTGTGATCCCCGCAACCGGGTGTTGCTGGCCGGATTTCCCGCCTGGATGCGATACGCCGGACCGCGGGAAGCGTTGTTTCATGCCATCGTCCGCAAGAATTACGGCTGCACGCACTTCATCGTCGGCCGGGACCATGCCGGGACGGGGCCCTGTTATCTGCCTCCTGAATTCTCCAGACCGGAAGTGATTGAAGGGATCATCCGGGAGATGAAAAAGCGGCAAAGCCCCACTTGAGACGAAAACGCGCCGCGGATTCGGGGAAACATCCCGGACCCGCGGCGCTGTTTCCGGTTGGGGGCGACAAGCCCGGCGGCTCATCTTCCCGTCAGATGATGAACCAACGGCTTGATTTCTTCGACCGGAATGGCAAAGCCCAGACTTTGGGACGGATAAATGATCAGCGTGTTGATGCCGATCACTTCTCCCAGAATGTTGACCAGCGGTCCGCCGCTGTTTCCCGGATTGATGGCGGCATCCGTCTGGATGACGTTTTCGTAGAAGCGGTTGTTCACGCGAAGCGGACGGTTTTTGCCGCTGATGATCCCCACGGTGTAGGTTTGGTCGAGACCCATCGGATTTCCCGCGGCCAACACCCATTCCCCGATTTCCACGCGACGGGAATCTCCCAGACGAAGCGGTTTCAGCGGACGGGGAGGCCGGATTTTGAGCAGAGCCAGATCCCGTTGTTCATCCCGCCATGCCACTGCCGCGGGCAGGGGCGTCCGGATTCCGTCGAGTTTCACGCGGATGGAAGAGGCTTGATGAATCACGTGTTCATTGGTCACGATCCAGCCGGAGGGATGAATGACAAATCCCGATCCGAAGTGATACCGGGAACCGCTTTCCCTTTCCAGCAACTCCGGAAACAAAATGCCGAGCACGTTTTCCCGGAAGGAGACCGGTCGTGCGGTTTCTTCCGTAACGATGGAAACCACTCCGCCGCGGATCTTCCGGGCCACGGCAACGAACACGTTGGAAGGGTGCCGGGATGCCTCAATTCCCTCATACACTTTGATTTTTCTGACGGACATCGTACCGTTTCCACCTCCGGTCGGGACGCTCTGGTTCCATCATATGTGGCGGAGCAAACATCCGCATGGGCTGGAGGCCGGGGTGGACAATCATATTGCCGTTTGTTTGTCCATATACATCAGATAACAAACTCCAAACAAGGGGAGGAAGCCATGTCGGAGCGACTGAAAGCGTGGCTGAGAACCGCCGGAGTCTACGGCCTGGTGGCGGCGCTGGCCGTCGGAGCCCATATGTATTACCTGAGCACGCGTTCCACCTCCTGGATCGAGGAATTCAGGGAGGCAGGCGGATATCGGCTGGTCAGCGAACTCGGGGATACCTACAAATCGATCATTGAAATGTATTCCAACTACAAGTTGAACAAAGACAGCAAGCCCAAAATCGTTTCCAGGCTGGGCGAGATTCACCGCAAACTGCAGGAAGTCGAACAGAAACTCCAGCAAGCCGACGGGGAACGGCGGATTGATTTTTCTTATGTCTATCATGACATCAAACTGGTGAGTCTCAGCCTGTCCGACGTCACCAAAGACGACATCGTGCCGGTGATCGTCCTGCACGCGATGGAAGGGGTGGGGGATCTGAAAAAGCAGCTCACCTATGTCGAATACCGGTAAGAGGGTCAGCCCGTCCGGAACGTGAACCGGAAGCGGGCATTTTTATTTTGCATCAAATGTAAACCTGATTGATAAATTCGGTTGACAATAAAACGACAAATTCTTATTCTGAAGAGGAAATCATTCGCAAATCATCAAAGGAGAACGCATCCATGAGCAAATTGACCGTCAAAGACATGGCTCTTGCCGCTCTGTTTGCCGCCTTGATGGCCGTCAGCGGCCGGTTGTCGTTCGACATCGGTCCGGCTCCCATCACGCTTCAGACCTTGGTCGTCATGCTGGCCGGTTCCGTGCTGGGGCCCCGCCTCGGCTTTATCAGCATGGTCGTCTTCATCGCTCTCGCGGCCGTCGGAGCCCCCGTGCTTGCCGGCGGCGAAGGCGGATTGGCCAAACTGGTCGGTCCCACCGGCGGGTACATTGTCAGCTTTCCGGTCGCCGCGTTTGTCATCGGCCTGCTGATGAGAACCTTGTCCGCACGGGGAGGTGCCTCCCTCTGGAAAGCGGTGGTGTCCCATCTTCTCGGAGGAATTTTGGTGGTTCATGTGATCGGGCTCCCCTGGTTGCTCGCGGTGACCGGCCTTCCCCTCGAAAAAGGAATGGCGGTGGCGCTCCTTCCGTTTTTGCCCGGGGATCTGGCCAAGGCGGTGCTCGGAGCCTTCATCGCCGTCTCCGTGTACCGCGCCGTTCCGGGACTCAGCCCTGCCCGAACCTCCTGAAACCGACAAAAAACAGCCCGGGTCCTTGCGGAACCGCGGGCTGTTTTTTGTCACTTACGTATTTTTGCGTTCAATCCGGAAAAAAGATAAAATCGGTATGTCGACGCATATATTCCATGAATCCGGTGGGCATGGGAATGACCAGATCGGTCATCCGTTTTTCCGTCGCTCCTCCCCGGTGGATGACCACCAACCGCGTGGCGGTGATTTTGACCGGTTTGCCGAACGGTCGAATGCCCGGCCCGTTTTCTTCGGTCAATCCGGAAAATCGGATGGACGTGAACGGCAGGATGCCGATGATGTCCTCAAGCATGAGATGATAGGAAAGATTTGGCTTTTGAAAAACAAGTTCCCGGGTTGTCAGCGTCAGGCCGAAAATTCCCCGCTTCCGGGAGACGATCAGTTCTCCGGCAAGTCGCTTGACGGGGATGAATTGGGACGAGTGCACCCCGGACCCCCTTTCCGGTGAGACCCTTTTCTTTATTGTATCACTGCACGTTTGTTTTTGCATGCGTCGAGGTGAAATATCATGCAAAATCTGACAGAGGTCAAAAATTTGTTGAAAAGTTTCGGTGTCATCATCTATACTGGGGACGGCACCGGAGACTGTGAACTCATGTTGGAAGACTTGAAAGAATTGCGGCAATTGGGACTGATTGACGCAGAAACCTTCACCAAGGCTTCCAAAATATTGTTGATCGAAAAGAACGGCTCTTGATGCCGTCTTTTCCGGCGGATGTTTTGAATGCGTTTTCACTTCGGTTATTTCGGCAAGCGGCTCTTGTTGCCGTTGTCGGCCCGCCGGAAAATATGTATTTGTGAATTTTTTCACACTATTTCAGTAAAGGGGGAAAACGGAATGTCTCAGGAATTCGGTGTGATCATTTCCATCGCCATCTATATGATTGCGATGTTGGCCATCGGTTACGTTGCATGGAAACGGACGCAAAACCTGTCCGACTACATGCTGGGCGGACGGGATCTGGGGCCGGTTGTCACCGCTCTCAGTGCCGGCGCCTCCGACATGAGCGGCTGGCTTCTGATGGGCTTGCCGGGTGCCATGTATGTTTCCGGATGGAGCGCGGGCTGGATCGTCGTCGGTCTGTGCGCCGGGGCTTGGCTGAACTGGCTGTATGTGGCTCCGCGTCTTCGGACATACACGGAGATTGCCAACAACTCCATCACCATTCCGGATTACTTTGAAAATCGCTTCAAGGACAATTCCCGGATGCTGCGGATCGTGTCCGCATTGGTGATTTTCGTCTTCTTCACGCTGTATACGTCTTCAGGGATGGTATCCGGCGGCGAACTGTTCAAAACTTCGTTCAACATGAGCTATGAAACGGGCATTTTCATCACGGTGGGGGTCGTGGTTCTGTATACTCTGTTCGGCGGATTCCTGGCCGTGAGCTGGACCGACTTCGTGCAGGGAACCATCATGTTCATCGCCCTGGTGATGGTGCCGGTCGTCGCCCTGACCGAAGTGGGCGGAATTTCGGCGACCGCCGACACGATCCGGTCGATCGACCCGGCCATGCTCAACTGGTTCACCGGAACCACCACCATCGGCATCATTTCGCTGATGGCATGGGGTCTCGGATACTTCGGACAGCCGCACATCATCGTACGCTTCATGGCCATCGAGAAAGTGCAGGAAGTGAAACGGGCCCGTCGGGTGGGCATGGGCTGGATGATCTTCTCCACCGCCGGCGCGATGCTGACGGGGCTCATCGGGATCGCCTACGTGAAAAATGCGGGGGCGACTCTGGAGAACCCGGAAACCATCTTCATCTATCTGGCTCACGTGTTGTTCCACCCGCTGATCACCGGCTTCCTGCTGGCGGCCATCCTGGCGGCGATCATGTCGACGATTTCGTCCCAGCTGCTGGTGACGGCCAGCGCCCTGGCGGAAGACTTTTACAAGGCGTTTCTGCGCCGGAACGCATCTGACAAAGAGCTGGTGCTCGCCGGCCGTCTGTCGGTGCTCGGCGTGTCCCTGATCGCCATGTATCTGGCGCTCAATCCGAACAAAACGATTCTCGACTTGGTCGGTTACGCCTGGGCCGGTTTCGGTGCCGCTTTCGGTCCGGTGGTGCTCCTCAGCCTGTTCTGGAAACGCATGACCAAATGGGGGGCGCTTGCCGGCATGGTCATCGGATCGATCGTCGTGATCGCCTGGGAGCAAATGGACGGCACGTTCCTCGGATCCGTGAAGTTCGACGACATTTACGAGATCATTCCGGGCTTCATCGCCTGCACGATTGCCATTGTGCTGGTCAGCCTGCTGACCGGGAAGCCGTCCGAGGAAATCGAAAAAGAATTCGACGAGGCTGCCAAACAAGCCGCTTCGTGACGCTTGTTCAACCTCCATCCCACTGCCCCGTAGGGGGTATGTGGGATTTGTTTTTTTTGGGAATTTACAAGATGTTTCCAATCATTTATCATGTGGGAACACATCTTTCACAATCAGGGGGAGAGACGGACATGATCCGGCAAGCGGCGGAACTTGCGGAAAAATTGGCCCGGGAAGCGGGAAAACTGGCGAGGGACGAGCTTCTTCGCGAAAAAGAAATCCGGTTCAAGGATGAATACGGAGACGTGGTGACGGAAGTTGATCTGGCGGCGGAACGCCTGATCGTGGACGGGATTTTGAAGATGTTCCCGGAACACCGGGTGGTGGGGGAAGAGTTCGGATCGGCGGGCCTGCCGGACAGCGAATGGGTCTGGGCGGTCGATCCGTTGGACGGAACGAACAACTATGCGGTGGGCCTGCCGCTTCACGGAGTGTGCATTTCCCTGCTCAAAGGAGGAGAACCCGAGCTCGGCGTCGTGTATGATCCCCACATGGATCGGATGTATACCGCACTCCGCGGACAAGGGGTGGTTTGCAACGGGGTGCCGCTCAAAATGAAGGAAGGCGGAGGGAAATGGCCGACCGTTGCCTGGGTGCAGGGATACAAGGTCCGGGATGATTCCCGGGGCATGCGCCTGAAGCATCATTTGGACAAGTGTTGCAAACGGGTGTTTCGGCTGTGGGCGCCATCGCTCGCTTGGTGCATGTTGGCGCGCGGAGATCTGGATGCGGTGGTGGTGTATCGGTCGGGAGGGCTGGACCTGTTTGCGGGACTTTTGGTGGCCATGGAAGCAGGCTCCGAAGTGCGGTGGGTTGACGCAGACCGATCGCCGGGACTGAACGGACCGGTCTCCTTGGTGGCGGCCAAGCCGGGGCGCATGGATGAGATCTGGAGCCTTGTCAGGGAAGGATTGGACGGAAACTTGATCGTTGACTCCGCAGGCGCGGAACGGTCCGGGCCGGCGCCGGGAGCCGGGGGATGACGGAAAACGGCCGGTGTTCGGCGGACGGACCCCCCCGGCGTCTTTGGGAGGCCGGTTCGGTTGCGGCTGATTATGCGGTGGTGAAGTAGAGGATGCCGAAGACGGCTGCCATGAGGAACCACAGCCACCACAGCTCCACCATCTGGGCGAGCAGCATCCGGGAAGGGGGCAGCATGACCTCGCCGGTTTCACGCTGGATCAACACCCAGTATCCCTCGCGATCGGTACGGATGTCATGGCTCCAACCGTCCGGGATTTTTTGCTCCAGCCATCGGTCCAGGTCCGCTTCCATTTCATGATAGAAGAAACGAATCCGCGCTTGGATCCGGTATCCGGGATCACGGACCAATTGGACAAACCGGCCGGAATCGGTCTCTTCGAACATGACCACGGCGTATCCCTTCCGGAAATGCTCATTCATCCAGTCTTCCAGTTCCCGGATTTGATCTTTGGTGAAATGGCGGGACCGGAAACGAATCTGTTCGGACATGCGCACTCTCCTGACTGTGTGAGATTTTCGTCTCTCGAAAGAAGGGTTGAAATCGAGCTCAAAACGGCGGCATCGGTCTGAGTATATCACGTCAGAGGCAAAATGGGTCAGCGGAGGATGAAAGATTGCAATGATGTGAACGGAAGCAGCCCCCGGCTTTGTCACACGGGTTCCGGGGGCTTTTGAGTGCCTTGACAAAAGCAAGTCGGAGCCCGTTTCAAGGGAATTTGAGTCCGTTTTCGATCAGGGCTTGCAAAGAAGCATGACGTTGGCCGATCTCCCGGAGCTGCCGAACCGACGCAAGGGGTTTCGTCCGGAGCGGACGGGACTGGCGGAGGCCACGATTCCCGCACAGTTCAACCCGAGTGTTTTTGGGATCATGGTTTTCCTTTAAAATAAAGATGGAAAACATGCGCGTTGGCCATGTGAGGTTGCGCGCCCGTGAGCCGATGGAATGTTTTCTCCGTTATTTCGGAAGAGAAACGGGGAAAGAGGAAGATGGAACAGCGGGGCGGGCATGGAGTCACGCCGAAAAACGGCCCGTTCACCGGACGGGAGGGAAAAAGGAGGTTTCGGGGCAGGCGGTTTGGTGAGAGAGGCCCCCGCGGGGGCCGGCGGCTCTTTTTGCGTCACGTCCGTCGCCGTTTGCGTTCCAGCGGAATCCTCCACATCAGAAACAAAGGGCACAGGGTCAGGAACGTGACGGAAGCAAACAACGCATCAAACGGGCGTCCCAGCATCCAGGCCCGCAACTGGACTCCGAGCCCAACGGTGATGAGCACCGCGGCGAATGTCCGAAACATCGCCGTCTTCCACCCCCGGGAGGCAGCGTGGTAAAGGCGGAAAGACCATGCCACGGGAATCCACGCCGCCACGAACGGGAAGGCCGTCTTCAGCACCGAAGGAAGATCGGCCGGAAGATGGTGAGTGATCCGGCCCAGCCAGGAAAAGATCAGCAGCAGAAAGAAATCGCCTGAAGCCAGGATCAGCGCATGCCGTTTTGCTTGTCGCATCCGGGTCGCCTCCGGTTTGCAGGATTCTTTCACCAGCATACCCCAATTTTTGTTCCGGGATGGAGAAGATTTCATGAACCATGAACAGGTGAGACGACATTTCGCGGAAAGATGGAAAAACATCGCTCCTCCGATCCAGAAAATTCGCATCCGGACCTATCCGGACAATCGAAGAGTGAGCGTGGGACCGCTGCCGCCCGGGTACTTTCTCGTCGGCAGGGGCACGGATGCCGCCGTGATCGGGACGGTCCATGATCCAAGTATCGTGTTCAAGATCTACGGACCGGACCGGCTTCACAAAGTGAGGGAAGAAGCGGAAGTGTATCGACGGTTGGGGGACTCTCCCTTCTTTTGCAGGTTTCTCGGCCAGGGAGAGGGATTTCTCGTGCTGAGCCGGGAAAAAGGTCCCACGTTTCACGAATGCCTGGAGAAAGGGATTCCCGTTCCGGAGCAAGCGATGCGGGATGTGGAGAAAGCCCGGGAGCATGTCAGGCAATGCGGATTGAACCCCAAGGGAATCCATCTTCGGAACATCCTGCTTGTGGACGGCCGGGCCAAAGTGGTCGACGTGGCCGAATTTTTGGGGACGGGGAGGGATCGGCGCTGGGATTGGCTGGCGCTCGGATACCGGACCGTATATCCTTTGATTCGCGGGAGAGCGGTGCCGCACTGGCTTCTGGAGGCGGTCAAACGGGTGTCGCGGCTGAATGTTCACAAACTGAGAAGATGGAATCTGAAAACGGGGACCGAAAGGAGCCGATGAAAACCATGTTCCAAAATCCGTCGGACGAACAGAGGGCAGCCATTCTGAAATCGGCCCGGAACATTGCGGTGGTGGGGTGTTCCGACAAGCCGGAGAGGACCAGTTACCTGATCGCCGAGGCGTTGCAACGGGCCGGTTACCGGATTTTTCCGGTCAATCCCAATCTGAAAGGGCCCGTGCTCGGGGAGAAACCGTACGCTTCCCTCACGGAGATCAAAGAGAAGATCGACATTGTGAATGTGTTCCGGCGCAGTGAGACCGTGATGCCCGTGGTGGAGGAAGCGGTGCAAGTGGGAGCCGGCTGTGTCTGGATGCAGCTGGGCGTGATCCATGAAGAAGCTGCTCGGTATGCCAAAGAACACGGGTTGACCGTCGTCATGGATCGTTGCATCAAAGTGGATCACGCCCTGTTGCTGGGCAGGCGTTCTTGAACATCCCGAAGATCTTCCGTGAGTGATGGACGGGTTTCGGGCAGGACAAGGCGGACAAGCATTCCGCTGTTCAATAGCGCTCCTTCAAGGCGGTCAGACCTTCCCGGTCTGACCGCCGGTTTTGTTTTGCAGGAATCATATGGATTCATTTGAGGAAATGATAGGATCCTTGTGATATACTGGAAGTGAATGTGTGTGTCTGGACCTGGTTTTCCTGAGGGGGGTTTGTCACCGATGTCCAAAGAACAGACAAAAGAACTTCTGAAGGTTGCGCATGACCGCCTGAAGCAGGTGTGCGGGGAACTGGATCATTTTCTGAATCATGTATCCGTTCCCGAACTGCTCCGGGAAGCGGAGGATGCGGGGGAAGAGACAAAAAACTATTTGTGTGAATTTCTTCGGGATCTTCGCCTTCTGAGCGTGCTTTGTGAAGCATCCCGGGAAAAGGCGTCCCTGGTCCTCAGAAGAAGCCGTTTCCGGGAAGACTGGGCGGAAAAAGTGTTGAGCGAAATCATGCATTCGTGTGTCTATGCGTTTTATTTCCCGAAGAACGAAGTGTATGAAGAAGACGGGCGATACAGTTATACCGGCCAGGAGGCCATCAAATTCCGGCGGACGCCGCCGACAAAGCTTCGGGATCTCGTGCTGTCCCTTTCAAGGACGTTTGAATGTCTCAGGGAAGAGCTGGATTATTACGAAACCGATTATCAAACCCGGGTTCGCATGAGTCTCGGCATGGAGCTGCCCGGGAATGGATAAACCCCGAACGGAACGGCCGGGTCGGACGAAACCGGACAAAGGGGGGGAGAATCCGTTGGCGGGTCCCATCATCGATGCCGATTTTGCATGGGGATCGGGAGAACGGAGATGGATGAGCGGCAGTTACCGGCGAAACCGGAACCGGATCGAACGATTGATCCGGAAAGAACCGAAAGTGGAACATTACTTGCTGTTGGCCTTGCTGGAAGCTCAGAAGCATGATTGGAAGCGTTCACAGGCTGCGGTGGAAGAGGCGCTGTTGCTGGAACCGGGCAACAGGGAAGCGGAGCTCCTGCATGCTCAAATCCTGGAAGGACGGGGCGATTTGAGCGCCGCGGAGGCTGCCTACCGGTCGCTTTGCCGGAATCATCCGGGATTTTCAAAGGCGTTCCGCGAATATGCCCGTTATCTCATGACCCATACCGATTCAACCGATTTGGCCCGGAACCTCCTGTTCATGAGCCTGGAACTCAATCCCAAGGATGCCGTCAGTCACACGTTGCTGGCCGAATTCTACCTGCTGTCGGGAAAACCGGGACAAGCGATGCTCCATCTCGAATTGGCGGATCAGTACGGTGACGGACATCCGGCGTGCAGGATTCGCTGCGCCAAGCTGTACATGGAAATGAAACGGTATGAAGAGGCGGTTCGCCAATTCCGGTTGGCGATGCGGATGGCTCCCGGAAACAAAGCGATCCGCGCCCAGTTCCACAAGGCCTTGAAAGAGATCGATGAACCGGGGACCTTCCTCTTCTGGAGAAGATGGGTGATCTGAGAAAAAACGGATGCGGATTCTTTGCAAAATATCGACAAAATTCGGGAAGCATGGTACAATGGGTCGTGTAAGTGAGGAAGATTTTCTTGCTTACGCTACCACGCTTCTTCAACTCCTTTATCTTGACCCACTTTCATTGCGACCAGGAGCTCCTGGTCTTTTTTGTTTTTTCTTTTTCAGTGTCAAGGAACATATTGGACAATGTTCGTGACTATATAAAAATCATAGGAATCCCTTCCTGCGGGTGCAGACTGGCCGGAAAGGAGTGACAGTGGGATGAGAGGAAGAAGGTGGACTCCCGAGGAAGACCGGTTGCTCAGGGAAGAGGTCTTGCAAGCGATCATGGAGGGCGGGACCCAGATCGAAGCCTTCGAGAAGGTGGGCAAAAAGCTGGGAAGGACTCCGGGGGCCTGCGGTTTTCGATGGAATGCCGTTCTCAGGAGACAGGATCCCGACTCTTATGCGGAGGCCAAAAAAAAGCGGGTGTTCCGGCAGCTCCGCAAATCCAGGATGCTGACCTCCGATGCATTTCCGCAGGTGATCCAATGGATGAGGCAAGCCCGCGAGGATTGGACGGAACTGAAAAAGGCCGTCGGCCGATTGTCGGAAGAACTGTCCGCCCGCGAGCGGGAATTGGAGCGGGCCCGGAAAGAGAACCGTCGTCTGCGTGAGGAGAAGAGCTCCTACGACTGGTATGAGACGGAAGTGAAGAAGAAATATGCGGACTTGTTGCAGTTGATCCGGTCGATCCGCAACGAGGAATCGCCTTGGGACATTCGGATCGAAGATGAACGGACGGGGGCGGTCATCGATACCGGGGACAAGCAGCTTGCATACAATAAGGACGAAGTCTGAATGAAAAGAGGTGCGGCGTGTTGTCCGACCGTCTTTTTGCATCACGAATGTCCGAGCAGCGATTGGACAGGATCGAAGAACAGCTTGAAGAAACCCGGCGGCAACTCCGCCAACTGATGGATGAGAACAGGAAGCTCCGGAAGAATCAGCAAGTGGTGGAACTGGTGTTGCTCGAAGAAATGCGCATGTTGATCAGTCTGCTCAAGAAAGAGCAGCCCCGTTTGAACATTCATTCCGGCGGAACCGCCGAGTGACCCTCGTTCTCCGGGTGACCGTCCGGGCTTCGTACCGGTGCGGTTTTTTTGTTTGTGAAAAAACAAAAAGCCCCCGGCGGGGCAAGACGAGAGCGGGACTTACCGGGGCGATCCCGGAATTGGGACCGATGGTTTTGTCTGGGCAATTCGCGAATCAGCATGGATTGGTCAGTATTTTCCGTAGCCGGTCCATCCGCAGGCGAACACGAAAATGGTGGCGATGACCAGCAGGAAGATCAAGAGTTGCCTCCAACCGAATCCATAGCCTCCGTAGTAGCCCATGTTTTCACCTCACAGTGCTTTTTCGGAACTCAGCACTTGTAACCTCCGCCGTAGCCGGTCCATCCGCAAGCGAACACGAAAATGGTGGCGATGACCAGCAGGAAGATCAGGAGCTGTCTCCAGCCGAATCCATATCCTCCGTAGTAGCCCATGATTTCACCTCGCATTCGTTTGGTTTTCCGGGCTCAGCATTTGTAACCGCCGTAGCCCAGCCAGCCGGTTGCAAAGACGAAGATGGTGGCGATGACCAGCAGATAGATCAGCAGTTGTCTCCAGCCGAAACCGCCGTATCCGTAGCTCATGATCTCACCTCCTCTCAGGGGTAATCGGAAAGATGTCCGTCATCATTTGCCGCAGCCGGCCCTCCTCGGGAAGTTCAGGTCATCCTTGCGGGAGTGCTCAGCAGTATCTTCCTCTGCCGAATCCTCCGCCCACAAAGACGAAGATGGTGGCAATGACCAGCAGGAAGATCAGCAGTTGTCTCCAGCCGAATCCGAATCCATAGCCTCCGTAACCGCTCACCCGAACCCCTCCTTGCTGTTGGATTGCCGGATGATTTCTCGCCGCAGGCCATGGGGCAGGCGGCAATTCCTCATCGGCAGCTAGTTCACTCTATGTCCTGTACCCGCGAATGGTAAAGGCTTTTACCCGGGTCCGCCAAAACGGGTATTCATCCAATTTCGGCTTGGGCGGTTTTCCGTGTTCCCTCCGTGCATCGCTCCCCATATAGTGGAAAATGAGTCGAAAAAGGAGGGGTCGTTTTGGGCCAAGGGATTTCCATCAAAGATTTGGTTCAGATGATCAACACGATCATGGGTGGAAAAGTGCTCACGGAGGAAAAGATGGAGAAGATCCTGCACGGGGCTCGCCAGGCGCACGAGAAAGGCGGAATGGAAGCCGTTCTTCAATATCTGATGAAGGTGACGCAGGCCGATGTGGAGATGGAAGAGCTGCAACAGTTCGCCAAAAGGGTGCAAGCGGACCCCACAATGGGCATGGACATCCTGAAAGGAAAAAGAAAACTACCGAGAAAAAAGTGAGGCGGGGGTTGCATGAATCCCCCGGCTCGGGACACCCGGAGTTCCGGGTGTTTTTTGTTTGAATGTTCCGTGTGCGGAAAACATGCAAAAAAAAACGTCCCGCCATGCCGGGGAGGGCAAGCGGGAACGATCGGGGCGGGACGGGACGGGTTTCCTCCTTGTGCCGCCAAAAGACGGCGGACCTTTTCATCGGGACGGTTTGGCGTCGTCCGGCCGGAGGGGAACGACGGACATGAAGAACTGGAGCAGAGGGCCCACCAGAAACGTGAGCAACAACGTGCCGAGACCGATGGGACCGTCCAGCGACCAGGCCAACACCAGAGCCAGGCATTCGGCAAGGGTTTTGGAAGCGCCGAGACTGAGCCCGGTCTTGGCGGAAATCACGTACATGAACCGGTCCAGGGGAGTGGGGGTCAACCCGGCCTGCAGATAGACGGCCAGTCCCAGGGCGGTGGAGCACAGCCCCGCCAGGAACAACAGCAACTGCGCAAGAAAGTGGCGGGGTTCAACGGAGATCAGCCACAGCCAGGCATCGGCAAACGGGCCGATGATCAAGACGGCGATTAAAGAGGAAAATTCCGGTTTGGTCCACATCCACAAGGCATTGATCAGCACCATGATCACACCCACGAGAATGACCCAGGAACCGACGGTGAGTCCCACGTTTTTTTCCAGTCCCACATTGAGCGCGTCCCATGCCCCGGTCCCGATGCCTGCGCGAATGGCCAGGGCGATGCCGAGAGCCACCAACACCAGCCCCGACACATAGATGATCAAGCGTTTGACAAGGATGTTCATATCTTTGCGAGCCTCCACATGATGCGTATGGTTTCTCCGAACGGCACTCATCTCATTGTAAATGAAGGGGCTCCCCCGGTAAATCGGGGGAGCCGCGGCATGGAAGGCTCAGAATCCTTGGAGCGTGGTCCACACTTCCAGCTTGGTTTGCACCTTGCGGATGACTTCGTTGGTGAATTCGTCGGTGCTTGCGCTGCCACCCAGATCTGCCGTGCGAATGCCTTCCCGGACGGCTTCGATCACGGATTCGTAGATGGCGCGGGAAGCGGCGGAGGCTTTCGGATCATTGAAATACGTCAGCAGGGAAGCGCCTGCAAGGATCATTGCCATCGGGTTGGCCACGTTCTTGCCGTACAGGGCCGGAGCGGTGCCGTGCGGTGCCTCGGCCATCACCACGTTGGTGTTGAAATCTTCGTCGAAGCTCATCAGGATCGATTCGGAGCCGGCAATGGAGCCGAACAGCTGCAGTACCAGGTCGCTCAGGCAGTCGCCGTCGCGGTTCAGGGCGGGAATCACCAGCGGCTCACCGGTGCTGTTGATCAAGAGAGCGTAAGTCGCGTCGATGAGCTGCGGCTCATAACGAACTTCGGGATACCGTTTGCTGGCGGCATCCATTTCTTCTTTCAGCATTCCTTCATAGACCGGGCTGACGGTGTACTTCGGGCCTCCGAACACCTTGGCATTGGTTTTTCTGGCATGACGGAAGGCGAATTCGGCCACGGCGCGGCAGGTTTTCCGGTCGATTTTTTCGGTCCGGTAAGCCACTTCGTCCAGGCCTTCTCCCTCGCGCCATTCCTTGGCTCCGTAGGCATCGCCGACGGCCATGCGGATGACGGAAATCGGGGCAAACGTTCCCGCCACGGGACGGACGCCCGGGATGCGCCGGCCGGTGCGGATGATGACCTTTCCGTCGATCTCTTTGCGCAAGATGGCGTTGGGGCTGCCCACGTCCCCTTTTTCTTCCGGGGTGATGGTGGCCGCTTTCAGTCCGAAACCGGTGCGTTTCATCGCGCGGGCCGCTTCGTAAACCACCTCGTTGTTGGTTTTGCGCCGATTTTCAAGACTTAAATCAAAAGTTTGAAAGTCTATCTCAAAACCGATGACACCGGGATCCAGAACGCGAAGGGCTTCTTCGAGAAGTTCCTGTCCGGTTTGATCGCCTTTCATGACTACGACGGATCTGGGCTTCATGTTGTTCACCTCGGATCTGCATGGTTGGATTCCCTGTATATTATACTCCGTGGTCATCATGACTTCCAGAAGCTGAAAATTGTGACTAATCGAAAGAGGTTTTGTTCGTGTGAATATGCATTCATTTCTAAGAAGCATTTCCGTCAGGATCTTTTTCGTGTACGAGCAATTCTTCGCCGGCTGTGACGGATTTTTCAACATTCCCGCGGCACTTTCCCTTTTCGGCACGTGCCGGGTGAAGTACAATGGAGTCACGGAAACAGGCGACCCCGCCGGGAAGGAGGATGAACCCGGGAGGAGGTTCGCCGACGGGACAAGCCGGCCGATCACGGTGCGCGGGAACCGGCATCCGGGGCATCATTCGGATGGAGGAATCCGCGCATCTCTCTACAGAGCGGGTGCATGCCGCAAAAACAAGGGAGGGGCAAATATTGATCATTGAAATCAGCGTGGCTGCCATTGCGGTGGCGATCCTCGTCGGAACCGTTTTTTTCATCAGGACCCTTCTCATCTTTTCGAAAACGGCGGCCACCTTTGACCGGACTCTGCGGGATCTCGGCGAGAAAGCGGAAGACGCGCTGGAAGAATCCGTGAAAACCTTGCAGGAAACCAGGCATTTCGTGGGAGAACTTCGGGAAAAAACACAACAGGCGGACCGACTGCTTCGATCTGCCGATGAGCTTGGGCAAAGCCTGGGCGAAGTCGTGAAGGGAATCTCCCAAGCGGCCGAGGCCAACCGGAAACGACTCGGCAATGTGGTTGCGCTGGTCGGTGCCGGAGTTGAACTGATCCACAAACTTCGCAAGGGATAACCGACGGGATGTTATGAAAAACTTGTCAAGAAGGAAGCCGGCGTTTCGGTTGCCCGCGGGTGATCAACCCGGAACGTCAGCGCCCGGGCGTGCACGACGTCGGCGATCCCGGAAGCGGTCATGAGATTGAACCGAAGGGGAGTGGTATGGGATGGGTAAAGGCAGGGCGTTTTTCGCCGGAGCATTGATCGGTGGCATTGTCGGGGCGGCGGTGGCTCTCCTGACGGCCCCCAGACCGGGACGCGAACTCCGGGAAGAACTGGGCATTGACCTGGACAAGGCGCGGGAGAAAGGGAAAGAGCTTTTGGAAGTGGTGAAAAGCCAGGCCGGGGTTCTCCTGGACAAGCCGGAAGAAGAAAAGGAACCGGAGACCCATTGGGCCGGAATTCCCCTTCCGCCGCCCGGCTCCGGAGGCGAAGACAGCGGCAAAGGAACGGGCGAAAACGAGCAAAGCGGGGAAAAGCGCTCGTCCTACATTGAATTGAACATCCGCCGGGAGCCCGAAGCCTGATCCCGAAAAGACAAAGACACATGCGGGAAGGAGCGTGAAGGACGACATGGAGACCATCCGGGAGCTGACCGGTTCCGGAGAGCTGAATGAGCTGTTGACGGACGCTTCGGAGCGTCCGGTTCTCCTGTTCAAACACAGCACCGCCTGTCCCGTGAGCGCCGCCGCCATGGAGGAGCTTCAACGTTTCGCGCGGACGGATGATGCCCGGAAGGTGCGAATCGCTTATGTCAAAGTGATTGAGCAACGACCCGTTTCCAATGAAATTGCGGAGCGCTTGCAGGTGAAGCATGAGTCTCCGCAATCCATTCTGGTCAAGGACGGCCGGGTGACGTGGCATGCATCCCATTGGAACGTGACGGCCGACGCTCTGAGGGAAGCCGTGCGCTTGGCGACGAAATGAAAGGGCGGAACATCAGCATGATCGGACGAAAAGAATCCAATGTTCGGGACATCCGGTCCCGCAACGGGTTGAGCCGAGAGGAGACAGTCGAGTGAGTGACAGAAAGCTGGAAGAGCTCAGAAAACAACTGGACGACATCAATCTGCGCCTGCTGCGCCTTTTGAACGAACGCGCCGGATTGGTACAGGAAATCGGGGAAATCAAAAAGCGGCAGGGAACCGACAAATTCGATCCCGAACGGGAGAAAGAAATGCTGGCCCGACTGGTGAAGCACAATGAAGGCCCTTTCTCCGACGAGACGGTGCGTCATCTGTTCAAGCAGATTTTCAAGGCTTCGCTGGATCTCATTACCCATGCCGATCAGCGGGAACTCCTGGTCAGCCGCAAGCGGAACGAGCGGGGAACGGTGATCCGCTTGGAGGATGTCCGCATCGGAGAACCTCCGGGACTGGTGATCGCCGGTCCCTGTTCCGTTGAATCGGAGGAACAGGTATTCGCGGTGGCCCGGGTGCTCCGGGATCGGGGGATCCGGATCATGCGCGGCGGCGCTTTCAAGCCGCGCACCTCTCCCTACGATTTTCAGGGACTGGGAGAAGAAGGTCTGATCATTTTGCGACGGGCGGCGGATGCGTTCGGTCTCAAGGTGGTCAGCGAAATCGTGGATCCGGCCCATATTTCCATGGCCGAAAAGTACGTGGACATCATTCAGATCGGCGCCCGCAACATGCAAAACTTTGAACTGCTGAAAGCGGCCGGATCATCCGGGATTCCCGTCTTGCTGAAGAGGGGGTTGGCCGCGACGCTGGAGGAGTTCCTCTATGCGGCCGAGTACATCATGTCCCGCGGCAATGACCGGGTGATGCTCTGCGAACGGGGCATTCGCACGTATGAGAAATGGACCCGGAACACGCTGGACATTTCGGCGGTTCCCATATTGAAAAACGAAACCCATCTCCCCGTCTTCGTGGACATTTCCCACTCCACCGGGCGACGGGACATTTTGCTTCCCTGTGCCAAGGCGGCGTTGGCCGCCGGAGCGGACGGCATCATGCTGGAAGTTCACCCCAATCCGGCCGTCGCCTTGTCGGATGCCAAACAGCAACTGGATCTCCCCATGTTCGAGCAATTCATGGATGACTTGATCGCTTCCGGTCTCCTGGAAGTGAACTTACCGGTCCGGAAATAAACGGCAACGGAAAGAAGTGTGCGTGACACGAAAGGAAGCCGGGCATCCCCCTGACGGTCGTGGGCGGGGATGCCGTCCTCCTTCTTGGACCGACCGGTCGGAACGGTTCGGAACATGGTGTCGGGCACACTTTCTTTGCAGGAAATTTGGTATCATGAATCATGAACACGCGAATCCACCGCCAGATGCCCGTGATCCGAGTTTGGGGACACAGAGGGGGGAACGACTGTTGAATGCCAGGGAATCGTTGGAACGTTGGACGTCCGGAAGTCTGGACTTTGCAAGCGTCATCCGGAATTTTGCGTCCGGTGTAACGAGATGGTGGGTTCTTTATCAAGTGTCCGAAGCGGGCGAGAAGCCCGTGCTGACAAAAGGCAAACAACGGGGAAGCCGGTACGTGGCCGTCTTCACGGATCGCGAGGCCGTGGACAGGGTGCAGGTGGAGCATCCGGAATGGCTGAAGCTGGTGGAAGAACCGGCCCTTCCGTTTTTGATCAGGGTGTTTCGCTCCGAAGTGGACGGGATGACTTTCAATCCCGGACTTCCTTCGATGGCGATGATCGGGAGACAGGAACTGCACGCGATGATTCGTGAATATTCCGTGGAGCGTTTGGCTTCCATGCCGGGGGCATGGGTTCCCACCCAGGATGAAAATCTTCTCCTGGTGGAGATGCAGCCCGAGCAATACACGGTGACCGTGTATGTCAGTGAGGCGGATGCCGCCCATATTGCCCGTCGTTCGGGAGGACAGGCAAAGCACCATCCATGGTCCGTCATTTTCAGGCGCTGCAGGGAGTTGGGAGCGGAAGCGCCATACCTTCATTTCGGGCTCCCCGAACAGATGCCGCTGTCGCCGCAAGACGCACAAAGGATTCTGGGGGCTGCACACGCGGCCTTGCCCCAGCCGCCCAAGGAACCGCCCATGCCTTCCATGACCGCTCCTCAACCGGATCGGGCGAAAGCGGAAACGAACCCATCGCCGAATGAATCCGCTTCGACGGCCCGTCCCGCCCCCGCGTCGGGCAGTCCCCGTCCGGAGAGGCCTTCAAAACCCGCTGAACGTCCCGCTCCCTCATCGGCCGGCAGACCGATCGACCCGGATGTCGAAGCGGGCCTCCGGAAGTTGGAAAAGGCGACGCTGGAAGGACAGGGAATGGGGAACGGCTGGGAAGTGTCCAGAGCGTTGGCGGAGTTGAGACGCATTTGGGTGGTGGTTGATCAGGAAGGCAACATGGTGATTTTGGCCGGACAGGATCAAAGTCCGATTGTTGATTTTTTCACTTCGGAAGCACATGCCTGGCGGCTCATCGAGGAAGCCCGCCGGAAAAATCCCGCTTTGCCCCCGATGACTCCCCGTCTGATCTCCACCAGGAAGCTCTACAGGGCGCTCGCTCCCCGCAAGCCGATCGTCTGGATCAACCGGGGATCGGAAGAGGCATGGACGAGCATCACCGGACACACACTGCCGTACGTCATGGAACTGAAGGAACAAATGGAACAGGGAGCCGCCCGAAATACCTGAAGCCGGCAGCGGCGGTTCGCGAGCGTGTTTTTTGGGGGATGTGAAAAACATGATGAAAAAGAAAGATACCGTCACCATTTATGATGTCGCCCGGGAGGCCGGTGTGTCGATGGCCACGGTTTCCCGGGTGGTCAACGGCAATCCCAACGTCAAGCCGGCAACCCGCAAGAAAGTGCTGGACGTGATCCGCGAACTCGGATATCGTCCCAATGCCGTGGCGAGGGGGTTGGCCAGCAAGAAAACAACCACCGTCGGGGTGGTGATCCCCGACATTTCCAACATGTTTTATGCGGAGTTGGCGCGGGGCATCGAGGACATCGCCTCCATGTATCATTACAACATCATTCTCTGCAATTCCGATCTCAACAACGAACGTGAACTCGGATTGATCGGAACGCTGCTGGAAAAACAGGTGGACGGACTCCTGTTTTTGGGCGGCGAATTGACCGACGCGCATCGGGAACTCTTTTCGGCGGCCACCGTTCCGGTTGTGCTGGCGGCCACCCGCGATGAAAAGAAAGAATGGCCGTTTGTCAGCATCGACCAGATTCAGGCCGCCAAAGAAGCGGTTTCCGTGCTCATCCATGAAGGGAACAGGCAAGTGGCCATGATCAGCGGGCCGCTCACCGACCCGGTCGGCGGATATCCGCGTTGGCTGGGGTACAAGGAAGCGTTGGAGGAGAACGGCATCACGCTCGATGAAAAACTGGTGAAGGTCGGAGATTTCCGGTACCGTTCCGGTTATGAAGCCATGAAAGAGTTGCTGGAGACCGTGCCCGACATCACCGCCGTGTTTGCCGCCAGCGACGAAATGGCCGTGGGAGCCATGCACGCATTGATGGATGCGGGGAGGAACGTGCCCGAAGACGTGTCCGTGATGGGCTTTGAAAACATCCCCCTGGCTTCCCGGACGCGGCCCCTGCTGTCAACGGTGGCGGTTCCGATGTACGACATCGGAGCGGTGGCCATGCGCCTGTTGACCAAATACATGAATGAAGAGCCGGTGGAGTCCGGGCAGGTCATCCTGCAGTATTCCATCGAGCTTCGCGGTTCCACCCGACTCAAGGAATGGGAAGAGGAGCGGAATGACTGACCTCCCGCCGAGCCCCGACCGAACGGGCGCCCGCGCCGTATCGCGGGCGGCGATTGCATCAAACAAGTGATCACGGAAAGAGGGATTTCACCCATGTCCACACATGTGACCGGAATCATCGGGGCCATGGATTCGGAAGTGGCCAAACTGCTTGAAGTCATGACAGAAAAAGAAACGCATGTCATCCAGGGAATCACGTACCACCGGGGCATGCTGGAAGGAGTGCCGGTGGTGGTCACCCGCTCCGGAGTGGGGAAGGTGAATGCCGCCGTCTGCACCCAACTGCTGATCGACCGTTTCGGCGTGAATGCCGTCATTTTTACCGGTGTGGCCGGGGCTTTGCATCCGGACCTGGACATCGGAGACATCGTCATTTCCACCGACTGCCAGCAACATGACATCGATGCCAGCGTGCTCGGGTTTCCGAGGGGAACGGTTCCGTTTCAGGAAGTCTCCGTGTTTCCCGCGGACGAAACATTGATCGAACGTGCGAAGCAGGCGGGCGAAAGCATCGAAGGCGTCACCGTGGCCACCGGTCGGGTTCTTTCCGGGGATCAGTTCATTTCCGACCCTGCCAAAGTGAAAGAGCTCCGGGAGATGTTCGACGGGGCGTGCGTGGAAATGGAAGGAGCCGCGGTGGCCCATGTTTGTCATCTTGCCGGTGTGCCGTATGTGGTGATCCGTTCCATGTCCGACAGAGCCGATCATTCGGC
This sequence comes from Staphylospora marina, assembly GCF_003856495.1. GTDB lineage: Bacteria > Bacillota > Bacilli > Thermoactinomycetales > Thermoactinomycetaceae > Staphylospora > Staphylospora marina. Next base: position 2,075,007 of record NZ_CP034118.1, on the reverse strand, counting down.
AAACGTCAATTTCGTTGAATTCACCGAGCTGGCCGCCGAGCGTTCGTGCGCAATCGTTCGGGGCATGCTTGCAGCCGCACCGCGGCAGGAGTGAACAGGCGGGCGGAAAACGGTTCGGTCTCATTCGATCCTTTTCTTGGAAGTTTGAAAACCGCCGGCATGCGCAAACTAATCCCATCCCGATCAAGGAGGGAGTTCGCATGCCGAAGGGCGTTTTGTGCGAAGTCAACAACTGTGCCTATTGGGGCGACGGAAACCTGTGCAACGCCAAAGAGATCTATGTGGTGTCTCATCACGGCAAACAGGCTTCCGAAAGCAAGGAAACGGATTGCAAAACTTTTCGTCCCGAGAAATAGGCACTGACCGACTCCCGGACAGCGTCTTCGCCGAATGCGAAGGCGCTGTCTTTATCATAATAAAAACCTAAATTGAATATATTTTTGTTTATGTTATAATAAATAAAAAATTGAAATCGTTTGCATGGAGGAGGCCGATTCCGTGAGCGTGAACCATGAAGAACGGATCCCGGTGATGACGACGGGCAACAACCTGGCAAACTACGAAGAAGCAGTCCGTTCCTTTGACTGGAAGCAGGTCGAATCCGAGTTCACCTGGTCCAAAACGGGCAAGGTGAACGCCGCCCATGAAGCGATCGATCGCCACGTCGAGGAAGGTCGGGGAAACAAGACGGCGCTGATGTACAGTGACGCGGTCCGGGATGAACGCTACACGTTCGCCGAGATGAAAGAGCGTTCCGACCGGTTTGGAAACGTGTTGCGCCGAATCGGCGTACATAAGGGAGACCGTGTGTTCATCTTCATGCCGCGCACACCCGAACTGTATTTTTCCTTCCTTGGAGCGATCAAAATCGGAGCGGTTGTGGGACCGTTGTTTGAAGCGTTCATGGAGGGAGCCGTGAAAGACCGGCTGGAAAACAGCGAAGCGGTTGCTCTGGTGACGGTTCCCGGTCTGCTTTCGCGGGTTCCTCTCGGTGAACTCCCTCATCTCAAACACATCATTCTCGTCGGAGCCGAAGGGGAGCTTCCGGTCCACGAGGGAAAACGGTTCTACCGCTTTGAGGAGGAAATGGCATCGGCATCCCCGGACCTGGAGAAAGAATGGGTCGACCGGGAAGATCCGATGCTCATCCACTACACGTCCGGATCGACCGGCAAGCCCAAAGGCGTCCTCCATGTTCACAATGCAATGATCCAGCATTATCAGACCGGCAAATGGGTGTTGGACCTGCAGGAAAATGACGTGTACTGGTGCACCGCGGATCCGGGGTGGGTGACCGGCACCTCCTACGGCATTTTCGCTCCGTGGCTCAACGGGGTGACCAACGTCATCCGCGGCGGCCGCTTTGATCCGGCAGACTGGTATGCCACCATTGAGAAATACAAAGTGACCGTCTGGTACAGCGCGCCCACCGCGTTTCGCATGTTGATGGGAGCCGGGGACGAAGTGGCGAAACGGTTTGATCTTTCTTCCCTCCGTCATGTGCTGAGCGTGGGCGAGCCGCTCAATCCGGAAGTGGTGCGCTGGGGACTCAAAGTCTACGGCAAACGGATTCATGACAACTGGTGGATGACCGAAACCGGGGGCATCCTGATCTCGAACTTCCCGCAGATGGAATTGAAGCCCGGTTCGATGGGGCGTCCGATTCCCGGGGTGGAAGCGGCCATCCTCGATGATGAAGGAAATGAACTTCCTCCGTACACCATGGGGCATCTGGCCGTGAAAACGCCTTGGCCGTCCATGATGCGGGCGATTTGGAAAAATCCCGGAAAGTATCAGGAATATTTCCGCATTCCGGGCTGGTACATCTCCGGGGACTCCGCTTACAGGGATGAAGAAGGCTATTTCTGGTTCCAGGGACGACTGGACGACGTGATCAACACGTCCGGGGAACGGGTGGGACCGTTCGAGGTGGAGAGCAAGCTGGTGGAACACCCGGCTGTCGCCGAAGCCGGCGTGATCGGCAAGCCCGATCCGGTTCGCGGTGAAATCATCAAGGCGTTCATCGCGCTTCGCGCGGGATATGAACCCAGCGAAGAGTTGAAGGAGGAAATCCGGGAATTCGTGAAAACCCGACTGGCCGCGCATGCTGCTCCGCGTGAGATCGAATTCCGCGACAAACTCCCCAAAACCCGGAGCGGGAAAATCATGCGCCGGGTGCTCAAAGCCTGGGAACTGGGCCTGCCGACCGGGGATCTTTCCACGATGGAAGACTGAAGCGGCAACAAAAAACACCTTCTCCGCCACATCGGAGAAGGTGTTTTTGCGTTCACGGTTTTTTCGGCAGCAGTCCGCCGATCAAACCAAGATTTCCGGCGTTGCCGGTCTGCTGACCGTCATTTGATCCGTCGGGGGTTTGTTGCGGTTGATTGGACGGATCACCGGACGGGGGTGTGATCCCCGGATTCTTGATTTGTCCGGGCTGCGTGTTCCCCGGTTGAGGATTCTGGGTTCCGGGCTGGGTTTGCGGATTGCCGTCTCCCGGTGATTCGGGATCCGTCGGCTGGGCAGGCACTTTGTCACACTCGAAACACTTCGGTTCGATCATGCCGCCCGGGTTCGTGAAGTTGCTTCCGCGCGGGACCAGATTGGGCTGCGTTTTCACGATCGTTTTGAACAAGCGGGTCCAAGCTTTTTTGCTCAGATCCTTGTCCGCGGGAAGGTTGTATTCATATCCGGTCCAAACGCCCAGCGAAACTTCCGGGGTGTAACCGATGAACCACAAATCGTTGTATCCGGAAGAGGTTCCCGTTTTTCCGGCAATGTTCCAACCGGCCAGTTCGGCCCCGATGGTGCTGGCGGTACCGCCCGGCAGCAGGACCGTTCTCAGCATCTGGGTGAGCTCAAACGCGGCTTGCGGACTGATGATCTGCTTGGGTTGATGATTTTTGGCGTGTTCATAGACGACATTCCCGTCCGCATCCACGATTTTTTCCACCAGATAGGGATTGTTGTACATGCCGTGATTGGCGATCATGGCAAATCCGGCCGTCATCTGCTTCGGGGTGAATCCGGCGGACATGCCTCCCAGGGCGGAGGCTTCGCTGTCCCATTTGTGCGGGTGCATGTTCATTTTCCGCAGATAGTCAAACCCGTGTTGAACCCCGAGCTTTTGGAAAATCTTGATCGCCGGGGTGTTCAACGACTTCTGCAGGGCAACGGTGGCCGTCACCGGACCGGCATATTGGTTGTTGGAGTTCTTGTAAGTTCCCGATCCGTCCGCTCTGGGAACCGGTTCGTCGATGATGATGGAATCTTTGGAGATCATCCCTTCATGAATCGCGGGTCCGTACACCAGGAGCGGTTTGATGGTGGATCCGGGCTGGTTGGTTTCTTCCAGGGCGAAATCCTGCTGGTTCTCCTTGAAGTCCCGGCCGGACACGAACGAAAGAATCGCGCCGGTTTTGTTGTCGATCAGGACGGCACCGATCTGCTCTTTGAGGACTTTTCCGCGATACTTTCGTTTCGGGAAATTGATCTTTTTGACGGAATCGTTCATCTCGTTGTACAGCTGTTCATCAATGGTGGTGTAAATCTTGTAGCCGCCCTGACGGACCTGGTTGATGTAGTCCTTGTCCTTCTTGCTGGCGGCTTCCGGATTGCCTTTGTCCAGCTGTTTCAGGATTTCCGCCGTTTCCCGTTCCACCGCGGAGATGATGTACGGGTATCTCTCATACCCTTTGACAAAATCGGTCGGTTTGGCCAATGATCCTTTCAGATCGAATTTCAGTGCCTCTTCCTTCTCGGCTTGGGTGATTTTGCCGTTCTCCACCATTTTGGTGAGAACCAGTTCCATGCGCTGAAGGCCTTTTTTCAGCTTTTCCTCTTTCCCGAACGGATTGAGGTCGTACGGCCGCTGAACCATTCCGGCAAGATAGGCGGCCTGTGCCAAATTCAGTTCATCCAGTTTCTTGTTGAAAATGCCACGCGCCGCAGCCTTGAAACCGATCATTTTTGTCCCGTGGGCGCCCCGGCCGAATTCCACGCTGTTGAGGTATTTGATCAAGATCTCCTCTTTGTCGTAGTACTTTTCGATCCGGATGGCGTTGACGATTTCCAAAGCTTTCCGCTTGAAGCTTTTCTCCCGGCTGTTGATGATTTCGTTCTTGACCAGCTGCTGCGTGAGCGTGCTTCCGCCGGTCTGTGTGTCACTTCCGGAGACCTGCTGCAAGACGGCCCGGAAAATCGCTTTCGGGACAATCCCCTTATGTGTGAAGAATTCACGATCTTCGGTGGAAATGAGGGCATTGATCAGGAAAGGGCTGACCTCGTCCAGATCCTTGACGAGTTGCCGGTCATCCTCGGTGATCATGGAGCCGATCAATTTGGGTTGACCGTTCACCGGTCTGAAATACGCGTAGCTGGTTTGTGACCAACCGGTCAGGTCTTTTTCGAAATCTTCCTTTTCGCGAAGTTTCTCATGTTTCGCGAAGGCGGCCATTGCGCCCGCGCCGACCCCGACAGCGCCCACCATCATGGCGGCGGTGACGGCGGAAAGTCCGATGACGGCAAACCGAATGAGCCGGCGTTTGGGCGTTTTGCCTGTGTTCATGCTGTCCTTAGACGGTTTGGTTCGGCTGAACACACCCATACCCTCCTTTATCAATGCAAAACTCATTATACCACAGGGAGAATCCCTGCTCGGGCGGTGAATTCATGACAATACATAGAAAAAAAAGCGTCCCCTGTATGACAGGGGACGTGTGAACCGACCGGTGTGTCCATGGCCGACCGGAAACCGGTCAATTCCGCGAAGGCGGCCACTGAGGCTTGATGGGATTGTCATGATTGCCGTTCCCGTCGTCATCCCTGTCGCCGCCGGGAGGACGGTCGGACGGCTTGGAGTCATTCGGATCATGGCCCGGCTGGTCACCGGGGCCATTGGGGGGTTCTCCCTCTCTCTTTCTCTTCTCTTCTTCTTCTTTTTGCTTCTGTTCTTCTTCTTTCTTCTTCCATTGTTCGAGGCGGTCGCAATCCAGGCAGGGAACTCCCCAGAACAGGCCGCCGGGATTGGTGAAGCGGGCCGATTTGTCAAACCACTGCGGGCTGGCCGCGGCCGCCGCTTTGAAGATGTTCACCCAAGCCTGTTGGGCAATCAGGGTGTTGTGGCTCAGGGTGAATTTCTCGATGTCGTATCCGCTCCACACACCGATGGTCACTTGCGGCGTATAGCCGATGAACCATTTGTCCTTGTCGTTTTGCGTGGTTCCCGTTTTTCCGGCGATCTCGTAGCCGGGGATGCGGCTGCCGATGTAGGTGCCGGTTCCGCCGCGCACCACCGATTTCAGCATGGTGGTGACCTGGTAGGCGGTTTGCGGGGAGAAGATCTGTTGCGGTTCCTGTTTGCGTTCCCAGATCACGTTTCCGTCCGAATCGGTGATCTTGTTGATCAGGTGCGGTTTGTGATAGACGCCGCCGTTGGCCAGGGAGGCAAAGGCAGCGGTCATTCTGGAAACGGAATATCCGCGGGTCATGCCGCCGATGGCGGATGCTTCCGTGTCTTTGGGATGGGGGGGAAGCCCCAGTTGTCTGAGGTATTCAAACCCGTTTTCAAAGCCCAGCTTCCGGAATACCTTGATCGCCGGAATGTTGTAGGACCATTTCAGGGCTTCGGTCACCCGGACCGGTCCCTTGTATTTGTTGTTGGAGTTTTTGTAAATGCCGGATCCGTCCGCTTTGGGAAGCTCCTCGTCGACCACGATGGTGTTGGGGGAAATCACTTTTTCCTCGATGGCCGGAGCATATACAAGCAGCGGCTTGATCGTCGATCCGGGTTGCCGGGACGTGAACGCATGGTCCACGTCATCGTCGGTGGTGGAAGACACGAACGCCAGGATGTCTCCCGTCTTGTTGTCAATCACCACCGCACCGAGCTGTTCCTGCAGTTTGCGGCCCTCGTACGTGCGGGTGCGGAAGCGGAGGCCTTTGGTTGCTTCCTTGACGACCGCGTCGTACATGTTTTTGTCGATCGTGCTGTAGATGTGGTACCCGCGCGTTTTCACCTTGCCGATATACTCTTCCAGCGTGCTCCGGTACTTGCCCTGTTTGGAGAGCTCCTCGATGCTCAGGCCGTCTTTTTCCATGAGGATCTCCGCGGCTTCCTGTTCCAGGGCGTACATCAGGAACGGATAATTTGCATACGAGTTTTGTACGTGGTCCGGTTTGGCCAGCGACTTTTTGATGTCGAATTTCAGCGCCTCTTCATATTGGGCTTGGGTGATTTTCTCTGTTTCCAGCATGGCGTCCAGGACCATCTTCATCCGCTTCAGACCGCGCTCCAGATTTTTGTCCCCGTCTTTCCCGAAAAAGGGGTTGTAGGAGTTGGGGCGCTGAACCATTCCTGCGATATAGGCAGCCTGAGCGAGATGCAGGTCTTTGGCGTCCCTGTTGAAGAGCCCCTGGGCCGCCGCCTGCACGCCGTAGAGACGCTGCTTGCGGTTGGCCCCGTTTCCGAAGAATGCGCTGTTCATATAATAGACGAGGATATCATCTTTTTCGAACATGGAATCCAGACGAATGGCCAAGACGATTTCTTTGGCTTTTCGCTCCAGATCCTTGTCGAAGTTCTTCAGGATCACGTTTTTGACCAACTGTTGGGTGATGGTGCTTCCGCCCGTGGTGACTTCCGCGTTGGTGGCCTGCTGCCAGGCGGCGCGCAGGAGCGATTTGGGGACGATCCCGTTGTGCTCGTAAAACTTCCGGTCCTCGATGGCGATGAATGCGTCGATCAGGTGCGGGCTGACGTCGTCCAGGGACTTGATCAGTTTCCGCACGTCCCCGTCGTTGCGAAAGGCGCCGATTCTCACCGGATTGTTGTCTTTGTCCTTGTTTCGGAAGTAGGCGTAACTGTTCTGGAAGAGACTGTTGAGATCTTTTTCGAAGTCTTCCCGGGTCCTGATTTTTTCATCTTTCACCATGGCCGATACGATGCCTGCCCCCACTCCGATGGCACCGACGACCAGCACCAGTGAAACGATGAGCAGGACATAGAGGGTGGTGAGGACCACCTTCAATGTCCTGGATTTTCCGAAACCCCCGGGACGGTGGGCGTCAGACCGTTTCATTCACTTGATACCCTCCTCATTCTCCGCTAATATTATAGCATAGTCCCAAAAATCCCCGGGTACCGGAAGGCGGGGAAAAACAGCGAAAAAGCTGTGAACAAGCGAAGTAGTCCGCAGACGGGACTTCACAGAGAGCCGGTGGCAGGTGTGAACCGGCAGTCCGCTGCGTGATGAATTACACTTGGGAGCCGGCAGACAGTCTCTGCCCGGGTGAAGCACCCGTTATCCGACCAGAGAGGGAGACGGACTCGTGACGATCCGTTTCCAACAAGGGTGGTACCGCGGACCAGCTCCGTCCCTTGACAGGGGGCGGGCTTTTTTATTTCTATGGAAAGCGAGGGATGAACATGACTGAAAACAAGCCGGCGGTTCGGCCTGAAGTCATGGCCGAAGTCGAGCGGCAACTCCGAGTGATTCAACGGGGCGCGGCGGAAATCCTTCCCATCGAAAGCCTCCGGGAGAAACTCCGCCGGTCCGTGGAAACCGGGGAACCGCTCCGGGTGAAACTGGGCCTCGATCCCACCGCTCCGGACATTCATATCGGTCATACCGTGGTGATCAACAAACTGAGAGATTTCCAGAATCTCGGACACGTCGTTCAGCTGGTGATCGGCGATTTCACCGGACGGATCGGGGATCCGACCGACAAATCGGAAACGCGAAAGCAGCTCAGCGAAGAACAGGTGTTGGAAAACGCGCGCACCTACACCGACCAACTCTTCAAACTGCTGGATCCCGAGCGGACGGAAGTGCATTTCAATAGCAAATGGCTGAGTCCCCTCACATTTGCCGAAGTGGTCGAACTGGCGTCCAAGTGCACGGTGGCCCGCATGCTGGAAAGAGACGATTTCTCCAAACGCTACAAAAGCGGATTGCCGATCAGCATTCATGAATTCTTTTATCCGCTCATGCAGGGGTATGATTCCGTCGCGCTGAAAAGCGACGTCGAACTGGGCGGGACCGACCAAACCTTCAACCTGCTCATGGGCCGTCAGTTGCAGAAGGAGTTCGGACAGGAAGAACAGGTCATCCTCACCATGCCCCTTCTCGAGGGATTGGACGGCGTGAAAAAAATGAGCAAAAGCCTTGGCAACTACATCGGCGTGGATGAAGAGCCGGCCGAAATGTACGGCAAGGCGATGTCGGTGCCGGACGAATTGATGCACAAATACTTCGAGCTGGCCACCGATCTGACCGTGGATGAATTGGAGGCCCTGCAAGGGGGGCTGCAGGACGGCAACATCCATCCGCGGGATGCCAAGATGAAACTGGCCTTCACGCTGGTGAGAATGTATCATGGGGAAGAAGCGGCCCGGGAAGCGGAGAACCGGTTCCGCAAGGTGTTCCAGGAACGGGATCTGCCGGAAGACTTGCCGGAAGTGACGCTGCCCGCAGGAGTTCTCGAGGAAGGAAAAGCGGGAATCGTTCCGCTGTTGGTGCAGGCCCGCCTGGTTTCGAGCAACAGCGAAGCACGGCGCATGATCCAACAGGGAGGCGTGCGCGTCAACCGGGAGAAGGTGACCGACATCGCCGCAAAAATTCCCGTCACGGACGGTACGGTGATTCAGGTGGGCAAGCGGAAATTTGCCCGGATCCGTCTCGGCTGAACATGCCCATCTTCGTATGATTCGTCACGCTTTCCGCATTTGTGTCCGGAAGGTCCGCCGAAAATGGCGGACCTGTTTTGCTAGAATGGGCTTGCGGAGCAACGTACGAATCAACGGAGAGGGAGATGAGGCATGTCCAACCGGGAGAGGCTGCTGAAGATCATGGAGATCCTCAGGGAAGAGACGGATGAAGATCACAAGCTGACCCTGGCGGAACTGAAAGAAAGATTGCAGCGGGACGTGGGCCCCCACTGCCATGCGGGGGACCGGGCGATCCGCGAGGACCTCGCCGCGCTGGACGAAAACGGGTTTCCGGTGTATCAGGAAACCGGGCCCCGCGGGATTCATCGATACAGTCATATCGAGCGTTCTTTTGAACATCATGAGATCCGCATGCTGGTGGATGCGGTGTTGACCGCCAAGTTCATTCCGCGTTCCGACGCCGAAAAACTGGTGGAAAAGCTTCTGTCCCAAACCAGCCGCCACATGCGGGCGCAACTTCGCAAACACGTTCATTTCGACGGGTATGTCAGGTTGGATCATCGCACCATCCGATATGAAATTGAAAAATTGCAAAAAGCCGTGATCCGCCAGCAAAAAGTGCTGTTTCAATACGGGAGTTACAACGTCAACAAGGAATTCGTGCTGCGCAGGAACGGTGAGTTTTACGAAGTGGAACCGGTGGAACTCGTGTTCAACCAAGGGTTTTACTACCTGATCGGAACGTATGTCCCGGAGAACATGATTCGCCATTATCGGGTTGACAGGATCCGGAACCTCACGGTAACGGACCAAAGGTTCCGGAAAAACGAATTCAACCTTGCGGAGTATCTGGGCAAGGTGTTTCACATGTTCACCGGAACACGCGAAACGGTGACGATCCATTTCCGGAATCATCTGGTCAACGTGGTGATCGACCAGTTCGGACTTGATGTCGATTTGAAAAAAGTGGACGATGAATGGTTCGAGCTCAAAGCCAAAGTGTTGGTCAGCGACGGACTGGTGGCCTGGTTGCTCGGATGGGGAGGAGATGCGAAAGTCATCCGGCCGGAATCTCTGGTCAACAAAGTCCGGGAAAAAATCGGCAAGATGGGCAAGCTGTATGTTCCGTCGCAACAATGAAGAGGCACACGGTCTCGCGGGGTTCCCGATCATCCGGGGGACGGCCGGGGACCGCGGCAACACCGGTGCCGACGTTATTCAGAACTCCACGAAAAACGGATGTTTTTTTTCGTCAAGACAATAGACGATCCGCTGTTTGATGTTGTTCCAGGAAACGAGGCGCATGGCCGTTTCGACCGGAAAGTAGCCGACGTCTTCCGCCGCGTCTCCCACGTTCATCCTGCCGCCGATGGGGCGGCCGATAAACAACGTGTTGCAAATGCCGGATCTTACGTTTTGGAAAATTCCGCAAAATCTGATCAGCTTGATGTCAATGCCGCACATCGACTTCACGCCGCGGATCGCGGCAAGCCGGATCGATTCTTTTTCCCGAACCTGGCCGCCGGGCAGTTCCCAGCCGCTTTCCGGATGTTTGACCAACAGGATTTCGGAGCTGTAATTCATCACCACGACGTAGGCGGTCAGAATGTGCTTCGGTGGAGCCATCAGAAGTCACCTGCCTTTGGCGATGATGGACGGCAGGGGCCAATATCTCCCGATTCACGGTCACTTTCGGACGTCAAACGGCTGCCGGCGTTTTTCCGTCCCCGATGGGGGGAAACGGACACCGGATTTTGCAATCCTTGAACTTTACTCCTTAAGAATATTTTACCAGAAATTCACTAGACTTTCATTTATAATCCTTCGTGGATTTTTTCATAGTATATCAAGGAAACCTTGGATGCGTGTGGGTGAGCCGGAAAGAACCCTTTCCGGGCGAACGTGTGCGGAAACGAAAAAACCGCCGGTGATCCGGCGGTTTTTGCTTCGTCATCAGCGGGAGTAGAACTCGACGATGAGCGTTTCGTTGATTTCGGTCGGCATTTCGGAACGCTCCGGCAGACGCAGGTAGGTTCCTTCCATTTTGCTTTCGTCGAAGCTCAGGAACTCCGGCAGATATTGACGATCTTCCAGCGCTTCTTTCACGATTTTCAGGTTGCGGCTTTTTTCGCGCAGTCCGATCACGTCGCCCGGTTGCACCGAGTAGGACGGACGGTCCACTTTTTTGCCGTTGACGGTGATGTGACCGTGAACGACCAGCTGACGGGCTTGGGAGCGGGTACGCGCAAAGCCGAGGCGGTACACGAGGTTGTCCAGACGGGATTCGAGCAGTTTCATGAAGTTTTCACCGTGAATCCCTTTCATTTTGCCCGCTTTCGCAAACAGGTTGCGGAATTGGCGCTCGTTCACGCCGTACATGAAGCGCATTTTTTGCTTTTCTTGCAGCTGAATGCCGTACTCGCTCAACTTTTTGCGTTGACCCGGTCCGTGTTGGCCCGGAGCATACGGACGTTTTTTCAGCTCCTTGCCGGTGCCGGACAGGGAGATGCCGAGACGACGGCTCAGCTTCCAACGAGGGCCGGTATAACGTGCCATGGTTCATGCTCCTCTCATCATTTGCTTGATGCAGCAAATGTCGGGATCCGGTCCGCTGGTGTTGCCCGGTCCATCCGGATAGCTTCGAATGGACGGACACCCGCCGGTGACGCGGGGCGGGCCGGTGAGGGTGAATCCTCTTCACCGATCTTTGCATGCTATCCTCAGGTCCCAGGAGCGCAAATTCTCACCGAAGACCATACAAACATTAATTATAGACTGTTTCCCGCGAAAGTCAACGATCATCCCGGAATCGGGGCGGGACGGCACGCACGTAATGGATGGGCATGCCTTTGGAAACAAACTTTTGTTCATACTCGGTGGCGATGTTGGATTCGGCAAAGGGACTGTGATGGAGGTCTTCCGACCATTCGACCACGGTCCATCCGGTTTCTTTGAACTCTTCCAGAGAAAACTCGTAGAGCGACCGGCTGTCCGTTTTCAGGACGAGATCCCCCGAAGAAGAGAGCAACCGGGCGTAAAGGTCCAGGAACCTGCGATGGGTCAATCGCCGTTTGGCATGACGCTTTTTCGGCCATGGATCGCTGAAATGGAGATACAGACGATCCGCTTCCCCGTTTGCAAACACCTCCGGAAGTTTTTCCGCGTCCATCCAGATGTACAGGAGGTTGTCGGGGTCTTCTCCGGCTTCGGCCCGGGTTTGTTCCGCTTTTTTCACGGCTTGGAACAAGGGCTCCTCGATGCGTTCCACCCCGATCCAGTTGATGTCCGGATGACGCAGGGAAGCCTGGGCGAGGAATTGTCCCTTTCCGGTACCGAGTTCGACATAAAGCGGCAGATCGGGCCGGGCAAACCGGCTTTTCCATTTGCCGCGCCACTCTGAAACATGTTCTGCGGCGGGAACGAACACCCGCGGATGTCGGATCAAAAACGGTTTGGCTTCGGGATTTCTTCTGAGTCTCATTTCATTGTCCCCAAACGTCTGGTTTGAATGGTTCGAGGTATATTATATCCGGCTGGAAGAGGGATGCAAGAACACGGATGCGGCGGGTCACGGGAGGACGTTTCGAAGCCTGAACGGAAAGGGAATGAACCGGTGTTCACAAACGTTTGTGCAACCGGTTTCACTCGGGAAAAGGGGTGTTTTCTCCGTTTTTCTCTGAAAATCGCCTGCGCGTTTTAGCAAGAATATGAGTGAAATGATGATGATTTTCGGTGGGTTGTCTCATAAAAACCTGGTTGCAGGAATGGTTTTTCTCCATTATGCTAATGGTAGTCAAACGGTTTCACCATTTGGACAAAAAGCTGTAAGCGCATTCCGACAATTTTCTTTGGTATGTTTTTTGATTATTGATTCCAATCAGATGGTTCGATGTTCGGAAACGGGGGGCGTGTTTCATGAAACTCGGGGTTTTTACGGTGTTGTTTTCCGGGAAGCCTTTCGAGGAAATGCTCGATTATGTGAAAGAAAGCGGCGTGGAAGCCGTGGAAATCGGAACCGGCTGTTATCCGGGAAACGCGCATTGCAATCCGGATGAACTGCTGGCCGATGAGGGCAAACTGAAAGCATTCAAAAAAGCGGTGGAATCCCGCGGCCTGATCATCAGCGCCCTCAGCTGCCACGGAAACCCGCTGACGCCTGACAAGGCGTTTGCCAAGGAGTCCCACGAGACGTTCCTGAAAACCGTGGAGCTTGCACAAAAGCTGGAAGTGCCCGTGGTCAACACCTTCTCCGGCACTCCGGGTGACGGTGAAGGCGCCCGCTATCCCAACTGGCCGGTGGCTCCCTGGCCGAACGAATACCGGGAGCTGCTCAAGTGGCAGTGGGAAGAAAAAATCATTCCTTATTGGAAGGAAGCCGGTGCATATGCCGCCGAGCGCGGAGTGAAGGTGGGATTGGAGCTTCACGGGGGCTTCGCGGTGCACACTCCCTACACCCTGCTGAAACTGCGGGAAGCGGTCGGTGAAGTGATCGGGGCCAACCTGGATCCCAGCCATCTCTGGTGGCAAGGCATTGATCCGGTGGCGGCCATCAAGATCCTGGGGCGTGAAGGAGCGATCCACCACTTCCATGCCAAGGACACTGCCATCGACCAGGAACACGTCAACATGTACGGACTGACTGACATGCAATCATACGAAAATCTTTCCACCCGTGCATGGCAGTTCCGGACGGTGGGCTTCGGTCACAGCCTGAAAGAATGGGCGGACATTTTCAGCGCGCTGCGTTTGGTCGGTTACGACTACGTGGTGAGCATCGAGCACGAAGATGCCCTGCTGTCGATCGAAGAAGGATTCCGCAAAGCGGTGGATCACATTCTTCAGGTGTTGCCCCGCGAACAACTGAAAGAAATCTGGTGGGTTTGACGGGAGGAGTCGGAGCATGGCCAAATTGCGTGTGGGTGTCATCGGATGCGGAAGCATCGCCGTTCATCGCCACATTCCGGAATACGCGGCCCATCCGGACGTGGAGCTCGTCGCCTTTTGCGACATCGTGAAAGAACGGGCGGAAAAGATGGCGGCAACGTACGGGGGCCGGGCATATCAATCCTACGAGGAAATGCTGGAAGCCGAGAAGCCGGACGCGGTCAGCGTTTGCACCCCCAACGCCTTCCACGCCCCGGCGTCGCTGGCGGCGATCCGTCGGAAGATTCACGTGTTGTGTGAAAAGCCGATGGCCATCAGCGCCGAAGAGGCGGAGGCGATGATCCGCGAAGCCAAGGAAAACGGGGTCCAACTGATGATCGGACACAATCAGCGGATGATGCCTCCCCATGTGAAGGCCAAGGAAATTCTGGAATCCGGCCGGCTCGGACGGGTGCTCACCTTCCGCACGGCATTCGCCCACGGGGGCCCGGAAAGCTGGAGCGCGGACGGAGCGGACAGTTGGTTCTTCCGCAAAAAAGAAGCATTTGTCGGAGCATTGGGTGATCTCGGCGTGCACAAGATCGACTTGCTCCAGTGGCTCATCGGAGAACCGATCGTGGAAGTGAGCGCCATGACCGCCACGCTGCAAAAGAAGGCGGACGTGGATGACAACGCGGTGATCGTCGCCCGGACACGGTCGGGAGCGATCGGAACGGTGACGGCCGGATGGACGCATGCCCCGGGAGAAGACAACAGCACCGTGCTGTACTGCGAAAACGGCATCCTTGAAATCGGCACGGATCCCGAGTCCCAGGTGATCGTCCGCTTCCGTGACGGAAACGTGGAACGCCACTCCACCGGAAAGATCGCCACCAATGAAGAAGGCGGTCAAACCCACAGCGGCGTGATCGACGAATTCGTCGGCGCTTTGTTGGAAGGGCGGGAAAACGCCGTTCCGGGCGAAGAAGGGTGGTCCGCCCTCCGGGTGGTGCTGGCCGCGATCCGCTCCGCGGAAGAAAAGGTCAGCGTGACCGTGTAAAGCAAGGAGTGTCCGTTCGCCGGGAACACACGCGGGGAGCAGCGCCCGGCGAACGGCCCGGGAAACCGCCGTGACGGTCCGGCAACCGGTCTCACGGAAGCTTCCCGGAAGATGAGACGCAATGTCTGTTGAGGTGAATCAGGATGCAGAAGGTCCGGATCGGCATTGTCGGAGCCGGCGGCATTTCCCGGGCACATCTGTCCGCAATCGCCAAAGAGCCCCGCACGGTGTGTCAAGCCATTGCCGATGTGTCCCTGGATGCCGCGAGGAACGTGGCCGAGGAATACCGCATCCCGGAAGTCCACGCGGATTATGTTCGCTTGCTGGAGTCTCCGGATATTGATGCCGTCATCGTATGCGTGCCCAATTTCCTGCACTCCCGGGTGACCGTGGACGCGCTCAGGGCGGGCAAACACGTGCTCACGGAAAAACCGATGGCCCTGAACGTTCATTTGGCCCGCGAGATGAAAGAAGCGGCCGACCAGGCCGGAAAAGTGCTGATGGTCGCTCAGAACAACCGCTTTCGGCCCGAGACGCAACTGGTCAAGCGCTGGGTGGAGTCGGGGCGTCTGGGCAACATTTACCACGTCAAGACCGGATGGATTCGAAGAAACGGAATCCCGGGTTGGGGAAGCTGGTTTACGCAAAAGCAGCTGGCCGGCGGGGGACCGCTCATCGATGTGGGCGTCCACGTGCTGGACCTGGCGCTGTGGGTGATCGGCCATCCGAAACCCGTTTCCGTCGTGGGGAAAACCTATGACGTGTTCGGACCCCGCAGGATGAAACTGTCCGGTTGGGGACAGGTGCAGGAAAACGGGATTTATGATGTGGAAGATCTTGCGCTGGCGATGATCCAGTTCGAACAGGGCATTTCCATGCTGCTGGAAGCCAGCTGGGCCAGTTACATCAACGAGGATCGGGTGTATCTGGAACTGTACGGCGACAAGGCGGGCGCTTCCGTCGATTTCAACCGCGGAACCGTCACGCTCTTCGAAGACAACGGAGACGGACCGGTGGACACCGTGTATCGGCCCGGCCCCGGTGACGACCGCCTGCTTCTGCTCACCAATTTCACGGATGCGATCCTCTCACAAGCGGATCCGGTTTGCAAACCGGAAGAGGGCATCCTGATCCAGGAAATCCTCGACGCGGCCTATTTGTCCGCGAAAACCGGTGACCAAGTCCGGTTCGCCGTTCCTGTCTGAAATTCGTGAACCCCCGCTTTCCGAACAAAGTTCGGAAAGCGGTTCCACCATATTTCAAATTCCAAAAAATTCGACAACGGGAAGGGGAAAAACGATGAGACGCTGGAAGAAGTGGCTTGCAGCCACGCTGGGACTTGCCATGGTCCTCACGACGGCGGCCTGCTCCTCTTCGTCCACCGAAGAGGGCAAAAACGAAGGTCCGGTCACCATCACCTTCGCACGCGGCAAGGATGTGACCGAGGGCACCAAGAAGCTGATCGAAGCGTTTGAGAAGGCCCATCCGAACATCAAGGTGAAGGTCAAGGAAATGCCCGCCGATACCGGGCAAAACCACGATCAGCTGGTCACCATGCTGTCCAGCCAATCGAGCGAAATCGACGTGTTCGATCTGGATGTGATCTGGCCGGCCGAATTTGCCAAAGCCGGTTATCTCCAACCGCTTGACCGGTACATCGAAAGTGACGGAGTGGACCTGTCCAAATACATTCAGGGTGCTCTGAATGCCGGAAAAGTGGACGGGCAGCAATTCGCCATGCCCCGTTTCATCGACGCCGGAATCCTGTTCTATCGCAAAGATTTGGTGCAGACGCCTCCCAAAACGTGGGACGAGCTGGTCAAAATGGCCAAGGAGAACAAAGGCCAAGGCGACACCAAATTCGGTTATCTGATGCAAGCCAAACAATACGAAGGTCTTGTCTGTAACTTCATCGAGTTCATCGGCGCGTACGGCGGCCGCATTCTGGACGAAAACGGCAACGTCGTCATCAACAGCCCGGAAACGGTGAAGGGTCTGAAGAAAATGATCGAGGTCACCACCTCCGACTTCGTGCCCAGCAACATCTCCACCTTCACCGAGCTGGAATCGCACACCGCGTTCATTGAAGGTCAATCGGTCTTCATCCGCAACTGGCCGTATCAATATGCGCTTGCCCAAGATCCCAAACAATCCAAGATCGTCGACAAAGTGGGCGTGGCTCCGCTGCCGTCCGGTGACAAAGGTTCCGCGGCCGCACTCGGCGGATGGATGATGGGCATCAACAAATACTCCAAACACAAGAAAGAAGCCTGGGAATTCGTGAAATTCGCCACGGGCATGGAAGGTCAGAAACTGACGGCCATTCACGGCGGTTCCGGCCCGACCCTGTTGCCCGTATATGACGATGAGGATGTCAAAAAGGCCAACCCGCTGTTCGCCGACAAAAACTTTGTGGACGGAATCAGCGCCGCCATTCCTCGTCCGGTGTCTCCGGTGTATCCCGAAATCTCCGACGTGATTCAGATCGAGGTCTCCAAAGCCGTCACCGGCAAGCAGTCGGCGGAGGATACCGTCAAAAACATCGAAAGCAAACTGAAGGAGATCATCAAGAAGTAGGAGTCCAGCGGAAGAAACTGTGCCGGGAGCCATCGGGCGGCTTTCGCCCGGCTCCCGGTTTTTTTCGGGGGTGAACACGCAACATGAAGAAGCCGCTTCTTGACGAAAAGCGCATGGGAGCCCTGTTGTTGTTTCCGTCACTCATCACCATTCTGGTGATCGCCATATGGCCCGTCCTCCGGTCGTTCTGGATCAGTTTGCACGACGTTCGCCTGAACAACCCGACCAAGACGCAGGTGCACGCGGATTACGGGATCAACCTGGAGAAGTTTTCGGAAGTCTACCCGGTTTTGAAGCGAAACCTGGACGCCGCCGCGGGCGAAGCGGAACCTGACGTGAAACAAGAACTCACGGCGCTCAAAGAGCGGGCGGAAAAAGTCAACGGCCGCCTCATGAATGATCCGGACATCGCCCGCAAACTGGAACAGGTGGACGAGTTGCTGCTGGAAGGGGACCCGGTTCCGGAAGAGCTGCGGACGGCCACGCTGACCAAGGAAACGGCCGATGAAATCATGGCCGATCTGAAGGAAATCCGCGATGTGTTGTCCCGGCTGGCGGAAGAGAAAAAATTGAAAGACGACACCTTGTCCGGACTCGGCAGAGGGCTTTCGGAATCGGTCATCGAGCCCAACTTCGTCGGATTGGGCTACTACGTCAAATTGATCAAGGACAAGCGGATGTGGGATGCGCTGGAAAACACCTTCGTGTTCACGGTGATTTCCGTATCCCTTGAGCTGATTCTGGGGTTGGCCATCGCCATTTTCATCAACCGGAAGTTTTTCGGTCGCGGCATGGTCCGTGCAGCCGTGCTGGTTCCTTGGGCGATTCCCACCGTCATTTCCGCGCTGATGTGGAAGTTCATGTTTGACGGTCAGAACGGAATCGTGGCCAAATGGTTTGAAACGATCGGACTGGTATCAGACATGGGGGAATTGTTGACCACCAAGTTCGGATCCATGTTCGCCATCATTTTTGCCGATGTGTGGAAAACCACGCCTTTCATGGCCCTTCTTCTGCTCGCCGGCCTTCAGACCATCCCCCGGTCCCTGTATGAGGCCGCCGACGTGGACGGTGCGTCCAAGCTCCGTCAGTTCATTCACATCACCCTTCCGATGCTGAAATCCACCATCCTGGTGGCGTTGCTGTTCCGTACGCTGGACGCGTTCCGGATCTTCGACCTCGTCTACGTGCTGACCGGCGGCGGACCCGCCAACGCGACGGAAACCATTTCGATCTATGCCTACAAGACGATGTTTGCCCAAATGAACTTCGGGGAAGGTTCCGCACTCTCGGTCGTGGTCTTCCTCTGCGTGGCCCTCATCAGCGGCGTGTTCGTGAAACTGCTGGGTGCCGATCTCATCTCGGACGGACGCGGAAAGTGAAAGGAGGAGAACCTGCATGCAAAAACGGACAGGAATTTTATTTTATCCCGGAATGATCCTCTTGCTGGCGGTGCTCCTGTTTCCGCTGCTCTGGCAGTTTGTGGCTTCCATCAAACCGCCGTCGGAACTGTTCGGGGACGAAGCGTTCCGGTTCTACACCTCCAATCCCTCGTTGGAAAACTACGAGTTGGTGTTCACCCTGAGGCCTTTTGCCACTTACATGTGGAACAGCACGGTGGTTGCGGTGCTCACCACGGTGTATTGCATCGTGATCGCTTCTTTCGCCGCTTTTGCGATCGCCAGGCTCCATTTTCCGGGCAAATCGCTGGTGCTGGGGCTGGTCCTGGCGGTATCCATGTTTCCGCAAATCGCCACCATTGCTCCGATTTTCATGTTCATGGACAGCGTGGACCTGACCAACAGCTGGATCGGTCTGGTCATTCCTTATACGACCTTTGCCCTTCCGCTGGCGATCTGGAATCTGACAACCTTCTACCGCAAAATCCCGGCGGATTTGGAGGAAGCGGCCAAGATTGACGGAGCCACCATCATGCAAACGTTCTGGAAGGTGTTTTTCCCTCTCGCGGTTCCGGGAACGTTCACCACGGCGATCCTGGTGTTCATCGCCGCCTGGAACGAGTTTCTGTTTGCCTTGACCATCAACACGGAAGAGGCCTGGAAAACCGTTCCCGTCGGGATCGCCCTGTTCCAGGGGCAGTTTACCGTGCCGTGGGGAGAAATCGCCGCGGCTTCCGTCATTGTCACCATTCCGCTGGTCATCATGGTGTTGATCTTCCAAAGACGGATCATCGACGGAATCACTTCCGGTGCGGTCAAGGAGTGAATCCGGTCTTGTTCATCCGCCCCCGTTCCGGCGCACCGGACACGGGGGCCTGTTTTGTTCGGAGGATGATTGCCCGGCCAAGGCCGGGCTTTCATTTTCCGGCAGGGAGCGGAGAAAACCCGAAGAAGAAATACAGTTGAGGGCCGGACATGGCGTCTGCGGTTTCCAAGTGCGGAATACAGATGAAAAAAAGAGAATTCGGGGGTTGGGTGTGCCGTTTCACAATGGGATTCGTGAGCTGTTTGTATGGATGATGTTGCTGGTTCCGTTCCTGTTCATGTCGTCGTCTTCTTCATGGACCGGGGATTGGCCGGCGTCCGCCCGGATGGATGAACGGACGGGCGGAATCCACGGGTTTGTCGACGGATCTCTGTTCTCATGGATCCATCGTCCGGACATCAAAAGCCGTGCGGAGGAAGAGCCGGTGGTGATCGGTGCGGATGAAGACGGGCGGTATGCGGCGGTGTTTGCCCCGCAAATGAGCGGAGGGGCGCATCGGTTCGAAGTGTGGACATCCGGCGGCAGCGATCCGGTCGAGGCATGGATGTTTCCGGATGTTTGGCGGGAGGAGGACCGGGATGACATCCAGGAGCAGGTGGAATGGGTTCACGGGATCGTCTCCCGTCGTTACGGGATCCGCTTTCCGGTACGCTCACGGAGGTTGCGGACCGGAGACGGGGTGCATCTTTCCCCGGAGACGGAACTTCGGATGATCCGAAGCGAAGAAGATGATTCGGTGATTCTCGCCCGCGGGGAAGAAACATGGACGTTGGCCCGCGTTCCCGCCGGTTGGAACCTGAGATTGGATTTGGTCGGAACTTCCGGAGGAACCGGAAGTTGGCTGGCGATCACCGACAGGACTCTTCGGGCGGTTCAAATGCTCCGGGCGATTCCGGCCGATGTGGAGCGGCTGGCTCCGGACGGCCGGATCGGGAAGGAATGCCTTCGCCTGTTCCGGGAGCCGTGCCGGATCGTATGGAGAGACGGTCTGCCCGGGGGCTGGGTGCTCGTCGTCTTCGGTAAGGAAGAGCGGATTCGGGAGCCCGGCGGGTTTCAGACCGTGACCGACCGGTTCGCGGTTTTTTCCGCGGACGGAACCCTCGTTTTTCGCGGCGAGGAGCGGGGGTTCCTCGACCGGGGAACCTGGCATGGTTCAGGCCGGAACACGGTGAAACGGTACCGGATCGACATCATTTCCGCGGGCGCTGACCGGATCTTTGTTCTGGTGGACGCTCTCGGGGAAGAGGATGCGCTGATTCGGACCGTCGAATGGGAATGGGACGGCAACAAACGATCATGGAAGAGAACGGGGGAAGGTTCAGGATGACCCTGGTGTATTTGATCAGACACGGGGAGACGGAGTGGAACAGGGAGGGGCGCTATCAGGGACAACGGGATATTCCCCTGTCCGCGGAGGGGATCCGTCAGGCGAAAAGCCTGGCCGAACATTTGACCGGGGACCGGCCGGACGCCGTGTATGCGAGTGATTTGGTCCGTGCCCGCAGAACCGCGCAGGAAATCGCCGAAAAGCATGGCCTGAAGGTGATCTGTTTTCCGGAATTCCGCGAAAGATGCGGCGGAGAGTGGGAGGGACGCCTTCACCATGAAGTGGCCCGGGATTTTCCGGACTTTGAGGAAGTCAGATGGAACGGCGGCAAATACGGAGTGGAGCCGACCGAGGCCGTACAGAACCGGTTTGTCTCCAAACTGGAAGAGCTGGTGAACCTTCATCCGGAAGGAAAGATCTTCATCGTGGCCCACGGCATGTGCATCGCCGCGGCATTGTCGGTGCTCACCGGGGGAGAATACGGATTCGGCAAAACCCGTCTGCACAACTCCTCGATGACCCGTCTGCGGAAAGATCCCGAAGCCGGATGGACGCTGTTGGGCGTGAATGAAACTCCCCACCTGGAGCGGATGGGGGAGGAGGACGGCCGGAGATGAACGAATCGGGCAAGGCGTTGTTTCGGAAACGTGGCCGTTCGCTGCTGTGGATTCCGGTCTGGACGATTTTGTCCCTGCTGGTGTTTGCCGCAATTGCGAAAGAGTTGAACGAGTCGGAGATGCTGCACATGGACGGCCGGATCATCGGATGGCTGGCTCCGATGAATCAATCTCACGCGATCGGGTTCATGAAAATGGTCACGCATCTGGGGTCCGTGGAATGGATCAGCGTGTGTCTGCTGGCGCTGACCGCATGGTTGTTGGTTCGGCAACGAAGCGTGGCCGCCGCTTGGCTCCTCATGGTGATGGGCTTGACCGGACTTTTGACCACCCTGTTCAAACAAACGTTCCGGAGAATCAGGCCGGGCATGGACCCGGCCGTTGACGGGGTGGGATACAGTTTTCCCAGCGCACATGCCAGTGCGGTGATGGCGTTTTACGGATTCGTCATATATCTCCTGTTCAAATCCCGGGCATTTTCCATGCGGCAAAAGACTTGGGCCGCGGGATTGCTGACGTTGATCATCGGGATCGTGGGAATGAGCCGCATTCTGCTGAAGGTGCATTTCCCTTCCGATGTCGTCGCCGGGTACAGCCTGGGGATGTTTTGCCTTTCGCTCGGGATCTTGGGCATGGAAATCCACGGTGAACGAACGGGGATCCCGTACCGGGAGAAGGTGGACGCGTGAAGGAAACGGCGTGACCGACCGAGCGTCCGCCGCCATGAGCCATGGTTTGATCACTGTCACGGGTTCAAGCATTGAACCCGTTTTTTTCGTCGCCAGGAAAGAAGGCAAGGATTCGGCGGACATTCATCCAATAACAGAGAAAATGCTTTCATTTATCATTTGGAGATGAACCCCACGGGGAGTCGAAACATTCGGGAAAAGGGGGAACGTGACGTGAAGAAACCGGAGTGTCAAAGGTGCGGCGAACTGGAGCGGGAACTGGCGGAATGCCGGGAATCCATGCGCATGATCGAGGCCGCTTTTGAGAGCGCTTACGAAGGGATCGTGATTACGGACAAAAACGGTCGCATCCGGATGTTGAACGAGACCTACGCGCGTTTTTTGGGCGTGGATGCCCGCGATGTCATCGGAAAACACGTCACCGAAGTGATCGAAAACACGCGGATGCATATCGTTGCGCGTACGGGAAAGGCGGAATTGAACCAGCTCCAGAAAATCGGGAAAGACAAGATGCTGGTTCATCGCATTCCCATCGTGCAGGACGGCGAAACCAAAGCCGTGGTGGGAAAAGTGCTATTCCAGGACGTGAATCACCTGCATGATCTGTCCCGAAAGCTGATTCGCCTCAACAAAGAGCTGGATTTTTACCGGGAGGAGTATCTCAAACACATGGGCGTCCGGTATCGATTGGAGGACATCGTCGGGCGAAGCGAAGCCCTGCTTCGTGTGAAGGAGATGGCGCGGAAAGTGGCGACCAGCGATTCGACGGTGTTCATCGGCGGGGAAAGCGGAACGGGCAAAGAGATGTTTGCCCACGCGATTCACCAGCTGAGCCGGAGAAAGAGGGGGCCGTTTGTCAAAGTGAATTGCGCCGCCATACCGGAGGCTTTGCTCGAATCGATCCTGTTCGGATACGTGGACGGTGCGTTCACCGGCGCGACGGAAGGAGGAAGAAAAGGAAAATTCGAACTGGCCCACGGAGGAACGGTGTTCCTGGATGAGATCGGGGAATTGCCGCTCACCATGCAGGCCAAGTTGCTCAGGGTTTTGCAGGACAGGGAAGTGGAGCCGGTCGGGGCCGAATATCCGGTTCCGGTGGATGTGCGGATCATTGCCGCCAGCAACAGGAATCTGGAACAAATGGTTCGGGAAAGCAGGTTCCGGGCCGATCTTTATTATCGGTTGCACGTGGTAACATTGACCATTCCCCCGCTTCGTGAGCGCAAGGAAGATCTGCCCGGATTGGTGGACAGGCTGCTTGATGATCTGTGTCACGAACTGGGAGTGCATGCAAGCGGCGTGTCACCGGAAGCGATGGATCGCCTGATGCGGTACGATTGGCCGGGAAACGTGCGGGAACTCAGGAATGTGCTGGAAAGGTCCCTGCACTTGATGGAGGGGACCGTCATCGGCGTGGAACATCTTCCGTATCATCTCCGTGATCGCGGGCAAGCGACGGATTCGGGGTTTTCCCTCAAAGAAGCCGTCCAGAGAGCCGAGCGGGAAGCGATCGAAAAAGCGCTGGCGGCGGCGTCCGGAGACAGGGAAAAAGCAGCCGGACTGCTCGGGATCAGCCGTTCCGGATTTTACGAAAAGCTGAAAAAACACGGCCTGCGAGTCCAAAATTCCGGACATGCGTCCAAAAATCCGGACTGACGGAAATCCCTTCCGTTCAAGGGAATGGGCGTATGCGCCGGCGGAGTGTTCGAAATTTCGGACATTTGCCGGGCGAAATCCCGCGACTTTCCGCATGGCACCGATTTTGCAGGAAATACAGGGCAAGACGGTGTTGATCTCACTTGCGGAAAGGGGAGATGAGCATGGAAGTCCTGGCCGTCTTTCTTTCTCTCGGTCTGCTGATGTTCATGGCGTACCGGGGCTATTCGGTCATCCTGTTCGCACCGGTGTTCGCGCTCCTGGCGGCCGTGCTGTCCGGCCTGGAGTTGTTGCCCGCGTACACGGAAGTGTTCATGGTCAAGGCAACCAACTACGTGAAATTGTACTTTCCGATTTTTCTGTTGGGTGCCGTGTTCGGCAAAGTGATGGAAGTCAGCGGTGCAGCCCGTTCCATTGCCAGGGGATTGACCGGAGCTCTGGGGGCAAAACATGCCATTCTCGCGGTTGTTCTGACCTGCGCCGTTCTGACGTACGGAGGGGTCAGTCTGTTCGTCGTGGCCTTTGCCGTCTATCCGTTCGCCGCGGTGCTGTTTCGGGAGGCCGACATCCCGAAACGGCTGATTCCGGCCGCCATCGCCCTCGGGTCGTTCACGTTCACCATGGATGCTCTGCCGGGGTCTCCGCAGATTCAGAACGTGATTCCCACCACGTATTTTCATACCGATACCATGGCGGCTCCCCTGATCGGTCTGATCGGCGGTACCTTCATTTTCTTTGTCGGCATTTGGTGGCTCTACCGCCGGAAACATTCCCTGGCGCTGAGGGGAGAAGGATACGGAGAGCACACGCTGAACGAACCGGAAAGCTTGCAGCGGGAGGCGCTTCCGAATTTTTGGGTGTCGCTGGTGCCGCTCGTCTTGGTGTTGGCTTTGAACTTCGCGTTCACCCGCTGGATTCCCGGGTGGTACACGGCCGAAGAGCTGAAGCCGTACGGGATCGCGAACGTCAACCAGGTGCTCGGCGTCTGGGCGCTCATTCCCGCCTTGGTGGCCGGAATTTTGTTTGCGGTGGGGATTTGGGCGGTGTACGGGCGGAAGATGTCCGAGGCGACCGGCGGCAGGAACAAAGGCGGACGTTTGGCCGACGCCCTGACGGCCGGCGTGGCCGGCTCATTGTTGGCCGTCATGAACACGGCATCGGAGGTGGGATTCGGAAACGTGATCGCCACGCTTCCCGGGTTCAAGACCGTGGCCGATGTTCTGCTGAACATGAAGACCAGTCCGCTCGTCTCCGAAGCGATTTCCATCAACGTCCTGTCGGGAATCACCGGTTCCGCATCCGGCGGCATGAGCATCGCGCTGGAGACCATGGGAGAAAAATACCTCGCCTGGGCCACCACCGCCGGGATCGATCCCGAACTCCTGCACAGGATTGCATCCATGTCGGCCGGCGGCTTGGATACATTGCCGCACAACGGCGCGGTCATCACCCTGCTGGCCATCTGCGGCCTGACGCACAAGCAATCATACCCGGACATTTTCGCCATCACCGTCATCAAGACGCTGGCCGTGCCGCTGCTGATCATGTTGGCAATGTGGACGGGCATCGTGTGAGATGCGATTCGGCGTGATTTCCGACGCGCCGGCAACAACGGGATTTGAAGGGAGAGGATCATCCGTGAAACGCAAACCTCGCACCGTCATCGTCACCGGAGCGGCGGGAACGATCGGCTCCGCCATTTCCCGGGCTTTCGCCGAAAACGGCGATTTCGTGGCCGTGGTGGATCTCGACGGGGAACGGGCCACCCGGACCGCCGGGAACATCTCCGGCGAAACAGGGGGAGAGGCCGCCGGATTCGGCATGGACGTGACCGATGAACATGAGATCCGACGGCTGGTGCAGCACTTGACATCCGAACGCGGCGGGGTGGATGTTGTGGTCAACAACGCAGGGCTCCAACACATCGCGCCCGTGGAAGATTTTCCGACGGATCGGTGGAATCATCTGCTCAACGTCATGCTGACCGCGCCGTTCCTCCTGATCAAGCACGCGGTTCCCGTCATGAAACGGCAGGGATTCGGCCGGATCATCAATATCGCGTCCGTACACGGGCGCACGGCTTCTCCGTACAAAGCGGCGTACATTTCGGCCAAGCACGGGTTGGTGGGGCTGACCAGGACGGTGGCTCTGGAAACCGCCGAACACGGAATCACGTGCAATGCCGTCATGCCGGGCGTGGTGGATACCCCTCTGGTGCGAAATCAGCTGCGCAAGTTGTCCGAGGCCGACGGCATCAGCGAAGAAGAGGCTCTTCACAAGCATCTTCTCCACAAGCAGGCGTTGAAGCGGTTCATCAAACCGGAGGAGATTGCGGGATGCTGCCTGTGGCTGGCATCGGAAACGGCGGCTTCCGTGACCGGTGAGGCCATCGGCGTCTCCGGCGGATGGTGAGGATCATCCCGGAAGACGGCATCCGAAGTCGGAGAACCTTCAATGGGGACAACCAAGAAAGGCAGCCGCTCATCCGGCTGCCTTTCAGCTTCATCCGCCGCACAAAAAAAAGCCGGGAAGACCCGGCGAATGTGGGAAAGGAGAATGACGGAGGAAACTTCGCAAAGGAGAGAAGGACTGAGTCAACGGAATCAACAGTTTTATGATACCACAACATTTAGGTCATAAAAATATTGATTTGATGAATTTTTCGGGACGGACGGCGGGATGATTCCTCCGCCGGTCCGAAACAGGCGAGGGAAACGGTAAAGCCTGGGGAGATCCCTGCGAGTGCCTTTGCGATGGCTACGAAACGGAGCAGGGATCTTCCCGGGCAATAACACCAGGCGAACGGGGAAGGCGGGCAAAGTTGCGGTCCCCTGCCCGAATCGGATAAGATGAAAGTGAAACTCAAGCGGATAAGGCAGGATGGATCTGAGGATGACACCGGATCAGTTGTATCAGGAACTGAAAGATCTTGAACCGGCGGAAGTCGAGACCGTTTCCCGTCTGGTTCAGGCGCTCAAGCGAACACGCCAAAGCCCGCTGGCTTACATCGAAGAAATCATGAAGTTCGAAACGCTGGACCACGATCCGGAGCAGGATGTGTATGTCCACAGAATGACGGTTTCGGACGAATTGAAAAATCGGTTTCACATGTTGCACGGAGGCGTGACGGCCACTTTTATCGACACGGCGATGGGCTCGGTGGTCTTGCAGCTGGAAGGGGACGGTGCCAAAGCCGTCACGATGAATTTGCACGTGCATTTCCTGGCTCCCGCCACCGAAGGAAGGCTGACGGCCGAGACGCGGGTGGTCAAACGCGGAAGAACCGTCACGCTCCTGGAAACGCGGGTGACGGATGAACGAAACCGCTTGATCGCAACTGCTTCCTCAACCTTTTTTCGCTTGAAGCAGGTGGAGGAATCCCCATGAACAAACCGTACAAAATAGCCGCAAAGGCCATCATCTTTGAGCGGGACCGCGTGCTGATCCTTCGCAAATCCCGGGAAGAGCGGAGCGCGAAAGATTCCCACGGCTGGGATTTTCCCGGAGGCGGGCTGGAGCCGGCCGAACCGCTGATGGACGCGCTCGCCCGGGAAGTGAAGGAAGAGACGGGTCTGTCCGTCAAGGTGGTGGCCCCCGCTTACATTTACGACGAAATTCAGGAAGAAAAGCACCTGATCATCATCAAGTTTGCCTGTGACCAGCCCAGCGGAGAATTGGTGCTGAGTCCGGAACATGAAAGCCATCTGTGGGTCTCCATGCAAGACCTGGATGCGGGAGAGTTTCCCGAGTGGATGAAAGAAGAAATCAGACGGGCGTATCGCGTGTACACGGAATTTCGCGGCATTGACCGTTGACCCTCACCAGTCGGTGGGGGATTTTTTGACCCGAAAAGGAGGATGGGGAACCGGGATGAGGCGGCGGTTGGCGATTTGCCTTCAAAGGGGAACGTTGGTGACCGGTCGGGGGATTTGGAAGCAAGGGACCGTGTGGATGGAAAACGGGAAATTCACCCGGCTGGAACGAAGGATCCCGGAGCGGATTCCGCCGGAAACGGATGTCATCCGGCTGCCCGACGGAAGTCAGGTGTTTCCGGGATTCATCGATCTCCATATTCACGGAGCCGCGGGAGCCGACGTGATGGATGCCGTCCCCGAGGCGTTGGAAACCATCGCCCGGGCGCTTCCCGCCGAAGGAACGACGGCGTTTTTGGCCACGACGATGACCGGAGAACCGGAGGCCATCGAGCGGGCGCTGGAGAACGTGGCCCGCTTTGTGTCCGCGCCGGGCTCCGCGGAGTGCCTGGGCGTTCATCTCGAGGGGCCGTTCATTCACCCGGATCGGGCAGGTGCCCAGCCGAAGAGACACATTCTCCCGCCGGACCCGTCTTTGGCCCGCCGATGGCAGGACCTGGCCGGAGGGAGGATTCGCTTGGTGACGTTGGCTCCGGAACGGCCGGGCGGGTTGGAGCTGATTTCCTGTTTTCGGGATCTGGACGTGATCGTGTCCATCGGTCATTCCGACGCGACTTGGGAAGTGTGCGACCGTGCCATCGCCGCGGGGGCGTCCCATGTCACTCATTTGTTCAACGGGATGAGAGGGTTGCATCACCGGGAGGCGGGTGTCGCCGGGGCGGCGTTGCTCCGGGAGGAACTGACGGTCGAACTGATCGCGGACGGCGTCCATGTGTCTCCGCCGATGGCGGGACTGGCTTACCGGTTGGCATCCGCCCGCAGATTGGTGCTCGTCACCGATGCCATGAGGGCCAAATGCATGGGGGACGGGGTGTTTGAGCTGGGCGGGCAACGCGTTCGGGTGGTCGGAAACGAGGCCAGGCTTGAGGACGGAACCTTGGCGGGAAGTGTCCTGACCATGTGTGACGCGGTGGCCAACATGAGGGCATTCACGGGGTGCGACGCGGAAGAAGCGGCATGGATGACATCGGGAAATCCGGCGCGGATCTTGGGGATGGAACACCGCAAAGGGAGCATTGAAGATGGAAAGGACGCGGATCTGACCGTGCTGGGGCCGGACGGACGCGTTTCGGTCACGGTTTGCCGCGGCGTGGTGTCTTATTCCCGGTGATCCAACCATCCAAATATATTCACAAAAATCTTGTTGTATCAGATATAATTTCTTTTGGTAATACCACAGGGAGGGGGTCTTGCATTGTACAAATGGCGGAAAGCCGTTCTGGCGTTGATGGTATTCGGAAGTTTGCTCGCAGCGGGTTGCCAGGGAGACGAATTGGGAACCGGAGCGGTGGTCGGCAATGAGCCCAAAGTGCTGATGACCGAGCAGACCAACATGCTGACCTTGAACCAGGACGAGCAAAAGTTGTATGATTCATTCAAAGAAAAATATGATTTTGAGGTTTTGAAAGACGCCGACCCGATCATGGTGGCCAAACTGTACGTCCATGCCGTGATCACTCAGGATGCGGAAACTCAGTATGAACTGACGATGCATGCTCCCGAAGCCGTGCCCGTCTCCAAGGAACAGTTTGTCAGCGAAGTGCGACAAAACAACGGGAAAACGGCAAAGGCATTCAAGGATATGTTCTCCGGCGTGCAAACGGTCAAATTCGTGGAAGTGGACAGAGGGTCCGGATATATCGAGTTCCTGATGAACGGGGAAGAATCGGGGCAACTGTTGATGGGAAGAGATGAACGGGGAATCTGGAAGATGAAAGAGATGCCCCATCAGTGACGAATCCGGAGAAGAACGCGGATTCTTGAGCAAGTTCAAAAGGCAGGTCCCGCCGGGGGCCTGCCTTGTTGATGTTGCGAACCGGTCGCCGGCGGGGGGTCATTTTCCGATGATCGGGCTCCAGTCCGTGTTTTCCAGGAGAATGGAGGCATAGCGTTCCAGATGGGCTCGGTCCGTTTCGTCAAAACGGGACAAAACGGGACTGTCAATGTCCAGCACGCCGATCAAGGTGTCTCCCGCCCGCAGCGGAATGACGATTTCCGAGCGGGATGCGGCGTCGCAGGCGATGTGTCCCGGAAATGCGTGCACATCTTCGACCAATACGGTACGGTTTTCGGCGACCGCCGTTCCGCAAACCCCTTTGCCGACGGGGATCCGGACACAGGCCGGCTTGCCCATGAACGGCCCGAGGACCAATTCTCCGTCTTTCATCAGATAATAGCCGACCCAGTTGACATCGTCGAGCACATGAAAAAGATGCGAGGCGCTGTTGGCCATGTTGGCCAGCCAGTCCCGCTCCCCGTGCAGCAAGTGGGTGAGCTGTTTCAAGATCAGTTCATATCGGGAAGCTTTGTCTCCTTCCCCGCGCTCAAACGTGAACACCGCACCCTCTCCTCTTCACCGAATGATTCGGAACGTCCCGGGCCGTCTGCCGGAAACGGACGGACGCTGATTTTCTCCCGTCAACAAAACGTGATAGAATAGATGACGTCGGCAGACCCGAAGACGCAATCCGGTCTCGAGCCATTGTACACCGAGCAAAAGAATCTGAAAAGGGGATGCATGAACCATGCGAGATCAACGAGTGTCGGAACTGGCCCGAATCCTCGTCCGTCATTCATGCCGCGTTCAAAAAGGGGAACGCGTCCTGATCGACGTGTTCGGCAAGGAGCGCGAACTGGCGCGGGAGCTGGTCAAGGAAGTGTACGCGGCGGGAGGGTATCCGCACGTCCAGCTCAATGACCAGTCGATCACCCGCCAGCTGCTGATGGGAACCAGCGAGGAACATTTGTCCGTCTGGTCGGAGCTGGATTTGGAACGGATGAAGAAGATGGATGCTTACATCGGCATCCGCGGTTCCGACAATGTCAACGAACTCAGCGATGTGCCGGAAGAGAAGATCCGCCTGTTCATGAAGCTGTACAATCACCCGATTCACAGCGAACAACGCGTCAAGAAAACCAAATGGGTCGTTCTCCGTTATCCGAACCATTCAATGGCTCAATTGGCCGGCATGTCCACGGAAGCATTCGAAGATTTTTACTTCCGGGTTTGCAACGTGGATTACGAGCGCATGGCGGAAGCGATGGAGCCGCTGGTCAAACGGATGGAGCGGGCCGACAAGGTGCGGATCAAGGGACCGGGAACCGATCTCACGTTCTCCATCAAAGACATCCCGGTGATCAAATGCGCCGGACAGAACAACATCCCGGACGGAGAAGTGTTCACCGCCCCCGTCCGTGATTCCGTAAACGGTTACATCACGTTCAACACTCCCTCCGTGTATCAGGGCTTCACCTATGAAAACATCCGTTTCGAGTTCAAGGACGGCAAAATCGTCAAAGCGACGGCCAATGACACCGAACGGATCAACCAGCTCCTCGATGCGGACGAAGGGGCCCGTTACATCGGAGAATTCAGTCTCGGCGTCAACCCGCACATCAACCATCCGATGAAAGACACCCTGTTTGACGAGAAGATCAACGGCAGCTTCCACTTCACGCCCGGCCAGGCTTACGAGGAAGCGGACAACGGCAACCGCTCCTCGATTCACTGGGATCTGGTCTGCATTCAGCGTCCGGAATACGGCGGCGGAGAGATCTGGTTTGACGATGAACTGATCCGCAAGGACGGTTTGTTTGTCACCGAGGATCTGAAAGGGCTCAATCCCGATGCCCTCAAGGCCAGCCGCTCGTTTGAGACCGTCTGATGTGACCGGGGCCGGATTCGGGACAAACATCCGCGGCTCTCTCCCGTCGGGGGAGAAGCCGCTTCTCTTCATTGGAGGGGTTTTCATGCATGCATTTCCCGAAGAACGGGTAAAGATGACGTTGGTGGATTTGCTGGCCATTCCCAGTCCGACGGGATATGCTCATCGGGCCGTCGACTTCGTGGAGAAGCGGCTCGGGTCACTGGGGCTTGAAACCGTCCGGGACAACAAAGGCGGGCTTCGCGTGACGCTGAACGGGAAAAATGACAGACACCACCGGTACATCACCGCTCACGTGGACACGCTGGGAGCCATGGTGAAAGAGATCAAACCCGACGGGCGACTCAAGCTGACCAAAATCGGCGGGTTCGGCTGGTTTTCCGTGGACGGGGCGTATTGCCGCGTTCATACCCGGGACGGCCGGGAACATTCCGGAACCATTCTCGCTTCCCACACGTCCGTTCATGTCTACCATGATGCGGAAAAACAACCCAGGTCGGACGAAACGATGGAGGTCCGGTTGGATCTTGCGGCAAACAGTGCCGAGGAAGTGCGGAAGCAGGGGATTCGCGTGGGAGATTTCGTCTCCTTTGAACCGATGATTGAATGGACGGAAACCGGATTCATCAAGGCGCGCCATCTGGACGACAAAGCCGCCGTCGCCGTCCTGATCGAGCTGATCGCCGCGTTTGCGAAGAGCGGTCGCCGGCCGGCTCACACCACCCATTTTTATTTCAGCTGTTACGAGGAAGTCGGGTTTGGAGCCAACAGCGCCATCCCGCCCGACGTGCGCGAGTTTTTGGCGGTGGACATGGGAGCGCTCGGAAGCGGACAAACCGGCGACGAATTTTCCGTATCCATTTGCGCCAAGGATTCTTCCGGTCCGTATCATTACGGATTGACCCAATTTCTTGTCCGGTTGGCCGAAGAGCACGACATCCGTCATCAGGTGGACATCTATCCCCGCTACGGGTCGGATGCCAGTGCCGCGGTGAGGGCGGGTCACGACGTGATGCATGCGCTTTGCGGCCCGGGAGTGGACGCTTCCCATGCGTACGAACGGACGCATCGCGACGCATTGGAACAGACCTGGAGGCTTCTGGATGCTTACTTGATGACGTCTCTGCCGGACACAAGGGAGTCAGTCAATGATGGATTTGCACAACGAACTGCTGCGCGTGCTTGAAGAAGGAAATGACGAGGAGCGGGAGATCCTCCGGCTCACGCTGCAGGCCATCCGTCAGAAACGCGAAAGACAAAGCGCTTGGATTTCCGGATACATGGGCCTTTCCGGTTCACTGAATGAAGACGGTTCCTATGAATTCCAGGTTCCCGTCACCCCGTTCATGATGAACCGGGCCGGCATGGTGCACGGCGGGATTTCGGCCACGCTTGCCGATTCGACGATCGGTTCACTCGTTCACCGGCATCTCCCTGAAGGGTACGGTGCCGTGACGGTGGAGCTGAAGATCAACTATCTGCAGCCGGGACGTGGGGAAATGCTCATCTCCCGGGCCCGATTGCTTCGGATGGGAAAAACGCTCGCCATTGCCACCTGTGAAATCAAAACGGACCGGGATACCCCCGTCTGTTTTGCCACGGGAACCTTCTATATCTACAAAAAGAGATGATCTCCGGATGATCATCGGCCGACCGATTTGCGGGAAGACCGGGCGGAGCCCGCGCGAAATGGTGCCGAACGCGATCCGCCCGGCGAACCCCGGATTTCCCTGTCCCATCCGGTACGCCATGTCCGGCCGTTTCTTCAGGAACCCTTGGAGAATGACAAAATCTTGATTTACGCTAAATATTAGATAAATTATAATTAGATTGAATATATTCGCCGAGGGGTGTGATTCATGCTTCCCAGCCTCAGTGTGGACTTGGTTAAGGCCGCGCGCAAAAGTTCCGAGCTTCTTTCGTCGTTGCCGGTTGAAGTACTCGGGGAAATGGAGGTCCGCTACCGCAAGTTTTTGCGACTGGTCCAGAAGTATCCAGACGTCCCCCTGTCTCCTGCCTGTGACATCGACGAAATGTGGCATCTGCACATGCTGCATCCCCGGGCATATATTCAAGATTGCATGAATCTGTTCGGAAGAATTCTGGATCACAACGGGGGGTTTGGGAGCACGGAAGAGGAACGACCCGTGCTTATTCGTTATGCAAACGAAACGGAAGAGTACTGGAAGCGGGAGTACGGGGAAGAATATTTTTCCGCGACGGCTGTTCGGGTGAAAAGACTGCTGGATGCCGTCAAACGGGCGGTGGCATCGGAAGGGTCCGCACCCGAAGCGAAGGAAGGCACGAAGTTGTGTGTCGTGGCACCTGAGGCGAAGGAAGGCGCGAAGCTGTGCGTCGTGGCGCCCGAAGCGAACGAAGGCGCGAAGTGGTGCGTGTATGCACCCGAAGCGAAGGAAGGCGCGAAGCTGTGCGTCGTGGCGCCCGAAGCGAACGAGGGCGTGAAGTTGTGTGTCGTGGCGCCCGAAGCGAACGAGGGCGTGAAGTTGTGTGTCGTGGGGCCCGAAGCGAACGAGGGTGTGAAGTTGTGTGTCGTGGCACCCGAAGCGAACGAAGGCGTGAAGTTGTGTGTGGTCAGAACGGCAAAAAGCTGAAGCAAGGCGGAGAAAGCAGAAAGCGGCCGGGATCCGAACCCGACCGCTTTTCTTGTTTGTTCATGGTTGTCCGACCATTTTCTTCTCTCCGTGGGGAGGAGAGGAAAGCCGGTGTTCCATGCGGCGACAAATGGTCCGAAACAACATCAGGCCCGCAAAACCGGTGATCAGGAAGAGAAACGCCATCCACCCGGGGGTCAGGCGGGCACCGAGACTGATGCCGAGACTTCCCGCCAGCCGGCCCACATGAAACAATTGATTGTAAACGGCCATGTAAGCACTGCGGGAACGTTCATCGGCCAGATCGGCCAGCATGCTCTGTTTGACCGGGATAAAGATCACTTCCCCGAGGGTATAGACGAACACGGCGAGAAGCAGGAGTCCGATGTCCTGGGTCAGAACCAGAGCGGCGTTGCCGACGGTGTACAGGGCAATGCCGCCCGTCAGAGCGGCTCTGTCATTCATTTTTTTGATCCATGAAGACAAAAGCAACGCTCCCGCGACGATCAGAACGGTATTTTCCATGCGAAGCCAACTGACGGCCTGGATGCCGTCCAACGTGGCGGAGAACAGACCGGAGATGGACAGGGTTTGTTCCGGAAACGTCCGATGCAAAAGAACGGTGACATAGTACGGAAACTGAAATTCCAGCGAGAGCACCGCAAGGCTGGCGATCCAATACAGGATGAACAGGCGGTCAACCGCCACCTTCCGGTAAGAAGCCGAGAAATCGCTCAAAAATTCGCTCAAATCCGGTGCTTTTGTCGGCGCCGGCATCAGTTCCCTCAACGTCGCAAACAAAAGAAGATTGATGAGCGAAACGACGGAAAGCGCCAGAAACAGCCAGAAACGCTTGTCCAGGAAGTACAACCCGCCGATCAGGGAACCGATCATGATGGACAGGTTATAGATCCAGTATTGAAGGGTATACACGGTCCGCCGGTTCTCGCTGTTGCTTGAATCGATGATCATCGCGTCGGTGGCCGGCAGGCTGAGCCCCAGGCCCGCTCCGTGCAGGATCATCATCCACCATGTCAGACGGACGGAATCCAACAGCGGCGAGTTGGCCAGCGTCATGCCCGCAAACGCCAGAAACATGAAGCTTTCCGAGATGAGAATCATCTTCTTGCGGCCGATCCGGTCGGCCAGATAACCGCCCGGGAAGCCGGCGAGCATGGTGACCAGTGAAATGAGAAAGAGGGCAAGACTGCCCTTGTCCGTGCCCAACTTGTCCACAAAATAGATGCCGACAAAGGGAAAGACGGTGTTGTTTGCGGTTCGTGTCAGGAACAGGCTCACCAGTCGGATCCGGATGTTCCGGTGCAGACCGAAAAAATTCACACGACTCCCCCTTCGAAAATGCAGAAAAATACTCACATTAATAAAAATTTAATTTATATTATTGATTTGATTTTTCGGTACGTCAATAGTACGTGTCAAGAAATAATCAAAAAAATTTCGAACCGGAGAAGGAGGGCGAAGAGCGTTGATCGGAGGGGAGAGAAAAGACGGAGAAAAACGCGCCGGAAGAACATCCTCCGGCGCGAGAACGGGTGAATCCCGGCATCATTCGGCCAATTCCAGTTTTGTGATGCCGTCGATCGGCGCATGACGGTTGCTTCCGTCCGCCAGATAGAGAAGGACGGGTCCGCCTTCCCGGATCGGCTTGCCGTCTTTGGCGAAACACATGAGTGCACGCATGGCCTCTTCGAGACTCAGGGTGACCGGATCTCCCGTGGAGCGATGCACGATCACTTTGGTGGCTTCGGGAAGAGGTTCGCTGTTTTTCAGAAAGGCGGAAAGCTCGACCGCCAATCCTTCCTCGCCCGGAATCCGGTCGGACAAAGGGAATTTCCGGTCGTCGATGATCCAGATCGACGGGTCGAGCGTGATGCGCCAGGTGACCAAACCGGTGACGGGAATAACCGGATGCATCAAAGCACCCCCTTTCCGCGCGTGGCCGGTTGTATCCCAACTCTTCCATTATACCTCAATCAGGCCCGTGCATACGGGCATGTTTTGCAAACGGGGGGCGAACGTGATAAACTGGTTTTAGTATCATCGGGTCCGATTTATCCGTGAGATGCCACTCATGGTCGAGGGGGGGTTCGCATTGACCACCAAGGCGCAGACCGATCTGCATCTGCGGGCGCTCGCCCTGCTCAGGGAAGATGCCGAAAAGATCGCTCAGCTGATCGCCGTCCAGCTTCAAAACCTGACGTTGCCCAAGTGTCCGTTGTATGAAGAAGTGTTGGACACCCAGATGTTCGGATTGTCAAGGGAGATCGATTTTGCCGTCCGCGCCGGACTGATCACCCGGGACCAAGGACAGCAAATCATTCACGATCTCGAACGAAAGCTGGCGGATCTGTATACAAGAATTCTCCCCCCGGCGGAAGGGGAATGACACCAGGAGACTCCCGAAATGGCGGAGTCTTTTTTTATGGCCCGTCCGCGGGATAGATTCCCCGGATGTCTTCGATCACTTGTTTTGCGGTGCGGGTGAGGTATTTCGGTTCGGGATGGCACAGGCTGATGGTCACCGAATGCTCGAACCGGGTGATGCGGACCTTCCGGACGGAAACGGTGTCATCCACGGTGACCGAAGGAACGAGGGCCATGCCGAACCCTTCCGCGACCAACTGTTTGATCTCTTCCGTCCCCGTGATCTCCATGACGCCCCGTACCCGGATTTGATGCTTCTCCAACAGGGAATCCAGCAACATCCGTTCCGCCGTACCGGCCGCAAACAGAATCAGCGGGCACTTTTCCAGCTCTTCAGGCGACACGTGGCTTTTGTCCGTGAAAGACGGGTGGTTTCGGGCGGCGATCAGGACGAAAGAATCGACAAACAGCGTCTGCGTTCGCAGATGCGCGGGTACCGGCCCCAGATCGAACATCACCCCGAGATCGATCAGTCCTTCGGACAAATGCGAAACCGTTCGTGTCGAATCCACGGTCAACAACCGCAGGGGCAGTTCCGGATGACGGGTCCGGAAATATTTGGCCAGCCGCGGCAGGATCGCTTGCGACAGACCGGAGGGAATTCCCAGCGTCAACGGGCCTTTCGGCTTTCGTTCCCATCCGCCGGCAGCTTCTTTGCTCTCCTCCATCAAGTCCAGGATTTTTTTTGCATATGGCAGGAAGGTGGTTCCGGCCGGTGTCAGACGGACTTGTGAGCGGATGAACAGTTTGGTGCCCAATTCTTCCTCCAGGCTACGGATTTGGGCACTGACGGCAGGTTGGGTCAGGTTGAGCACTTCCGCCGCTTGTCGGAAATGCCGCTTCCGGGCCACTTCGACAAAGGTGATCAACTGTTGTTCATTCATCCGGATGACCCCTTCTCCTCCCGAGTTGGATGTTTCCCCCGGCGTCCCCGAAGGGATGCGAACTTGTGGAACATGCGAAAACCGGTGACTTCGCGGCCGGACGGGCGGCATGCCCCTCCGGCGGGCTCCCCGCGATCGAAGCGGGTCTGATCGAATCGACTCGGGAAGCGGATGAAACGACGATTCCGCGTTTGGAAAATTTTACGATTTGTTTAATTTTTGGATCAACCAGGTCCTTTTCTGCTCCGATGACAGGAGGCATTGCGTGTCCGGGCAAGGCCGCTTCATCCGCATGCACCGGCGTTTCCTTGTGATCCGGAAACCCGCTTGCGATGTGAAGGAGTCCGCGTCGACAATCCGTCGTGGGTGTTTCGTTCCGTTCCTGATGTCAAATGCCGATATTTCATAAATTCATTACAATAGTAATAAATCCCTTCCTTAGCAGAGAGAAATTGGACGGCTGAAGATTGGATGGAAGGGCATCGTCTTCATCCGAGGGAACGCTTTGTTTCCGTTCATTCCCGTTTCCGAGCCGTTCAACGTGGAAAATTCTTGTCGCTTGTGCAAAAAAGTTGTGAATGAAGAGGGGGCCGGAGAAGGGGAGAGGGGACACCGTGCGGCGGGCCCGGCCGCATCGGCCGGCCCGGTTCACGGCATGTTCAAGGGAGGGCCGGGAAGGAGGGCCGGGAAGCGATTCCAAGGCATCGGTCAGACCACGAAAAACACCGTGCCCAAGATCAGATAGACGAGAAGGAGCAGGATGCCTTCGTACCAGTTGGTGGATCCGTCCCGGGAAATGGAAGCGGCGATGAACGCCGACACGGCGATGGCCGCCACCTCGTGGTTGCTGAAGATCAGGTCCATCGGATGTCCGAGGAGCCAACTGACGAAAACCAGAACGGGAGCGACGAACAATGCGATTTGCAAGCTGCTGCCCACGGCGATTTCCACGGCCGCACCCATCCGGTTTTTCATGGCGAGGAAGATGGCGGCGCTGTGTTCGGCGGCGTTTCCGATGATGGCAATCAGGAACGCCCCCACGAACAGTTCGGACCATCCCAGGGTCTTGGCGACGGCTTCCACGTTGTGCACCAACCATTCCGATTGCAGGGCGACAAACGCGGTGGACACGGCCAGCATCAGGAGGGACAACCCTTTGGACCACATCGGTTTTTCTTCATGGACGTGATCCGGCACGCCGTCGATGGTTTCTCCCAATTCTTCTTTGTGGGTCACCATCGAAAAGTACAGCCAGAGGAAGTAACCGATGATCAGCAATGCGGCGATGATCAGACTGACGCCGTGTTTTTCTTTCGTCGGAAGCCCCGTCATGAAGGCCGCCGGAACAAACAGCGCAATCACGGACAGCATCATGAGGGAAGCGTTGTGCCCGGCCAACATGGAATTGAATCGTTGAATGCGGTGTTTGAGACCTCCGAAAAAGACGGACAGCCCCAGGACCAGAAGCAGGTTGCCGATCACCGAGCCGGTGATGCTCGCTTTGACCATGTCAAACAGTCCTTCTTTGACCAGGAAGATGGCAATGATCAGTTCCGCGGCGTTTCCGAACGTGGCGTTGAGCAACCCCCCGAGCCGTTCACCGGAGTAATGCGCCACGTTTTCCGTGGCTTTTCCGAGCAGCGCGGCCCAGAAAACGAGCGAAAGACAGGCGGCGGCGAAGCGGAGCGATTCATTCTCCGTCAGAAAGTGGGCCGCGGCACTTCCCAGGGTGGTAAGCAGCAGCATCGGGGAAAACCATCGATTTTTCATTCCGGTTCACCTCTGTGCGCATGGGGAAATGAATTCTCGGTGCGGAACCGACTCCATTCAACGCAAGCGGATTCCATCCGACTCACTTTCAGCATACAAAAGTCGGAATATTGTCAAATTCGCTCGCAGGGTGCAGAAACCTGTCTGATTTGGCCCGGGGCAGGAAATCCTTCCCGGAGATCGAAATAGACCCATATGAGGACGGGCTGCCGTGGAAAGGAGGGCATAACCCATGGGCTCGAAAGACACGGCGATCTTCATTGATCTGGAGAATGTATATTATGGTTTGAAGAAATATTGTTTTGATCCCGACCACCCGGATGAGAAGCACAATCTCTTTCTCCGGCTGCAACAGCATTACGGAAGGGAATCCATCCGATTGATCGAGGCGTATGCCGATTTTGAACAACTGGACCTGTCGATGATGAGCCTGCAGAAAAAAAGAGTGCACATACACCAGGTGTACGGAAACGGCCGAAAAGGAAAAGACCGCAAAAACGCATCCGACATCCAGCTTTGCATCGATGCGATCGATGTGCTTCACCGAATCCCGGAAATTGCGACATTCGTGATTGTCAGTGCGGACCAGGACATGATTCCGCTGCTGGACCGGTTGTGGTCCAGGGGAAAGCGGGTGGAACTCGTTTGTCTCCAGGATGAAAGTCTTTCCAAATCCGCCGCCCATCATGAGTTTTGCGATCATACCCACAATCTGTTCAAGTTTCTGAATATTGATCAATTTCAAAAAATGTCCGGCGTGGATCGGCTCATTCAACAAGCGGTCCTGCATATTTATGAATGGTACAGGGATCCCGGAAACCTGGGGAAAAGCTACGGAAGCACCTGGATCAAGAAAGATTTGGCGCGCAAGTTCCGCTTGGACGAACTGGAGGCAAGTCAATTGTTTCAACGGTTGCTGAAAGGGAAATATATTACCCCCGTGGAAGTGGAAATCGATCGCCGGACGTACTACGGATACAGAGTGAATCTGGATCATCCCCAGGTCCGGACGATCGTGAAGATTGCCGGTTACAAAGTCAGCTAGAGTCGGAAAACGGGAGGAAGGCGCATGGAAGCCTGGCAAGGTACGGTAAGGATCGCGGATGATGTGGTGGCGGTGATCGCCGGTCTCGCAGCGCTCGGAACGGAAGGCATTGCCGGCATGTCCGGCGGAGTGGCAGAAGGAATCG
The DNA here is from genome assembly GCF_003856495.1 of Staphylospora marina. Classification (GTDB taxonomy): domain Bacteria; phylum Bacillota; class Bacilli; order Thermoactinomycetales; family Thermoactinomycetaceae; genus Staphylospora; species Staphylospora marina. The sequence goes on along the minus strand of NZ_CP034118.1, from coordinate 2,034,823 downwards.
CCAAGCGGGTCAGCGGAAAAAACGTGACCAAAGGCGTCACGGTGGAAGTGGGGCAGGCCGAGGCGGCCATCGATCTCCGGGTGGTGGTCGAGTACGGGAGACCGATCCACGAAGTGTGTGCGAGGCTGCAGCGGGAAGTGAAAGATGCCGTGGAAATGATGACGGGTTTGAAAGTGGTGGAAGTCAACGTCAAGGTGGAAGGACTGGAATTCAAGGAATCCCGTGCAACGGACGGGAAAAAATCGGAAGATCGGCGGTCGATCTGATGTCCCGAAAAACCCTTTTTCCGACCATCCCATCGGAAAAAGGGTTTTGTTTGTCGGGAATAGAATCCTTATTCGTTGAGTGCGTTTTCAAGCTCAGTCAACTTGGCTTTGACGTCTTCGCTCAATCCTTCCGGGACTTCAACGGTTTCATCCAAACCATGCGGGAAGAAATGACGCGCAAAACGGGGATGATCCAGTTCCACGAGGGCTTTCTTGTTTTCCAGTCTTTTTTCATTCACGACCCGGCCGGAGAGGCGGAGGTAATAGTCAACACCGTCCAGCGTATATTTCAAATCATATGTGACTTTCCCGAAATCCCAGGACCAACGGACAAAGCCCAGCTTTTTGGTCATGATCCGCTCCAGTTCGCCGAATTCTTTGCGGATGCCTTTGGTTTTGACATCGGTGAAGATCATTCCAAGTGCCTCCTTTGGTTGCACCGTGTTGAACTCTTTTTATGATAGTACGTTCAGACCGCGATGACAACATGCCGAAAGCGGCGGCAAAGCTTGAAACCGCATGAGGCGCCGCCGTCGGCGGCAAAATCCAAAACATCATCACGTTCCGGGGAGGGGGACATATGACCGATCGGGTACACCGGATCGTTGGCGGGCTGCATGAGGAAATGATCTCCTGGAGGCGGCATTTTCACCGTCATCCGGAGCTTTCGTTTCAGGAGAAGGAAACGTCGCGGAAAGTGGCGGAATTGTTGGAATCCTTCGGTCTGGAAGTTCGGACGGGAATTGCCGGGTACGGAGTGACGGGCTTGCTCCGCGGGGCGAAACCCGGACCGACGATTGCACTGCGGGCCGACATGGATGCCTTGCCCATTCAGGAGGAAAATGAAACGGAATATCGTTCCGAGGTGCCCGGTGTCATGCATGCCTGCGGCCATGACGGGCACATGGCGATGTTGCTGGGAGCCGCCAAGGCTTTGACATCCTTCCGGGAAGAGCTGGCCGGTCAAGTATTGTTTCTGTTCCAACCGGCCGAAGAGAAATTGCCCGGAGGAGCGCAAGGGATGATCCGGGAAGGGGTGCTGGACGGCGTGGACTGCGTGTTCGGTCTGCACCTTTGGTCTCCGTTGCCAGTCGGATGCGTCGGCATCTGTGAAAAGGAGTTCATGGCGGCCGCCGACGGATTTGAGGTGGAGATCATCGGAAGAGGCGGTCACGGCGGCTTGCCTCACAAGACGGTGGATCCGGTGCTGGTGGCATCGCATGTGGTCATCAATTTGCAGGCCCTTGTCTCCCGGGAAACGGATCCGCTCGACTCGGCGGTGATCTCGGTGTGCACCATCCAGGGCGGGACCGGGTTCAACGTCATTGCCGACACGGTCCGGATGGGCGGAACGGTGAGATGCTTTGACCTCGGGACGCGGGAGAGAATCATCAAGCGGATGAGGGAAGTGATCGAAAGCACCTGCTCCATGTTTCAGGCCTCCTGCCGCTTTGAATACCGTCCGGGTTATCCGCCGCTGATCAACCCTCCCGAAGAGGTCCGGTTCGCCGCCCGGTTGGCGGAACAAATCGTGAGCCCGGAGCGGGTGGTCACCCTCCCGAAAGTGATGGGCGGGGAAGATTTTGCCTACTATCTGCAGCAGCGTCCCGGAGCGTTCCTGTTTGTCGGGGCGGGCAACACAGAGCGGGGAATCACCGCACCGCATCATCACAGCCGGTTTGACATCGATGAACGGTCGCTGAAAATCGGGGCGGAGTGGCTGGTCAGAATCGCCTTGGGCAAGTTGGCTCCCGATCCGAAGACGGACGGATCTGCGTCGCCTCAATGACTGTCAGGAAGTGGAGAGAATGCCCCCCTCGGCCGGTGGAACGATATACGGCAGAGGGGGGATTTTTCATGCACAAGGTCAGGGATATCATGTCCACCGATATTGAATATGTGTCGCCGCAGGACAATGTCTTTGAAGCGGCCGTCCTGATGAAGGATCACAACATCGGTGCGGTTCCGGTGGTGGAGAACGGACAGTTGCGCGGAATGGTGACGGACCGCGACCTGGTGATCCGCAACATCGCGGAGCGCAGGCCCAACTCCGCGCCGGTCGGAGAGATCATGTCGACCCGACTGGTTTACTGCACGCCGGACATGTCGGTGGATGAAGCGGCCAGACTGATGGCGGAAGCACAGGTTCGCCGACTTCCGGTCGTGGAAAACAACCGGTTGATCGGCATGGTTTCGCTCGGAGACCTGGCGGTGCACCAACCTTACCAGGACGAGGCGGGCGAGGCGCTCCAGGTCATCTCCGAAACCCACAACCCGCATGCTTCCAACGATTTGCAATGACCCCCGAACCTGCCGGCAAACAGCCGGCAGGTTTCTTTTCGGGCAGTGGCAAGGAGGACGAACGGCCTTGGAAACCGTCGAAGAGACGATTCATTTTCTGGAAACGCTCAAGAAATCCGTGGTGCTTGAAGTGTTGGTTGCCGCCCTGCTGGCCGACCGGAAGCGGCTTGCCGCGGCGCCGGTCCGGTTTGCCGGCTTTTGGGTCAGCCTGTCCGACCGGTTGACGGAGCGGGCGGAGCGGGATCTTCGGTCCGTGCGCATGGAATTGAGGCGACTGGGCGTTGAGATTCTGGAGACGGTTCAATCGGAGGAAGCCAGGGAAGTGCGTTGCCGATGGAAAGGGACAATCCGCAAGGAAAAATGGTTGAATGAATGGTTGAAAGCCGAGTGCGTGAAACAATTGGAGGCATATGCCGGTTTCGACCGGGCGTGAATCCGCCCCTTCTTCGTTCTCTTTCACCGGTCCCATCCGGACCCGGTTTTCGCATAAACCGATTCAATCTTTCGCATGATAACATCATCCATCTTGCATGCGGAGGAGACGAAGAGCGTGAGTGTGCTTTCATCCATGAAGGGAAAAAAAAGAGACCAATTTTACGCCAAGATTGCAGACAAACATCGTCCCAGGCCGAAAGTATTGGCCAACTGCGTGAAGGCATTTCTCGTCGGCGGGTCGATCTGCATGCTGGGGCAGGCCATTTCCATGATGTATGTCAGGTGGTTCGGTTTCGAACCGCAAAAGGCGGGCGAGCCCACCACCGCCACGCTGATCTTTCTGTCCTGTCTTCTGACCGGCCTCGGGGTGTTTGACCGGATCGGTCAGTGGGCCGGCGCGGGCACGGCCGTGCCGGTGACCGGCTTTGCCAACTCCATCGCTTCCGCGGCGCTTGAGCACAAGTCCGAAGGATGGGTTCTCGGTGTCGGCGGAAACATGTTCAAACTGGCCGGGTCCGTGATCGTGTTCGGAACGGTGGCTGCCTTTGTGGTCGGAGTCATTCACACGTTGCTGGGGATGATCCGATGAGAGGGGGAGCACTGACGATGGGTGATTTGAAACGGGTCGGCAAACATACCTGGACCTTCAGCGAGAGCCTCCGGATTTTGTCCTCATCCGCCGTGGCGGGGCCGATGGAAGGCCAGGGGCTGCTCAAAGATTCCTATGACAAGGTCTACGACGATCTTTATTGCGGAGAAGACACGTGGGAGAAAGCGGAGCGCAAAATGATGGAAGACGCGGTGAACATCGCCGTCCGGAAAGCCGAGCTGACCCCGGATGACATCGACATCTTTTTGGCGGGAGATCTCCTCAACCAGAACATCACCGCTGCTTTCTCCGCCGGCACCTTGCAGCTTCCTTTCATCGGCGTGTACGGAGCCTGTTCCACTTCCATGTTGTCGCTGACGTTGGCCGCCGCTCTCGTGGACGCCGGATATGCCCGGAAAGCGGTTGCCGGTGTCAGCAGCCACAACTGCACGGCGGAAAAGCAGTACCGCTATCCGACCGAATACGGAGGGCAAAAGCCCGACACCGCCCAGTGGACCGTCACGGGAGCCGGCGCCTGCGTGCTGGGAGTCGGCCATGAAGGGCCGAGAATTCGTTATGCCACGGTGGGAACCGTCACCGATTACGGGGTGAAAAATCCTTTTGACATGGGATCGGCCATGGCTCCGGCGGCGGCACGAACCATCGCCGCCCACTTCGAGGATACGGGCAGGAAACCGACCGACTATGACCTGATCGTCACGGGAGATCTTGCCTCGGTGGGTCTGCCGATCGCCCGTGAACTGCTGGGGGCGGAAGGATATGAAATGGGCGACCGCTTCAATGATTGCGGATTGATGATCTACACCGCCGAACAGGACACGTTTGCGGGAGGAAGCGGGTGTGCCAGCAGTGCCATCGTGACGTACGGACACTTGATCCGGAAACTTCAAACGGGGAAATACCGGAGAATTCTTGTGGTGGCCACCGGTGCACTGCTCAGTCCGGTTTCCTACCAGCAGGGAGAATCGATTCCTTGCATCGCTCATGCCGTTTCGATGGAAATGGACTAAGCGGCGATCAATCATGGAAAGGAAGAGAACCCATGCGAGATGAGCAGTTGCGACCGGTTGCCTATCTGGCTCTGGGGGATTCGCTCACCGAGGGAATCGGCGCGGAAAGTCCCGACAGGCATTTTGTCGTCCGGTTGTTCCGGAAGTTGCGCCATTCCGATGACTGCCGTTTCCGCAATTGGGGTGTGTCCGGAATGACGAGTGCCGAGCTGTTGCATTTTGTGGAAAATCCGGCCATCCTTCGGATGCTGCCCAAAATGACGCACATTTCGTTGACCACCGGAGGATGCGATTTCATCCGGCTGTATGAGGCAGGCACTCTCACCTTGCGGGACGTCGTCAAGACGGCCCGCGAGATCCAGCAGCGGCTCTGCCGGATTCTGTCCTTGATCCGCGGCGCGAATCCGACGGTTTCCATTTATCTGCTGGGATTTTATCTTCCCCCTCCCGCCTATGAGCTGGGCTTTCAGAAAGCGGCGATGGCGGTGAAAATGATGAACCGCATGTACACCCGCATTTGCGAACGGTACGGGGTCACGTTCATCAATCCGTTCTACCGGTTTTTGAACCGCCATGAGTGGTTCTGTGACGAGGTTCATCCCAATCAGCGTGGACACGACGAGATTTCGGAGCTGTTCTTAAGCGGAGCGAACGTTCAGGAAACGTGGGAGGGAACCCGTGAACACACCGCCGGATCGACTCCGGTTCCCTCCGTGAATCTATCAGGATAGCCGCCAATTTTGAAAGAATGTCCAGTCAAGATCACCCCTTTGCTCATATTTCAGAACAAAGGGGTGATCTCATGTTGTATTCCTTTGTGTTCCGTTCAAGAGCGATGCCGGAGAAGATCGAACGGATCGGCGGCACCATCCATCACGTGAGCAGGTATTCCCCCATGGTGATCGCGTCCGTTCCCGACAAATCGAAGATCGGCAAATTGCTCGAAGATCCGGATGTGATTCATGTCAACAGTGAATCGAAATGCTCGCTTCCCTATTACCGGGTGGAACGGATCATGGCCCAATCGAAGCCGGCGACCAGCGGGAGCCGATTCAAGAACCGGGTGACCCCCTGGAACATTGCCCGGGTCGTGGGACCCAAGAGGTGGAATCAAGGCCAGGGGATCCGGGTGGGGGTACTTGACACCGGCATCGATCTGAATCATCCCAACCTTGCGTCGAACATCAAAGGCGGCATCAACATCATTTCCCCGAGTCGTCCCCCCCAGGACGACAACGGTCACGGCACGCACATTGCCGGAATCATCGGGGCGTACGCGCAACATGCCGGATTGCTCGGCGTGGCTCCCAGAGTTTCGTTGTACGCCATCAAGGTATTGGACGGTTCCGGGACCGGAAGCATGATCCATCTGATCAAGGGCATCGAATGGGCCATTTCCCGGAAATTGCACATCCTGAACATCAGCATCAGCGGCGGAAAAAGAATTCCGCCCGCTCTCAGCCAGGCCATCTCGGCGGCGGTCAGACGGGGAATTCTGGTCGTCGCGGCCGCCGGCAATTCGGGGCAACCTTCGGGGTACGGGGACACGGTGGAGGTGCCGGCCCGTTTGCCTCAAGTGATCTCGGTGGCGGCGGTGGACAAGAGGAATCGCCGGGAATGGTACTCCGGCACGGGGAAGGTGGACATTGCCGCACCGGGTTCCAAGATTCTCAGCACGTATTCCGGCGGGCGTTACGCCTACCTCAGCGGAACGTCCATGGCCACCGCCCATGTGACCGGCGCGCTCGCCATCTACAAAAAAGCGCTGCCCAAGCTGTCGGCGCAGGAGTTGAAAAGAGTTCTGTTTGCGCGCGCCATCGATTTGCCTCCGGCCGGCGTGGACGGTTGGACCGGACACGGTCTGGTGCGGGTGCGTTGAACTCGCTTCGGTCGACCATACGGGGAAACCCTTCACAGGTTCACGGATGCGGATCAGCCGGAACTTCCGGATCGTCGTCCGGAGCCTGTTTTGACGTTTTCGGGGTTCCGGGGTCGGAGCGTTCACGCACCAAAAGGCGGGTGATTCTGCGACCGGACATTTCCTGTACGACAAACCGGAAATCCCCCACGTCAACGAATGCTCCGGGTTGGGGAATCTCCTTCAGTCTGGAAAAAATCCAGCCTCCGATGGTGTCATTTTCTTCGTCTTCGATTCTCAACCCGAAGTGTTCGTTGACGTCTTCGATCAACAGCCCCGCATCGATCACCGTTCCGCCGGATTCCTGCTGAATGGCGGGCCGCTCATCGTCGAATTCATCCTGAATCTCTCCGACGATTTCCTCCACGATGTCCTCGATGGTGATCAAACCGTACGTTCCCCCGTATTCGTCGGCGACAATCGCCATTTCCGTCCGATGTCTCTGAAGCACGCGAAGAATGTCTTTCAGTTCCATCGTTTCCGGCACGAAGACCGCAGGCCGGACCAGTTGCTTCAAATCCGCCGGTTCGCCGCGATGAAGCCTTTGATACACGTCCCGGATGTGGATGATGCCCAGGATGTCATCCTTGTCTTTCCCGCACAAAGGATACCGGGTGTACGGATGGGCGTAGATGATTTCCATGTTTTCTTCAAACGGGCGCGCGGCGTACAGACAAACCATCCGCACTCTGGGGATCATCACCTCCCGGGCGATCCGGTCGGTGAATTCGAAGATGTTGTCGAACAGAGACAGCTCCGTTTGGTCGATGATGCCGCTTTTGTGGCTCTGCTCGACCAGCATGCGGATTTCGTCTTCCGTGTGGGCCTGTTGGTGATCGGGAACCATTTCCGCACCGATCCACCGAAGCAGGCGGATTGCCGTCCGGTTGAGGAGGCGGATGGTCGGGCGAAACAGCACGAAAAACCAATGAAGGGGCTTGGCCACCGTCAGGGCCGTTTGCTCCGCCTTCCGGATCGCCAGCGATTTGGGGGCCATTTCTCCGATGACAATGTGAAGATAGGTGATCAGGGAAAATGCGGCTCCGAATGAGATCACGTGGATCCACTGGCCGTGGATGCCAAACCGGATGAGCAACGGTTCGAACAGACGGGCCAGGAAGGGTTCGCCCACCCACCCCAGTCCCAGCGAGGCCAGCGTGATGCCCAGTTGCGTGGCGGACAGATACGAGTCGAGATCGCTCAGGATTTTTTGCACCGTTTTCGCCCGGAGGTTTCCTTCCTCGTTCAATTGGGCGATCCGGGTTGCCCGGACCTTGACGATCGCGAATTCCGCGGCCACGAAAAAGCCGTTCAGCAGCACCAGCAGCAAAATGAGCGAGCCGTTCAAGAGCATCCCGAGGATCTCCCCGGCCATGCGGAATTCACCTCCTTGCCGGAAACGGGGTTAAGAGAGCGAGTACAGGAACAGGCTTGCCAGGCCGAAATAAATCATGAGCGAGAACACGTCGTTCAGGGTGGTGATCAGGGGGCCGGAAGCCACCGCCGGATCCGTTCCGAAAGAATCCAGCAGAATCGGCACCAACGTGCCCACCAGCGTGCCGATGAACAAAGAGGTGAACAGGGAAAGACCGATGATGCCGCCAAGCATGACATCCTCTTTCCACCAGACCACCCAGCCCGTGATGAGCAGTCCGCAAACGAGAGCGATCCAGAATCCCGTCCACACTTCTCTTCGGAGCAACATCCGGTATCCTTTCTCCGGCAGTGAATCCTCCGACAGTCTCCGAATCACCAGCGCCAGAGATTGGGTGGCCGTGTTTCCGGTCATTCCGGCGATCATCGGCATGAACGCGGTGAGGATCGGGAGCGATTGGATGGTCGGTTCAAACCAGCCGAGCAGATTGGCCGTGAACGTGCCGATCAGGAGAAGGAGGACCAGCCAGGGGATCCGCTTGGCCGCCGCCATGAGGGCGTTGGCCGGCCAGCGTTCTCCTTTTCCCACCGCGGCAATGCGCTCCAGATCTTCTCCCGCTTCTTCGATGAGCACGTCGATCACGTCATCCACCGTGATGATCCCCAGCAACCGGCGGTCTTCGTCGATGACGGGCAAAGCCAGCAAGTCATATCGCCCCAGGATGTGTGCCGCCTTTTCCTGATCCATGTCCGCCGGCACCGATATCACCCGGTCCGTCATGATGTGTTTCACGGAATCCGAGGGATTGGCGACCAGCAAATCGCGAAGCGACACGACACCGACCAAGCGGTCCCGTTCATTCAGCACATAGACGTAATAAATGGTTTCCGCCTGGCGGGCTTCCCGCCGCAAATGCGCGATGGCTTCCTCCACCGTATGTTCGCTGCGGACGGTGACGTATTCATCGGTCATCAATCCGCCGGCCGTGTCTTCCGGATAACGGAGCAAAGCCCGGATCCGGTCCGCCTCCACTTTCTCCATGTGCCGGAGAAATGCCAACGCCTCCAACCGCTCCATCCCGCCCAGCAGGTCGGCCACGTCATCCCGGGACATATGCTCCAGCACCGAAGCCGCCTTCAGGGGCCCCAGCGCTTCCAGCAGTTCGGTCTGCTCACGGGGTTCCGATTCCTCGAGGATCAGGGCGATCACTTCCGGTTCCAGCCAGTCCAGAAAACGACGCCGTTCATCCGGGGTCAGTTCGAAGAACATCCGGCGAAGGTCATACGGGTGCCGGCCCGTCAACTCTTCCGAGGCTTTGCGGCGATCCTCCGACAAGATGAGGCGTTTTGCCCATTCCTTCATGGATTGCCTGTTGTCTCCGGATTTCATCAAATCCGCCCACTCCTTTCCCCGGGCTGTCATGAGCAGAATCGGGGGGGAATATATTGTGGGATGACGGATCCGATTGCGAGGGGGGAGGATTCGGATGTACCCCGCTTGGTGTCCCTGCCGGTGTCACATGGCGTGGTGGTATTGGCCTTGGTGGGTTCCCGCCGCACGGGGATGGAGCGCTTGGCCGCCCGGAACTCCGTGGCCCGTCCGTCCACGGTCGGAAGGAGCCGAATCCGTCGTCTCCGCTGTTAGGTTTCCTCGCGGGACGGGACCTTATCAATCCCGGACGGAGACATTTCGCAGAATCTGGGATTCCCCGGAATCTCCGGAATCGCAGTGGCTGTGGGTGGATGACGAGGAGGAAGGGGAGGGGGAGAGGGATATTTGAAGGAATGCAAGCATACATAGTAAGGGAAGCTGCAGACAGCTTCCCCCTTCCTTGCTGCGATTCCCGGTCCGTCTTTTCGGATCGGGAATTTTTTTGTGTGGAACCGTTTCATGTCGGGGGATGCTATCGGTGGAAAGGAGGTCACCGACATGAAACGGTTCAGAATTGATTTCCCGGCCACCGATTTTCCGGAAATCGAACATCCGTCGCTCCCGGAAATCCTGACTCCGCGCGATCCGGAACCGCCCCGGAGGGAAGAGCCCCGCAAACCGGATTCTCCGCGGCGCAAGTCATGACAAAAAGCCTGCCGATGTCGGCAGGCTCTTTTTGACTGGTCACTGCACGTCCGGGGATTCGCTGAAGACCACGTCGACGTCACGCGGCGGTGTGTCCGTTTCAAGCTCGATCACGATGACGGGGACGGTGATCACCTGGGCCACGAATCCGTCTTTCGGGGGTTTGATCTCCCGGACGCGGACCTCCACCCGATCTCCGCGGCGAATCACTTCCTGGATTTCCATCCGGTATCCGGCCGTGCTCCGCTCACCGAGAGAAATGATCACATACGTTTTGGTTTGCTCAATGACGACCTCGTGTCCTTTCGAACCTCTTTGCCGGAGTTCCGCCGCTTTGTCCCGGACGGCCTGCGGTGCGGTTTCCACGGGAATTTGCTTGAATGAAAGGCGTTCCTCTTGTTGGTTCATCGATGTGCCCCTTTCTTTGCCGGACGGATTCTCTGCCTGATTTTCTCCACATCCTGTCAGCACGGTGACCAGCAGGAACAACAACAACCATTTTCGCATGACATGTTCTCCTTCCCGGAACAAATCTCCTTCATAAGAATCGGACGAATCAACCCGGCCGGATGTTGCGGGATGCCCCGTTTCCGGAATCCGGCGCATCACCTCGTCCGTTCAGGAAAAAATAAGCAGGTGAATCCCGGCGATCCGGCGGAAGGCGTTCAACCCCGTCGGTTCGCCGGCATCGGAAGACGACCGGACGGGAAGGGGGATGCGAGAGCATGGGAACATGGATCCTGCCGCAGTCTGACGGTACGCTCTACGTGGACAAACGGACGGAGGAGGCGGAGGACATTTGCCGTCTCCTGGACGGTTTCGCCCGGAAGCTTCGCACGGGAGGCACGTTGGAGACGTATCGGATCGACCGGTTCTCCCTGTGGGAGGCTGCCGCCCGTGGCCTGACATCCGGGGATGTGCTGAACGTGTTGGAACGGTACGCCAAACTGCCACCCCCCGAACCGCTCATCCGGCTGATCCGGGAATCCATGGAGAATTTCGGGAACATCCTGCTTCTTCCTGCCGAAGGGGAGTCCGACAGATTCCTGCTTGTCTCCCGCAAGGAGGGGTGGCTGGACAAGCTGGTTTCACATCCGCGGTTGGAAGGTCAGGCGAAGCGGACGGAGCGCGGACTTCTCATTCCGAACCGATGGCGCGGGGAAGTCAAGCGAATCTGTCTGGAATTGGGAGCGCCCGCTCTGGACCGGATCGGAACGGAAGACGGACGGCCGCTCTCCGTGAGGCTGGCGACGGGAAACCACTTTCCGGGTCTTCGGGAGTATCAGCGGGAGGCGGCCGAGGCGTTTTGCGATCCGCGGCGCTGTCCCTCGGCCGGGGGCGTCATCGTTCTTCCGTGCGGAGCGGGAAAAACGGTCACGGCGCTTGCCGTGATGGCCAAGCTGGGCCGGGAAACGCTCATCCTCACGCCCGGTTCCACCAGCAGCAAACAGTGGATTCGCGAAATCCTGCAAAAAACGTCCCTGACGGAAGATGAGGTCGGGGAGTATTCGAGTGAACGCAAAGAGATCCGACCGTTGACCGTCACAACGTACCAGATGATGACCTACCGCGACAGGGACGGGACGTTCCCGCACATGAGCCTGTTCATGAAAAGGGATTGGGGACTGATCATCTATGACGAAGTCCATCTGTTGCCGGCACCCGTGTTCCGGGCCACTTCTCAAATTCAGGGGAAACGGCGCCTGGGATTGACGGCCACCCTGGTGCGGGAAGACGGACGGGAAGGGGATGTCTTCACCCTGATCGGTCCCCGGATCATGGAGGCTTCATGGAAAGAGATGGAGAGGGACGGATGGATCGCCGAAGCCGAGTTGAACGAAGTCAGGGTTCCCATGGATGCTTCGTTGCGGGAGCGATACCTGAAAGCCGGCAAGCGGGAACAATTTCGGTTGGCCGCCGAAAATCCGCGCAAACTGGAAGCGGTGCGCAAGCTGTTAAGGAAGCACGAGGACGATCAGGTCCTGATCATCGGCCAATACCTGGACCAGCTGGAGCATCTCTCGGAAACGCTCGGCATTCCGGTCATTACCGGCCGGACCCCCCGTGAGCGCCGTGAAGAGTGCTACCGCCTCTTCCGGGAAAAAGCGATCAAGGTGCTCGCGGTATCGCGCATTGCCAACATGGCGGTGGATCTTCCGGGAGCGGGAGTGGCCATTCAGGTATCGGGAACATTCGGATCCAGACAGGAAGAAGCCCAAAGGCTCGGGAGAATCCTGAGACCCGTCCCGGGAGGAAGAAAGGCCCGGTTTTATCACCTGGTGTCGGAGGACAGCGTGGAACTGGATTTCGCCTGGAAGCGGCAATCCTGGCTTCGGGAACGCGGGTATGATTATCGCGTGACGTCGGTGGAGGAGTGTGAAGAGAGATGACGACTCCCGATCTGATCGATGTTCTGCAACGGCTTCCTCAGGCGCATCGGGAGCGGTTGGCCAAGCGGTTTTCATCTTCCGCGACCGATGCGGAGTCATTGGCGGGGCTTCTCACGGACAAGGGAAGGATCCGAACATCCTGGGAGCGCATCGGCGAAGATGCCAGGACATTGATGCTGGAGTGGATCTGGTTTTCTTCCGGTTGGATCCGGGAACGGGAGTTGGGAAGATTTTTGCGGGCACTGCCCGGCTACACCGAAATTCACGGAGCCGTGAAGATTCTGGCCGAAGAAGGGTGGATTCATGTTGCACGCGCCCTCGGCGGGGAGAGGGTGTTGTTGGTCCCCGAACAGGTGCGAAGGGCGCTCATGTCCTTTTGGCTGGACCATATGGACGTGTTTCGTGAGGATCAGCCGGAGGAGGGACCCGCCGGCCCGCGGCATGCCGGGCTGAGCCAGGCGTTTTTCCATTTTGTCGCCAGTTGCGCTTTGGAACCGCTGCCCCTCACATCCGGGGGACGGCTGTCGCTTCGGGAAGCGAAGAAGCTGGATGTGGAAATGGACCTGGACGGCGACGTGTTTTCCGGAACGCGCTGGGACAGTGACGATGTACCGCCCTGGATCCTGTTTTTGACGGACATCGCGGAAACGGCCGGACTCCTCCGGCGGTGCGGAGACCGGCTGGATGTGAACGAGGCCCGCTTTGCCGAATGGCTCAACCACTCCTGGTCCGGCATGACCGGGTGGCTGTATCGATGCTGCAGAGACGGGTGGATTTGCCGGTTTCCGGAAAGTGCGGGCTTTTGGCTTGTTCTCGAAACGGCCGAATGGGACGGTTGGCTGTCGCTGAAGGACCTCGAGCGCAATCTGAACAAATGCTGGAACGTGACCGTGCCCCGGGCCGCCAAGTGCGCGTGGGAGAAAACGGCCGCTTGGTTGCGGGAAGCCGGATGGCTGTGGACGGGGAGTACCGCCAACGACCGGTGGGTGAAGCGGACGGGGGAGCCTCCGTGGACGGACGGTCCTGCCGACGAACCGGTGATGTTTCTGGAGCCGGGCATGGAGCTGTTGGTCCCGTCCCACTTCCCTCTGAGGGACCGACTGGAACTGATGAAAATGGCCGATTTCCTCGGCGGGGAGAGGATGCTCTCCTATGCGGTCACCGCCTCTTCCGTCGCCCGTGCCCTTCGTTGCGGGTTGGAACCGCAGGAGCTCTCCGAAATGCTTTCCGCATGGACGGGGCATCCGCTTCCGGACTGGGCGGAGAGAAAGATCAGGGAATGGGCGGAGGCGGACGGGGCCGTCCGCTTGGAGGAAGCGGTCCTGGTCCGGACCGGTGATCCCGCGGCCGCCAAGCGGTCGGAAGACTTGCTTGTGGCGGAGGGGTACAAGGTGATGCCGCTGGGGGACGGGGGTCTCGCGGTGGTTGGCGCTGATGCGGAAACGGTCGGGGAATGTCTTCATCGGGCCGGATTGCATGCGGAACGGGTTCGGCACCGGCGGTTCCGTGCCGATGAGATCCGGGAAAAAACCACCGGGGAGATCTCCGCGATCCTGCCGGATGGGCCGGCGACGGATCGCCGGTTGCGTCAAGGGACGCTCCCGGCCGTCTGGACCGCCGGCTTCCGTTCCTATCCGCCGGCGATGATCAGGGAAATGGTGAGGAAAAGCCTGGAACTTTGCCTGGATCTCGAGGTGGAAATCAGAGGAAAGACAAGGCGGCTTTCCCCCGAAAACCTGTCAAGGACACAAGGAGATTGGTTGCTGGAAGCCAGGGAGCAAGGGAAAAAAGTGAGGGTGCGCCTGGGAGAGATCGGGCGGATTCGCATCCGCGACGAACAAAAAACGGAAGATTTGGCCGGCGATTTCCGGTAAAATGGAAGTTGGGGGGATGGGATGTGGAATCGCTGGACATGTCGCAAATTCTGCTGGAAGCCTACGACCTGGCCGACAGCATCAATCAATCCGAAGAAGTGAAGCGCTATCTGGCATGCAAACAAAAGCTCGAGCAGGACGCCGAAGCCCAGGCGCTCATCCGGGAGTTCGGCAAAGTGAAAGAGCTGTTTGACGAGGCGAGCCGATTCGGCATCTTTCACCCCGACTATCATGAGGCGAAGGAGCGGGCTCTTTCGTTTCGCAACAAACTTCATTCGCATCCCGTCATCCGGGAGTTTCTGGAGGCGGAAGAACGATTGGATGAACTGCTGAACGCCGTTTCCCTGATCATTGCCCGCTCGGTTTCGCCGTCGATCAAGGTTCCCGTCAACGACGGTGACGGCATCAAAAAGGCCCGGCCTTCCTGCCGGGACTTGAGGTAAACGGTGTCTGCCGTCCGTCGGACGCTCTGTCCGGTGAACGCATGTGCCTTCCGGGAAAAGCGCCGGGAGATGTTCGCGATAGCTTTCAGCGGTTTCTGAGCCGGATGCAGTCCGGACACAGATTGCCGCAACAAAAGCTCTTTTCGTCCGGCACGAGCAGGCGGAAGCGGTAGACCAGTCCGTGCCGCGACGTGCGCACGTAGCCGAGTTCGTGGCGAAGCTCCGTGTTTTCGGTGAATTTCGCCGCTTCCCGGTTCAGGAATTCCTCCAGGGGCCGTCGAAGGGATTCCTCGGCGGGAAAGAAATACAGAAAAGTCACACCGGCAAATTGTCTCCGATCGAGTCGCTCAAACGGTCTGCCGGGCGCGGTGGCAAGCCGTTTCGTGAAGAGATCCACGGGGTTGTTGTTCATCTGTCGTCACTCCATATCCGGTTCAGCATTCATTATACCCGAGCAGATTGCAGCTCCGCATTGATTTGCGTGTCGCGGCCGTGATACGATGAAAGAAGGAAGCGGTTCGACGGCACCCGGGGGACGCAGGGGCAGTTTGAGACCGTTTCTGAAAAGGGGACACCAATATATGGAATTTGCCGAACGGTTGGGTTTGGCCGTTTGGGTCAAGGATTTGAAAGCGGCCCGCTCACTCGGCCGCATCGGGAACATTCACTACATGTCCAAACGGCTGAAATACGTGGTTCTATATGTGGATGGAAAATCGGCCGACCAGCTCATCCGTCGCATCGAACGCCTTCCGTTCGTCAAGCGGGTGGAGCGTTCGCAGCGTAACAGATTGTCGCTGGATTTCGGCAAAAAGTATCAAGCCCGTTGATAGAAACGGGCTGATCGAAGGGGTTCGGGAAGACTTGCCCTTTGACGGGCAAAGCCGGACCCCTTTCCGCATGGGTCACGGACGGTTTCGGGAAGCAGGTGGAAGGGGCGTGGCCGCTTGCGGGGAACAGCAGGCGGTCCGCGTCAGGAATGTCAGATGGTCGGTTGGTCAGATGTTCATCTTTGGTTGCCACAGAGTACTGTGGCAGATTTTTTTGGACCGGAATGAGTGGGGAGTTGACCTCTGTTGAATGCTTGGAAACGCAACTTGTACATTTTGATGGTGTGCCAGTTTCTCGTGTTCGGGTCCATGTCGATGGTCATGCCGTTTTTGCCGCTCTATCTGAAGGAGTTGGGACTTGAAGGGCAGGAGACCATCCAATTCTGGGCGGGGATCATTTTCGGCGTCAATTTCCTGTCCCAATTTCTCGTCGCCCCGCTCTGGGGAAGCCTGGGAGACCGGTACGGCCGCAAGATCATGGTGCTCCGGTCCGGATTCGGCATGTCGGTGATTCTCTGCCTGACGGCGATGGTCACCAACCACTGGCAGTTGCTGGCGCTGCGCATGTTGAACGGGCTGGTCTCCGGGTTCATTCCGGCTTCCGTGTCCCTCGTCGCCACAAACACTCCCAAAGAAAACGTCGGGCGTTCCCTCGGCATGTTGCAATCGGGAGCGGTGGGAGGGTCCATCATGGGACCGTTCATCGGGGGGATCCTGGCGGAGATCGTCGGCTTTCGCCAAATCTTTTTCCTGACCGCCGCGGTGCTTTGTCTCGCCACGCTCGTGGTTCTGGTGGCCGTCCGGGAGGAATTCAAGCCGGAGGGTCAAAACCGTACCGGGGGACTTTGGCAGAGCGGAAAACGGATCTTGCGGGATCCCCGGTTGCAGGTGCTGTTTTCCGTCGCCTTCCTGCTTCAGTTTGCCATGTTGGGTCCCATGCCCATGATGTCGCTGTTTGTGGAAGACCTCGGGGTTCCGGGGGGCTACGTGGCCTTTTTCGCCGGTCTGGTGGCGGCCGCGATGGGCGCGGCCAACATGCTGGCTTCTCCGCTGTTGGGCAGATGGGGGGACCGGATCGGAAGCGGCCGGGTTCTCCTGTATGCGATGATCGGCGCGGCGCTGATCTTTGTGCCGCATGCGATGGTTCTCTCGGTCTGGCAATTGCTGGCCCTGCGCTTTTTGCTCGGATTGTGTGCCGGAGGCTTGTTGCCGTCGCTCAACGCCATGATCCGGCGCCTGGCTCCGCAGGGAATGGAGAGCACGGCCTACGGGTTTTCGACCAGTGCCGTCAGTCTGGGCAACATGCTGGGACCGGTCACCTACGGGTATTTGTCGGGAATCATCGGGATCCGCGGCGTCTTCCTCCTGACGGCCGGCCTGCTCGCCGCCAACGCCGTGTGGCTGGGAAGATCCCTGAAAAAGCGGGCCTCTTCCGAAGCGGACGGCAACAGCCGCTACCGGTCCACCGCCTGAGTCCCGAATGTTCCCCGTTTCTTTGCTTGTGACGGCCAAGCACACTCCTTAAAATAAAATAAGGAATGAAGCAGACCGTGCTTTAAAGGAGCGATCCCGTTGAACTTTTTTCAGGATCTGAAACAAAAACTGGAAAAAGGGATGGAAGCGGCCGGGCAGAAATCGCAGCAAATGCTGGAACTCAGCCGTCTCACCCTTCGGGTGAAGACACAGAAGGAAGAATTGGAAAAAACCATGAACGAGCTCGGCTGGAAGCTGTTTGAGACCTGGAAGAAAACGAACGACGTCAAATTGGAAGGCGAGCTTCTTCAGCAATTGGAAGAAGCCGAGAAGAAACGGGACGAATTGGTGCGCATGGAGAAGGAACTGGAGGAATTGCGCCAATCGCTGGTGAACATCCGGGATTTCTCCATGAAGGTGGAAGAGGGCGTATCTCCCGATTCCGTTCCCGTGATCGAGGCGGTTCCCGTCCGGCCGGACGTTGCGAAGACCGCGTCCACCGAAGCCAAGGTTCGCCCGGCCGTCATCTGCATCTGTCCATGGTGTGCCAAACAGGTGTCCCTGGAAGATCAAGAATGTCCTCACTGCCGGAGCCGGTTTCATTGACCCCGTTCCCGGGCTTTCTCTCGGGCCGCGGGGTTTTCTTTTTTCGACCCTCTCTTGGAAAATCTGGAAAAAACTCGAATTCTGACTTTTTTTATTGTTCGCCTTTTGTTAAAATAGTTGTTGAATCGTGCACAACCTTGCAAGCTGGGAGCGAAATTCGTTGAAAGGCGGCTTGCCCGGTGCGAGCCGCCTTGCGGTTCACGTTGGATACAAGAGAGGGTTGAGAAAGGGGTAGCGTACATATGAACCACAGCTCAGTGGCCATCACCGTGACCAGCGGAAAAGGCGGGGTGGGAAAGTCGACCACCGTGGCATCCCTCGGTTTGGGGCTTGCGCAGCTTGGATACAAGGTGTGTCTGGTGGATACCGATATCGGCCTGAGGAAACTGGATCTGATGCTCGGGTTGGAAAACCGCATCGTCTATGATCTGGTGGACGCGGTGGAAGGAATCTGCAAACTCAGACAAGCCCTGGTCCGGCACAAGGAGTTTCCCGAACTGGCTTTGCTTCCGGCGGCCCAGACCCGGTACAAGGAAGAGGTTTCGCCGGCTCAGGTGAAAGCGGTCGTGGACGAGCTGAGAAACGAATTCCATTTCATCCTCATCGACTCGCCCGCCGGCATCGAGGGAGGATTCCGGAATGCCATCGCCGCGGCGGACCGGGCCATCCTGGTCGTCAATCCGGAGATTCCTTCGGTCCGCGATTCGGACCGGGTCATCGGTCTCCTGGAAGCGGCCGGCATTGAAACGATCGATCTCATCGTCAACCGCGTCCAACCGGGAATGGTCAGGGACGGAGACATGCTCAGCGTGGAACGGGTGCAAAGCCATCTGGCCATCAATCTGCTGGGCATCGTTCCCGAAGACCGCCGGATCATTCGTTCCTCCAACACCGGAGAACCGGTGATTCTGGATCCCAAGTCGCTGGCAGGAAAGGCCTTTGCCAACATCGCCCGGAGGATCAAGGGGGAAGAAGTTCCGTTCCTCGAACTGGAAAGCGCCACGTTGATCACCAAGATCAAGCGGTTGTTCCATATTGCCTGAAGAACGGGGGTGAAGTCAGGTGTCGTTTTTGAACATGTTCCGGCCGAAGGAACCGCCCACGGCCGTCCGTGCGGATGATCGCCTTTCCCTGGTGCTCAGCTATCAAAGATCCAACATCGATGAACGGAAACTCAAGGAATTCCGGAGTCGTCTCATTGAGCTGTGTGACGATTTCGGTTATGACGTGGTGGGGCATGTGGAAGTGGTGCCCCAGTCCAAAGAGCGGACCACCATCATCAACGCCAGCATCCCGGTCAGGCTCAAAGAGCCGGGATGAAAAAGCACGGACCGGTTCGGTTCGTGCTTTCTTTTTCACACAAAATTTTTCCGTTCCAGCTTTTTTTCCAGATAGTCCGCCACCACGCCGGGGAAGCCCTTGTCCTGGCTCAGCGTGAACATGGCGATGGAGACATGCGTCGGCCCGTACGTTCTCATCAACGACAGGAGTTTTTCGCGGATCGTCGGATTGGGACGTCCGTACCGTTCTTCAAAGGCTTTGAGAAGCAGTTCTTCCTCGGAATTGGCCTGGTTCGTCGTCATTCCCTGTTCGTGCATCATCGTCCGGGAATGTTCCACCGCGACGGCCAGCTGGTTCATGGCGGTTCGGTTCCAATCCATGGCGCCGGCGACTTCTTCGATCGGAGCATCCAATGAACGGATGACCGGATGACGGGTGTGCCATTCGGGAAGCTTGCGCCGCTTGCGGGGTCTGGACTCGGGCAACACTTCGAATTTCTCCGGTTTTTTCCGTCTCAACGTATAGATCCGCTGATAAATGGCTCCTTGCGTGCGGGGAAGTTTATTCTCCAGTTCGCTGATCGCCGCGGACAGGGATTTTCCTTCTTTCAGATACCGGTTGACCGTGGAGATCACCAGTTCTTCTTCCCATTCCTCCCACGCCCCCTGCCGGGAAGAGGCTCCTGAATCTTCAGAGGAGATGAAACGATGGGGGAATTCAGACCTCAATTTCCGTACGTGTGACATGACCCCGGCGTATCCGCGGTTCAATTTGTCCGAAAGCTCCTTCAGAATGTCCCGTTCTTTTCTGCCTTCCTGAATCCCTTGATTGATCGCGTTGATGATGATCTCATTCTCTTCTTCGGAATACTTTCCTTTCTTTGTCTCAAAAAACATGGGAACATGCTCCTCCTCATCAAACATTCCCCGGGTTTGACTTACTTACTAATATAACAGAAATGACACAATCTTTTCAGCCACTAAATAAAAAAATTGTTCACAAGCCGATATTTTACACGCCACCCAATCGATGCAAGCGGTTGTCGAAACCAAAATTTCAGCCGTATGCGGAGAAATTAGAAATCTCCCCTCCAATCCTTGCATTTCCGGCCAAATTTCGGCCGAATGCACGTCAAAGCTTGATTTTTCTTGCTTTTGCAGGTATGAATCTCCGATCTTTTGACCATAACCCTTAGTAGACAAGTTTCAGGGAATAGTTGGAAGTCAAAAGGGAGGAAAGGTTCCGTGGGAAATTTGTCCATTCGGGAGATCGGATCCTCGCTGCCCGCCCGGCGGGTGTTTTCCGGCTCCGCGGAAGAGCGGCGGGAAGAACCGCCCCATGTCCGGTGGGATGATTCGGTTCGGACCGTGCTGGTCATCTTGTGGGGACTGCTCGTCTACCCGCAGCTGGATCCCGACTTGCGGGACCGGCGGACATTTACGCTGCGCCTGCAAGATCTTTCCCGGCTGTTTCCGGATTACGTGGGGGACTCTGACCGGTGTGCCGCATTGATCGAACGATTCAGAGAGCATGATTATGTGCGCGTGACCGAAGGCGGTACGATTCTTCCGGGCACCAATCTCATGGTCGCCGTCGACGCGGCCAAGATGTACGCGATGTTCCGCTCTTCCGTTCTGTCCAGGCAATTGTTCCGACAACTGGAAAACGGCAAACCCCTCTGTTGACCCCGATTCACCGGACGGCGAATCGGGGTTTTGTTTGCTTGGAATGAGCGCCGGGTTGTCCGCATACACATGGTAGGGCGAGTCCCTTTTGAATCGAGACAACGCTTGTTCACCGGGAGTGAATGAAGAGTGTTCGCCGGAAAGATCCCGCGGGCACCGGTTCGCCCTTGGCAAAACTTGCCGCCTGTCCGGCCGTTCGTCCAAGGAAAAAACGGGTTTCAAGTCGGTTTTGTCAGGGTATAAAACCTTTGGTCACTCCAGAACAAGCTTGTCTCAAATCGAAAAGAATTGAGGTGCTTCCGTATGATCGATCAGTTGAAAGCATTGGAAGAGCGTCTCGATTCCGTGAAGCAGGAGTATCTCCTCGCCAAGGAGCGGCACGAGTTCCTGGCGCAATACGACTTGTACGAGGAATGGAAACAGCTCAAGAAAATGGAGCGCGAACTCAAGGCGAAACTGGGTCTCAATTGATCATACATGTTCATCGTCCAACCGGTCGCACCCGCGACCCTGGACCTTTCCGCCATCCGGAAGGGATGACAAGACAATGCCACCAAACCGGGCTGTTCCCTGTACATGTTTTCGGTTCGGCAACGGAGTGAACAGGGGACAGCATCCGGTCGGCGTTGTGGCGGATCTCAAGGTTTCGGCAGTGGAACCCACGCCATCCAAGAGTGGATTGAATCCGTGTGGAATGGAAACCAGGACATGTTGACCTCGACACGTATTCATGATCAGAGTGAGGTTGCTCATTGAATCCAGCGTGGATTGGAAGACTCACATGCGTCATGAAAATAAGCCGGACCTTTCCCCTGCTTGTTGCCACGCAAAGGCACTCGCAGGGGAAAGGTCCGGCAATTCGTTTGCACCATGAATGGGAAGAATCCCGATTTTCACGGCTTGACTTGCAGATCAATGGATACAGAAATTTCCATTTCGACTTATCCTGCGGACAAAAACCATTGGAAATGAGCATTGCTTCGCAATAAAATTGGCAATGATTTGACAGATCGAACTGTATCGTGTTATCATACCATTATGTGGATCAA
This sequence comes from Staphylospora marina, assembly GCF_003856495.1. GTDB lineage: Bacteria > Bacillota > Bacilli > Thermoactinomycetales > Thermoactinomycetaceae > Staphylospora > Staphylospora marina. The sequence continues at coordinate 2,013,201 of NZ_CP034118.1, read as the reverse complement.
CGTACGAACCCCGAAAAGATCTGCAACCCTCCCCTGTTTTGAGGGGGTTGGGAAGGTTGCAGATCACGAAAAATCAAGGGGTTTGAGCTGCGGGAATCGCCGAAAGCCAGAATTGACGAGGGGTTATTGAATCCATTGTGGATTGGAAACTAATACATTGCTGCTGTTGCTTCCGAATCCGCTGCAGGAACAGGCTCGTTATTGAATCCATTGTGGATTGGAAACCAAGGACATCGGCAAACTCACACACAATGAAAAGCCGGAGCCTTCCCCTGCGAGAGCCTTTGCCATCGCAACGAAACGAGCAGGGGAAGGCTTCCGGCATTCGATACAAAAAAGCGCTGAAGAAAATGCTCCAGCGCTTTTTGTATGCCTAAAACATAAAGGGCTCAGGCTGATCCGGGCATCCCAAAACTTCCGTTTGCACGGCGGTATCTTGCTGAATGATGTACATTTTGACTTGATCATGGTCGGGATGAATCACATCTTCCAAACTTTTTTTCAATGCTTGCACCTGTTTCCGGGACAGGTTTCCTTCAAATGTTGAGCGTTGAACCCAGAAGAGGTATGGATGGCAGATCTTTTTCACTTTTGCGACTCGGACGGATTGAACATCATAAACCACGATCACGAACATGATGACCACCACATTCGGAAGCTTCGGTAAGGCTGACGTCCGCGAAAATGCTCAACCAGTTTGGAGCATTCATGTTGAATCAGTTGGCGATACGTCAATGATCGTTGTTTTTGCCGGTGAAAGATGGATGTATTGAGTGTTTGTGTGTAGGCTTTGATGACAATTTGTTTTCCTGTGTCCGTGAGAAAGCAGCCTTTCCCTTTCATTTCAAAACACGATTCATTCAGCATGCGATAAGACAGAAGGCGGAGGATGATCCGGTCGACAATGACGGGTTTGAACACTTCGCTGATGTCCAGGGCCAGGCTTTGCCTATGATCTCGTGTGCTGTGGAGAAAGGGAATACCCGGGTGAAGAGGGGTGAATTGCAGCTGTTCAATGATGGTGACATACAAGAGGGAATTCAGAAAGGAGATCAAGGTGTTCATCCGGTTTTGAGGTGGGCGTCGAGTGCGTTTGACGATTTGATATGCCGGGTGTTTCATTTTCAGATACTCATCCATCGACTGATAGTAGATGGAGCGAAACTTGCCCTCCAATCCCAAGAGCGACCCGAGATCTGCAGTCGCTCTCACCTTTGAGCGAAGAAGGTCCAGGGATTGCTTGTTGGTGGGGGACAGAGCAAATTCGGATTTTCGTTCCAGACGGGCCAAGTTTCTGAGAAGGTTGGTCTGAACACCCACCAAAAATTCCTTGGCGAGAATCAGTCTTCGCTTTTCATTGCGATATGTAAGGGCTTGTTCAATCACGATTTCACTTTGTCCCGATGCATTTTGGTTGGGATGAAAGCTTCCCACGTAAAAACCGTAGTAATGAAAAAAATGAATCGGGATCTCGTATCGACTGGCCAGTTCCAGCAGTTTGGTACTGAAGGTCATGGGCGCCATTACATAGATGGAATCAATCTACTCAACAGGGATCAGTTTTTTTCCGTTCTCGTTCTCCAATTGCAACGCGATCGTTCCCTGTCTTTTCATCATAGAAACCGGGCGGGTCAGGAAGAGGGGTTGCTTTTTCATGGTGCACACCTCAACGGAGTTGTCTGTTATGAATTTATTACCCCCGAAATCATGTTTCACACCGGTGATGGATTGTCGGGGAAAAAGGGATCCGGTCCAGCACTCAATCGGGCACAGTCCCCTTGTGGCAAGTTGCAGATAAATGGATACAGAAATTTCCTTTTTGGGTTCATCGACAGGGATCATTCCCCTGCAAAGGGCGGTCAAGAGCAACAAAATTTGCAATGATTTGACGGATAGGTCCATATTTGGTATGATAACATTATGTGGCTCAGCGCAATTGCCCCGAATTTATCTACAACCCTCCCCTGTTTTGAGGGGGTTGGGAAGGTTGCAGATCACGAAAAATCAAGGGTTTTGAGCTGTGAGAATTGCCGAAAGCCAGAATTGACGAGGGGGTTATTGAATCCATTGTGGATTGGAAACTTGTACACGATATCAACGACAAGCACATCGAAGTGATGATCCGCCAGGTTATTGAAACCATTGTGGATTGGAAACTAATACTCTACCGTTCCCAAAGAAATTGATGCATGGATCAAAAACCGTTATTGAATCCAGTGTGGATTAGAAGACATCTGCAAACTCACACACAATGAAAAGCCGGAACCTTCCCCTGCGAGAGCCTTTGCCATCGCAACGAAACGAGCAGGGGAAGGTTTCCGGCATCAAGCGGAAACTGTGAATTTCCATGCATTCCATCAATCCACGTAAATGAAAACCCCCTCCCATCACGGGAAGGGGTTTTTTCATGCAAACTCCCCCATAAATCGGGGGCATTTTTGCATCATGGTCTGAACATCCTAAAAGTACTTCTTCTGACTCTGGTACTCCTTCAGAATCTCCACCGCCTCCCGGAACCGCTGCGCATGGACCACTTCCCGTTCCCGAAGGAATTTGAGGGCGTCGTTGAGGTCGGGATCGTCCGACATGTCGATCAGCCATTGGTACGTGGCCCGGGCTTTTTCCTCCGCCGCGATGTCTTCGTACAGGTCGGCGATGGGGTCGCCTTTGGCTTGGATGTAGGCGGCGGTCCAGGGGACGCCGGCGGCGTTGTTGTAAAAGAGGGCGCGGTCATGATCCGCGTAGTGGGCGCCCAGACCGGCTTCCTTCAGCTGTTCGGGCGTGGCGTCCTTGGTCAGTTTGTAAACCATCGTGGCGATCATTTCCAGGTGGGCGAATTCCTCGGTCCCGATGTCCGTGAGAATGGCTTTCACTTTGTCGGGCAAGGTGTAGCGCTGGTTCAGATAGCGCAGCGCGGCGGCCAATTCACCGTCCGCCCCTCCGTATTGTTCGATGAGGAATTTGGCCAGTCTCGGGTTGCACTGGGAGACGCGAACGGGATACTGCAATTTCTTTTCGTAGATCCACATGCAACCGTTCCCCTTTCAGAGTTCCCACGGCCAGGGGCCTTTATGCCAGCGATAGCGGCTTCCTTGTCTGCCCAGTCCGTACTGCAACAGCGGGCCGTAGCGGGACTCGTAGATTTCCCGGATCTTGTGGCTTTTTTTCGCGTACCGTTTGTAAAGATCAAAAGCTTCCTGGTCGTGAGGATGTGTGTCGAGATACAGGGTCAACTCGACGAGAGCGAAATCCACTTCCTGCAAACGCTGCAGGATCTTGAGTTGACGGGCCTTTTCACGCTCGTTCACGGGACATCCTCCGTTTCCGACTTTTTGCGATAGGGACTGACCAGAATGGGCCACAAGGTTCCGTGCTTCAGGGCTTCGCGCGAGGAGAACCGCGGCAGGCACGGGGGCTGGAACCCGAGAAACTGGTTGGGCGGAACCACGTACGTCTTGGCCCGGATCGGAGGACAGGGATCATGCAGTCCCACGTAGGGATACCACACCCGTTCCTGGTGCAAAAACGGGTCAGGCTTCCGATGGTGATGCAATGACTCATCATCCCTTTCCTTTGGAGGGATCGTTCAATGCTTCCATTTTATTTGGGGATGGCGTGATTCATTCCTGACGACGGTTCAAACCGATTCCAATTTTTCCTACGAATTATGAAGTTGTTCGGGAGCAATCTATAGACAAGAAAACACGAGGAGGTGAAACACATGCCGCAACAACAACAAGGTCGCAGCCGCAACCGGAACCAACTCCTGGTTCAAGGTGCTGCTCAGGCTCTCAACCAAATGAAGTATGAGATCGCCAGCGAATTCGGCGTGCAACTGGGCCCGGACACCACGTCCCGTGCCAACGGTTCCGTCGGAGGTGAAATCACCAAGCGTCTGGTGGCTCTGGCCGAATCCCAACTGGGTGGTGCCATGATCCAGTAACCAAGAGCATATCCTGGTTTCCCGAAGACGGCGGTTCCTCATGGAACCGCCGTCTTTCATTTTGATGCAACTGAATGTATAATTTTCGATAAGAATATTTTCATTAAACAATGAAATCGAAAAGTTCAGGGGGTTGGGCCATGTCGCACATTTACAACATCAGTCACGACATCGACCGTCACGCATCCTCGGGCAAGGTGGCCATCCGCTGGTTGAACCGGGAAGGAAAGCGGAGCGAATGGACGTATGCGAAACTGAAGGAGCTTTCCGACGCGACCGCACGGGGATTGGTGGAAGCCGGCCTCGGGAAAGGCGATCGCATCATGATTTTGCTTCCGAGAATTCCCGAGGCGTATGTGTCGTATCTGGCGTGTCTCAAAGCGGGATTGATCGTGTTGCCCGGTTCGGAAATGCTGCAGCCGGGAGACATTTTGTATCGGCTCAACCATGCCCGGGTCAAGGCGGTCATCGCCCACGAAACGCTGATTTCCCGCGTGGACGAAGCGGCCGAAGCGTATGACGGTGAACTGCTTCGCTTTGTCTGCGGGGAAGGCGGCGACGGCTGGACTCCGCTGGACGATTGCCGCGGGAGCGAAGAGACGGCATTGCCGGAAACGTATGCCGATGACATCGCCTTCATCTCTTATACGTCCGGAACCACCGGGGGACCGAAAGGGGTGATCCATCACCACAGCTGGGCGATCGCCCACCAGAAGACCGCGACGGAAGCGTGGCTGGACATCCGTGAGGGAGACGTGGTGTGGGCGACGGCCGGTCCGGGATGGGCCAAGTGGGTGTGGAGCCCGTTCGTGTCGACGCTGGGAGCGGGGGCAACCGCGCTGGTTTATCATGGGGCCTTTGATCCGGAAACCTGGCTGACCATCCTGCAAAATGAACAAGTGAACGTGCTGTGCTGCACGCCGACCGAGTATCGCATGATGGCCAAGACGGAACGCCTGGACCGGTATGATTTGTCCCATCTGCGCAGTGCGGTCAGCGCGGGGGAACCGCTGAACCGGGAAGTGATCGATACCTTCCGGCGGTATTTCGGCGTCCAGGTGCGGGACGGATACGGCCAAACGGAAAACACCCTGCTGGTGGGCACCCTGAAGGACGTGGAACCCCGTCCGGGTTCGATGGGCAAACCGACATCCGGAAACCGGATCGCCATCATCGACGACGAAGGAAATGAACTGCCTCCCGGTGAAGTGGGGCACATCGCCGTTCACCGCTCCTCTCCCGCCCTGTTCAAGGGATACTACCAGGATCCGGAGCGGACCAAAGCGGCCTTCATCGGCGACTGGTACCTGACCGGAGACCGGGCGAGAAAAGACGAGGACGGGTATCTCTGGTTTGAAGGTCGCGCCGACGACATCATCATCAGCGCCGGCTATACCATCGGTCCGTTCGAAGTGGAGGATGCGCTGGTGAAACATCCGGCCGTGAAAGAGTGTGCCGTGGTGGCCAGCCCCGATCCGGACCGGGGATCCATCGTGAAGGCATTCGTCATTCTGAAGGAACACGTCACGCCTTCGGACGATTTGGTCAAAGAACTGCAGAATCACGTGAAAACGGTTACGGCGCCGTACAAATATCCGCGGGAAATCGAGTTCGTCGACGCTCTCCCGAAAACGGCCAGCGGCAAAATCCGGCGGGTGGAACTTCGCGAACTGGAGAAAAAGCGCAAGGCCGGCCGGTGATTCGGGCGATGGGCCGGACGGCTTTCCCGATGAGCGAACGGCCCGCCCCCGGGGCTTCTTTCCTTGAACAGGTTTTCGCAAGTCCGGTATAATGAAGAGGACGTGCCATTTCAGAGAAGGAGCCCCGAACATGAAGGTTTTCGCACATGGCTGCTTGATCAATTTCGACCGGTCTGCCCGGGAAATGACGCCGTCCGATCTGGATCGGCTGCTTCAGGGATTCATCGGAGAACATTCCCGGACCTGGCTCGGAACGATCGATTTGGACAAATCCGAGCTGCGGCTGTACGGTGATTTGCAATCGGTCCGCATCGACGAGGGGGAGAACCGCTGCGAATTCGTGTTCCTGCCCGCGGAAGGCGAGCGGGAAGAGCGGCGGATCGTGCATCCGGCGGATCACCTTGCGATCAGCCATGAAGCCGTTTTTGACATTGAAGATCCCCGTCGGGACCGGGTGACGGTCCGCGTTGTGTATATCACGGTTTCGGAACCGGGAGCGCTGGAGGAGACCACTTATTTCCTCGCGGATCCGGATGCGTGTTCCGACATCCTGTCGTGCGTGGCGGAGTTTTGGAGTCTCGTCCACGAGGTGGGAAGGGACGTCGATTTCCGGGTCACCGGATGCATGGCCAACGATCTCAGTTTCCTCCGGAAAAACCGATGTCACGAATGACCAAGGGGCGGAAGCCGAAAAAGGCTTCCGCCCCTTTTGCATGGAGTGGGCATTTGAAGCATGCGAGCTGTCCACGGAATTCATACATGTATAAAAGTCGGGTGATGGGAAAGGAGGAACTCTCTTGAGCAACGGATTTTCCGAAAGAGATTTTGTGGATTGGATCAACCGGGTGGCCGGTTCACCGGTGATGGACGAAAGGAAATTCGAAAACATCATGCGCGGGGCCAATCGCGCCATGCGGGAAAACGGAGTCGACGGTTTGTTCGAATTTCTCCGCAAAGTGACCGGCGCGCCGGTGTCCAATGAATTTCTGCGTGACGTGATGAACCAACTGTCCCGCCCGGAAGGGCTTCAGAAGATGATCCGCGAATTGGGAGGCCCCCAAACTCTCACGGATGTCAACGCTTCATCCGCTTCCAAGAAGAAGAGAAAAAAGCGGTGAGGTGATTCGGATCACCACCGCTTCGGTTTGGACTTCATTACCTCGCTGACGACGGATCTCATGTTCGGCGAGGTGAACAGGTCATACAACAGGTCTCCGGTCGGACCGCTCGCTGATGCGCCCGGAGATGATTTTTTCCCGGCGGCCTGATTGCCCGAGGACAGCTTTTTGTTCAAACCGGCGAGCGCGGAAATGATGTCCGTGATGTGTTCCTTGTTTCGGGCGGCCAGGGACAGCGACTCAAAGGCGGCGAGCAATTCGTCGAATTGCTTCGCCCTTTTGGAAACCAGCCCCGACCAGCGCCGGATGTCCTCAATGCTCAAGGAAGGGCGGTCGTCGTGGAGTCTGCCGTGCGGGCGTTTCGGACCGCTTTGTCGATGATCGGACATTTGCATGCACCATCCTCTCAAGGCCCGAATTCGGTTTATGGTATTCAGGCCCGGGGCCGGGAGTGAAAACGGGAGTGAAAAACATGTACACGGATGAAATGTCTCTCTCCCAGCCATCGCCCGATCGGAGCAGAAAGACATTCAGGAGCATCTTTTTTCTGAGGGACGGAGTCCATCCCAAAAAACATGTGGAAGAACTCAGGAAAATCGGAGTTCACCGGGTCAGGGTGCTCCAAAACCTCGGCATGGTGATCGGGGAATTTCATTCCCGCTCGCCTCTGAGGCCTGGCTCGGAACTTCATCAGAGCGTTGAACACATGGAACCCGACATTCGGATCACCCTGACGGAGCCGTACCTTGGAACCGTCGAGAAGAAGGAGATTTCCGTTCCGTGGGGAGTGGAAATGGTCGAGGCGGAAAAAGCCTGGCGAATCACCCAGGGCCAGGGGATCCGGGTGGCGGTGATCGATACGGGAATCGACGCGGATCATCCGGCGGTGCGGGACAATTACCGCGGGGGAGTCAACATGTTGTCCCCGTACTTTTCACCGCAGGATTACAACGGTCATGGAACCCATGTGGCCGGGATCATCGCGGGCAGGGCGACGGAAATGTCCATCCTCGGGGTGGCGCCGCGGGCGGAATTGTACGCGGTCAAGGCCTTCAACCGCAAAGGGAGCGCCAATTTGTCGGATTTGCTCTCGGCGATCAACTGGTGCATCGAAAACAACATGCAAGTGATCAACATGAGTTTCGGCATGGACAAAATGAGCGAATCGTTGAAGCAGGCCATCCAGATCGCCCATCGCCGGGGAATCGTCATGGTGGCGGCCACCGGAAACCTGGGGCTCAAGGGACACGTGGACTTCCCGGCCAGGTATCCGGAAACGATCGCGGTGACTTCGGTGTCCCGCAACGGAACGATTTCCACGTTCAGCAACACGGGCAAAGAGGTGGATCTGGCCGCTCCGGGCGACCGCATTCCGTCGGCGTGGCTGGGCAGATCCAAGCGGGAAATGAGCGGCACGTCCATGGCGGTGCCCCACGTGTGCGGAACGGTGGCGCTTCTCTTGCAGATCCATCGCAACCTCAATCCGGAAAAAGTGAGGTACATTTTGAGACAATCCGCGGTGAGAAACGGGCAACTGGAGGAGATCGGCATGTTGAACGCCCACCGGGCCGTCAACTTTTGCCTCCGGTACATGAGATGAAGCGGTTTCAAAGGAGTTCGGCAATGCAAGCGGGTATGCCGGATGGCCCGGGTTTTGTGGTACACTTATAGTCGAACCGAAGCTTGGGCTGACCTTGCAAAACAGAAACAGAAGAAGGATGAGACAGGTGATGAATCGGCCGGAATCCAAGACGGAAACGCGAACCTTGTCGCAAAGTCGGCTTCAGGGTCTGTGGCTCATCACCGTCTTGCTTTTTGTGGCCCTGATTCTCAGGTTGGGCTGGATCCAGCTGGGATCCGGCGACAAATATCATCGCCTTTCCGTGGAAAACAATTTCAAGCAAATCCCCATTCCGGCTCCCCGGGGGAAAATCCTGGACCGGAACGGGGTTCCCCTGGCCGAAAACCGCTCCTTGTTCACGGCCATCTATCTGGAGCCGGAGCTCCCCCGCGAACGGAAACTGGCCACCGCCAAAGAATTGTCCAAAACCTTGCAAATGCCCGTCCACGAAGTATTGGAAGCCATGGATGTCGGAATGGATGCAAGCGGGAAATCCGTCCCGAGAAAGATGCCTCCGTACTATCCCAAAAAAATCAAGAACGGGTTGACGCCGGAGGAAGTGGTGCGCATCTCCGAGGATCCCGGGAGATTTCCGGGAGTGAACGTGTTTGCCGAGCCGCTTCGCAGGTACCGTGATGATCGCATCGCCGTGCAGACCATCGGGTATGTCAGACCGTTTGCCGGTGCCCGTGAATCCCTGGATCCGTACCGGAGTGCCCCCCGGTTTCCGGAAACGAACGGATATCTGGATTGGGAACAGGTGGGCGTTGACGGTCTGGAATACACCTATCAGTCGGTGCTTCGCGGCATCAACGGGTATCGGCTGATTCGCGTCAATTCCCACGGCCGGCAGGTGGAGGTGCTGAAAGAGGTGCCGTCCCGGCCGGGAAAAGATCTGGTGATCTCACTGGATTCCGTCATGCAATCGGAAACGGAGGAATTCATCGCCCGCCATTTGGAACAGCTCCGGAACCGGACGGACCGTCAGCGCGCTCCCCATGCCCGGAACGCCTATGCCGTCGCCATGGAAGTGAAAACCGGGAACATTCTCGCCATGGTCAGCCATCCCGATTACGACCCGAATGTCTGGAACGGCCGGGTCACGCCCGAAGTCTACAAAAATTTGAGCTATGTCATGCGCAACGGCACGATCCGGGAAGCACCGTATGACGCGAGAGAGGAGGCGGATCCGGAGAAGGAGATGCTCCGCCATCCGTTCTCGGTGGTGCCGGCCGGTTCCACGGTCAAACCGCTCACCGTGCTGTTCGGACTGAAAAAAGGGCTGATCAACGAAGATACATTATGGAATGATCCGGGAGCCTTCACCTACGCCAAAGCCACGCCACCGGTCCGCAATTCCGGGGGTCACCGGTACGGACTGTTGGGACCGGTGAAAGCCATTCAAAAATCGTCCAACACGTTCATGGCGTGGATCGGCACGAGCTGGTACCACCAAGAGAAGAACGAAGCGGTCCGGGAATTCAACCGCTGGTCCAGGGCGTTCGGCCTCGGGGTGAAAACGGGGGTGGATCTTCCCGGCGAGCAGGACGGAACGGAGGACTACCTGAGCATCGCCCGGAAACATTCCGGATTGGGAGCCATGGCATTGGCCTCGTTCGGACAGGCCCAGCGTCATACGGCCCTGCAACTGGCACAGTACACGGCAACGTTGGCCAACCGGGGGACCCGCATGCGCCCGAGGCTGGCCCTGCAGGCGGTGGATCCGAACACGGGACAAACCGTCCGGTATGAGCCGGAGGTGCTCGGTAAGTTTCCGATGGAACCTTCCCACTGGCGCACGGTGCTGGACGGAATGGTGGCAGTGACCAAGCCGGGCGGAACGGCCGGTCATCTGTTCAAGGATCTGCCGTTTCCGGTGGCCGCAAAAACGGGGACGTCCGAGCAGGACATTCCCGGACGGGGAAGAGTGGAGAACTCGGTGTTCATCGCCTTTGCGCCGGCGTATGACCCCGAAATCGCCGTGGCGGTCGTGGTGCCGGAAGGCGGATACGGGGCGGTGGCGGCCGGACCGATTGCCGAAAAGATGATCGGTTTGTGGCATGAACGATTCAACCGGTAAAAAAACCGGGATCCCATCCGTGGACGGACGGGATCCCGGCTCAGAAGTGATACCTCATTCAGGCCTGCGGTTGCTGCCGGTTTTTGCGGGCTTCGGATTGTGCGTTTTGCTCACGGACGCGTTGAGCGTTCGTTTCGCTTGCGAACTCATTGTTCATTCCTTGTTGGGAAGCCTGGTTTTGCCGGCGAACCTGAGCGGCGTTGGTTTGAGACTCTTGCGGCAGTTGGTTCCTGCGTTCCATTGTGTATCACCTCCTGAAACGTATCATGTCCTCCTTCGGAAAGGTTACACATGCCGTATTTTTCCTTCACCACCGAGGTTGGGAGGTTTTTATGAAACATTTACTGTCCCGTACGTTCTGGAAACGTTTGCCGAAAAAAACGATTTCGCGGTGGATGGGGAAATTTGCCCGCCATCCCGTGAGCCGGCACGTGATTCCGCTCTACGTGAAAATGTTTGACGTCGACCTTGCGCCCGTGAAGCGGCCGCTGGACCAATTCAGCTGTCTGTTGGATTTTTTTGTGCGGGAACTGGACCCCGAAGCCCGTCCCGTTCATCCCGGCAAAGAGATGGTGATCAGTCCCGTGGACGGCACCGTTTCGCAGATCGGCACCATCGAGAACGGGACGCTGTTGCAGGCGAAAGGTATCTCCTATTCCGCCAGGGAGTTGCTCGGGGGAGACAGGGAATTGGCCGATCGGTTCTCGGGCGGCGCATTTGTCACCATTTATCTGAGTCCGAGAGATTATCATCGCATTCACATGCCAGTGGAGGGAACGATCGAGGAATGCATTTACATCCCCGGGGAATTGTACCCGGTGAACAAGACCGGCATCCGGTTGATTCCCGGCCTGTTCGCGGTGAATGAACGGTTGGTGTCGCTGATCCGGTCATCCGCCGGCATGGTCGCGTTGGTCAAAGTGGGGGCGACCAACGTCGGGAGCATCCGGGTCTCGTACGATGAGGAAATCGTGACCAATCCCCGGCCGGAAAAACCGTATTGCCGCAAGGTGTACCATGGAAACGTGGCCTTGGACAAAGGCGGGGAATTGGGCCGGTTCGAGTTCGGATCCACCGTGATCCTTCTGTTTGAGCCGGGGCGCACGGAGTGGTTGATTCCGAAAGCGGAAGGAACCGTTTTGCGGATGGGCGAACCGATCGCCCGCATCATCCGTCCGACCCCGGTGAATTGAGCGTGAAGCGGTGCTTCGGGTTCCCGGAGCACCGTTTTTTCCTGTCTAAAAACCGGTGTGAAGGCAAACCCTATTACCGGTGAAGTCACATGGCCTTGAATACGGATCCAACACAACGACTGGACAGAAGCGCCAAGCTTCTGCTGCTGGAAAGCGGTCTTTTCGCCGTGGCGACCGCCTTGTCCGGTACGTTCGTGAACGTGTTTTTGTGGAAAATCGGCAATGACTGGATCATGATCGCCCTGTACAACCTGATGCATTACCTGTCGGGAGCGGCCACGTTCGTGTTGGCGGGGTGGTTGGCGAAGAAAATCGACCGGATCATCATCATTCGGCTGGGCGTCGCGTTTCTTTCCGTTTTTTATCTCACGGTGTTCTGGTTGGGCGAGCGGGCCGCGGGGAACCATCTTTTCCTGGGAGTGTTGCTCGGCATCGGATCCGGCTTTTTTTGGCTCTCGTTCAATGTCCTCTATTTTGAGATCACCGAGCGGGACAACCGGGATCTGTTCAACGGCATCAACGGTTTGATCGGTTCCTTGGCCGGGATCGCGGCTCCTTTCACCTCCGGGTGGATCATCAGCGGAATGGGTGAATCGGTCGGGTACCGCGTGATTTTCGCGATGTCCCTGGGCATTTTCGTGCTGGCCGTGCTGGTCAGCTTTCTGTTCAAGGGACGGAGAGCCCCCGGCAGTTACCGGGTGACCGATGTCCTCGGCAGAAGCGGGGTGGGTGACTGGAAGTGGGTTTCGGTCGCCATGACCGCTCAGGGAGTCCGGGAAGGCGTCTTCACCTTTCTCATCAGTGTTCTCTTCTTTGTGACGGTGAAAAGCGAATGGCAGCTGGGGATTTTCTTCACGGTTTCATCGCTGACGTCCATGATTTCGTTTTATCTGGCCGGGAAATTCATCAGACCCCGTCGCAGAAACGGGTTCATCCTGCTCGGAACCCTGATGATGGGACTCGTCGTGCTCCCCTATGCGTTTTTCGGCACGGACTGGTCCATCTGGGTATTGGGGGTGGGGGCGAGCTTTTTTTATCCGTTTTACATGTCCCCCACCATGTCCACGGTGTTTGACGTGATCGGGCAAACGGAGGAATCGGTCCGGCTCCGGGTCGAATTTGTCGTGGCAAGGGAATTGTTCCTCGCGGCGGGAAGGGCGATCGGCATTCTGCTGTTCATCGGTTGGGTGGGGAAATCCGCGGAACTCGCGCACATTCGCTGGTTCGTGCTGATGGTGGGATTTGTGCAACTGCTCGGCTGGTGGGCGATCCGCCACATTCCGCTCAGACAGGATGCATCGGCATGAAAGAACATGCAATCCGAGCAAACACGAATGAATCAGGATAGGAGGAGATGGGACGATGAGAATTTTTTTGACCAGCGTTTTCGTGGATGACCAGGAAAAAGCGCTTCGGTTCTATACCGAAAAACTGGGCTTTGTCAAGAAAAACGATGTACAGGCCGGAGAGTACAGGTGGCTGACGGTGGTTTCTCCCGAGGATCCGGACGGGCCCGAGCTGTTGCTCGAGCCGAACCGGCATCCGGCCGCCCAAGAATATCAGAAGAAAATCCAGGCCGACGGCATTCCGGCGATGATGTTCAGCGTGGCGGACGTTCATGCCGAATACGAACGGTTGAAGCAACTGGGTGTCAGGTTTACGATGGAGCCGACGAATGTGGCTGGTGCCACCATTGCCGTCCTCGACGATACCTGCGGCAATCTGATCCAAATCGCGCAGCACCATTGACCGGGAAAACGAAAAGAGAGTGGACCGTCTCGGCCGCCGTGGATGTCATGGCGGCTGTTTCATTTGCGACGGAAGGGCATCGGCGGTTGGCCAATTCTTGCTTCAATATTTAAAATGATAATGAAAGCAATTCAGAGCGAAATCTTTAGGGATTTTTGGATGGGAGTACGCCCGTCAGGGACGGCAACATGGCAGGATGAACGCACGGTTCGGACAGTCAGGGAGGGGGAAAAGCGGTGCAAGAACTGAAGCAACTGGTACAGACCCAACGCGAATATTTCCATTCCGGAGCGACGAAAGACATCCGGTTTCGCCTGGAGAGTCTCAGAAAACTGAGGGATGCCGTCAAACGGTATGAGCCGGACATCTTCACGGCCTTGAAGAAAGATTTGAACAAGCCGGAAGCGGAAGCATACGTGACGGAGATCGGATTGGTCCTTGAGGAACTGAATCATGCCATTCGCCATGTCAAGCGGTGGTCCCGTCCGAAACGGGTGGGAAGACCGCGGTTTCTGTTCGGCAGCCGGAGCCGGATTTACCCTGAACCCCATGGCGTGTCCCTGATCATTTCTCCCTGGAATTATCCGTTTCAGTTGTCGATCTCTCCGCTGGTCGGAGCCATTGCCGCCGGCTGTTGCGCGGTGATCAAAACGTCCGAATTCACGCCGCATGTGACCCGGGTGATCCGGCAAATGCTGGAAGGGATCTTTGAATCCAACCACGTGACCGTGGTGGAAGGCGGTCCGGAGGTGGGAAAGAAACTGTTGGATCTCCCCTTTGATCATGTGTTTTTCACGGGAAGCCCGAACACGGGCCGATCTGTCATGAAGAAAGCGGCTGAAAAGCTCATTCCGGTCACGCTTGAGCTGGGAGGAAAGAGCCCGGCCATCGTCGCCGCGGATGCCAAGTTGGAAACGGCAGCCAAGCGCCTGGTCTGGGGGAAATTCACCAACTCCGGGCAAAGCTGCATTGCTCCCGATTACGTGCTCGTGCATGAATCGGTCAAGGATGAGCTGGTCAAACGGATGAAAGAGGCGATCGTCAAGTTTTACGGCGAACGCCCCCTGGAAGGTGACCGACTGGCAAAACTGGGGAACAAGCGCCACTTCGACCGTTTGTGCAAGCTGATGAAAAACGGAGCGGTGATCTTCGGCGGAGAAACGGATGAAGACCGGCTGTTGATCGCCCCCACGCTGCTGGAAGAGGTCAGCTGGGAGGATCCCGTCATGCAGGAGGAAATTTTCGGCCCGATTTTGCCCGTTCTCACCTGGACCGATCTGGACGAAGTCATCCGGACGCTCCGGGAAAAGCCGAAGCCGCTGGCGCTGTATCTGTTCACGGAAAACCGGGAAACGAAAGACAAAGTGATCGCTTCTCTTCCGTACGGCGGGGGATGTGTGAACGACACGATGATTCATTGCGGTTCACCGCATTTGCCGTTCGGCGGAGCCGGTTCCTCCGGCATCGGCAAGTATCACGGCAAATACAGCTTTGATGCCTTCACCCACGAGAAAAGCATCGTGATGCAAACCACCGTGTTTGATCTTTCGTTCCGGTATCCGGGATCCAAACGGGCGTTGTCCCTGTTCAGGAAGATGATGGGGTGACCCATCTTTGCGTCACTTGAGGCATGTCCGAAAAAAGCAGTGAGGGAATGCTCCCCACTGCTTTTCGCGTTGTTTCCCGTTGACCGCTTCCGACGCGAATCAGTCATCCCCGGAGCCGAACCCGGCTTCGCCTCAGTCTTCGTCTCCGCGTTTCACCGGCCGGGACGGATCGGTGATCCAATCGCTCCAGCTGCCCGCATACAGCTTCACCCGTTCATATCCCGCTTCCCTGAGCGCCAGGACGTTGGGAGTGGCGGTCACGCCGGAACCGCAATAAACGATCAGCTCTTTGTCCTTCGGGACGGAGGCAAAGAGGCGCGCCAGTTCTTCGGGGCTTTTCCATTCTCCGTGTTCCGTGCAGACGTTTTTCCAGAAGCAGTGTTTCGAACCCGGGATGCGTCCGGCCACCGGGTCGATCGGCTCGTGTTCGCCCAACCAGCGGGCCCGCTCCCGCGAGTCGATGATCACCGCATCGGGATCGTCCAGTTTGCGGAGGACTTCGTCCGCGTCCGCCAGCATGTCGCTCTGCGGCCGGGGGAGAAACGTCCGGCGGACCGGCACGTGGACGGTCGAATCGACAGGGTACCCCTTTTCCTTCCAGCGAGAGAACGTCCCGTTCATCACGCGGACACGGGGATGCCCCAGCCAGGTCAACAGCCACCACAGCCGGGATGCCATGGCGCCGCACTGGTCGTCATAGGCGATGACCTGCACCGAATCATCCACTCCCGCGTTGCCCAACGTTTCCGCCAGTCGTTTCGGATCGGGAAGAGGATGGCGGCCGCCGGGACCGATGACGGGACCGGAAAGATCCCGTTCCAGATCCAGGTACACGCTGCCGGGAAGATGCTCCTTCAGGTAGGCTTCCCGACCCGCATCCGGCTGACCGAGAACAAACCGGCAGTCGACGATGACCGTTTGGGGATCATGCAAGTGTTTCAGCACTTCATCCATGGAGACGATCCGGCTCATGAGCAAACCTCCTTGTGGTTGTCAATGTCATTGTATCAGAATGTCCGCCGGGCAGGCCTCCGTTCGATAGACCGGTGCTCTATTGCCGGAGCTGCCCTCTGTTCGCTTCATTGCGAAGGTATAGGTGCTCACAGGGGGTACACCGGCTGTGTTCACAGGGCATGCAAGTCTGCCGGACCGTCCCCCGTTCGTTTCGTTGCGATGGCAAAGGCACTCACGGGGACGGTCCGGCTTTTGTTGTACAAATGCTGCGTCCGTGCCGGTTTCCTGCGAATGCCTATTGCTCCTGCAACGAAATGAGGAGGAACTGTGACGGGTTTTTTTGTGAGGATGTCCGCCGGAGCCATGTCAGTTCCCTGCGAACGCCTTTACGTCTGCAACGAAGTGAGCAGGGAACTGACAATGGCGGCTTTTGTGTGAGTATGACTGCCGGGAGCTACCCCCTGTTCGCTTCGTTGCAATGGCAAAGGCGCTCACAGGGGGCAGCTCCGGCTTCGTTCATTTATGTGCGTGTGCGTGAATGCCGTGAGTCGTCCTCCGTTCGGTCATAGTCGTGAGGCAAGCCCGTTCGTTTCGTTGCGGTGGCAAAGGCACTCACGGGGGACGGTCCGGCTTTTGTTGTACAAATGCTGCGGCTGTGCCAGTTTCCTGCGAATCCCATTGCGTCTGCAACGAAATGAGGAGGAACCATCCCGGGTTTTTTTGAGAGGATGTCCGCCGGAGCCATGTCAGTTCCCTGCGAACGCCTTTGCTTCTGCAACGAAGTGAGCAGGGATCTGACGATGGCTGATGTGTGCGTATGACTGCCGGGAGCTACCCCCTGTTCGCTTCGTTGCAATGGCAAAGGCGCTCACAGGGGGCAGCTCCGGCTTCGTTCATTTATGTGCGTGTGCGTGAATGCCGTGAGTCGTCCTCCGTTCGGTCATAGTCGTGAGGCAAGCCGGAATCGTCCTCCGTTCGTTTCGTTGCGATGGCAAAGGCACTCACGGGGGACGGTCCGGCTTTTGTTGTACAAATGCTGCGTCCGTGCCAGTTTCCTGAGAATGCCTATTGCTCCTGCAACGAAATGAGCAGGGAACTGTGACGGGTTTTTTTGAGAGGATGTCCGCCGGAGCCATGTCAGTTCCCTGCGAACGCCTTTGCTTCTGCAATGAAGTGAGCAGGGAACTGACGATGGCTGGAACATCCATCCATATAAAAATGGAAAGTAAAAGGTTCACAAAGGAATTGTTTCAACATCCGAAGAATAGAATGGTCGGAAGCTCCCGGGAACGTGCGGGAGCAAGGCGTGTTGCAAGAGAAGATTCGAGAACAGGGGGAGAGGCGGATGCCGATTCGTGTGTCATGTCATTTGATCACTTGGGGGGAAGCGTTCCGGCAGGCGTTGACCGAAGCGGCCGGGCTCGGCTTCGGGGCGGTGGAGCCTCTTACGCATCATGCCCTTCAATATGAGAAGGACGTGGCCGCTTTTCGGGAGTTGCTCGACGAGCATGGTTTGGTCTTGTCCGGGTTGTACGCCGCGGGACGATTCAGCGATTCGTTCAAGCGAAGCGATGTGATCGCATACAATGTCCGGGTGGCCAGGTTTCTCCGGGAGTGCGGCAGCAACCGGCTGGTGTTGGGACCCGAAGGTCCGCGTCCGGAGTCCGGGATGACCCGGGAGATGCTGAAAGCCGCCGCGGAGACCATCAATGAAACGGCGAAACGCTGCATGGAGCTGGGAGTGAAAGCTTGCATTCATCCGCATCTGTGGACGGAGATCCAGGATGAGTGGGAATTGGATGCCATCATGGAATGGACCGATCCGGAATGCGTGTTTCTCTGTCCGGATACGGCCCACATGGCCAAAGCGGGGATGGATCCGTTGGCGGTCATGCAGCGGTACAAGGACCGGATCGCGTATCTTCATCTGAAAGATGCCTCCTTGGGCGCCGGCACCGCGGACGGGGAGGAGGGAACGGTGTTTTGCGAATTGGGGAGAGGCGACATCCGTTTGAAGGAGATCATGGATTTTTTGAAGGAAACGGACTATGACGGATGGGTGACGGTGGAGATCGACCGGTCCCTTTCCACGCCGCTTCAAAGTTTGACGGTGTGCCGGGATTATCTGCAGGAGAAGCTGGGGATTCCCGTTCAGGGTTGAGAGGGGTGGCCGCACCTTGAAGCCCCGACGCGTGTTGCGCGGGGCTTTTCTTTGTGAATCATGCGGGCTGATCTTCCAGGCGGCAGCGGACGTATCCGCGGAAATCGCGCTCCAGTTCTTCTCCCAGCCGAAACAGCACATCTTCCTGTCCCGGAGCGGTCACCAGCTGAACGCCGATCGGGAGTCCGTCCCGATCCTCGCCGACGGGGACCGTCAGGGAGGGAAGGCCGAACGTGTTGACCCAGGCGACATAGGGCATGTATTTCAGGAAGGTTTTGCGGATGGAGAAAATCTCCCCGTAGACCGTGCCGTGTTCGGGGGCGGCGGTGTGCCAGACGGGCAGGATGACGACGCGGCCGCGCAGATACGCTTCCACTTCCTTGCGGGACCGGGCGAGCCAACGCTCCAATTCGGCGACTTGTTGATCGTTCGGTCGGAACATCCAGGCCCCGAGCAACCCCCAGGTGAGCCATGGATGCCAGGGAGTGTGAAGGCCCGCCTTTCCCTTCAGCCACTCCGTCGTCGTGTGCAGAATTCCCCGGAGTCCGGCCGTTTTCCGGATGTGTTCCGCACCTCCCAGGGACATGATCAGTTGCCAGGTCAAGGCGGATTCTTTGAGATGGGGAGCTCCTTCGGCATCCACCGTTCTGTTCCGTTGCAAGCTGCGGCGGATCGCTTGAAGCAGGTCGGCCGTTTCCTGCCCCATCGGCAGGTCCGGGAGCGGCTCCGGGACCGAGACGCGGACGGAATCGTCGGGAACGGTCGCAATGTGCCGGTCGGTGATGATTTCGTGGATCAGGCGGGCATCGCGCACCGACTTGGCCATGGCACCGTGTCCCAGCATGATCCGCTGCAAAGGCCACGGCGACACGGGATGGGAACCGGAATCAGGGACCGAGTCCGCCGCGGATTTGAATCCGATCACCCCGTTGAAATGGGCCGGAAAGCGGATCGAACCGCCGATGTCCGATCCCAGCCCCACGGCGGCTCCCCCCGCCGCGATCAGGGCTCCTTCTCCGCCGCTCGAACCGCCGGCCGTGCGGGTGAGATCCCAGGGATTGTTGGTGCGACCGTACAGCACGTTGTCCGTCTCCTGGCAGAAGCAGAGAGCCGGCGTGTTGGTTTTGCACAGCACGATGGCCCCTTCTTCACGAAGCCTTCGGACGGGTTCGCTGTCGGCGGGAGCCGGGGTCCGACCAAGTCCGGGAATGCCGCCGGTGGTCAGCATGCCCTTCACGTCAAACGATTCCTTGATGCTTACCGGCACGCCCCGCAGTCGTCCGTTTTTTTGTCCCGGAGGAGAGTCCGCTTCGCGCAGGGCTTCCTCGAATCGCGTTTCCACCACGGCGTTGATGTTGGGATTGACCCGGCGGATCCGGGCCATATAGGCTTCCGTCGCCTCGCGCGGCGAGATGTGCCCGAGCCGGATCGATTCCGCCAATCCGGAAGCATCCATGTCAAGGATTTCTGTCATCCCGCTCCCCCTTGTCATCTGCCTGATTTTTGATATTATTATATCATTGCCCGGAAAAGGACGGGGGAATGAAGCCCGTTTCGGAAACGGGACATCGGGAAAATAGACGACAGACATGCAGGGAAAATACACTTTTTAGCCGAATATTATTATAATTGGTAAAATACCCATATCCGGTACGAAGTAAGTGTTGGAAGGGGAAACGCAGTGAGCCGTCAGGTTTTTGTCACGAGACAGATTGGGGAGGCCGTGCTGCACCGGCTCGGTTCGCATGCAACTTGCGTGATCCATCCGGGAGAATCGGGGCCCACGCGCGACGAGCTGATTCGGGGATTGCAGGGAAAAGAGGCTCTGCTCTGCACGGTGACCGATCCGGTCGATGAGGAAGTCATCGCTTCCGCGCCGGATCTCAGGATCATCAGCAATTTCGGGGTGGGCGTCAACCACATTGACATCGAAGCGGCCACCCGGCGGGGCATCCTCGTCACCCATACACCCGGTGTACTCACCGACGCCACCGCGGATCTGACATGGGCCCTGCTGCTGGACGCGGCCCGTCGGGTCTCGGAAGGGGACCGTTTGGTCCGGAGAGGCGGATGGAAAGGGTGGACGCCGACATTCATGCTCGGAACGGAAGTGACCGGAAAGACCCTGGGGATCATCGGCATGGGCCGGATCGGTCAGGAAGTGGCCCGGCGCGCTTCGGGCTTCCGGATGCGGATTCTCTATCATTCCCGCCGCCGTCTGGCGCCGGAGAAAGAGCGGGAGCTCCGAGCGGAATACGCAACACCGGACCGGCTGCTTGCAGAAGCGGACTTTGTCTCCCTGCATGCACCATACACCCGGGAGACCCACCATCTGATCGGGAAAAGGGAGCTGTCTCTGATGAAGCCGGGGGCGATTCTGATCAACACCGCCCGCGGTTCGCTGGTGGACGAACAGGAGTTGGTCCGGGCATTGAAACGCGGACAAATCGCTGCCGCAGGGTTGGATGTCTACGAGCGGGAGCCCGAGGTTCATCCGGAACTCCCCGGACTGGAGCAGGTGGTGCTGGCACCCCATCTGGGCAGTGCCACCCGGGAGACAAGGGAGGCCATGGCTCATCTGGCGGTTGAAAACCTGAAGGCATATTTTGAAGGACGACGTCCTCCTCACCCGGTCAACCCGGAAATTCTGCCATCGTGACGGGAGGCGGGTTCGGAATCGAGACGGAATTTCCGGCCCTCCACTCCTTGGACAATCGTGGGAAATGTGCTAAGATAATCACCAGTGTCCGAAAAGACGGCCACGGACGGCCCGGTCATGGGCGAAGAAACCGCTTGCATTCGATGCTTTTGCCTATTCTCGGAAGGGTGTTTCCGGATGGACGGGAACACCATGTTGACCGATTGACCGACATTTGTCATAAAAGGGCTTGTTTCAGCATATGAGTTGCAGGGGAAATGGCATCCCGGCCGGACGATGACGGTGACTTGCCCGCTCAATAGCTTGTTCGGATATCAAGGGAGGCGGTTGTGAATGTCGCAAACGAAGAAAGAAGTACTGCTCACGGAAGAGGGGCTTGAAAAAGTCAAACAGGAATTGGAGCACCTGAAGACGCACAAGCGGCATGAAGTGGCTCAACGGTTGAAAGATGCGATCGCCCAGGGCGATTTGAGCGAAAACTCCGAGTACGATGCTGCGAAAGAAGAGCAGGCATTCATCGAATCCAGAATCATTCATCTTGAAAACATGATCCGAAATGCGAAAATCATCTCTTCGGAACACTTGGACAAGGATGTGGTGAATGTCGGTTCCACGGTGACCATCCGTGAACTGTTTGAGGACGGAGAGGAAGGAGACGAGGAGACCTACACCATCGTCGGCAGCGCGGAATCCAATCCGTCCGAATTCAAGATTTCCAACGAATCCCCGATCGGTGCCGAGCTGATCGGCAAACGCGTCGGCGATCTCATCCACGTCACCACTCCGGACGGTGTCGTGATCAAGTTCAAGGTGACCAAAATCGAGTGACGACGGACGGTTTCGTCGTCCGTACGGACAGGCCCCCGGCAACCATTCGGCCGGGGGTTTTTGCATAATTTTTCCTGTTTCTTTGCAAACTAAGCCGGATCATGTGAGGAAGGGGACATGAATCCGGTGAGACGAAGAGTGGTCATTACAGGGATGGGCGTATTGACGCCGGTCGGCAACACTCCCGAGATCTTTTTCTCCCGATTGCTGGAAGGAAGAAGCGGAGTGGGACCGATCACACGCTTTGATCCCACGGGGTATCCCACGACCATCGCGGCGGAGATCGATGATTTTCGCGCGGAGGATTATCTGGACCGGAAAGAGATCCGTCGGATGGATCTGTTCACCCGGTTTGCGGTGGCCGCCGCCCGGATGGCTGCCGAAAGCGCCCGGCTGGATGATCCCCGGATCGACCGGAACCGGATCGGGGTGATGGTGGGATCCGGCAGCGGGGGGTTGTCCATGATTCAGGCAGAGCACGAGCGGGTGCTGACATCGGGTCCCTCCCGGCTCAGTCCGTATCTGGCACCGGCCATGCTGGTGAACATGGCGTGCGGAGAGATCGCCATCGCCGTCGGGGCGTACGGACCTTCCGCCGCGGTGGTGACGGCGTGCGCCACCGGAGCCAGCTGCATCGGGGAAGCGATGCGAATGATCCGATACGGGGAGGCCGACGTGATGCTGGCAGGCGGGTCGGAAGCTCCCGTCACTCCGCTTGGTTTGGCGGCCTTCAGCCGGATCCGCGCGTTGTCCCGCCGAAACGATGAACCGGGAAAGGCCAGCCGGCCGTTCGACCGGAGCAGGGACGGATTTGTCGCCGGAGAGGGAGCCGGCGTTCTCGTCCTGGAGGAGTTGGAACATGCCCTGAAGCGTGGAGTGCCCATTTTGGCGGAACTGGTCGGATACGGAACGTCCACCGATGCTCACCATGTGACGGCCCCCCGCGCGGACGGGGCCGGCGCGGTCCGGTCGATGACCCTGGCTCTCCGGGATGCGGGTTTGCAACCGGAGGACATCGGCTATGTGAACGCCCACGGAACCGGCACACCGCTCAATGACCGGATGGAAGCGGAAGCGATTCGTCAGGTGTTCGGCGAGTGGGCGCCCAAGGTGCCCGTGAGTTCGATCAAATCGATGACCGGCCATTTGCTGGGGGCGGCCGGAGCCGTGGAACTGGTGGCATCCGTCCAAACCCTTCGCACGGGTTGGATTCCGCCGACCATCAATCTGGAAGAACCCGATGAGGGATTTGAACTCGATTTTGTGCCGGGGCGTGCCCGGCGCCGCGAATGTGAATTTGTGATGAGCAATTCCTTCGGATTCGGCGGGCACAATGTCAGCCTGATCGTCAAGCGCTGGGAAGAGGGAGTCGGTTCGTTTTCGCCCATCCCGGAACAAGTTTGTTTCGGGACAACCGCGGGTCATGACAAATGAACGCGGAAAGAACTGATCGGGAGGTGTGGGGCATGCATGAATCCCGGGAATACATCGTCATCAAGGGAGCGAGGGAGAACAACCTCAAAAACGTCTCCTTGCGCATTCCCAAACGGAAGATCACGGTGTTCACCGGGGTGTCCGGTTCCGGCAAATCTTCGATCGTCTTTGATACGATCGCGGCGGAATCCATGCGTTTGCTGAACGAGAATTTCAGCATGTTCGTGCGTCGTTTTTTGCCGAAGATTCCGCATCCGGACGCCGATTCGATCGAACACTTGAACATGGCGGTGGTCGTTGACCAGAAACCGCCGGGAGGGGGATCGCATTCGACGGTCGGCACCGTCACCGATATATCCCCGTTGCTTCGGCTGCTGTTTTCCCGTTTGGGGGAACCGTCCGCGGGGCCGCCGAGCATGTATTCCTTCAACGATCCGAAGGGGATGTGCCCGGAGTGCAACGGTGTCGGCCGCCGACTGTCCGTCGATCTCGGGAAAGCGGTGGACATGTCCAAGTCCCTGAACGAAGGGGCCATCCTGCTGCCCGACTACAAGGTGGACGGATGGGACTGGTCGCTGATCGTGCAATCCAACTATTTTGATCCCGACAAGAAACTGGAAGATTATGCGGAGGATGAGCTGGAGCTGCTCCTGTACGGCAAGGCCCGGAAACTGAAAATGCAGTTCGCCGGAAAAGAGGTGAACGTGACATGGGAAGGGGTCATTGAAAAATTCACCAACAAGTACATCAAGCGTGACCTGAAAACCATGTCCGAACGTACCCGGAAGGCCGTCGAGCCGTACATCACCGAGGCTCCCTGCCCCGCCTGCGGAAGTGCGCGGCTCAATCAGGCCGCCCTCAACTCCCGGATCAACGGATACAATATCGCGGAACTGTCATCCATGGAAATCGGACAGCTGCTCCGCGTTCTGGACGAGATCGACGCTCCCGTTGCCGCCCCCGTCGTCCGGGCGTTGACGGAGAGGCTCCGGCATCTGGTGGAGATCGGGCTGGATTACCTGACGCTGGACCGGGAAACGGACACGTTGTCCGGGGGAGAGGCGCAGCGTGTCAAAATGGTGAGGCATCTGACCGGAAGCCTGGTGGATGTGACGTACATTTTTGAAGAACCCAGCGTCGGACTGCATCCCCGCGACGTGCACCGGTTGAACGGGATGCTTCAACGTTTGCGGGACAAGGGCAATACCGTGCTTGTCGTCGAGCATGATCCCGACGTGATCAAGGTGGGAGATCACATTGTCGACGTCGGCCCTCATGCCGGCAGCCGAGGCGGCACCATCGTATATGAAGGAAGCTTTACGGGACTCCTCCGTTCGGATACGCTGACCGGCAGACACCTGAAACGGCCGCTTCGTCCGAAGGAGAAGGTCAGACGCCCGACGGGCACATTGTCCGTCAAAAATGCCACGCTGCACAATCTGCAAAATGTGAGCGTGGATCTTCCGACGGGCGTGCTGACGGTCGTCACCGGAGTCTCCGGCTCCGGCAAGAGCACGCTGATTCATGATGTTTTTCTCCGTGAGCATCCGGAAGCGATCGTCATCGATCAATCGGCGGTTTCCGTATCCACGCGTTCCAATTCCGCGACGTACACGGGGCTGATGGATGACATCCGCAAGGCGTTCGCTTCCGCCAACAAGGTCAGCCCGAGCCTGTTCAGCTTCAATTCCAAGGGAGCTTGCGACAACTGCAAAGGGCTGGGAGTCGTGTACACCGATCTGGCGTTTCTCGACAGCGTGGAACTTCCCTGTGAAGTGTGCGGAGGCAGACGGTTCAAGGAAGAAGTGCTGGCGTACAAACTGAACGGAAAATCCGTCGCGGACGTGTTGGAAATGACGGTGGAACAGGCCCTTTCATTTTTTGAACAGAAAGAGATCGTGAAAAAGCTTCGGGCCATGAGTGACGTGGGCTTGTCCTATCTGACGCTCGGCCAGCCGCTCAGCACGCTCTCGGGCGGGGAATTGCAGCGCATCAAGCTGGCGAACGAACTTCACAAGAAGGGGAGCATCTACGTGATGGACGAGCCGACGACCGGCTTGCACATGTCGGACATCGGTCAGCTGCTGGAGATCATCAACCGGCTGGTGGATGCCGGCAACACGGTGATCGTCATCGAACACAACCTCGAAGTGATCAGCCAGGCCGACAGAATCATCGACATGGGACCGGACGCGGGCAGCCGGGGCGGACGGGTGGTGTTTGAAGGCACCCCGGCGGAAATCATTCACGCGGAGCAGTCCGTGACCGGAAAATACTTGAAAATGGCTTTGCAGTAACGGGACGTTTCCTTTGAGTGAGTGATGCCGGGAAGAAAGAAGAAACCGGATGCGCAAGGGGCGCCGAAACCGCGGAGGCGGGCAACCGATTGGGATGCCCGCTTTTTCTTTTGTCTGGAAAGGGAAGGAAAAAGAGCGGAGGCAGGAGAAAATTTTTCCTGTTGATACACCTGTCCCATGGAACCATCACTTTCCGTACAAGAAAGGTTGAGGCACCGTTGAAACCGATCACCTGGATCCACACCGCCGACTGGCATCTGGACGAGCCGGCCGCTGGGTGGAGAGGGACCAAGGAGGATTTGTTGCGAAGAAGGGAAGAACACCGGGAAACAATCCGCCGCATTGTTTCCCTGACGCAGGATAAAAGAGCCGATTTTCTGTTCATCGCGGGAGATGTATGGAACTCGGAGTTTTTGACGCCGTCCACGGTTCGGTTCGTGAAGGAGGAACTGGCAAGGCTGGAGGGAACCCGGGTGTTCATCGCTCCCGGAAACCGGGACCCGATCCGGGCGGGCTCGTCATGGCTTCTGGAAGATTGGCCGGACCATGTGCACGTGTTCGGTCCGGGATGGGAATGCGTCGAGCTGGAAGAAGAAGGGATCTCGGTGACCGGACGCGGGATGGCCGATCCGGCGGAGAACGAATGGGAGCGACCGCCGGAGACCGGAACCGGGCCGAGGAAAGTGCTCCTGCTGCACGGGGAATGGCTGGACAGGCGGAAACCGTGTGAAGTGTTCCCCGTTCCCGAGCGGGAGCTGATGAAACTGGACGTGGACCTCGTCTTGCTGGGACACGGGCGGAGGATGGCCGAAAAGAGGCTGAACAATCAGAGAAAAACCCGGATCTTCCGGCCGGATTCTCCCGAAGGAAGAAGTCCCGGGGAGTGCGGTCCGCGTCATGTTTTCTTCGGATGCTGGGATTCTGTCGGCATCCGGGTGGAACCGGTGTCCGTCGAGACGAGGCGCGCGGAGCAAATGGAAGTCGACGTCACCGGATGCCGAAGCCGCGAGGACGTTCTGCCTCGGCTGGCGGAAGAACTGGCTGCGTTCCGGGACGTTCGGCTGTATGTGAGAATCCGTGGAAAACGAAGCGGCGGTTGGAAACCGACGGATGAAGACCTGTTCTGGCTGGAGGAACGGCTCCTGGCGTCGGGATTTGCGGAAATCCGCGTGGAAGACGCGACCGTTCCCGATCTGGATCTGGATCACTACCGGAGACAACCGGGCGTGGTCGGAGTGTTTGTCCGGATGATGGAAGAGCGGATCGAGAGAGAACCGGAACGGGCGGAAGAGCTTGCGGCCGCACTCTGGACCGGACTGGAAACCCTTCTGGCGAAAGAGGAGGTGACGGTATGAGGCTGCACCGGGTGAAATTTCGGGGATTCGGTCGCTGGATCGACCGCGAATTCGAATTCAAAGACGGCATCAATCTGGTCGAGGCCCCCAACGAAGCGGGAAAATCCACGCTGCTTACCGGCATCTTCGCCCTGCTCTACGGTCCGAAAAAAGAGGGGACGCAGATTCGCACCAGAGCCGACTGGCTGGAACGGTATGCCCCCTGGACGGGAGGCGGGTACGGGGGAGAAATTGAATACAGTCTCTCCGGCAAACGGTTTCGTCTGGTGAGAAACCTGGATTGGAAGCGGGAAAAGGAAGAACTGTTCGATCTGGAAGCCGAGAGGGAGATCACCGGGGAGTTCCCGCCGGACCAGCGGAAAGACCGCCAGTTTCTGGAGCGGCAGATCCGGCTTTCCGGGGAAAGCCTCCGGAGAATCATTTTTCTCACCTCCGGAACGCTGCCGCAGGACGGGAGAAAGGAGAAAAAAGGGGGAGACTCGCAGGTTCTCGAGCGACTGAAGCGTCTGGTGGTCCAGGGAGAAGATTATGACGTGAACCGGGCCGTCCGGCAACTGGACGCGTCGCTGGCGGAGATCGGCACCGCAAGGGCTTCCACCCGCCCGTACGGGGCGGCGCTGGCCCGAAAGGAGCAGCTGGAGCGAGAGATCGCCGAGATGGCCGAAAAGCGGGAGCAGTACGTGAGGGAACGGGAGGAGCTCAAGAAACTGGAGGAGCAATTTCGCCTCATCGATGCGGAAAAGGGGGAACTGGAGAGCCTCCTGACCGAGATCCGCGAAAAAGCGGAACGGCAACAGGCCACGGAAATGTTGCACAAAGAACTGCAACATCTGATCATGGAGCGCAACAACATCCGGATGAAATTGGACGAGCACCGGGAATCGTGCCGGAAAATGGAAGAATTGCAGGTGGAATGCGACCGGACCCGTCCCCCGCGGCCCATCTATTATGAACAGTACTACGAATTGGCGGAAAAACAGCGGCAAAAACAGGCCTTGCTCCAGCAAATCGAGGAATTCGACGCGCGGCTGGCGGAATTGGATCGCTCGCTGGAAGAAATGGTTCAGACACATGCCAAGCTGCTGCAGATGGACGAATCCCGCTCCTTGGGGGTCTTGCATCAATTGAAAGAGATCCGGCGACTGGAGGAGCGGAACGAGGAACTGGCCGCCATGTTGGACAAATCCGAGGAATCCGGAAGTTGGGGAGAGATCCGCCAGGATCTGCTTCGACTCGACGAATTGCAAAAAGAAGCCAAAACGCTGGAACAGGACAAGATGCGCGTGCAACTGCGACTGACCCAGCTGACCGACCGGCCCGTCTGGAAATGGATGCTTCGGTCATGGGGTTGGTTGGCCGTCTGCGTGGCGGGCGTGATCGCCACGGTTCCGTTGGCCATTTGGTTGCCCGCGGTTTCTCCCGTTCCCCTCATCATGGCCGGTTGGGCCGGTTTCCGTTTTCATCGCGGCCGGATGGCGGACCAGGTGCGGCGGGAACAGCAAGAAGCCGAGAGAGAGGAGTTGCGCGCGCGCCTGGAAGAGGTGTGCGGGAAGATCTCCGCCAATGAAGCTTCGCAGCGGGAGCTGATGCAAAGGTGGCAGGCGGAGTCCATCGGACACATGGTTCAGAAACAGGCGGATATCCTGGAGGAGATGAAAAAGCGGGAAAACTGGAAACGGGAAGCGGCGGAAAACCGGGAAGCGATCGAACATTTGAAAAAAGAGGCGGGAACGTGGCTTGCCGATTACCTGGAGGAAGTTCCCGAGTGGTCGGCGGCGGAATGGCTGGAGTCGGCCCGCAATCTGGTGACCCGTTTCCGTCAGGTGAAGAGTGAACTTCATCAATTTCAGTTGGAACGCAGCATGAAACGCAAGGAGCAGGAAGACCGCAAGCGGCAACTGGAAAGTGTCCGGGCATTTTTGGAAGCGTGGGAAGCACGGTTCGGCACGACGGATCCCGAAACGGCCAAGAAATGGATGGATCAGACGGAAACGTTGTTGAAGTTGGAACAAAAACTCTCGGAGGAACGGAAGAAGTTCCTGGAACTTGAGGAATTGCGCCGCAAGGAGCGATGGGAGGAGCAGGAACGGGAACTGGAAGAGAGGATTTTGCAACTTCAATCCATGTTGGCCGACTACTACTCGGGCATGACCGAACCCCAGGTGGATTGGAAGGCGCGGCTGCTCGACGCGGAACGGGAACTCTCCCATTTCATCGAGAAATGGAGAGAGCACAAGGAAACGATGGATCGCCTGCGGGGAAGCATCGACCAATTGGAAGAATGGTTGGAAGAGATGTCGATCAAAGCCGCGGAACGGGTTCGTGCCGAAGAGGAAATCGATCGGATCCGACGCAGGCGGAACGTGCTGGAAATCGCCCGAGAAGCGCTGGATAAGGCGGCAAGGGAAGTGCGCGACAACATCGCTCCCCGATTGGTCCCCCATGCGGCGGGGTGGATCCGCCAAGTGACGGACGGACGTTACAGCGATCTGCTCATCGATGTGAAAAACGGCATCCGCCTGGATGTGTTCGTGCCCGAAACCGGCGAGAAAAAGTCGGTGGACCGGCTCAGCCAAGGCACGATCGACCAGATGTTTTTCGCCATGCGTCTCAGCCTCGTCCAGTTTTATTCCGAGCATACCGGCACCCGTCTCCCCCTGTTTCTGGATGATTGTTTCGTCCACTTTGACGAGGAACGGATCCGCCGGGCCATTCGTCTTCTGGCGGAGTTTTCGCGGGAGCATCAGATCATTCTTTGCACTTGTCAAAACCGTGAGCGTCGGTTGATGGAGGAAGAAGGAATCCGGTGGCATGAGGTGAAGCTCGCGTGATCCGACCGCCCAAACAACAAAACCCGTCCGCGGGACGGGTGGAGGGGCATGTCACGCCAGTCATGGGCCGGTTCCGTTTCCCGCATGCGCTTTGGTTCGATTCGGCGAAGCGGGAAACGGAACCGGCCTTTTACGGAACAAGTTCAACCCGTCCGGGGACCGTCGAGCGAAATGACAGCGTTTTACGGGCTCGTTCGTCCACGGACGGGATGTTCATTTGTGGATGATGTGCGGTTTGATGAATCGAAGATAGGCTTCGACCCGGGCGATGTCTTCCAGGTCCACGTTGCAGGTGCGGAGGGATTCCACCATATGTTTCACGGCGATGTTGTACTCTTCGGAGGTGATGTTCAGGCCGGCATGGGCTTTTCGGAGGGAGAACTGGTCAAACGGCTTTCCGTTCAGGGCCCAACTCATGAAGAAGGTGGTCATGTTCTTGCGAAGTGAGTCGACGTTGATGCCGATGAAGTGGTGGTTGACCCGGTCATCCAGCAACATGCGGTTGCAAAAATCGTGGACGGCCGCGCGAATCGTTTCGTCTCCCCCCATCTTTTCATACAACGTGCTCTTCGTACTCCTTAACAATTCAAAACCTCCGTTTCGTATTGTGCAGAGGAGTTGGGCGATGAATCCGGTCCTGGATGTTTCTCCATTGATTTTCAGAATCAAACGCGCAAGGGAGAGGGTTCCATCATTATACTATTCCCGAAATGATGTGTCATTTTCCGGTTTGTCGGATAAAATCGTATAATCGCGAACATTCTCCCGATTTCGTGATTTGTGGAAGATTTCCAGTAAATTCGCCGAATTTCCTCCTTTTTCCTCCCGGGGGCAAGGCATTCTTTCATATTGAAATACCCGTGCCGGGTATGGCATCATTCCATTTGCGGATTCTGAAAAGTATCGTCAAATCCAGCGAAGCAAGGAGGACCCAAATCGTGGCCGGATGGATCTGTCTTCATCCCGTGACACGGTCCGGGAGGGGCATGGGACTGCGTTCCGTCGACCCGGAACCGGGAAGCACCACCGTATACATATTGCCGGGCACCCGGCACGTGAAAAGCATGATCGGGACGCTTGAAAACGAAGATGTCCAATGCATGACCTTTGACCGGTTTGTCCGGTGGTGTCTCGGCACCGCCGGCAAAAGACCCTTGATGACCCGCCCTCAGCAAAGATTGCTGATTGAGCAGGCATTGTGGGAGCTTCGTGAAAAGCGGGGTTCCCTCCGGTTTTTGGACGGGGCGCTCCGGCGACCATCGGGATGGTTTGCCGCTTTGGAGGGGGCGATCGGTGAGTTGAAGCGTTCCGGAGTCACACCGGGGCGTCTCTTGGAACTGTGGAAGGATCGTCCGGTCAGGTACGCGGAATTGGCCGCGTTTTACGAAACCTACCAAGAGCTCCTGCATCGGTACGGTTGGTGGGATCAGGAAGAACCGTATTTCGAGCTGGCACGCCGCTGGAAGGAACCGGGGATTCGCCGCCCGAAGCGGCTCGTGTTGGAACATTTCCATGATCTCAACCCGCTTCAGGAACAGTTGCTGACGGCTCTGGTCACGGAAGTGGAGATTTTCTTCCATGTCATGATGGACGAGCGGCGCCCGTTGCTGCGGGGCATGGCGGAATCGATCGTGAAGCGACTGATGTCCAGGGGATTTCAGCCTGTTTATGTCAGTCGCGATCCGATGGATCATCATGGCAAGCATCCGTTTCTTGCCCATCTGTGTGAAGAAGTCTTTTTGGACTTTCCGTTGCCCCGTACCGGGCGGGATGCACTGGAAGTGATCCGTGCACCGGGAATGACAGCGGAAGTCGAGGCGGCGGTCGTGCGATTGAAGCGCTGGTTGCGGGAGACGGGAACGGATTGTTCCGAGGTGGCGCTGATCGTGCCGAGCATGCGTCTGTACGGTCCCGTTCTGTTCAGGGAACTGGAGCGGGCCGGCATTCCGGCACGCGGGGAAACGGGGAAGGACATGCATGCGCATCCGATGCTCCGGCTGCTGCTGGAGGCGTTCCGGACAAAATCCGGTGATTCGTCCGCTTTGAGAGAGTTGGTCGGAACGTCGTATTTCACTTGGTCTGCGAAATTGGCGCCGGTGCGGAAGCGTCTGCTGCGTCCTCCGGTTCCCCGTATGCCGGACGAGCTTCGGCGGAGATGGGAAGATGAGGTTCGGGAACTCCGCCGGAAAGCGGAGGACCCCGATTCGCCGGAGCGGGATACGGCGCAGGCGGAACTGTTGAAATGGCAGGAGGCCGAAACGGCGATTCAAGCACTTTGCGATTGGATCGACAGCATCCCGGATTCGGCCGATCCGAACACTTGGGCGGAGTGGTTCCAAGCATGGACGGAGCCGCTCTGTCATCGGGAGCGTTGGCGGGAAATGGCCAAAGACGGGCGCTTGTTGAAACAGGCGGCCGAGGAGATGGCGGTGTACCGGGAATTGAAACATTTGGCTGCCCAATGGAAGCAGCTGGCCCGGTTGGCACCTCTCAGGAGCATGGATGCGGATCGTTTTGCCGCCTTGCTCGCGGACGGAGCCAAAGGGAGCCGGATCGCCCTGAATCGGACGGAGAGGCAAGGGGTGCACGTGTTGGAAGCGCCCGATGTTCGCGGGGACCGTTTCCGGGCGGTGTTCCTGTTGGGAGCCGCCGACGGGATTTGGCCCCGGGTTCACCAGGACTTTTGGCTGCTCCCCGACAACGAGCGCAAGGCACTTCGCAAGGAAGAAGTGCGTTTGATCCTGTCCGGGGAACACAGGGACAGGGAGCGGGTGGAATTTTTCATGAGCCTGACGGCCGCCGGGGAAAAGCTCGTGCTCACAATGCCCACCCAGGACGACGAGGGTCGCAAGCTGATTCCGTCCCCGTACCTGGAAGAAGTGTTGCAAGTGGCACAGCAAGTGGAGATTCAAAACATTGACGTATCCGAACGGTCCGGTCCCGTCTCGTGGGAAGCGGCATTCACGCCCGCGCGGGCGGCCGAATTCGCGATCAGTCGTTTGGCGGAACCGTCCCTCGGCGATGAAGATCGCTTGCGGGTGGCCACGGTGAAAAAGGTATGGACGAAGCTGTGGCCGGAAACCTGGCAGGTGTTCCTGGATCGCGCCGCGGCAGCCAGAGCCAGGCATTCTCCGGAATGGACGCCGTTTGACGGGAGGATCCGACTGTCCGATGATTTGCAAAGGCGTTTGCGGGAGCGGTTGGAGGTTCTCCGGTGGCGGCCTGAAGACCTGGACCGGCTGATCGAATGCCGTTTCCGGTTCCTGGCGGACAAGGTGTGGGAGGCCTTGCCTGCCGGATTTACTTTCAAAGAGGTCGGCAAGGCGGTGCAGAGCATCTGGCTCTCCCGGACGATGACCCGGTTTTTCGAGCGGTACGGAAGCGAATTCGGAGACTGGTTTTGCGAGGAAACAGGTTGGAATCGCCTGGTGGGCGTGGCCGAAGAGGTGATGGACGGATGGAGCCATGAGGAGGGGGCGGGGGCATTCGGTGCCGCCTTGAGCGTGGGACGGAGGCGGTTTTTGAAAAACCTCCGCGAACTTTGGGAAAAGGAAGCCAAATGGCGAAAGGATCGCGGCAACCACCTGCCGCCTCATCGGGTCCGCCTCCGGTATGAATGGGATCTTCCCGTGGATGACGGGTCGGTCATCCGCTTGACCGGAACGATTGACCGGGTCGACGTGTCGGAGGACGGAACCCCGGCGCTGTTCCATTACCGGGTGGACACCGGCAATGTCCCGAAAGAAAAACTGGTTCAGGGGCGCAGGATCCGCGCTTTCGCCGATTTGTGGGCCTTTCGTGAGCTGGAACCGGATTCTCCGGAACCGTGCGGATCCGGGTGCTGGACGGTCAAGGACCGGAACTGGGGATTGTGGAGAGATGCGGCCAAAGAGGCCGGCATCATCCAACGTGCCAAATGCATTCCCGAAGACCGGTGGGAAGACACGCTGGAGCAGGCAAAACAGCTCCTCTTCCGGGAATGGAAGAAAGCGTTGGAGGGAGATTTCCGGGTGGAGCCGTCGGACGGATGTTCGACTTACTGTTCACAGAGACATCTCTGCCGGATCGACCTGAACCGGTTGATGCTCCGGAAAATGGCGGGAGAGGGGGCCGAGTGATGATCAAAGTGGCGGAACTCACGTCCGAACAGTGGCAGGCGGCGAATTGTCTGGACAAAAACTGCATCGTGCAGGCCGGTGCCGGATCCGGAAAGACCCGGGTGCTGGTGGAGCGGTATCTCGCCATCCTGGAACGTCACAACCAGGATCCCGGAATGTTGGACCGGATTGTGGCCATCACGTTCACCGAGAAAGCGGCCGCCGAGATGAAGGAACGGATTCGCAAAGAGGTGTCCGTCCGGGCCCGGCGCATGCGTCAGGCCGGAGACGATGTGCGGGCCGCGGCCTGGCATCGCCTGTTCGGCGAGATGGAGCGAGCCCGGATCACCACGATTCATTCGTTTTGCTTGCAACTTCTGCGTCGTTATCCGGTCGAGGCGGGGATCGATCCGGATCCCGTCGTGCTGGAGGAAGCGGAAAGCGGAAGACGCCTGACCGAATCGGTGGAAGAAGCGCTTGCCGCCCGATTGTCCGCAACCGGTGAATCGACGGGGGTGTTGGAAAGCTGGGTGGTGGACATCGGATGGTCGGGCAGCGTGAACCGGCTCACCGGTGTCTTGGCCGAATTGCTCACCAAGGGCATGGACGTTCCTGCGCTCCGGGAAAAAACCATGTCCGATCTGGACATGCGGGAACGACTTTCGTCGGACCGGGCGGAGCGGGAAGGATCGGTGAGGGTTCCGGAACCAACGGAGGATGCGTTTGGAAAGCGGGAATTTCCGGCCGCCCGGTTGGAGCGGATCCTGCTCGAAGAAATCTTTGACGTGATCGAGGCGGCGTTCCGGCTGTACGCGGAGCGCAAGCAAGCCGACGGGGCGATCGATTACGATGAAATGCAGTCCCGGGTGTGCGGGCTGTTGGAAAAACATCCGGAAATCCGCAGGGAAATCCGGGAAGGCATCGATTGGTTGATGGTGGATGAATATCAGGACACCAGTCCGCTGCAAAAAAAGCTGATCGATCTTTTGGGTCGGGATGATGACGGTTCTTTCAGACCCGGCAAACTGTTCGTGGTGGGGGACCCCAACCAGTCGATCTACGGGTTCCGCGGTGTCGACGTGACCGTGTTTCACCGGACCCGGGAGGAGATCTGCGCTTCGCCGGAGGGAACCGAAGTGTTCCTGCGGCACAATTTCCGTTCCGAACCGGAGCTGGTGAAGCTCTGCAACAACGTGTTCGGCAAGCTCATGAACGAAGAGGCACCGAACGGATATGTTCCGGCCGAAGCCGGCATCCGCGGATCTTCACCGTCCCATGTGGCGGAATGGATCGACGTGCCGAAAGCGGATCCCCGTTTTCCCGGATGGGATCACCGGGATCTGGAAGCGGCGATGCTCGCCCGGCGGATCGACCGGATGATCAGGGAAGAGGGCGTGCGACCGGGGCAGATGGCGGTCCTGTTCCGGGCGATGACCCATGTCAAAAAGGTTGAACGGGAATTGGCCCGACTTGGCATTCCGTATTTCGTGGTGAAAGGAAGGGGGTTTTATGACCGGCAGGAAATCCATGATGTGAAGCACTTCCTCAGGCTGCTGGTCAACCCTGAGGATCGGGCGGCGATGGTCGGCGTTCTCCGGTCACCGTTTTGCGCCGTTTCCGATGAAACCGTCACCCGGATTGCCCTGGAAGCCGCCTGGCGGGAAGGGCCCGAACGATGGGCCGAACGGCCGGACCTGGACGAGGCGGAACGGCGAAAGCTTCGCCGGTTCGCCGTCTTGCTCCAAAAAGCCGGGCAACTGGCCGGGACGATGCGGATCGGCGACTTGCTCAGGATGGTATTGGAAGAGAGCGGATACACCGTCACGGCGTGGGCCGTCCCCGAAGGGAAGCGGACGGTGGCCAATCTGAACAAGCTTCTCGAACAGGCGGATCGGCTCGAAGGGATGGACGGATGGTCGATTTCCCGTTACCTGGATCGGCTGGAGTGGCTGACCCGGGAACAGGAGAGGGAAAACGAAGCGGCGGTGGAGTCGGAGGACAGCGACTGTGTCAAGCTGATGACGATTCACCAGGCAAAAGGATTGGAATTTCCGGTGGTATTCGTCCCCGATCTGTCCCGAAAACCCGGCCGAAACCGGCTTGATCTGTTCGTGTGTGACGAGCGGGGACTGGTCGTCAATCTGAAGGACGGTCAGGGGAATACGGTGGAGCGTTTTACATCGGCGGAAGAGCGGCGAAAGAGGCTCGAGCGGGAAGAGTCGCTCCGGCTTCTGTACGTGGCGATGACGAGGGCGGAATCGCGATTGGTGCTCAGCGGGGTGAGAGGGGGGACAAAAAAAGGAGGAAAGGAGGAGACGTGGATCGAAGGATTGTCGGCGTCACTGGGCGCGGACAACATCAATCCCGACACCGGGGAGTGGATGTATGAAGAAGGAGCTCTTCCCATCCGATGGTTGACCGGTCCGGCCCCCGATGTGTCCGCCGGGAGCCGGCAGGAAACCCCGCTCGATCGATTGGCAAAAGGCGAAGATCCGTTTCAAGGGATCACCGGAACGGAGGAGGAGCCGGATTCCCCGCCGTTTTTTCTCCGCCGCGGCCTGACCCCGGGTGACCTTCTGGAGATGAGCGTCACCGAATGGAAAGAAATGGTCAACTGCCCCCGTCGATATTATTACGGAAGGGTGATCGGCGTTCCCGCACTGGGCGCCGGCGGCGAAGAGCCGAACCCGACCGGGGGAAAACCGGGAGTCCTCGCCCCCAATGAACGGGGAACGGTCGTTCATCGCGTGTTCGAACTGCTCGCCGAATCGGGGGGAGAACCGGAAACTTGGGAGCGGTTCGCGTTGCAGGCTTTGGAAGAACAAGAGATCGCCCCGGAGGACAGAAAGGCGGCACTGGAAGAGATTCGCCCGTTCATCGGGAGATTTGCGTTCGGGGAATGGTACGCGCGGGTGAGAAACAGTTCCGAATGCCGGACGGAAGAACGATTCACGTTCACCACCCGGGGGCTTACGATCATCGGGGTGATGGATTGCCTGATCCGCGATGCCCGGGGGAATTGGGAAATCATCGACTACAAGACCGATCAGGTGACACCCGAAACGCTGGAAGAGACGGCACGGGAATACATGCCCCAGCTGATGCTGTACGCATTGGCGGCCTCGCAAAGAAACATCCGGCCTGTCCGCGCGTCTCTCTGGTTCGTGGGAGCGGGGCTGGAGCGATCCTGGGACGTTGACGCAACGTGGATCGGACGCGCGGAGGAAATGCTGGAGGAAACCGCCGTGAAGCTCCGGACGTCCACGGAGCAGGACGGATGGGAACCGCGACCGGGGAAACGGTGCTTCCATTGCCCCTGGAACTGGTTGTGTGACGGTGCCGCCGCTGAAGGATGACAAACGCCGGGGGATGGACTATCATGGGAAGAGGCAGATCCCGCCCAATTGATTTTCGTAAGGGAGAGGTCCGCAAGTGGAATCGATTCAAGATGGATTTTCCGCATTCGTCATGGGATTCGCCCGCCTTTTTCTCATTTCGCTCTTCATCTGGATGTTCGGTCTCGTCGTGCTTCTGTTCCGCGAAATGTTCAGCGGGCGAGAGCTCGTGCTCAGGGAATATCTCCAAAAGGTGTGGAGACTTCTCCTCGCCAGCTTTGAATGGGTTTCCTACGCCGGAGTCATCGGGGGCCCCGTGTTCCTGATGTTTTCCGAAGAGAAACTGACCTATGTGATGCTGACGGTGGCCGCCGTCATCATGAGCGGCGTCTGGTTGGCCGTTCGCAAACAGACCGGCGGCTTCATGAGTTCCCGTGTCAGAAAATGAACGGACTGTTTGAAAGGGGTTTGCGTTTCCGGGGGTGTCCGGGAGCGTCAAACCCCTTTTCGTTTTTGTCCGCCATCCGCACGGGGACATACAAACTTCGTCAAAGGTCCAATTTTCCGACTCTTTACTTTCATGCCCCGGATGGGTAATAATAATAGGAAAATTTGGCGTTCGACCGTTGCCGGAGCCCGGATTCCCGGCGCGGAAAGCCGGGACATCAGACATCGAAAGTACGGGTGTGAGGAACATGCCTATGGAGGAACTTCTGAAATCCGCGAGTGAATATTTGTCGAAAGAGGACATTGCGAGGCTGGAGGAAGCCTACCGGTTTGCGGAGGACGCGCATCGGGGGCAATTCCGGAAATCGGGGGAACCCTACATCATCCATCCCGTGGCCGTCGCCCGGATCCTGGTGGACCTGAAACTGGACGTGTCCACCCTGATCGCCGCCCTGTTGCATGACGTGGTGGAAGACACGGGTGTCACGCTGGACACCGTGGAAAAACACTTCGGAGAAACCGTGCGCCATTTGGTGGACGGAGTGACCAAACTGAAAAAGCACATGAAATTCAAATCCACCGAAGAACATCAGGCCGAAAATCACCGAAAGATGTTCGTGGCCATGGCCCAGGACATCCGGGTGATCCTGATCAAGCTGGCGGATCGGTTGCACAATCTCCGAACGCTCAAGTACGTGCCGGAACACAAGCAACGGCGGACGGCTCAGGAGACGCTGGAAATCTTCGCCCCGCTCGCCCATCGGCTCGGAATTTTCCGGATCAAGTGGGAACTGGAAGATTTGTCGCTTCGCTACATCAATCCGCAGCAATATTACCGTATCGTTCATCTCATGAAGAAAAAACGGGCGGAGCGGGAACAGCACCTGGAGGAGATCATCCGGGTGATCCGGGAGCGTCTGGATGATGCCGACATCGCCATGCTGGACATTTCCGGCAGACCCAAGCACATTTACAGCATCTACAAAAAAATGGTCACCCAAAACAAGGAATTCAATGAAATCTACGATCTCATGGCGGTGCGGGTGATCGTCGAAACCGTTCGTGACTGCTACGCGGTGCTGGGCGTAATCCATACCCTGTGGAAACCCATGCCCGGCCGGTTCAAGGATTACATCGCCATGCCGAAAGCCAACATGTACCAATCCCTCCACACCACCGTGATCGGCCCCAAAGGGGAGCCGGTGGAAGTGCAGATTCGCACGATGGAGATGCACCGCACGGCGGAATACGGGATTGCCGCGCACTGGGCGTACAAGGAAGGCACCACGGTGGACAACAGCGGGTTCGAAGACAAGCTGAAATGGTTCCGGGAAATGATGGAGCTGCAGCAGGAATCCCGGGATGCCCGTGAATTCGTGGAAAGCCTGAAGATGGACTTTTTCTCCGACACGGTGTTTGTCTTCACACCCAAATCGGATGTGATCGAACTGCCGGCCGGTTCCGTTCCGCTCGATTTCGCGTACCGGATCCACACGGAGATCGGCAACCGTTGCATCGGCGCCAAGGTGAACAACAAGATCGTTCCCCTGGATT
Organism: Staphylospora marina; assembly: GCF_003856495.1. GTDB lineage: Bacteria > Bacillota > Bacilli > Thermoactinomycetales > Thermoactinomycetaceae > Staphylospora > Staphylospora marina. Next base: position 1,974,238 of record NZ_CP034118.1, on the reverse strand, counting down.
ACCGCCTGAAAACCGGCGACATCGTGGAGATCATCACTTCGAAGCACAGTTACGGACCGAGCCAGGACTGGTTGAAGATTGTCAAAACCTCTCACGCCCGGAACAAAATTCGTGCCTGGTTCAAGAAACAGCGCCGGGAAGAGGCCATGGAAAAAGGTCGGGAAATGGTGGAGCAACTGCTCAAAAAGCACGACTTCAACGTGAACGAGGTGATGACGGCCGACCGTGTAGGCGAAGTGGCGCGCCAGTTCAATTTCAACGAGGCGGATGATCTGTTTGCGGCCGTGGGTTACGGAGGGATTTCGGTCGGACAGGTGGTGCATCGCCTGACCAACGATCTGAAAGAGCCGGAAGAGCCGGTCGTGCTGCCCCAGGTGAAATCCCTTCCCACCCGCAGCCGTCGCGCCGATTTCGGCGTACGGGTCAAAGGGGTGGACAATCTCCTGATTCGCCTGTCCCGCTGTTGCAATCCCGTGCCCGGGGACGAGATCGACGGATATGTGACCCAGGGAAGGGGTGTGACGGTTCACCGCGCCGATTGTCCCAACTTGAAGACGGTCCCCGACGAAAGAAGGATCGAGGTGGAATGGGACAATCCCACCGAAAAGAGTTACCAGGTGGACATCGAGGTTTCCGGGTTCGATCGCCGGGGGCTTCTGAGCGAAGTGTTGCAAGCCGTCAGCGACGCCAAGACCGACCTGTCGGCCGTGGTCGCCCGCGGTGACAAACGGGGCATGGCATCGATTCACATCCGCGTGGGGATCCGCAACATCAATCACCTTCAGTCCGTCGTCGAACGGGTCAAACGGGTTCGTGACATCTACAGCGTCAGACGCATCACGCAGTGACAAAAAGAGACCGTGACGGAGAGAGGAGACAACGTCGATGCGCATCGTCCTGCAACGGGTGAAAGAAGCCAAAGTGACCGTGGACGGACAGGTGACCGGAGCCATCGGAAAAGGACATCTGCTTCTGGTCGGATTCACCCACGGGGACACCGAGGAAGATCTGCGATATTTGGCCGAAAAAACGGTTCACCTGCGGGTGTTTGAGGATGACCACGGCAAGATGAACCGCTCCCTGCTGGATGTCGGCGGGGCGATCCTGTCCGTTTCCCAGTTCACCCTGTACGGAGACTGCCGAAAGGGACGGCGGCCCAATTTCATGGAAGCGGCCCGTCCCGAAGAAGCCCTCCGGCTGTACGACCGGTTCAATGACATGCTGCGGGAGTACGGCGTTCGGGTGGAAACGGGCCGGTTCGGTGCCATGATGGAAGTATCGCTGATCAATGACGGACCGGTCACGCTGATTCTGGAAAGCCGCTGAAACGGCGGCACGCGGCCTTTTTCACGGGGAAAAGGCCGCGTTTTTGTGCTGGAACCCGGACGAAATTTGGGGTATGCTATATTATCCATTGGATTTTACGCAGACAGGGTAAAGGGGGAACCGAAGTGACCCAGCTCGACCAACTGGCGATCTCCACCATCCGCATGCTCTCCATCGACCAGATTGAAAAGGCAAATTCCGGACATCCCGGTCTGCCGATGGGGGCCGCCCCGATGGCATACGAGTTGTGGGCCCGTCACATGAATCACAACCCGGCCAATCCCGCCTGGTTCAACCGGGACCGGTTCGTTTTGTCGGCCGGACACGGGTCCGCGCTTCTCTACTCGCTTCTTCATCTGTTCGGATACGGACTTTCCATGGAAGATTTGAAACAGTTTCGCCAATGGGGGTCGCTCACTCCGGGCCATCCCGAAGTGAAGCACACGCCCGGCGTGGAAGCGACCACGGGTCCGCTTGGTCAAGGCATCGCCACCGCGGTCGGCATGGCCATGGCGGAGGCCCATTTGGCCGCGCGTTTCAATCGGGAAGGTCATGAGGTGATCGATCACTTCACGTACGTGCTGTGCGGTGACGGGGACCTGATGGAGGGAGTGGCGGCGGAAGCCGTTTCGCTCGCGGGTCACCTGAAACTCGGAAAGTTGATCGTGTTGTACGATTCCAACGACATTTCCCTGGACGGAGAATTGTCGCTCTCGTTCAGCGAAGACGTGTCCAAACGCTTCGAGTCATGCGGCTGGCAAGTGCTGCGCGTGGAGGACGGCAATGATCTCGCGGCGATCGGCCGGGCCATCCGCGAGGCGAAGGCGGATCTGTCCCGTCCGACGCTGATCGAGGTAAAGACCGTCATCGGCTACGGGAGCCCCAATCGCGCCGGCACTTCGGAAGCGCACGGCAAGCCGCTGGGCGGCGACGAGGTGGCCGAAGTGCGAAAAGCATACGGATGGCCGCATGAAGAGTCCTTCACCGTTCCGGATGAAGTGAAGGCTCACTTTGAAGGCATCCGGGCCCGTCTCGCCGAAAAAGAGGCGGAATGGAATGCGAAACTTCACCGGTATGAAGAGGCTTATCCGGAGCTGGCCCGTCAATTGAACGAGGCGATGCGGGGAGAATTGCCGGAAGGATGGGAAGACAGCCTGCCGGTGTTCGGCAAGGAGGAAAAGCCCGTTGCCACCCGGTCCGCGTCCGGCAAGGTGCTTCAAAGCCTGGCGGAAAGCGTTCCCCTGCTTGTCGGCGGTTCGGCCGATTTGGCATCCTCCAACAATACCTTGATGAAAGGCGCAGGGGATTTCACGGCGGAACATCCGGCCGGCCGCAATATCTGGTTCGGAGTCCGGGAACACGCGATGGGAGCGGCTCTGAACGGATTGGCGCTGCACGGGGGGCTTCGCGCGTACGGAGGAACCTTCCTGGTGTTTTCCGACTACCTGCGCCCGGCGATTCGCGTGGCGGCTCTCTCGAAATTGCCGGTCATTTACGTGTTCACCCATGACAGCATCGCGGTGGGGGAAGACGGTCCGACGCACCAGCCGGTCGAACACATTCCGTCGCTTCGCCTGATCCCGGGGCTGGTGGTGATTCGTCCGGCCGATGCGAACGAGACCGCCGCTGCCTGGGCATACGCCCTCAGTCAGCGGGAACATCCGGTCGCGCTGGTGCTCACCCGCCAAAACTTGCCGGTGCTCGAAGCACCTGCGGGGAAAGGAAAAGAGCTCATCGAAAAAGGAGCTTACATCCTGTCCGAGGCGCAGGACGGACAACCGCAGGGCATCCTGGTGGCCACCGGTTCCGAGGTGGCGCTGGCCCTGGAAGCCCAGAACAAGCTGTTGGAGAAGGGCATTCGCGTCCGGGTGGTCAGCATGCCGTGTCGCGAGCTGTTTGAAGCTCAGGATGAGGAATACCGGTATGAAGTGCTTCCTCCGCACATTCGTGCCCGGGTGGCCATTGAAGCCGCTCATCCCGCAGGTTGGGAACGAATCACGGGTGAACAGGGAGCGGTCATCGGCATCGACCGGTTCGGCGCGTCGGCACCGGGCGGTCGGGTGATGAAAGAGTTCGGTTTTCACGTGGACAATGTGGTCAAGACCATGGAAGCGGTCTTGCGCCAATAAACGAAAAGCGGCAGGCCATGCGCCTGTCGCTTTTTCCGTTCGGGGGTGTTCGGGGGGAGGCCTGCTTCCGTGTAAGCGGCCGGTCAAACGGGCAGAATGGAGAGGAGCAGAACCTCATCCCAAGGAGTTGACCGTTCATGCGTCGTTCCCCGGAGGAAACACACATTCAGGAGCAGATGAACCTGTTCGGTTTCGCCGATCCCTCCGAGCGATCCGTGCCGCCGGATGATCCAAGGCGAAAACCGCAACCGTCTCGGTTCTCCCTGCATCCCCGTCCTTATGTGCATCCGGACTTCCGACTGGATTGATCCCCGGTTCAGTTCAGATGTTTCACGGCGTGGACGGCCACCAGCACCCACCCGATGATGAACGATACGCCGCCGATCGGAGTGATGGCTCCCAGTGCTTTGACGCCTGTCAGCGCCATCGCGTACAGGCTGCCGGAGAAAAGGATGATTCCCGCAAACAGCAGCCATCCGGCCGTGTTCAACAAGTCTGCCTGTGCGGATTTGCCGATCAGGATTCCCACGGCGATCAGTCCCAGGGCGTGAATCAGGTGATAATGGGCGCCCGTGTTCCAGTTGGCCAGCAATTTCTCGGTGATCTTCCCGGCCAGGCCGTGCGCACCGAAAGCACCCAGGGCAATGGCCAGCGCCATGTTGACGCTTCCCAAGAGGACGAATGTTTTCATGTACCGATCCTCCCGCAATGGTTGATTCATCGTTCACTATACCACAGTTCCGGGCGGCAAGGGGACCCGGGCGGTCACCTGTGCTTTTTTCGGAACCGGTGAATTTCGGGAATCCCCGTGAAAAAACTTGACGTGGATCCGTTGACAAAGGAAAAGACCCTGAGTAGAATATGAAACTAAATACTTCGGAATTCACAGCGGAATACACAGACCGAGGAAGGGAAAAGTACCCGTTAAACGGACAACCAGAGAGGAGAACCCGTGGGCTGAGAGGTTCTCCGTGTCACGCATCGGGGAAAGACACCCGGAGGTTCCAACCGAACGCCGCATCGAACGATCGGTCAGTAGACTTGGACGCGATCCCCGGCGATATCGGGGCAATGAGTGGGAAGTCCGGCCATACGGATTTCCAACCAGGGTGGTACCACGGGAACAGGCAACCAATCTCTCGTCCCTGACAAACAGGTCAGTGGCGGGAGATTTTCATTTTTTTCGGGAGGTTGAATGGAAGGATGGCTTACAAAATTCCGCGGGGAACCCAGGATCTGCTTCCGGGCGTGAGCGAGAAGTGGCAATGGGTTGAAGCGAAATTCCGGGAATGGTGCCGACTCTACGGATACCGGGAAGTTCGCACGCCCGTGTTTGAACATACCGAACTGTTTCGAAGGGGAGTCGGTGAGACGACGGACATCGTCGAAAAAGAAATGTATTCGTTCCAGGACAGAAAAGGCCGGGACCTGACCCTTCGTCCGGAAGGAACGGCCGGGGTCGTGAGGGCGTTCGTGGAAAACAAATGGTACGCGGAGCCCCAGCCGACCAAGTGGTATTACATGGGCCCGATGTTCCGTTATGAGCGTCCCCAGGCGGGGCGGAACCGGCAGTTCCACCAGTTCGGAGTGGAGGCGTTCGGCAGCGTGGATCCGTACCTGGATGCGGAAGTGATCGCACTGGGCATGCGGTTTTTCCGCGAAGCCGGCCTCCGGGGAGTGACGGTTCAACTGAACAGCGTGGGCGATCCGGAGTCGCGGGCGCGCTACTTCGAAAAGCTGATCGAATACTTCGAGCCTTACAAAGACGAACTGGCCGAAGAAGCGAGAGGGCGTCTGTACAAAAATCCGATGCGCATTCTCGACAGCAAGGACCCGCGCACCAAAGAAATTTCCGCCGGGGCGCCGTCCATCCTGGATTTCCTCAGCGAGGAGGCGAAGCGCCACTTCGACCGGGTGAAAGACGCGCTCACCTTGCTGGACATTCCGTTTGAACTGAACGACCGGCTGGTTCGCGGGTTGGATTACTACACGTTCACCGCGTTTGAATACACGGTGGAGTCGAAGGGTTCGCAGGCCGGTTCGATCGGCGGAGGCGGACGATACAACCGTCTGGTGGCCGAAATCGGCGGCCCCGACATGCCGGGAATCGGCTTTGGCATCGGCGTGGAGCGGGTGCTGCTCGCCCTGGAAGAACAGGGGGTCGGCGTGCCCGGGGATGCCGCGGTCGATTGCTGGCTCGTCACGCTGGGAGAAGAGGCGGACCGGGCAGGGGTGCGAATCCTGGAAGATCTCCGGGCCGCCGGGTTGATGGCCGAACGGGATTACATGGGCCGCAAGCTGAAAGCCCAGTTCAAACAAGCCGAGCGCCTCGGGGCCCGCTTTGTGGCGATCCTCGGAGACGAAGAATGGAAAAACGGTCAAATCAACGTGAAAAATCAGACGGACGGCCGGCAGGAAACGATTTCTCTCGACCGGCTCGTCGAGTGGCTGAAAGAACAGGTCTGAGTCAATCGGCAGGAGGGAAGTTTCGTGAAGGAGCTGTTACGCACACATTGCATTATGGATTGCATCGGACTCCCGGAAGGAACCGACGTTGTCCTGAACGGTTGGGTGCAGCATATACGGGATCAGAAAAAACACGTTTTCATCGATCTCCGTGACCGGACGGGACGGATCCAGGTTGTGGTCATCCCGGAACTTTCCACGGAATTATTCGAATCGGCGAAGCAGGTGCGCAACGAATACGTGTTGTCCGTCTTCGGAAAAGTGCAGCGCCGGGCGCCGGAAAACGTGAACCCGAACATGAAGACCGGTCACATCGAGATCGTCTGCGAAAGGTTGGAGGTGTTCAACCCGGCCAAGACCCCGCTCTTCCCCATCCAGGACAACGTGGATGTGGATGAATCGATCCGGCTCAAACACCGCTACCTGGATCTTCGCCGGCCGCGGATGCAGGAGGCGCTCAAGATCCGACACCAGGCGTCGCAAATCATCCGTCGGTTCCTCGACGAACGCGGATTTCTGGAAGTGGAGACACCGATGCTCACCCGCAGCACGCCGGAAGGCGCCCGGGACTATCTGGTGCCGAGCCGGGTGCATCCCGGATCCTTTTATGCGTTGCCGCAATCTCCCCAGCTGTTCAAGCAGCTGTTGATGGTTTCCGGTATCGAACGCTACTTCCAGATCGTTCGCTGTTTCCGGGATGAGGACCTCCGGGCGGACCGGCAGCCGGAGTTCACCCAGGTGGACATTGAGGTTTCGTTCATGGATACCGAAGCATTCATGGGCATGATGGAAGAGATGATGGCCCGGCTGTTCCGGGAAGCGATCGGCGTGGAGATCCCGGTCCCCTTCCGCCGGATGACGTACCGGGAAGCGATGGAGCGCTACGGATCCGACAAGCCGGATCTCCGGTTCGGCATGGAACTGATGGATCTGTCGGAGGCCCTCAAGGACACCTCTTTCAAGGTGTTTGCTTCCACCATTGCGTCCGGCGGCCGGGTGAAGGCGATCAACGTGAAAGGATGCGCGGGGTGGAGCCGCAAAGAGATCGACAACTGGACCAAAGTCGCCCAACACCTGGGAGCCAAAGGTCTCGCCTGGCTCGCCTTCAAGGACGGAGAAGTGAAAGGATCGATCGCCAAGGCGATGGACCCGACGGACATCGAGGCCATTCGCGTGAAAACCGAAGCGGAAGAGGGGGACCTGCTGTTCTTCATCGCCGACGGGCCGGATGTCGCGGCGGAAGTTCTGGGAGAACTGCGGGTGCGGATTGCGAAAGCCCTCAACCTGATCGATGAATCGAAGTTTGAATTCCTGTGGGTGACCGAATTCCCGCTTTTGGAATACTCTCCGGAAGACGGACGCTGGTATGCCAAGCACCACCCCTTCACCAGCCCGATGGATGAGGATCTGCCCCTATTGGAAACCGATCCGGGCAAGGTGCGTGCCGTGGCCTATGACCTGGTGCTGAACGGGTACGAACTGGGGGGCGGAAGCCGACGGATCCACAAACGGGAAATCCAGGAGCGCATGTTTGCCGTCTTGGGCATTTCGATGGAAGAAGCGCGTGAAAAATTCGGATTCCTGCTTGAAGCGTTCGAATACGGTGCGCCGCCTCACGGAGGCATCGCGTTCGGGCTGGACCGGCTGGTCATGTTGCTGGCGCGCCGGGGCAATTTGCGGGACGTGATCGCCTTCCCCAAAACCAACAGCGCCACCTGCCTGATGACGGAAGCGCCGTCTCCGGTGGACGAAGCGCAGCTCCGGGAGCTGAGGCTTCAGGTGGATGAAAAGGTGAACACCTGACCGGTGAATGAGCGCATCGCGAAACTCCATCATCGATCCCGCCGCCGGACGGAGCCGGCTGAGGACGTTGTGGACAACCTCGTTCATGCATGTGCATGGACGAGGTTTTTTGTGCGGGCGAAAAAACTTGACCGAAGCAAATAATTGTTTGATAATGGCAAATAAATGAGGCAAGGAGGGAGAACGATGAAGTCGATGGAAGAGAAAGTGAATGCCATTCGTCGATTCAACCGTTTTTTCACCCGCCAGATCGGGGTTTTGCAGGAAGGGCTGCTGCACAGTCCGTATTCCCTGACGGAGGCCAGAGTCCTGTTTGAATTGGCACAGGACCGGGAGTGGACCATGACGGGACTGTCCCGTGAACTGGGCATGGACCCGGGATATCTCAGTCGGATCCTGCAACGATTTGAACAAAAAGGTCTGATCGAAAAAGTCCGGTCGGATGCGGATGCCAGGCAACGCATTCTTTCACTGACGGAGGAAGGACGGAAGGAATTTGCCATCCTGGATAAGCGGTCCGGAAAGGAAGTGGCCGAGTGGTTGGAGGGCTTGCCTCCGGGAGAAGATGAGCGCCTTCTGCAAGCGATGAAGACCATTGAAGAGGTGTTTGTCCGCCGGGGACGCTTCAGCGGAGCGGAGCCGTTCTTGCTGAGAGAACCCGAGCCGGGGGACATGGGGTGGGTGATTCACCGACACGGCGTGCTGTACGCGAGGGAATACGGATGGAATGAACAGTTTGAGGCATTGGTGGCCCGGATTGTTTCGGAATATTTGAATCATCACGATCCGGACCGCGAACGCTGCTGGATTGCGGAAATGAACGGGAAAAACGTGGGGTCCGTCTTCGTCACGAAAGATTCCGAGGAGGTGGCGAGACTCCGCCTGCTGCTTGTGGAGCCGGAAGCTCGAGGCTTCGGGTTGGGGCGACGGCTGGTGGAGGAATGCATCCGGTTCGCGCGGCGACGGGGCTACAAGAAAATGGTGCTGTGGACGAACAGTGTTCTCAAAGATGCCCGCCGGATCTACAAAAATTTTGGGTTTGAATTGGTTCATGCGGAGAACCATCACATGTTCGGCGAGGATGAGGTTGGTGAAACCTGGGAATTGACCTTGTGAGGGGGATTCTTCCAGGGGGTTCATTCCAATCGTCTCGATTGTTCCCGGGGATATTCTTTTCCGTGACAAAATATAAATTTTGTCGCCGATATTGACGTGAAACGGGCCGGTTCGGCCGTCCGGAAACTTCCTTTCGGATTCTTTTGTGGAATCATTTTCCTGGAGAATGATATTTCCGCTTGATCTTCTCTTCTGCTTTTGGTAACATGAGCTTAACAAAGGAGTCCTGCGATGTGCGTGACGACCTTGAAGTTTTGAGCCAACACCCATTGATCGGGAGTCCGGGTCATCCGGGGGAGCGGAAGCCGCGCGAATCCACGCGGTGGATGGCGGACCCGTGAATTCGGATGCAGGGCACCCACCTGCTGAGAGCAGGTTCAAAACCAGAGGAGCACGGCATAACGGGGCTTCTTTTTTTTATGCGTAAAGAGCGGTCGGGTTGGGGAATGTAATGGGTGAATCATGCGGTCACCTTCGGTCGGTCGGTGACCGGAAACGGGAAGGCGATGACTCATGAGACTCGGTGTGGACATTGACGGTACGGTCAAAGATACCCATCGGGCCGCGGTGGAAGTGTACAACAGAGAGCTCGGAAAAAACGTTCGCGCGGAAGACGTGACCGAATTTCATCTGGACAACGCGTACGGACTGACGCGGCAAGAAGGTCGCAAATTGTGGAGGAAGCTGGAAGCGGAGATTTATTCCCTCGGGGTTCCGCTTCCACATGCGCCGGAAGTGCTCTCCGACCTGGTGGCCAAAGGGCATGAAGTGTTTTTCATCACCGCCAGACCCGCGATCGGGAAAGTCGAACGGGTGACCCGGGATTGGCTGAAACGGCACGGTTTTCCGTACGACGGGAAAAACCTGGTGATGAATGCGTTCGACAAAGCGAAGAAAGCCCGTGAAGCGGGAGTGGAACTCTTTTTCGAAGATGCCCCCGAACACCTGGCGAACCTGTACAGAAACGGCATTCCCACGGTGGTCGTCGACGCCGTTTACAACCGGGACATCCCCTGGCCGCTTCCCCGCATTCATGACTGGCGTGAAGTGTATGACCTGCTGGAGTCGAGAATGGCCAAAACCTAGGACGGTTCCACGGTCGCATATTTCGGTTCCGTGGTGATACCGAAGATCTTTCAGGCGACTTCTCCGCGAAGGTCGCTTTTTTGCTTCAAAAGGAAGCCCGTCGATCGACTTTCGACGGGCTTCTCATCGTTATTGCATGTGGTTGGTTTGGGGAGCTCCCGGAACGGAAGCATCGGATGCCGGTTGGAAGGAGTTCAGCAACTGGATGGCTTGATCTTGCGGAAGTTGCTGAACCGGGTAATAGCCGCGTTTGTTTTGGTACAGGAACAGTTCATATGCCATTTCGACGCAGTTGGGCGCGCTGTCCGCGAGAACGCGGCGAACCACCGGGTTGGTCACTTCGCAGGCGGCTTTCGTCTTGGCGAGCGCGGAGGATTTCATCAATCCCAAGGCTTGGGACGAGATTCTCCGGTCGTCGATCTCATTCGGCGAAGCGGCCGGAGCCACGGATTGCATTTGCCCGTTCCCGTATTCCACGTTGTTGCCTTGCTTCATTTCATAAGATCCGGTCGGGGTGGAAGGATCTTGACCGGTGCGGAAGCACTCCACCAGCGTGTTGTATTCCTGAATCATGAATTGGCGTTGCCGGGTCAGGATGTCGCGCAATTCCGGATCCTGAGCTTGGGAGATCAGCATCAAATATTGGTCCGCGATGTTGACCGCACAGGTGAGCACTTCGCGCACATCGTGGATTTCATGCGCCCCGTGGTTCAGTTGCGGGGAGGAAACATTCGGGTTGAGCGTTTGGTTTTCCGGCTGTCCTTGCGTTCTCATAGGCACATCGCACAACTCCTTTCGAGACTGAACATCCACTCGTTAATATGTCCGCCGAAAGTGCGTTTCATGTGCGAGGGCCATGGCGGGACAAAAGAATCGGATCCGTTTCCCGCGTTCCGGGTGCGCATCAAGGCTGCCGGGTTGAATTCGCGGGTCTATTCTTCCTTCATCCAGCGAAGGAATTCGGTGAGTTTCCGTTCATAACCGTGCGGCGACGGGTGATAAAACCGTTTGCCCCGATGTTCCTCCGGCAGATACTCTTGGTTGACCCACCCGCGGGGAAAGTCGTGAGGGTAAAGGTACCCTTTGCCGTGCCCCGCTTCCCGGGCTCCGGCATAATGCGCATCCCGCAAGTGCGGCGGGACTTCCCCGGTGGTTTCCGACTCCACGCAGGCGTTGGCCTCTCCGATGGCTTTGACGACCGAGTTGCTTTTCGGAGCGGTGGCGATGTAGATGACCGCTTGGGCCAGCGGAATCTGTGCCTCCGGCATGCCGACGAAATCAACGGCGTGAGCTGCGGCGGATGCGATCAACAAAGCACGGGGATCGGCCATTCCCACGTCTTCGGCGGCGTGGATGAACACCCTGCGGGCGATGAACCGCGGGTCTTCCCCGGCCTGAAGCATTTTGGCCAACCAATAGACGGCCGCATCGGGATCGGAGCCCCGCATGCTTTTGATGAAGGCGGAAATCGCATCATAGTGTTGATCCCCGCTCTTGTCATAGCGGATCACCCGCTTTTGTGCCGATTGTTCGGCCACTTCCAGGGTGATGTGCCGGATTCCGTCCGGCCCGGGGGAGGTGGTCAATACGGCCAGTTCGAGGCCGGCAAGTGCCACCCTGGCATCCCCGCCGGAAACGCGGACCAAATGGTCCATCGCTTCTTCATCCACGCGAACGTCCCATTCTCCCAATCCTTTTTCCCTGTCGGACAACGCCCGCTCCAACAGGAGTCGCAGGTCTTCCGCGGACAAGGGTTGGAGCCGGAACACCCTGGAGCGGGACAACAGGGCCTTGTTGACCTCAAATGACGGATTTTCGGTGGTGGCGCCGATCAGGATGACGGTCCCGTTTTCCACATGGGGAAGCAGGGCGTCTTGTTGCGCCTTGTTGAAACGGTGGATTTCGTCGACAAACAGGACGGTCCGGGTGCCGTATAAATGGAGGGCTTCTTTTGCCTCCGCGATCACCCGGCGAAGATCGGGAACGCCGGCCGTCACCGCATTGAGCTGCTCAAAACGCGCCTTGGTGCATGAGGCGATCACGTGGGCCAGCGTGGTTTTCCCGGTTCCGGGCGGTCCGTGCAGAATCATCGGAGTGAGCCGGTCAGCTTCGATCATCCGGCGAAGCAGTTTTCCCGGGCCGATCAGATGCCGTTGACCCACCACTTCGTCCAGTCGGGTGGGGCGCATCCGGGAGGCAAGGGGTTCCCGGCGGCTTCGTTCCAAGCTGGCGCCGTATTCAAACAGGTCCATCGTTCCCTGTTCATCCTTTCCCGATCAGAATTCTTCATTTCGGTCTCCATCATATCATAACAGGAAAACATGTCGCGCGAAGCCGGCCAAGCTGTGGTACACTTTCCAAAGAGGAACAGGAAAATCTTTTTCCGGAAAAGAGTAAATCTGACGGAACATCGGAAAGGACAGACAATCATGAACGGAAAGACCTCTGTTCATTTGGCCAAACAGGCAGTTTTTTTCTTTGCGGGATTGTGGATTCTCTCATGGGGAATCGTATGTACCGTCAAGGCGGACCTCGGAGTGGCCCCTTGGGATACCCTTCACATCGGTCTGTCCATGGTGCTGGGGCTGACCATCGGCTTTTGGATGACCGTCGTCGGCATCCTGATCGTCGGGTTGACGTGCCTGCTCACCCGGGAGTGGCCACGTTGGGGAACATTGGGCAACATGCTGTTCGTCGGTCCGTTCGTCGATGCGATCATGTGGATGGAACTGGTGCCGGATCCGGAGAGTCTTGTCGGGCGTTGGGGATTGTTTTTCATCGGTCTGCTCCTGATTGCCGCGGGGGTCGGGATGTACATCGCACCGAAAGTGGGAGCGGGACCGAGGGACGGCTTGACGCTGGAGCTCTCCCGCCTGAGCGGGTGGTCGATCGGCAGAGTTCGTACTATAATGGAAATGACAGTTTTGTGTGCCGGTTGGCTGCTGGGTGGGCCCATACATATCGGAACCCTCTTTTTTTGTGTCTTCACGGGCCCGCTCATGCAAGCATCGATCCGGTTGTTTGACCGGGTGTGGGGGAATTGGCTGAAACGGGGTGACAGACTTGAAAATATCGACAAAGGGACGGTACGGCCTGACGATCATGATGGATCTGGCTTCCCATTACGGGAAGGGACCGATTCCTCTGAAGAGCGTGGCCGAACGGCATGATTTGTCCGAACATTATCTGGAACAGCTGATCGCACCGCTTCGCAATGCCGGCCTGGTCCGCAGTGTCCGGGGGGCATACGGCGGATACAAACTGGCGAAACCGCCGGATGAAATCACGGCCGGCGACATCATCCGCGTTTTGGAAGGTCCCATCAGCCCGGTGGAGTTCACGGAAGAGGAAGATCCGGGGCGGAGAGACCTGTGGAAACGAATCCGCGACGCCATCGCGAAAGAACTGGACTCCACGACGTTGTCCAGCCTGATCCATTATTCCCGAGACGGACAGAATGACCATTACATGTTCTACATCTGATTTATTGCAATCGAGCAATCATCCGGAAGGTGAGATTTGGATGGCCATCTATCTGGATCACGCCGCCACCACTCCGCTGCGGCCGGAAGTCCGGGAAGCGATGCTTCCCTATTTGGACGGCGTTTTCGGAAATCCCTCCAGCATTCATCAATACGGAAGGGAAGCCAGAAACGGTTTGGACCGGGCGAGAGAACAAGTGGCGAGAGCCATCGGGGCGGATCCGTCCCGGGTGTATTTCACGAGCGGCGGAACGGAAGCCGACAACCTGGCAATCGTCGGGGGCGCCACCGCCCGGCTTCGGGAAGGAAAAAATCACGTCATCACGACCCGGATCGAGCATCACGCGGTGTTGGATGCGTGTCGACATTTGGAGCGCATCGGGTTTGACGTGACCTATCTGCCGGTGGACCGGACGGGCAGGGTGGACCCGGATGAATTGAAACGGGCGGTTACCGACCGCACCGGTTTGATCTCCGTGATGTACGGAAACAACGAAACCGGCACGCTGCAGCCGGTGCGCGAAATCGGAGAATGGGCCCGCCAAAGAGGCATCCTGTTTCATACGGATGCCGTCCAGGCGTTGGGAATGGAGGAATTGGATGTTTCCGGCCTTCCGGTGGATTTGTTGACCGTGTCCGGCCACAAGATCAACGGCCCGAAAGGCGCGGGAGCTCTGTACATTGCCCCGAAGGCCAAGATCTTTCCGCGGGCGTTCGGCGGTCAACAGGAACGGAAAATCCGACCGGGGACCGAGAACGTGGCCGGGATCGTCGGCTTCGGAAAAGCGGCGGAGCTGGCCACGATCGAGCGGGAAGAACATCGCAGGCATTGCCTCGCGCTCCGAAACACCCTGCTGAATGAACTCAGACGCCTGAATGTTCCGTTCGTCATTAACGGAAACCCGGAACATTTCCTTCCCCACATCCTGAACCTGGGCTTTCCGGGAGCGGACGCGGAAACGATGCTGATGAATCTGGACCTGGAAGGAGTCGCCTGCTCCAGCGGTTCCGCTTGCACGTCCGGCACGCTTCAGGTGTCTCACGTCCTTGATGCCATGGGGGTGGAGGAAGAGATTCTGCGCTCCTCCCTGAGGTTCAGTTTCGGATACGGAAACACCGAAGGGCAAATGAAGGAAGCAGCTTCCCTCATCGCACGGATTTTGCAAACCGTGGGCCAATCCGGATAAAGGAGAGAGATGCGTTGGCTGAAAACTTGTGGAAGCAGATGGAAGACTGGGAAGAAGAGCTGGATCAAATCAATTGGAAGCAAATGCTCGAAGAGATCGACCGGGCGCTGATGGACAACCTTGCCGCGGAGTTGGGCTTTCCCTCCTTTGAACGCCTGGAGGAAGCGTCTTTGGCCGTCAAGGATGATTTCCATGTGACGCACTTGTCCGACGGACGTTGGGTGTGGTGGAGTCCCACCGCCTATGCCAAAGAAGACCCCCTGTATTTTTCGGACAAGCCGTCGATCGTTCGATACATCTCGGAAATGCTGGGCCTTGACGAAGGAAAACGGGCTCATTTGGAAAGAGGACTCAGTCAGCTCCCGCAAATGAGCCGGTGCGACTGCTGCGAGCATGAGTTCAATCCCCGCGATCCCGAGCGGATGCACTGGGATTCACGGGGAGAACAACGTCGTTTCTGCTCGGCCCAATGCGCCGCCGAAGTATTGTTGGGAGAAATGAGAGAAGATTTGTCCGGTTGGAAAGAATGACCTCTTCTCAAGAGGTGGGGATGTTGACAACCCTTTTTGTCCGCCGCCACTGTTTCCTGCACACGGGCTTCGCGCAAGCCGCGAAATCGGCCGGGGAACAGTGCCGGCGCCCGTGCGCCTTTGTCAACAAGCTCTCCTCTTCAAAAGAGGTCATTTTTTCAAAGACGGAAAAGCGGGGATGGTCGATATGACGGTGAGCCAAACCCAATTGGAGCTTTTCGGGGACTGCTTCGTCAAAGGAACGTTTTCGCAGGAGATCTTCTACAACGAAGAAAACGGATACGGCGTGTTTCTGATGCGCGTCAATGAATCATCGGAAGAGGCGGATCCGGAGATCACCGTGGTCGGCAACATGCTCCGGCCGCATGAAGAGGAGATGTATGTCTGCTACGGCGAGTGGAGGGAACATCCGCGTTTCGGACGCCAATTTCATGCGCACCGGGTGGAACGGGAGACGCCGAAAACAAGGGAAGCGATCATTCGGTATCTGTCGGGCGGACTGTTTGAGGGAGTGGGCAAAAAAACGGCGGAAAAGATCGTGGATCACCTCGGAACCGATGCGTTGGTCATGATTTCGCGGAATCCGGACGTGCTGACCCGCATCAAGGGGATCTCCAAGGCGAAAGCGGAGAAAATCGCCGACCGGCTCCGGGAAAATCACGCGCTGGAAGAAGCCATGGTGTTCCTGTACGGATTCGGCATCGGTCCCGCACTCGCCATGCGGATCATTCAGCTTTACAAACATGAGACCATTGATCTCGTGAAGGAAAATCCGTACCGACTGATCGACGAAGTGGAAGGCATCGGTTTTCGCCGGGCGGATGAGATCGCCCGTGCACAGGGAATGGCCGAAAATGCGCCGGAACGCTATCGGGCGGCCGTGATGTACGTGCTCAAGGAGTCGGCCATGTCGGAAGGGCATGTGTTTTTGCGCCGGGATGAACTCAACACGAGGGTGAATGAACTGTTGGGAGGCAACGCGGAAGAATGGTTCGATGAAGACGTCCGAAGCGACTGCCTCCAGCTTCTGATCGATGAAGACCGCGTGGTGGAGGAAGAGGATTGCTATTACCTGCGGTCGCTGTATTTTGCCGAATACGGGCTGGCCAAGCGGACCAAGGAACTGTTGGAGTCGGACATGGAAGTCCCGTTCTCGGTCGGCGAGCTGTACGGAGTGATCGGGGAAATCGAAGAAGAATTGGGCGTTTCCTACGCCGACAGACAACGGGAAGCGATGATCACCGCTCTGTCTTCGCCGCTGATGATCCTCACGGGCGGGCCGGGAACCGGAAAAACCACGGTGATCAAAGGCATATGCCGCATGTACTCCAAGTTGTTCGAAGTGTCGATCGATCCGAAGGACTATGAGGGATCGGACCGGCCGTATCCCATCCGGTTGGCGGCACCCACCGGCCGGGCGGCCAAGCGGATGTCGGAGGCAACCGGGCTTCCGGCCATGACCATCCATCGCCTGTTGGGATGGAAAGGGGAAGGCTTTGAGCATCATTCCCAAAACCCGTTCTCCGGAGAGCTCCTGATCGTGGACGAGGCATCGATGCTCGACGTCTGGTTGGCCAATCAGCTGTTTCGGGCCGTTCCGGCGGGAATGAGGGTCATCCTGGTGGGGGACCGGGATCAGCTTCCCTCGGTCGGGCCGGGGCAGGTGCTTCATCATTTGCTGGCCGTGGAAGCCATCCCCAGGGTGGAATTGAACGAAATTTTCCGTCAGGCCGAAGGTTCTTCGATCATTCGGTTGGCTCATGAACTGAAACGGGGAAAGCTCCCGGAAGATCTGACCGACCCCCAGCCGGACCGTCGTTTTTTCGAATGCCACCGCGACCAGGCGGTTTCGGTCATCCTGCAGACGGTAACCGGCGCGATCCGCAGAGGGTACACCCTGTTTGACGTTCAGGTGCTGGCCCCCATCTACAAGGGGCCGGCCGGAGTTGACCGCTTCAACCGGGAATTGCAGCAGGCCCTCAACCCGCCTGACCCGCAGAAGAAGGAAATCACCTGGGGAGAATCGGTGTTCCGGTTGGGGGACAAGGTGCTTCAACTGGTGAACCATACCGAACACCCCGTGTACAACGGAGACATGGGCGTGATCATTTCCGTGGATGATGAGGCGACCGGAGACCGCCCGGTGCTTTGGGTACGGTTTGATCGTCTGGAAGTTCCCTACAAGCGGAGCCAATTGGGACAAATCTCCCTCGCGTACGCCTGTTCCGTTCACAAGTCCCAGGGTTCCGAATTCCCCATCGTGGTGTTCCCGGTTCTTCATGCATACCGCCGCATGCTTGCGCGAAATCTGATTTACACGGCCGTCACCCGCAGCAAATCGTATCTGATCCTCTGCGGGGAAAAAGAGGCGTTGGCCGAGGGAATCCGGGTGGTTCAGGGAGAAACGCGGAACAGCCGGTTGAAGCTGTTGATCGAAGAAGAATGGTGACATGCACGAATCCTTCGGGGGCCACGCTTTCGATGGGTCGGGGGGTTGTCGGACAAGGAGTGAGTGACGTGGAGTGGACGGACAAGGAATTTGTCGGTGAAGACTTCTCAAACCGGGAACTGACGGGCATCCGGCTCATCCGTTGTCGATTTGTCGGGTGTTCGTTCAAACGGGCCGAGCTGTCCGAAGCCGTCACGGCGGGAAGCGTGTACGATTCCTGCGATTTCACCGATGCCAGGATGGGAGCATCCGAACACAAGAAAAGCGCCTTTCTGCACGGGCGTTTTGAGAACACGGGTCTGTTTTCCGTCCGGTTTGAGGAGTGCAAAATGACCGGGAGCGTGTTTGCCTCCGCGTCTCTGAGGCATTCCGTCATTCGAGGCGGCGACTGGTCGTTCGTCGTGTTGAGGGGATTGGATTTGTCCGGCATGGATTGGTCGGAGGTTTGCCTGAAAGAGGCCGATTTGGGAGAATGCCGGCTGGACGGGGCGAATCTGCGCCGGAGCGATCTGACTCGCGCGGTTCTGCAAAATGCTTCTTTGAAATCGGCGGATCTTCGGGGGACCACGCTCTCGGAGGCAATCTTGACGGATGCCGTTTTCAGGGGAGCGCGAATGGGCATTGAACAGGCGGTGGCCGTTGCCGCTTCCCTCGGGGCCTTGGTGGAGTGGCAATGAAATCGGAGGGTTCTGAGGAAAATCACCCTGATTGGTCAAGATGAACGGACCGGCTCCTGCGGGAGCCGGTTTTTTTGTCCCTGAGTTCTTTCCAACATTCAGAAAATGGATGCAAGTGCATAAGGATATATTGTCGGATATTGAATGATCGACTTGTGATACCACAATAAATCGGGGGCTGGACTGATGGGCAAATTTCATCTGATCGGGATCAAGGGTGCGGGGATGAGTGCACTGGCGCAAGTCCTCCACGGCATGGGCCATTACGTGCAGGGGTCTGACCGGACAACGAGGTTTTTCACTCAGAAACCGCTGGAGAGTCTGTCCATTCCCCTGCTGGAATTCAATCCGAGGAACATCCTCAAGTTGGATCCGGGATTTACGGTGGTTGCCTCCAACGCCTGGCCGGACGAACATCCGGAAATTTCCCTCAGTCGGAAGCTGGGACTTCGTTTTTACCGGTATCACGAGTTTCTCGGAGAGCTGATCCGGCCGTTCACCAGCATTTCCGTCACGGGGGCTCACGGCAAAACCACCACGGCCGGACTCATGGCCCATGTGTTTGAAGAACAGGGACCGGTTGCGCGGATCATCGGAGACGGAACGGGTTCGGGACGAACCGGTGACAAGTGGTTCATTTTGGAGAGTTGCGAATATCGCCGTCATTTTCTGGCGTATCATCCGGACTATGCGGTCATCACCAACGTGGATTTTGATCATCCCGACTATTTCCGTGATTTCCATGATACCTTGCAGGCTTTTCAACAGATGGTCCGGCAGGTGAAGCAGGCGGTGATCGCATGCGGGGATGACCCGGGAGTGCGGATGCTTTCGTTCCCCGGAAAAGTGCTCTTTTACGGCTTGGAGCCTGCCAATGATCTCCGGGCATATCACGTGATGGTCGATGAACATGGCACGTCGTTCGATGTGTCGTTCCTGGGGAACTTCCTCGGCAGGTTTGCCATCCCGTTGCACGGCGACCACAACGTGCTCAACGCATTGGCCGTCATCGGGACCGCCGTTCTGGAAAAGCTGGACATGGAAAGGGTGGCGGACCGACTCAAAACGTTTTCCGGAGTACGGAGGCGATTTGTCGAAACGCCGCTGGATTCCAACATTCTGATCGATGACTATGCGCACCATCCGGCGGAAGTGACCGCCACGATCCGCGCGGCCCGCGACAAATATCCGTCGCGGCGTTTGGTGGCCGTATTTCAGCCTCACACGTATTCCCGGCTTGAACATTTCCTGGACGGATTCGCACGGGCGCTCGGGGAAGCGGACGAGGTTCATGTCTGCGACGTGTTCGGTTCCGTCAGAGAATCGACGGGAACCGTGGACGTGACGGATTTGCTGGAGCGATTGCCCGGAGCACGACATCTCAGCCGGGAAAACGTGGGAGAATTGAACCGGTATGAAGATTCCGTGATTCTGTTCATGGGTGCGGGGGACATTCAGAAATACCAACGCTGGCTGTTGGAATCCGGAGATCGCACCCGCAACGTGGAATGAAAACAGATCTGCCGAGCGTCGGGCACGCAGGGCTCCGGACGCTTTTTTTTCTTGGTTTCCGTGATATGTCATATCCAACAAATCCCCCACATGCCCCGAGCGTTCAAGATCATACTAACGTTTAGCGGGGGGAGGATGATTTTCCTTGCGCAAATCCAGGGATGTGATCGGTCTGCCGGTCATCTCGACAACGGGAAAGGTGCTCGGAACGGCGGCGGACCTCCTGTTTGACGACAACCGGCAATTGCGGGGAGTGCTTCTGGATGGCGGAGGAATCTTCAGACCCCGTCAATATGTCCCCAAAGACAACATCCGGGCGATCGGAAGGGATGCCGTGATGGTGGACGGTGAAGCGGCACCTGTCGATGACAAGGTGGATACGTGGATTTCTCTCGAAAACGGAGACCGCAGGCTCCTCGGAAAAAAAGTGCTGTTGTCCGGGGGAATTGATGCCGGCACCGTCTCCGATGTCTATTTTCTGGAAGAAGTGGGAACCCTCATAGGGTATGAGTTGTCTTCAGGGTGGATCGATGATCTTCGTGAAGGGCGCAAATCGTTGATGTCCGAAGAACCCCTTGTCTGGGGGGAGGATGTTCTGGTGGCGCCCGAACAGGGAGTCCGCCTTCGGGACCACTGATCCGGAAAAGGACAAGTTTGAAGGGAGAACCAATCATGCTTCGCTGTCCCAATTGCCATTCGATCGATCTCGGAATCGTGGGGACCCACCAGCTTTACTGCTGGCATTGTTTCATTGAAATGACCACGGACGGGGAACGGATTTCCGCCGTCTATCAAGTCGAAGAAGACGGGAGCCTCACCTCGCTGAACGACCTGTTTCTGGATGAGCCGCCGCAACCACTCATGTGGGACTGAACCGTCAAGGGGGGAAAATCATGCGTCATCAAGCGATCAGGACCCTCGTGCTGGGAAGCCTTCTGGCACTGGCGGCCGGAATCTGGATGAACGTCCGGAACCGGCGTCCGTGGAGCATCGGCCGATTGATCGACTGGATGAACCGCAGCCGCATTTCCCGGATGCTGATGTCCGAATGGTTTTGGAAACGGCTGCTCAGTCGGATGATGTTCGTCAGATGAGGCCGCCCGCCCCGGATCCTTTTTCGGAGGGTCCGGGGTTTTTCATGGATTTCATAATGTGGACGGGATCTTCGTATGTTATGAACAAGTCTTTGTTTCGGAGGTGCCCCGCATGGAGCGCTGGAATCTGCCAAGGATGCTCAACCTTTCGATCCTCGGCCTGATCCTGCTCGGCAGTTTCTGGCTGCTGCTGCAGATGAGTCCGTGGATCGGCCGGTTGTTCCAGTTCCTGAAGGCTGTGCTGGGCCCGTTTTTTGTTGCCATGATCATCTCTTATCTTTTGAATCCGGTGGTCAATTTGCTCAACCAACGGGGGATGTCCCGCTCGTTGGCCGTGTTGTTCATCTACACGCTCTTTCTCGTATGCATCGGCGTGCTGATCGTGAACCTGGTTCCGCTTCTGGGACTCCAGCTGAATGAATTGGCCGAACATCTCCCCGAGTGGAATGCCAAATTGCAAACGATGATCAGGGAGTACAATGATCACGGGAAAGAATTGCTGCCCCCTTCGGTTCAGGCGGGCATCGATGAAGCGCTCCGCAAGCTCGAATCCGGGATTTCCGAACAGGTGGAACGGATGATGGGCGGGCTGGGCGCACTGTTGAACCAGCTGCTCACCGTGCTGATCATTCCCTTTCTCGCCTTTTACATGATGAAGGACATCAAGGTGATCGAACGATCGTTGGTTCATCTGGTTCCACAAAACCGACGGCGCGGAATCATCCGGCTCGTCCGCGAAATGGACCAGGCACTCGGCAACTACATCAGGGGGCAACTGTTGGTTTGCGGGGTGGTGGGCCTGCTCGCCTACATCGGGTATTTGATCGTCGGAGTTCCGTATGCCCTTCTGTTGGCCCTGATGGTGGCCGTGTTCAACGTGATTCCCTATCTGGGCCCCATCTTCGGGGCGATTCCCGCCGTGCTGGTGGCGCTGACCCAATCTCCCGGCATGGTGTTGGGCGTCCTGATCGTGAATCTGGTCGTGCAGATGCTGGAGGGGAACGTGATTTCCCCGCAAATCGTGGGGCGAACGTTGCACATGCATCCCCTGTTCATCATCTTCGCGCTGTTGGTGGGTGGGGAAATCGGGGGCATCTGGGGCCTGATTCTCGCCGTCCCCCTGTTTGCGATCGGCAAAGTGGTGGTCGATCATCTGATTCGTCACGTGATCTTGCACCGGAATCCGTAGCAACCGTTACAGTCAACATTCACTTCCCGGCGGCAAACCGCAGGAGGATCGAGCCATCCGGCCTCGTCTGCTGTTCGAGCAGCGTCAGCCGGTACGGCGCGGTCGCAAAGTCCGGGCTGTACCCTTCAAAAACGGACGGGGCCTCTTTGTTGCCCAATATCATGGGCAGGATCTGAAGGTCCACCTCATTCACCAGCCCGGCCCGCAAGAGCGCCCCGTTGAGGGTCCCGCCGGCGGTGCTGACGATGAGATCCGTGTCGAACGTCTCCCCCAACTTGCGAAGAGCCAAGTCCAGGTCCACCCGGCTCTCTCCCGCAACAAGGTACGGCACTTCCCGTTCCCGCAAGAAAGCCAGATATCCGGCGGAAGTCTTGCGGCTGACGAGGGCCAGGACGTGGGTGTCGCCTTGGTGGGGATGTTCCCAGGCCACCCGTCCACGGCTGTCAACGACCGCCATCCAGCGCTTGAAGCGACGGATGACATGGCGGGGGAGGTAATCCTCACGAAATTCGTTCTCCGTCCCTGAAAGGACACCATCAATGCCCCCTGCATCCTTGGCCACAAAGGAGTTGCTCCCCTCCAAGATCACCGATGCGCCGTGGAGTTCCGCAAAGTCGATGAGCTGAAAGCCGGCCTCCAGGATCGGGCGCCATCGCTCATCCTGCCAAGAGGGCACGGACGACGCGGCGATCCGGCCGTCGAGGGTCATCGTGTTGGCTGTGACGACACGCAGGCTCATGCACCTCACCTCCATGGTTCGACAAGTCCGGAAAATGGTGAACATTCTCCTTCTGAAGAAGGGGTGTCGTCAGGTGGCAAGCTGAAGAGGTAATTTTCACAATACCCTTCGAAGACCGTTTCGTCAATTGACAAACGGAGATATTTCCCGTGGCCGTAAGGGGTTCAAAACCGGCCTTTTTTCTGTGCAGGGATCGGTCTGCAGGCTGCCGGATTTGCTCTGCTTCACGCCATTTTGAGCGCTTTGGCGAAAGTTTTTCCTCCAGGCGGTTTGAAACTTTTGTGGACAGTCTGTATAATGGGAGGGTGGAAACGATGAAACCCGATATGGACAACGCGAAGAAGGAACCGAGCATCCCCACCCCCGCCAGAGAGGAAAGCCCTTGGGCTGGAAGGCTTTCCCGGATCCGGTGCGGATTGCGGCCAGTTCCCGAGTGCAGCTAATCCCTGCCGGCGACCATGTCGCCGTTATCGAAAACGAAGTGACCGTCAGAATCACCGGACCGTCGGACTTGTCCGGGGATGACGGCGGTAATGAGGGTGGTACCGCGGGAGCCTTCCCGTCCCTTGAGAACCTGGGACGGGAAGGCTCTTTTTGCATTTTCGGTCAAAGGAGGCATTCGTCATGAAAGCGAGTGAAATCCGTCGCAAATTCCTGGATTTCTTCGTGGAAAAGGGCCACAAGGTGGAGCCGAGCGCTTCCCTCGTGCCGGTGGATGATCCCAGCTTGCTTTGGATCAACTCCGGAGTGGCGACGCTGAAAAAGTATTTTGACGGTCGTTTGACACCGGAAAATCCGCGGATCGTCAATTCGCAAAAATCGATCCGCACCAACGACATCGAAAACGTGGGCTACACGGCCCGTCACCACACGTTCTTCGAGATGCTGGGCAACTTCTCGATCGGAGATTACTTCAAGGAAGAAGCGATTGAATGGGCTTGGGAGTTCCTTACTTCTCCCAAATGGATGGGGCTGGATCCGAATCGCCTGTCCGTCACCATCCATCCCGAAGACGATGAAGCCTGCAAGATCTGGAAGGAAAAGATCGGCATTCCGGAAGAGCGGATCGTGAAGCTGGAAGACAACTTCTGGGACATCGGGGAAGGCCCCAGCGGCCCCAACACCGAGATTTTCTATGACCGTGGAGAAGAGTTCGGCGATCCGAACGATCCGGAAATGTACCCGGGCGGGGAAAATGAACGCTATCTGGAAATCTGGAACCTGGTCTTCTCGCAGTACAACCACAATCCGGACGGCACCTATACGCCCTTGCCGAAAAAGAACATCGACACCGGAATGGGGCTGGAGCGGATGGCTTCCGTCATGCAGAATGTGCCGACCAACTACGACACCGACCTGTTCCGCCCGATCATCGACACCACTTGCCGCATTGCGGGCGTGGAATACGGCAAAGACCGCGAAACGGACATCGCCCTGAAAGTGATCGCCGACCACATTCGCACCATCGTCTTCGCCGTGGGAGACGGAGTGCTGCCTTCCAACGAAGGTCGTGGATACGTGCTGCGCCGCCTGCTTCGCCGTGCCGTCCGGTACGGACGCAAACTGGGCATGGATCGCCCGTTCCTGTATGAACTGACCGGCGTGGTGGCGGAGATCATGAAGGACTACTATCCGGAGCCGGTGCAGAAAAAAGAGTTCATCGAGCGGGTCATCCGCGGCGAGGAAGAGCGGTTCCTGGAGACGCTCGGAGAGGGGCTGCGCCTGCTCGGGGAGCTGGCCGATGCCTGCAAGGCGGAAGGACGCACCGTCATCACCGGAGAGGAAGCGTTCAAGCTGTATGACACGTACGGATTCCCGATCGACCTGACGGAAGACTTCGCCCGCGAGCAGGGGCTGGAAGTGGATCGCGACGGGTTTGAACGGGAAATGGAGGCTCAGCGGGAACGCGCCCGTGCCGCGCGGGAAGAAGTGGACAGCATGAAAGTGCAGGGAGGACCGCTGGCCGAACTGGATGTGGAAAGTGAATTCGTCGGCTACACAGTGACGGAAACGGAAACCCGGATCGCCGCCATCATTCACGAAGATCGCTTCGTGGATCTTCTGGCCGAAGGCCAAAAAGGCTTGATCGTGCTCGAGAAAACCCCGTTCTACGCGGAAAGCGGTGGACAAGTGGCCGACAAGGGAACCGTCACCACCGACAAAGCCGTGCTGCGTGTGGAAGATGTGCAAAAAGGTCCGCGCGGCCAGCATCTGCACACCATCGTGGTCGAATCGGGCACCGTTCGCAAGGGGGATCGGGTGAAAGCGGCCATCGACGAGGAATTGCGCCGCGACATCGTCAAGAACCACACGGCCACCCACCTGTTGCACAAGGCGCTCAAAGAAGTGCTCGGCGAACACGTCAACCAGGCGGGTTCATTGGTGGCTCCGGACCGGCTGCGCTTCGACTTCACCCACATCGGTGCCATGACCCCCGAAGAAATCGCCGAGGTGGAGCGTCGTGTAAACGAACAAATTTGGGTAAATACTACAGTCGAAATCATGCACAAACCGCTGGCCGAAGCCAAGGCGATGGGGGCGATGGCTCTCTTCGGAGAGAAATACGGCGAGATCGTCCGCGTGGTCCGGGTGGGTGACTACAGCCTGGAACTGTGCGGCGGCACCCACGTCTCCAACACCGGGGAGATCGGGCTGTTCAAGCTGGTGAGCGAAAGCGGCATCGGCTCCGGCATCCGGCGGATCGAGGCCGTGACCGGAAGAAAAGCATTTGCTTATCTGGAGGAACAGTTGGGCCTCCTGAAGGAAGCGGCCGATGCCCTGAAAACGTCCCCGCAGGAACTGACGTTCCGGATCCGCCAGCTGCAGGAGCGAAACCGTGAGCTGTCCAGGGAAAACGAATCCCTGAAGGCCAAACTGAGCCAATCCGCCGTCGGCGAATTGCTCGGTCAGGTCAAAGACATCGACGGGGTTCCGGTGTTGACGGCCCGTGTGGAAGCTTCCGGGATGGACCAGCTTCGCACGATGGTGGACAATCTGCGGCAAAAACTGACCGAAGGCGTGATCGTCCTCGGGGCTGCGGAAGGAGCCAAAGTCTCTCTGGTGGCTTCGGTGTCGCCGAATTTCGTCAAGGAAGGATTGCACGCCGGCAAACTGATCAAGGAAGTGGCGGCCATCTGCGGCGGAGGCGGAGGCGGCCGGCCCGACATGGCCCAAGCCGGCGGCAAACGGCCGGAGAAACTGTCCGAGGCGCTGGCACATGTCGAAAAACTGTTGAAATCCCGCTCCTGAAGGATGACAAAAAAAGGACATTTTCGGGAAAAGAAAGAAGAAAGTAGAAGTCATTTCAGCGCGACGGTCATATGATTCGGGAGAGGGACCTCCCCGGCATCCCGGCCGGTTCGGTCCCTCTCCGGAAACGGATCGTCGGAATGACGCGTCTTTCGAACCGTTTGCTGGTCATCCTATCAGAGAGGTGGGGCCTTCCATGGATGAAACCATGAAGTTCAATTTTCAGGGCGACCAGAACAATGATGCCAAAGAAGTGCTGTTTC
This sequence comes from Staphylospora marina, assembly GCF_003856495.1. Lineage (GTDB taxonomy): Bacteria > Bacillota > Bacilli > Thermoactinomycetales > Thermoactinomycetaceae > Staphylospora > Staphylospora marina. Next base: position 1,947,941 of record NZ_CP034118.1, on the reverse strand, counting down.
ATGTGTACGAGGCACTGAAGGAGAAGGGTTACAACCCGATCAACCAGATCGTGGGCTACCTCATCTCCGGAGATCCCGCCTACATTCCCCGCCACAAGAATGCCCGTGCCATGATTCGCAAACTGGAACGGGACGAACTGATCGAAGAATTGGTGACGTTCTATCTGGAAAACAAGAAATGAAAGAGGAATTGCGTGGATGGATGAGTTTTCCATGGATATAGAGGGGTCTTCCCGGGTTTTGGGCCTTGACGTGGGGCAGCGGAGAATCGGTGTGGCAGTCAGCGACTCCCTGGGTTGGACGGCTCAGGGAGTTTGTGTCATTCAACGGGATGAAAACTGGCTGGACCGGTTGGACCGATTGATGGAGGAGTACCGTGTCTCCGAAGTGGTGGTCGGGCTTCCCAGAAACATGAACGGAACCATCGGTCCCCGCGGGGAAGATTCCATGCAGGTGGCCGATACGCTGAAAAACCGGTATGGTCTTCCCGTTCACCTCTGGGACGAACGATTGTCCACCATGGCCGCGGAACGGACCCTGCTCGAGGCGGACGTTTCCCGGAAAAAACGCAAACAGGTCATCGACCGGCTGGCGGCGACCTGGATTCTCCAAGGTTTTCTCGATGCGCAAAGGAGGAAAAATCATGAGCAACCATGAAGCACAGGACAGAGAAATTCTCATCATCCCCAACGACGAAGGAAAAGACGAAGAATTCGAGGTCCTTTACACGTTCGAACACAACGATACCGGCAAAAAGTACATGTTCGTCACTCCGGTGCAGTCCGAAGAGGACGATGAAGAAGAATATCAGGAAGTGCTGGCATTCCGCTACAATGACGACGGCGGCGAATTCCGGCTGGAAATGATCGACGAAGACAACGAAGAAGAATGGGACATGGTGGAAGAGATGTTCAACACCCTCTTTTCCGATTGGGATGAGGAAGAAGAGGGAGAGACGGAGGATCAGGGTTGAGGGCGTTTTCGGGCTCCCCTGACGACCGGGGCGTCAGGGAGGTGCGCCGTCTCCGCGATTCCCTGTCGCCCGGCGAACCGTATGTCCATCACCTGCCGGACGGATCCGCCGTTCATTACCGGGTGCTCGGCGAACTGGAGACATCCGGCCGTCATTATGCCATTTTGCAATCGTTTGACGACCACCCGGACGAAGCGGGCCTGTTCCGGATTGAACAGGGAGTTCCCATGGAAATTGATGATGACAATGAATGGGAAACCGTTGCCGAAGTCGTGGACGAAATGTTATATTTCTATGATTCTTGATGATGACGGGGGGATACCCTCGTCCTTTTTTTTGATGGCTATGCTAACATAGAATAAGATTTCGAAGGTGTGTAATTGAAACAATGTGTTCTCAAAGGAGTCTGACGCATGAGATGGTTTTGGCGCATCTTTTTCACGCTGGTGCTTCTGGCGGGATGGGCGCTGTTGGGGTATTTCTACGTTGACTTCACGTTGGGATCACCAAAACGCACCCAACCGGTGGAAGTGGAAATTCCGGAAAATTCCTCCATTCAACAAATCGGGAAAATTCTCAAGGAGAAACGCCTGATCCGGGAATCCTATTTCTTCCGCTATTACGTCCAGATGAAGGGGAAGACCGATCTGCGGGCAGGTTACTATGAAATCTTGCCGGACGAATCACTGGATGACATCCTGGCCAAACTCTCTTCCGGTGATGAAAACACGGTCAAAGTGGTCATTCCGGAAGGGAAAAACGCCCGTCAAATTGCGGAGATTCTGGAAAAAGCGGGCTTTGACAAAGCAGGTTTCCTGGATATGCTCAACAACAAAAAACCCAAATACAATTTTGAAACGGAGATCCCCAAGCATCCCGAACGGCCGTATCGCCTGGAAGGGTATCTGTTTCCAAGTACCTACTATTTCCGGAAAGATGAGACACCTGAAAATATTGTCAACAAGATGCTGGAGGAGTTCGCCAAGCGGATGGAAAATCTGGAGGTTCGCGACAAACTGGCGAACAACAAGGTTCCCGGCGGCATGACCGTGGATAAATGGGTGACCATCGCTTCCCTCGTGGAGCGGGAAGGCCAGGTGAAAGCGGAATTTCCCAAAATCGCCGGTGTGATCTACAACCGGCTGAACAGCAACCAATACCCCAAACTGCAGATCGATGCCACGATCGTGTACATTTACAGCATGAAGGGGCAAAAGGTGATGCCCACCCAAAAAATGACCAAACTGGAGCATCCCTACAACACCTATCACATCAAGGGTTTGCCACCGGGTCCCATCGGCTGTCCCGGGGAAGATGCACTGAAAGCGGCGTTGGAACCCACGAAACACAATTACTATTTCTATGTCACCAAAGAAGACGGGTCCGGAGAGCATTACTTTGCCTCAGACTATCAACAACACCAGAAGTACATCAATATGAGCCGGGAAAACAGGAGCAAACGCCAAGCGTCCGGAGACTGACGGACCCTTCGAACGACAACACCCGTTCCTTCACACGCAGGGGGCGGGTGTTGTCGTGTCCTCCGGCGACTTCCGTCACCCGTATGCCTGACCGACAAGGGCAAAGAGCCGGCTTCGGTCCGGGAGATCTGCTTTTCCCGAGACCATGACCGGAGGAACTCCATGGAGCACAAATCCCCATGCAATGCCTCACCGCCTCCGTGGCCAATCCCCTTCTTCTCCATTCGGGATCCACCATGACGAGACCCAGGGATGAAAGCCGTGAACCATATGCAAAGACGGCAGAAGCGGATACAACCCGACCTTCCGGACTGACATGACCAAAGAATGATCCTGCTTCCATGGCCGGCAGAATCTCCGTTTCTCCGTAATCCCACCCACGCATTTCGGACAATCCGACAATGCCCTGACAGTGCTCACGCGAAAGTCGCATCCGTTCCGGAAAAGATCATTCCCCGGTTGTTCCGTTTTTTCAATCCGTTTTCTGAAGTGGCCCCATGAGATGTTTCCGGTGCTCGACCGCACAAAACCGTCGTTTTGTTGAAGAAAACGTGGAGAAGCGGTGAACGGGACGGCTTTTTCGGTACCACCATGAAGTTTTGATGGGGTTGACAACATTCATTTGTCGGAAAATTGATTCGCTTCCCTGAGACCATCTCCCGGAGTATACCCGTCCCGCTTCCTGTCGAAGCTGGAAGGAGAGGAAACGGGGGGCGATCGATGAAAAGAGGACGGGCGGCATTCATCAGTTTCGTGTTTGCGTGTTGCTTTTCCGTCATCCTGGTACGGTTGTACAGCATTCAGGTGGAGCCGGTGCACGGATTCACCCGGTTCGGCACACCGGAAGATCTTGCGGAGAGGGCCCGGGAAAACCAGGATCGGGAAATCATCATCGACAGCGGGCGCGGACAGATTCTCGACCGGAAAGGACGTCCGCTCCGGGGAGAAGGAACGTGGCGCATACTGGCGTTTCCCATGACGCGGGAACAGATCGGCCTTCGGGAAGAGAAAATCGGGCGTCTGGCCGCTCTGATCGGCCATGATTCCGAACGGTTGAAAAAACGTCTTTCGGAACTGGAGCATCCGGTGATCCTCACCGATGAAAAAGGCGGGGAGATCGTGTTGGAAGCGGACGAGCGTCTTCAGGTGGAGAAGCTGTCCATTCCGGGCATTTTTCCCGTGCTTTCGGACGGTCGCACCGCCACCGGCAACCTGGCCAAACAAGTGATCGGTCAGGTGGTGCGGGCTCCCGAGCTGATGAAAAAGCGGTTCGGGGAGGAAGTGGAAGCGGGAAAATGGAGCGCCCATTCCCCGTTGGGCATCTCCGGCATCGAATCGGCATTTGAACCCTTTTTGCACAGTGAAGCCTGGAATCTGCTCGCCTACACGGCCACCAACACCGGTCGCCCTTTGAACGGTGTCGCCCTGCGGACCAAAACGGGGCAGGGAGCGGGGGATACTCCGGAACACACGCTCATCACCACGCTGGACAGGGAGATCCAGCGACGGGTGGAGACCATTCTTCGTGACGAGCAGGTCAAGGACGGAGCGGCGATCGTTCAGGAAATCGCCACCGGCAACATCCTGGCCATGGCCAGTCAGGGGGACGAATCCGGAAACAAGTCGGGGGACGGTTGGATCAATCGGGCCGTGACGGAGAAAACGCCCGGCTCGATTTTCAAGACGGTGGTGGCCATTGCCGCGCTTGAAGAAGGCATTGTCACGCCGGACACCGAGTTTCATTGCGACGGACACTGGGAGAAATACAATCTGCGGGATTCGGGACAAAAGGGACACGGGAAACAAACCTTTGCCCAAGCTTTCGCCAATTCCTGCAACCTGGTGATGGGGCAGGTGGCCATCAAGCTGGGAGCCGAGAAGCTGGAGGCCTATGCCAAACGGCTCGGCCTGGGGCAGAAAATCATCTGGAGAGGAACGGTGTTCCAGGATCCGCAATTTGCCCAGCTCCCGGAAGAACAAAGTGGAGTCATCTTCAAGGAACAGAGGGAAAAGAACGATCCTTGGGCACTGGTACGAACGGCCATCGGACAACAAAGCGTCCGGGTCACTCCGGTACAAGCCGCCGATTTGGTCACGGCTCTCTTTCACGGAGGGCGTCCGCCGCAGCCGCGGTTGGTCACGGAAATTCGGTCGGAAGACGGCCGGACGATCTGGAAGTTTGACAATCACTACATGCCCGGAGCCAAGCCGATTCGGGAGGACACCTTGCGGGCCGTCCGCATGATGATGCGCGGCGTGGTCACGCACGGAACGGCCAGGAGCGTGGGTGGCGGTGCGTGGAATCTGGCCGGAAAGACGGGAACCGCCGAAACAGGCACCAAAGAGAACCCGGTTTACAACAAATGGATGATCGGGTTCGGGCCTTGGGAAAAGCCCCGCTATTCCGTCGCCGTCGTTCTGTCGAACATCACCGATTCCGATGATCCGAAGGCCAAACGGATTTTCCGTCGGATCATGGATGAGTTGTCTCGAGTGGAAAAAGAAGGAATAACAGAGAATGGAAAAGAGAATTTGACAAATATAAAAGGAAAATAGAAGTAAAAAATAGAATACCAAGTAGGAAACAACCGGAAGGCACTTGGATTGCCGCGGCTTGCAAGCGGTGAAAGAGGCTGACTTTTTCAGCTTGACAGGGTTGTGTCATTATGGCAATCGAAGTTTCTTCTGGTTGTTTTGTTATTTCTGTCTGATTATCATATATGATAGGCAAAGGAAAATCCAAAGGAGTAGAAACGATGAAGATCACCGTGAACCTGACCAAGGCAGAACTGGACCTGATTGAGGAAGCACTCCTCCAATACCAGAACCTGCTGCTGAAATCGCGCGACCAGGATGAAGTGGTGAATGACGAATTGAAACTGGTCGAACGCGTGCTTGAGGAGTTCGGAATGGAAGGTCTGGATGAGGAAGCCCGCCAGCAGCTTCAACAACAGGCAGCTCAACAACAGAAGGCTCTGCCCGCTCCGCAAGGCGGCCAGTATTCGGGACACGGCCAATACTCCCAACCGCAATTCCCCGGCCCCGGCACGTACGTCACTCCGAACCAGTATCCGTTTTCCCGCTAATATTTGAAAAAACGAAATCATTGCATATGAAAAAGAGCCGCCTTTGAAAGGCGGCTCTTTTTTTACAGGAAGAACAGGATGAAGATACCAGCCACTGCAAAGCGGTACAGCGCGAACGGCAACAAACGGGTCTTGGGGATCAGTTGCAGGAAGAACTTGATCGCCAAGAGCGACACGATGAAGGCAACCACAAAACCGGTGGCGAACAGCGGAATGTCTTTTGCGCCGAGAATGTCCCAGCTCTTGTAGAGGCTCAGGACGTTGGCCCCGAGCATCATCGGGACGGCGACGATAAACGAGAACTCCGAAGCCGTTTTGTGATCGGCGCCGGACAGAATGCCGCCGGAAATGGTGGAACCGGAGCGGGAGAAGCCCGGCCACAGGGCCAACAGCTGGAACATGCCGATGATGAAAGCTTGCTTGTACGTGATGTGGTCCAGGCTGGTCGCCGTCGGCTTGCGCATGATCGTTTCGGCCAGGATCATCAACGCTCCCCCCGCAATGAGACCGATGACCACCCGTTGCGGGGAAAACAGCACTTCCTTGATGAAATCGTGGGCAATCAGACCGACAACCACCGCCGGCAGCATGGCAAGCAAGATATGTACGATGCTGAGAGATCCGCTCTCCGATTCCTTGAATTCTCCCACCTGGATGCCGATCAGGCTCAGCATGCGTTTCCAGAACACCACCACCACCGCCAGGATGGAGCCGAGCTGGATGAACACTTCAAACGTTGCGGCACGCTCTCCCGTGAAATGCAGCAATTCTTCCCCGACAATGATCATGTGTCCGGTGGATGAAACGGGAGCGAACTCGGTCAACCCTTCCACCGTGCCGAGCACAAAGGCGACGAAAATATCCCACCAATTCATGTTCGTCACTCCGTTTCTTTCTGGTTCGAGACAATTCCCGTTCGGTTGATGGGGGCATGCATACATTGTAACATCCGGGGCGCGACCAAAAAGTATCTTTTTTTTGACGATGGCATGCAAAAGCCGGTTCTTCAAGATCAACTCCCGAAGAACCGGCCGGTTCACTTCGCATGGATGCGCACATACCGTGCCAGCTGTCTTTTTTCGGAGGGCGAGAGGGCGGACAGACGGGACTCCAGCCGTTCTTGGCAGTATGCATACAGGTCATAATCCAACCGGTTTTGTTTCTTGATATGATCGATCATCTCCGGGGTCACCGGGGGATCCTTCGGACGGGATTTGGTGACGTTTTCCCGGGTGTACGGCCGGTGAGCCCAACCCATCGCGCGATTGAGCAGAAACACCGATTCCGGATACTTCTCCGTCAATCCGACGAGCAGGTAGTGTTTGCGGATGTTTTCCAAGGCCACCTTCAAGTCGGGGTTCTTCATCCCGGAGATGAACCGGGTCTGGTGATTGGAGAGGGGTTCCCGGATCAAGGGGTCGTTGGAGAAGACGAAATCATGCAGCGACATGTTGCTGACCATGTGATGAAGTCGGTTGGACGGACTGGACCGGATGAAATAGTAGGCGGAGATGATCCGGTTCAGAGGATCCCGCACCATCGAAAAATATTTGAATGGCCGCCTGAACAGCTTGTGAACCCCGAATCGGCAATGCCCGTACACGCAACGGATTCGGGAGATTTGCGCGGCGCTCAACCGGATCTTGTGCGCTTCCGAATGCGCCGGGTATTTGAAAATCTGTCCGGGCCGGAAATGCCGATCCAGGAAGCGGCGCATCGTCAGTCCCCCCGTTTTGGGGATGTGCGAAAAGATGATGATCGGTTTCATCTGGGCTCTCCTTTTTGGTTCTGTTGGGGCCGATGTTACAATATATGAGGCATTGACGAGGGTGTACCGGTCACTCGCCTGAACGATCCAGGAACCATACATTTTTCTCACGAAGGTGTCCCGGTTTTTTGGAACGAGGTTCGGACGGCTTCCTTCTCCGGAATCGTACGTGGAATGCTGCATGTATGGAGAAGGCGTCAACAAAACGGGGAGCCCAATCAAACTTCCTGATTTGGCGAGTCATTTCCGGGCTGAACGGCATCCGTGTACAAACGCAACAGTTTTTCGGTTGAGGGAAAGGCAAGTTTGTCCCAAGGGATTTCATCAAAGTTGAAGAAGCAACCTTTTTTGCTCTCGATGTTCACGGTGACTTTTTCATGATCGGAAATGGCTTAGTAGGTTAATTGGACAAGACCATCTTCCGGCAGAGAAAGGGTGTCAATGATCTTGCCGACTTTCACTGTCAGACCTGTTTCTTCTTTGACCTCGTTTTGTATGGTTTCAAAAAGATCCTGCCCGCGCTCGACATAGCCTCCGGGAAATGCCCACAATCCTTTCCCGGGGGCTTCATTTCTTTGGAGCAGAAGCACCTTTGTCCGTTCCCGGTTCAAGACCACCGCGACGACCGCCAGCTTGGGATCCAGGTAGAACACGAAGCGGCAGCGGTGGCAAACCAGCTGGGGCTGGTCGGGAATGTGAAGGTCTTCCAATGAGAAACGGTGACCGCAACGGGGACAGTATTTCAGGTCCTCTTTTTTGTATTTCCACTCATAGCGAAAGGCCAGATCGTTATTCAACGGAATGGCTCCTTTCTCCCGAAACATCGTATCAATGAGATCCCCGAGGTTGCATCCCGCATCCAATACAAGATTATCCGGCTCGGGCTGCAATCGTTCCAAACGAATGTGCCACTGCTTCAACACATCGGGCATCGCGGGACGCAGAAAGGCTTCCTTGGCCATCGTGTCATCAGCGTAAATTGTTAAAAGATATTACATGATACATATTCAAAATCTTTCCGGTAAGTCGGCATTTTTTTGTGCGGCCGTTTTTTTTCGCCATAAGACAACGGGTGACCGTCATACACTGTGTTGGATGTCTGCATCGCTTGTTCCAGGAACACGGACAAAAGCCCATGAATAGGATGGTCATGGTCATTGCGGATGAACCGGGATGGAGGTGCATCGGATTTGCCCGGTCTGGTGACGGCCCTGTTCATGCTGTTGAAAGAGATGCTCATCTTTGTTTCGTATGTCAAGAACAACGCTTTTCCCCATCCGCTGTCGGAAGAGGAGGAAGAAAAGTGCCTGCAACTGATGAAGCAGGGGGACAGAGAAGCCCGCAACCGGTTGATCGAGCACAATCTCCGGCTGGTGGCACACATTGTCAAGAAATTCGAAAACACGGGTGAGGACAACGAAGATTTGATTTCCATCGGGACCATCGGATTGATCAAGGCCATCGAATCGTACCAGCCGGACAAGGGAACCAAACTGGCCACGTATGCGGCTCGGTGCATCGAAAATGAAATCCTCATGCATCTCCGATCGCTCAAAAAGGCACGCAAGGATGTGTCCCTGCAGGATCCGATCGGTACGGACAAAGAAGGAAATGAAATCACCCTGATCGATATTCTCGGCACTGATCGGGATGAAGTGGTGGATCTGGTGCAGACCCGGATCGAAAAGAAGAAGATCTACAGCCATCTGCACATTCTGGATGATCGGGAACAGGAAGTGATCCGCTACCGGTTCGGGCTGGGAGGCGGAAAAGAAAAGACCCAGCGGGAAATCGCGAAGGAGCTGAATATTTCGCGCTCGTACGTGTCGCGGATCGAGAAGCGGGCGTTGATCAAACTGTTCCACGAATTTTACCGGAGCGGAGGAAATCGGGGGAGCATGGGTTGAATGCGGGGGAGTGTATCGCAAAAACGGTTGCCGAAATGGTCATTCTCTTTACGGTACTCATCACGGTCGATGGTGGACTTTAGGAGGGAATTTTTTGTGTGGCGGGTCTTTCAATGATCCAATACAGCTGCAATACGTGTTCAAAACGAAGAACGATGTCAAACCGGGTTTTCACCCGGTTTTTTCGTTTCGGTTCGACATAAATTTTCTTCATGGAAACACGGACATCCGAGATCCGCCGGGCAATGTTTATTGATCTTTCCAAGTAAGTGTTCGCGTCATATGGAATGCTCTGCTTAGAGGCTTGAATGATGTCTTCGGTGAAGTGGCACAACGCATCGAACAAACCCCATGGAATCCTTGAGGCTTTTCTTATCATGTATAAACGTATAAACTATATATACAAGAAAATCGTAAACAGGAAGGAGACGGGAGGATGAGTGAAGTGGCCAAGGAGTACCGCAAAGTGAACAAGCTCGGGCATAGCCTGAGTGTGACAATCCCGAAGAAACTGGCTGATCAGTACGGAATCCGGCAAGGGGATGTGGTGGAGTTTATCCCAAGCGACAAGGGCATTTTGATTCGGCCGTCCCAAACGTTGCCGCCGAATGTGGATCCTCGGTTCTTTGAATCGATGCAGAAAATTTTCCGGGATTTTGACGAGACCTTGAAAAACCTGAAAGATCGGTGATCCCATGAATCATGAAGAAGCCAAATCCCTGGTGGACCGTCTGATCCGGCAAGCGGTGGAACAGTTGGAGGAACTGGAACCTAAGCCCGATGTCCCCATCGACGTGAATTATCTGACGCTGGAAGAGATATTGCTGGCTCATGAAGCAGTCATGCGGCAATACGATGAACCGGAAAACGGCGGAGTACTGCATCCGGATGCGCTGAAGTCGGCGGTCCGGCGCCCGCAAATGGTGGCATTTGAGGTAGAGCTGCATCCCACGATCTGGCATAAAGCAGCGGCTCTCTTTCAATCCATCGTTCAGGGTCATGTGTTCCGCAACGGCAATAAACGGACGGGACTGACTGTCCTTCTCTATTTTTTGGACAAGAACGGATTTTACCCGGAGCAACTCCCGCCGGCGCTGGCCGAAGAATTCACGGTGGCCGTCGCCGGTGACCCCCGGCTGAAAGGGGAAGAAGCCTCCCGCATCTTGGCGACGGTCATTTGGATGCTGTTTCATATAGAATGAAAAAGGCTGGAGGGACGAATCCCTGCCAGCGTTTTTTCATTCGCCCAAGAAATGATCATTCAAAACTGTGAGTCCACTGATGATGGCGGCGACCATCGACGCATTGACAAGCGGGCGTTGATCAAAAGATTCCACGAATTTTTACCGGACAGGAGGAAACCGGGGAAGCATGGGTTGAATACGGGGGCATGATCGACGAGCGGGATTTGAGCGGAAACCGACACACATGAAACCCCCTTTTCCCGTGGAGAGCGGTTTCGTGAAAGCGAGCCCCTTGTCGTTTCAGACAAGGGGGTTAATTGAACGGGAAGCAGGTTTGGAACAACCGGCGTGGAGCGGGTTTCATCAGGAAAACAGTTTGATGTGCCAAAAAAGTTGAAATCCATTAAAATATTTTATTGATAAATCTGAAATCATCCTCGGTGTTGACGGACCGAACGAGATGTACGGAGGAGTGGGAAATGCGGGTCTTTGCATGGGTCATCGGTTGTCTGTTGATGGTGACGGGTTGTCAGAGTGACATGTCCTTTTCGCGGAAAACGGTCCCCCTGATCGTCCGGGTCATCGATTTGCAAGGCAAGCCCGTATCGGGAAGCTCGGTTGGCATCACTGCCGTGATTCCTGAAGAATTGAAGGGAGAAGTGGGAGCCGTTCCGGTGGAAGTACGTACGGATCGGCAGGGACAATTGGTGCAAATGGTCGGCGAGGATTCCGAATATGAGGTGACTTGCGGGAGCACGAAGATGAAAGTGAAGATTGGAAAGAAACCTGTATCGGTGGATTGCGTGACATCCGGGTAGCGGAAACCGGCAACCCTCCGCCGGTGTGCCGGCGGGGGTTCCGGCGGCTCACGGGGAGTCCCCGCGTGTTTGTTGGTGTTTCCCTGCAGCCACTTGTCAGGCAGGGGCTGTGCACGCCGAAACGGTTGCTGGACACAAAAGCGGACGATGTTGATGAGGATTCCAACTCTAAAAATGTCTGATCACCATCAAAAATAAACAGGGATCAAATGCCATGAAAGACAGGTATCATTATTTAAAACTTCTGAAAGAAAGAAACGTCCGGTTATTGTGGTACAGTACGACTTCCAATTTGTTGGGGGACCAGTTGCATGAAATAGCGTTGCTTTGGCTGGTCTTGCAAATGTCAGGGTCAGGGAATCATGTTGCGTTGGTCATGCTGGCGTCTCGAACGCCTTTGTTCATCGTCGGTCTCATGGGAGGTGTATATTCAGATCGTTGGAATAAAATTCGGACCATCACGATTGTGAATACCATTTGTTCAGTGTTGGTGTTGACTGCACCCGTCCTGTATATCTTCAACATGTTGACGGTTCCTTCCCTGGTTTCATTGGCTGCGGTGATCGGTATAGCGAGGTGTTTTGGTTTTCCTGCTTATTCGGGCTTGATTCCGGATTTTGTGGAAAAAAATCGTCTTCAAGGATTGAATGGCCTTCTCGACACAACCAAGCGGGTGGCACGAAGCATGGGACCTGCATGGGGAGGAACTCTGACAAAGATAGTTCCGGTTGCGGTTCTTTTTGTTATCGATGCTCTGAGTTATCTTTTGTCCGCTGTTTTTGTCAAAGCCGCAAAACCCATCCATGTTGAACCGGCTGAAGAAACAACGAAAACGTCGAAAAAATCTTTTGCGGAAGACCTATTCGAAGTATGGCAATACATAAAAAAAGAAAAATCCCTTGGACTGACCATGATCGGTTTTGGCCTCTATAATGTTGCCTACGCTTTGGGATATTGGATTGGAATTCCTTCTCTTTCAAAAATGCTTGGAAACAGCCCTTCCGCGTACAGTTACTTGATCGCTTCTTTTGGATTGGGGGGGCTGATTGCCAATCTGACCATTGGTAAATGGAAAATGACCAATAAATCGGTGGTCGTATGCATCGGTTTTGCCATTGTGGGCTCGGGTTTTGTAATTCTGGGAACCGCATCAAATATGTATTGGGCATATGCCTTTGGTTTCTGTTGTGCTTTTGGGCTGCCATTGATGGATATAGCCATGCCGGCAAAGATTCAGGAAGATACCAAGAGGGAGATGATCGGCAGGGTGTTCAGTTTATGGAGAACTCTGGCCGAAGCGGGGCTAACGACCGGTTTGCTTTTGGGATCTTTTTTAAACCTTGCAAATCATCCTCGTGTTGTATTCATATCAGCGGGAATCTATGCCATATGTGTAGCACTGGTTTTTATGGGATTGTTGAAGTTGCGAACAAAAACGCCAGAAACTTCGACGGAGAGAAATGTACAATAAAAAATGAATAGGCATACATGGAAGTGACTCCCTGCTGCCGATGGGCCCCCTGGCGGAACAAGTGCCGGCAGGGGCTTCCGGCGGCTCACGGGGAATCACTGACTACTGTAGCCGTTTTCCCCGGCTGCCGGGGAGGGGGGAAGGGAGCTCTCACGATTGCGTCGAAGGAGCGCTTCTCGACAGCCACCAACCGGCGAGGAGAAGGAGAATGCTGACGGCGTCAAAAGCCAGATCGTAGGGAAGCGGATCGGGGGTGTGTTCCTGGACGTGGTGGATTTGCAGGATGTGGTGATTGACGATGCCCTCCACCAGGTTGAACAGGCCTCCGCCGACCAGAAAACCTCCCCAGAAGCTGCGGTCGTCTCCGGGCGTGCGGCTTTTCCACAGGATGAGGGTTCCGGTGAACAGCACGGCAGTGACGGCCAGATGAAACAGTCCGTCACTGACGATCTGGTTGTGGCGGGTGGTGTCCATGTACACGCTGTGCCATTGCAGAATCTGGTGAAAGATGATGCCGTCCAGCATGCCGATCATGCCGATTCCGAACAGGAACGCTCCCCAAAACGTACGGTTTCGTTTCATGAGATCCTCAAGCTCCTTGTGCCGGGATTGTTTCCAAGATCCAGTATGGACGGAAACCGTGAGCCTCAGACCCGGAAGAATGGACATTTCGGCATCGGGATCGCCAACGTGATCAGCCGGTTATGCTCATCGTCTTGAACGGAAATGACCCGGGCGGCCCGGTTCCTTCCGGAACCGATTCAGCCACCGTTTCCGCCCGGAGTCAAAGGTGAAAGAGGAGCGGGAGGGCAGAACATGACGAGGAATCAGTGGATGGTGCTCGGAGGAATTCTTGCGGCTCTGGTGATGTTCAACCTGTATGGGTGGTGGTTGGGAGAGTCGTTTTGGGAACATTCCCAACCCCCTGAGTGGACAAGAATGGTGGACTATTGGGGATGGATGAGCATCGGGAGCCGATTTCTCCTGTTCGTGATCGGCCTCGGTGGAATCGTCCGGCTTGCTGAGAAGCGCTTGTCCCGCTTCCTGTTTCAATCCGCGATGATCGTTTTGACACTCTTCTTGTTGCAGTTTGCGATGGTTTCTTTGTTGTTGCCTGACGTACCGGTCTTTCTGAACAACGGGGAAAAGCAGGTTTCATGGGATGAAGTGAAGAGCGGGACTCTCTTGTTGTTCAACATCGGATGGATGGCGGCAGGATGGGTTGCGGTGTGGATGGTGTACGCGTTTCAGCGATGGAAACGACCATCCCGTCTTCTCCGGGCATGAATCCGGGATCGGGAGCGCAACTTCTTGAAAAGCATCCAATCGTTTGAATAACCGGCCACCGGGCGGGAAGATCATGGATGAAGGAATGATCTTCCGCGCGCAAGGGGCCGGTTTTTTTGGCCACGGAAAGGACGATGGATCAACGATGAAAGATGACATCCGCAAGCGAAAAGAGGATCACATCAAGATCGTGCTGACCCGGGACGTGGTCGGGAAACACGTGACCACCGGATTGGAGAGGTACCGGTTTCTCCACAACGCTCTCCCGGAAATTTCTTTTGACGACGTTTCGCTGGCATGGCGGTTCGGGCCCACCGGTCAGCCGCTGAAAGCGCCGTTTCTGATCAGTTCGATGACCGGGGGATCCACCGGCGGGGAAAGGGTGAACCGCAATTTGGCGATGGCGGCGCAGGAGCGGGGATGGGCGATGGGGCTGGGGTCGCTCCGGGTGGCTTTGGAACGGCCGGAGAGCCGGGAGTCGTTTCGGGTGAGGAAATGGGCACCGAAGATTCCGCTGTTGGCCAATTTGGGATTGGTGCAGTTGAACTCCGGGTTCGGGGTGGAGGATTGTCGGAGGGCGGTGGAAATGGTGGAAGCGGACGCCCTGGTGTTTCATCTGAACAGCTTGCAGGAAGTGTTTCAACCCGGCGGAGACACGGATTTCCGCGGATTGCTGAAAAAATTGGAAGCGGTGTGCCGTGCAATGACCGTTCCGGTCGGCGTGAAAGAGGTGGGCATGGGCATCGACGGAAGATTGGCCCGGAAACTGGTCGATGCCGGCGTCTCTTTCATCGATGTGGCCGGAGCCGGAGGCACGTCCTGGATCCGGGTGGAGAAATACCGGCAGGGGGACTCTTTGCTGTCGGCGGCGGCCGATGCCTTTGACGGCTGGGGCATTCCGACCGCGGAATCGGTGAAAAGCGTGCGGAGACAAGCCCCCGGCACCTTCCTGATCGCCAGCGGAGGCTTGGGAACCGGAGTGGATGCCGCCAAAACGCTGGCTCTGGGGGCGGATCTGGCCGGGTTTGCCAGAACGCTTTTGGGTCCTGCGCGGAGCGGGGGCCCGGAGGCGGTCATGAACCGGATGAAGCAGATTGAGCTCGAATGTCGGATCGCCATGTTCGGCATCGGGGTGAAAACGGTGGAGCAGCTGAAAAATTCGGATCGCTTGGTCAATGTGGATGAATCCGGGTCGCAACCGCCGTTCTGACGGGGAAGCCGAGGCGTTTGCCGACCGGGGAATCGCCGGGTCCGTCCGCGGCGGTGGATTCCTGGTAGACCGCGGCAGGAATCCCTCTTTCGCCGGCAAAAATGTTCATCTGTATGATTGAGGGAACCGGAGGGACAGGCATGTACAAGCAATTTCCCGCAATGGCTTTCCGGGAAGAAAGCGAAGATCCCCGCTTCAGGGAGCTTCTCGACATGCTGCTTGAACAACGGCGCACGAATCCGGAACGGGTCCGGAGGCTTGTGGAAGCGTGTCTGGGTGAAGAGATGGGCGAGCGATACGGACTGAGCTGGTCAGGCAAGCAAAAAGCGCTCAGGGAAGGACTTCAGCCGCCGACCGGGAGATTGGTGCCTGTGTCTGAAAAATCGGTCCGGCCGGAGCGGACGGAAAACCGGATCATCGAGGGGGACAATCTGGAAGTGCTCAAACTGTTGGAGCCGGAGCTTTCGGGGCAGGTGAAGATGATTTACATCGATCCCCCGTACAACACCGGTCATCGGTATATTTACAAGGATTCCTGGCGGGAGCGGGGAAGCCGGGGACGGCACGCCCGCGAAACGGATGGAGCGGATGCGGTCGACCGCCGGCATGCCGGGTGGCTGAACATGATGTATCCCCGGCTCATCCTGGCGAGCCGGTTGCTCAGACCGGACGGGATGATCTTCGTCAGCATCGATGACCATGAAGTGCACAGGCTCCGCCTGTTGATGGATGAAGTGTTCGGAGAAGAACGGTTCCTGGCAACGATCATCTGGCAAAAGGTGTACAGCCCCCGCATGGATGCCCGGGGGTTCAGTGCCGATCACGATTACATCCTGGTCTACGGAGGCCCGGAAGCCCGGGTGAACCGGCTTCCGTTCCGGCAAAACCGGTCCCAGTTCGGCAAGGTGGATGATGCCGGCCGCCCTTACCGGCGGCGCTCCCTGCGAAAAGAAGGGAGTCATTCCCTGAGAAGCGATGCTCCGGGATTCTTTTTTCCGCTCACGGCGCCGGACGGGACCAAGGTTTGGCCGGTCAAACCGGACGGAACGGAAGGGTGCTGGCGGTGGACCAGGGAGAAATACGAGCGGGAGCTGGCGGCAGGCAATGTGGAATGGGTGAAGGGGGAGAAGGGATGGCAACCATATGCGAAACAGTACATGAATCCCGATGCGACGCGTCCGCCCACCACCATCTGGATGCATCGGGAAGCGGGACACAATCATGAAGCCAGCGAAGAACTGGCCGAACTGCTCGGGCCGCGGGTGTTTGACAGTCCGAAACCGGTGAGACTCATCCGCCGGATGCTCCAAATCGCCACCACCGGCGAAGATGACTTGGTATTGGATTTTTTTGCCGGTTCGGGCACGACCGCTCAGGCAGTGCTCGAACAAAATCTGGAAGACGGAGGCAAGCGCCGGTTCATTCTCGTTCAACTTCCCGAACCGACCGGTTTGGATCCGTTTCCGACGATTTCCGATCTCACGGCGGAGAGGGTGCGTCGGGTGATCCGCAGGATGGAGGAGCAAGGGATCGGGGAGGAACCAGGATTCCGGTTTGAAAGATGGTGCGGCGATGCTCCGTAAGGGCGGCGATCAGCGCTCTCAATTGAACGGCAAGCAAGAGAGGACCCATCCGAAATCCGGTTCCGATTGAGGTTTCACCGGTTGCTTTTTTTGCGGCCGGTGATCTTTCTTTATCGTCGAAACAAATTTTTTCATGTTGATCCATTCATTGATTCAAATATGTTGATTTTTGATGGGTTCGATCGTTGTCGGGTCAAAAATTTGAAAACATATACACGAATTCCATGATCTTAAAATCTTGGTTTGCTGGTTTTCGTTGGTATTGAAAGAAATTTTTTCGATCATAGGGAGGAACAAATAAAATCATAGAGAATAACAAAAACAGAGGTGCGAATATTTCGTTAATGCAGTAAATTAAAAAATTTTCCAATCCGTTTCACTCACGGTGATCCATCCAACCCCGCTCCTTTTTCTTCATCATCTTTTCCTCCTGTCGCACCCTTGAACATTCCGGATCCTCCGCACCTTTTTCCCTGTCTGTCATTCACCGGAGAAGGAGGCTGATCCATTTTGGACTCTGTCCGTTCCGTGAAGACCTGGGTTCAGCTTCTTCGAACACAAGCTGACCGGTTTCCGGATCAAGTGGCCTACACGTTCTTGCGGGACGGAGAATCGGACAAGTTCGTTTGGACGAAAGAGGAATTGGACCGGAAGTCACGAGCGCTCGCAGCACTTCTTCAGGACGGTTTTGCCCCCGGCACCCGGGTGATGTTGCTGTTTCCGCAAAGCCTGGAAATGATTCAGGCGTTTTCCGCCTGTCTGTATGCCGGCATGGTGGCGGTTCCGTGCAATGTTCCGGCGGCTCCACGGGCGCGGCTCAGCTCCCCGCTCGAGAGATTTGTCACGATTGCCCGTGACTGCGGAGCCAAAGTGGTGCTGACCCATTCGGAACTGCTCGACAAACTCGAAGGGCGCTGGCAAAAGTTTGACTTGCCGGATCACCTCGCCTGGCTTGCCGTGGACCGGATCGACGAGTCATCCGCGGACGCCTGGACCGAACCGGACATCGACCGGAACACGCTGGCGTTTTTGCAGTATACTTCCGGCTCCACCTCCCTGCCCAAGGGAGTCATGGTGAGCCACGGAAATTTGCTGGCCAACGCGGAGATGATGCGTCAACGGCTCGATATTCCGCAAGGTGCCGGAATCGTCAGCTGGTTGCCTTTTTATCATGACATGGGTCTGATCGGGAAAATTCTCATGTCCCAATATGTCGGCGGCAGCTGTACGCTGATGGCTCCGGAACATTTCGTGCAAAAACCGCTGAGGTGGTTGAAGGCGATCACGGAGACGGAAGCGGAATCGATTTTCAGTGCGGGTCCGAACTTCGCGTACGACCGCTGCGCGCGGAATCTGACGGATGAAGAATGTGAAGGGCTGGACCTGTCCCGTTGGTACCGGGCGATCAACGGTTCCGAGTCCGTTCATGCCGAGACGCTCGAGCGGTTTGCGCGGCGTTTTGAGCCGTACGGATTCCGGCGGGAAGCATTGACCCCGGCCTACGGCTTGGCGGAATCGACGCTGATGGTGTCCGCCAACACCTCTCCGCGGATCGCGATTGAGGTGAAAGGAGATCGCTTCGAGGCGGGATCGGTGGAACGGGCCTCCGAAAGCGACGATCGACGTCTGTCCGTGGTCAATTGCGGCGAGATCGTGAAAGATTGCCGGGTGGCCATCGTCGATCCCGACACCCTCGAAGAGTTGCCGGAAGGAAAAGTCGGCGAAATCTGGGTGGCGGGAGAACACGTCGCCTTGGGCTACTGGGGCAATGAGGAAGCCACGGAGGAAACGTTCGGGGCCCGCCTGGCCGGCACCGGGGAGGGACCGTTCCTGCGCACCGGAGATCTCGGCTTCCTGCATGAGGGAGAGCTGTATGTCACCGGCCGGATCAAGGATTTGATCATTCTTGCCGGACGCAATCTGTATCCGCAGGACATCGAATGGACCGCGGGGGCGGCCCATCCGGAACTGCTTCCGGGATTGGCGGCGGCGTTTTCCGTCCTCATCGACGGTCAGGAGCGCCTGGTGTTGGTTCAGGCTGCTCGTCCGCGCAAGACCGGAAATTACGACGATATCATCCGTGCGGTGCGCCGCGCCGTGGCGGAAGAACATGAGGCGGAGATTCATTGCGTCGTGTTGGTGCGCCGATCCGACATCCGGCTCACGACCAGCGGGAAGATCCAGCGGCGGGCATGTCGAAAGGCGTTTTTGAACGGAGAACTCTCGCCGCTCGCGGTCAGCGTGCTGAAAAATGACCGGCGGGAACAGCTCGACCGGAATGCGTTGCTCAAACTGCCCGTCACGCTGCGAAAGACCGTGCTGGAGGATCATCTGCGCCGGATGGTTGCCGACATGTTGGACATCGACCCGCGTTCGTTCGGGGTGGACGTTCCGCTCACTTCTCTCGGCATGGGATCGCTCAGCACGATGAATTTGTACGGCAGAATGGAGAAGCAGTTTGACGTGAAGTTGCCGATGGTTGAGACGATCCGGGATGTCGCCGGGGCCGTGCTGCGGCAGTTGGAAAGCGCTCCCAACCGTTTGCCCGAAGTGAAGCCGGATCCGGCGAACCGACACGAACCGTTCCCGCTGACGGACATCCAATATGCCTATTATGTCGGGCGCAGCGGGGCTTTCGCGCTCGGGAACGTTTCCACGCATGCCTACTACGAGGTGGAAGCCGCCGGGCTCGACGTGAAACGGCTGAATGACGTTTTCCGGCACTTGATTCAAAAGCACGAGATGTTGCGCGCCGTCATTCTCCCCGACGGGCGGCAGCGGATTTTGGAGGAAGTGCCGCCGTACGAGATCCGGGTGACCGATGTGTCCGACCGGTCCCCGGAGGAAGTAAAGGCGCACATCCGCAAGGTCCGGGAACGGTTGTCACATGAAGTTCGTCCCGCGGATGAGTGGCCGCTGTTCGAAGTGTGTGCCACCCGGATGCCGGGGGATCGGATCCGGTTGCATTTCAG
The DNA here is from genome assembly GCF_003856495.1 of Staphylospora marina. GTDB lineage: Bacteria > Bacillota > Bacilli > Thermoactinomycetales > Thermoactinomycetaceae > Staphylospora > Staphylospora marina. The sequence goes on along the minus strand of NZ_CP034118.1, from coordinate 1,928,201 downwards.
CTTCGATTTGCTGATCGGGGACGTTTGGAGTTTCCGTCTGCTGCTCGGGGAGTGGATGGATCTCTACGAAGGCAAGAGCACGAAGTCCGATGCACCCGGGGTCTCTTTCCGGGATTATGTCCTCACGCTGGAAGAGGTCCGGGAGACCGACATCTGGAAGGAATCGCGCGATTACTGGACGGCCCGTCTGAACGACATTCCGGCCGCACCGGAACTTCCGCTCAAAACGTCACCGGAGACCATTCGCCGGCCCCGTTTCCGTCGTCACAACGGACGGATGTCCGCCGACCGCTGGAACTGGGTGAAAGAGCGGGCCAAAGAGGCGGGCGTCACGCCGAGCAACGTGTTGCTGACGGCATATGCGCACGTGCTGGGGGCCTGGAGCAAAAGTCAGCGGTTCACGTTGAATGTGACGCTGTTCAACCGGCATCCGCTGCATCCGGAAGTGGACCGGATCTTCGGGGATTTCACCTCCGTCAACCTGCTCGAAGTGGACCTGACCCGACCGTCACCGTTTGAAGCGGCGGCGAAGCGGATGCAGCAACAACTGTGGAAAGACCTGGATCACAGTTGGTTCAGCGGGGTGGACGTGCTGCGCGAGCTCGGCAGAATTCGCCCCGGCATCATGATGCCCGTCGTGTTCACCAGCGCACTGGCGCAGCTGAAAGGAGAAACGTCCGATCTGCCGCTGAAAAGATTCGGGGACGTCGTGTACGGGGTGTCCCAGACGCCGCAGGTATGGATCGACCACCAGGTGTACGAAGTCGACGGGGATCTTGTGTACCACTGGGACGTGGTGGAAGGACTGTTCCCGGACGGCATGGTGGAAGACATGTTTTCCGCGTATCGCCGGTTTTTGGAGACGCTTTCGGACGGAGAAACGGCTTGGGGAGCTTCCCGGTTTGAATGGTTGCCGGACAGACAGGCCGAGGTGCGCCGGGCGGTCAACGACACGGCGGTTCCGGTTCCCGACAAACTGATTCATCAGCCGTTCATCGAGCGCGCATGCCTCCATCCCGACCGGACGGCCGTCGCGGCGGGGGACGTGAGCCTGTCTTACGGAGAGCTGTTTCGCCGGGCCAACCGGCTGGGGCGCAAGCTTCGGGAACTGGGAGCGCGACCCGGCGAACTGGTCGGAGTGGCGGTGCGCAAAGGATGGGAGCAGGCCGTGGCCGTGTTGGGAGTGCTTCAGTCCGGAGCGGCATACCTTCCGGTGGATCCCGACCTGCCCGAAGAGCGGCAGCGGTATCTCCTGCAACACGGACAGGCGCGGCTGGTGATCACCCGAAACGGAGAACCGCTTCCGGCAGCGGGGGATTCGGTGAAAACCGTGGCGGCGACGCTCGGAGGATGGGAAGGTCCTGCCGGGGATCCGCCGGAACCCGTCGCATCGCCGGACGATCTGGCATACGTGATTTACACGTCGGGTTCGACCGGAACCCCCAAAGGCGTGGCCATCACTCACCGGTCCGCGCTCAACACGATCCTGGACATCAACAGGCGTTACGGCGTGTCGGAAAACGACGCGGTGCTGGCTTTGTCCTCGCTCAGTTTCGACCTTTCGGTGTACGATCTGTTCGGGCTGCTTGCAGCCGGAGGCAAAGTGGTGATGCCGGAGGCGGGAGCGGGTCGCGATCCCGGAGAGTGGTTGCGGCTGGTCCGGGAGCATCGGGTGACGGTGTGGAACACGGTGCCCGCCCTGATGGAAATGCTCACCGAACATGCCGCTTCGGGACGGGAGAACATCCCGCTTCGGATCGTGATGATGAGCGGTGACTGGATTCCGGTGAACCTGCCGGACCGCATCCGGGCCGTGACGGACGGAAGCGCAAAGATTTACGGCTTGGGCGGGGCGACGGAAGCATCGATCTGGTCGATCCATTACCCGATCGGTGAAGTGGATCCGTCATGGGAAAGCATCCCGTACGGAAAGCCGCTCGGAAACCAGACGTTCCATGTGCTCAACGAGCGGTTGGAGCCGTGTCCGGATTGGGTTCCCGGCCAGCTTTACATCGGCGGGACCGGTCTTGCCAGGGAGTATTGGCGCGATCCGGACAAGACGGAAGCCGGCTTTGTCCGTCATCCGTTCACCGGCGAACGGTTGTACCGGACGGGGGATTTGGGACGGTACCTGCCTGACGGTAACATTGAATTCCTGGGCCGCGAAGACTTTCAGGTGAAGATTCGCGGATTCCGCATCGAGCTCGGGGAAATCGAGGCGGCGCTCACCCGCCATCCCGACGTGAAAGCGGCGGTGGCCGTGGCGGCCGGCGAGCGGAATCGCAAGCGGCTGACGGCGTTTGTCGTGCAAAAGCGGGACGGGGGACGGGAAGAGGAAGAGCTCCGGCTCGATGAGGCGCGGGAGTTGTTCTCCGAAGAAGAGCTGGCCGGTGCGGTGCTCAATCCGGTGGAACGCTTTGAATTCCAGATGCGTCGCAAGGGGCTCCGCACGGATTTGAACGGGGAAGCGGTTCCGTTTCCGGAAACGATTTCGGAAACCCCTCTGGACGAAGTTCTCGCTCTCCGGACCAGCCGACGAACGTTCGGGCGGGAGGAATTGTCCGCCGAATCGCTCGGCTCGCTGCTCAAATTGCTTGCCGCCCGGGAGACGGAAGGCGGTTACAAGTACCATTACGGATCGGCACAGGCTCTTTACCCGGTGCAGACGTATGTCTGGGTGGCACCCGGACGGATCCGGGATGTCGCACCGGGGACATACTGGTACGACCCCCGCGGCCACCGGTTGGTGTCGATCCATCCGGATGCCCGCATCACGGAGGAACTGCATTTCCGTTACAACCACAAGATGCTCTCGGAAGCCGCGTTCGCCCTGTTCTTCATCGGCAAGATGGATGCGATCCGCCCGCTGTACGGACGGAAAGCGCGCGACCTCAGCCTGATTGAGGCGGGATTGATGGCCCAGCTGATCGAACTGGCAGCTCCCTTGCAGGGCATCGGCGTGTGCCAGATCGGCGCGATTCGCAACGGTCATCGGTTGAAGGAACTGTTCCGCCTGGACGATGACCACGAGTTTCTGCACAGCATGATGGGAGGGCCGCTCTCCGAAGCGTCTTCCGGGCCGCCCGGAGGCAAGCGGCTCGGCAGGATGTCCTTCGAAAAGGAATTGCAGGAGTTTCTGACAGGGCAGTTGCCGGAGTACATGGTGCCGCAAACGATCATCCGGCTGGAAGCGCTGCCGCTGAGCCCCACCGGCAAAGTGGACCGGAAGCAGTTGACGAGGCTTGCGGAAAAGGCCCGGCAGACTCCCCGCACGTACACCGCGCCGCGAAATGAAACGGAGCAAGTGATCGCCCATGTCCTGGAAGAGCTCCTCGGGGTCGGAAAAGTGGGCATTCACGACAACTTTTTCGATCTCGGTGCCGACTCGGTGACGGTTGCCAGGGCACACAGCCGGATTCAGGCCAAGCTGGGCATGGATTTTCCGCTGATCTCCCTGTTCCACTATCCCAACATCTCTCTTCTGGCGGCGCATCTCTCCGGTCAGACGGATCGGGATGAAGCGCTCAGGAAGGGAAGCGACCGTGCCCGTCTCAAACGGGAAGCCCGCGGAAGACTCGGAGCGAAAAGGAATCGCAGAGGAGGGAACGGACAGGATGACGGCAAGTGAGGAAAAGCACTTCAGTCCGAACGACATCGCCATCATCGGGATGGCGGGCCGGTTTCCCGGCGCCAAAAACCTGGAGGAGTACTGGAACAACCTGAAAAACGGCGTCGAATCTGTCACCTTTTTCTCCGAGGAAGAACTGCTTTCGGAGAACATCCCCGCCGATGTTCTCCGAAACCCCCACTATGTGAAAGCGTCTCCGGTGATGGAGGACATCGATCGGTTTGACGCGGCGTTCTTCGGCTACAACCCGCGGGAAGCTTCGCTGCTGGATCCCCAGCAGCGGGTTTTCCTGGAGCTTGCCTGGGAAGCGCTGGAGAAAGCGGGATACGATCCCGGGACATTCGACGGCCTGATCGGCGTGTACGCAGGCGCGGGCATGCCGGAATACTTCCTGAACAACCTGCTGGCCGGACGGGGGCTTCCGCGCAGCGCACAGGGATTTGACATTCTGATCAACAGCGACAAGGATTACTTGTCCACCCGCGTCGCCTACAAGCTGAATCTGACGGGACCGGGCGTCAACGTGCAAACGGCATGCTCCACCTCCCTGGTCGCCGTTCATCTGGCCTGCCAGGCACTGATCGCCTACGACTGTGACATGGCCCTTGCCGGCGGGGTGTCGATCCGGGTTCCGCAAAAGAGCGGGTATTTGTGGCAGGACGGCACCATGTTCTCGCCCGACGGACATTGCCGCCCCTTCGACGCCGATGCCAAGGGAACCATTTTCGGCAGCGGAGCCGGCATCGTGGTGCTGAGACGGCTGGAAGACGCCATGGCCGCCGGTGACCGCATTGAAGCGGTGATCAAGGCCTCCGCCGTCAACAATGACGGCTCCTGGAAGGTCGGCTACACGGCTCCGAGCGTGGAAGGCCAAACCCAGGTGTTGGTCACGGCCCTGGAAATGGCCGACATCGATCCGGAATCGGTCGGTGTCATCGAGGCGCACGGCACCGGAACGGCTCTCGGGGATCCGATCGAGATCGAGGCGCTCACCCGGGCCTACGGCTCCCGCACCGACAGGAAAGGATATTGCGCCGTCAGCTCGGTGAAGGGAAACATCGGCCATCTGGAGGCGGCGGCCGGCGTGGCCGGACTGATCAAAGCCGTGTTGCAGGTCAAGCACGGGTTGATCGTTCCGAACATCAATTTCACCAAGCCCAATCCGGCCATTGACTTTGAAAACACGCCCTTTTACGTCAACACGGAACTGAAGGAATGGCCGAAAGGGAACGGGCCGAGACGGGCGGCGGTCAGCTCGTTCGGAATCGGAGGGACCAACGCCCACGTGATTCTCGAACAAGCCCCGGAGGTGAAACCGGTGAAGGGCGGAAATGACGCACAGCTGATCGTCCTGTCCGCCAAGACGCCGTCCGCGCTGGAGCAGGCCACCACGCTTTTGGCAGACCATCTCGCCGCTCATCCGGAGCAGCGGCTTGCCGATGTCGCACACACGCTGCAGACCGGACGGCAAGCGTTCCGGCATCGCCGGATCGTGGTGGCGGAACGTCCGGAGGATGCGGCCGAGGCCCTGCGGAGCAAAGATCCCCGGCGCGTGCTCTCTTTCACCGCCGACCGCGAGCGCGACGTGGTGTTTCTCTTCCCGGGACAGGGGTCCCAGTATCCGGGCATGACCCGCGAACTGTACGAGAGCGAGCCCGTGTTCCGCAACCGGGTGGATGCGTGTGCAGACCTTCTGAAACCCCACATGGGCGTGGATTTGCGCGAGCTCTTGTACCCGGAAGATCCCGGTTCGGAGGATGCGGCGGAGCATCTGAAGGCCACGGCGGTGGCTCAGCCCGCCCTGTTCACGGTCTCCTGGGCGTTGGCCGGACTGCTTGAAAGTTGGGGAATCCGTCCCAAAGCGATGCTCGGACACAGCATCGGGGAATATGCGGCCGCTTGTCTGGCGGGGGTGCTGTCCCTGGAAGACGCTTTGCGGTTGGTGGCCATCCGAGGTCGGCTGATGAACGGGTTGCCGTCCGGTTCGATGCTTTCCGTGGCGTTGCCGGAATCGGAAGTGAAATCTCTGCTCACGGCCGATCTGTCCGTCGCGGCCGTCAATGCGCCGGACCTGTGCGTGGTTTCCGGAACGCATGAAGCCGTCGACCGGCTGGAAAAACACCTGCGGGAGAAAGGGGTCGCCTGCCGCAGGCTGCACACCTCACACGCGTTCCACTCGGCCATGATGGATCCCGTTTTGGAAGACTTCCGCCAAGCCGTCCGGGGGGTGACGCTGCATCCGCCGAACACGCCGTATGTGTCCAACGTGACCGGCACGTGGATCACGGCCGAACAGGCGACCGATCCGGATTACTGGGTGACCCATCTGCGCGAGACGGTCCGTTTCGGGGACGGCGTGGCCGCCATTGCGGAAAGCGGCCCCTCCATCCTTCTGGAAGTGGGACCGGGACAGACGCTCGGCACCTTGGCCCGCCAATGCCTCGGCACCGGCAGCGGACACGTGATCCTGCAAACGGTGCGACATCCGCAGGACGGCATGTCGGACGTTCGTTTTCTGCTCACCGCGGCCGGACGTCTGTGGATGGCCGGCGGAAGCCTGGACTGGAAAGGGCTGCATCGGGGAGAACCCCGTTTCCGCGTCGAATTGCCCTCCTATCCGTTTGAGCGTCGCCGTTATTGGATCGAGCCGCAAGGCGTGCAAACCGGCCCGATGGATTTCACGGCGTCCGAAGAGACGGACGCGGAGGCGGAAGCGGCAGCTTCCGGTGAATTTGTCCTCAGCGCTCACCATCCGCGCCCGCCGCTGGCCAGTGAATTCGTGGCCCCCCGGGATGAACGGGAACGTTTGGTGGCGGAAATCTGGCAGGATTTCCTCGGGGTTGCTCCGGTGGGGGTGCATGACAATTTCTTCGAGCTGGGCGGACACTCGCTGCTGGCAGCCCAGGTGTTGGGCAAGGTGTCGGAACGTCTGGGCAAACAGATCCCGCTCAGCGTGCTGATGGAGAATCCGACCATCGCCGGCCTCATGGAAAACATGGAGAACATCGGCGAACAGGAGTCGGACAGCCTGGAAGCCTCCCTGCCCGAGCTCGTTCCGGAACCGGACAAGCTGCATGAACCGTTCCCGCTCAGGGAGATGCAGCAGGCACAGTGGATCGGCCGTCTCGGCGGTTTCAACGTCAGTGACGTGGCCGCGCACGTGTATTTCGAAATCGACAGTGATCACATCGATTTGGATCGTCTGAACGCGGCCTGGCAAAAAGTGATGGAACGGCATCCCATGCTCCGGACCGTCATTTTGCCCGATGGCCGTCAGCAGATTCTCGACCGTCCGCCGCGTTACGAGATCCGGGTGACGGACATCCGCCAAGAGTCGCCGGAGGAAAAGGAAAGGCACCTCAAGGAAGTGCGGGACCGTCTGTCCCACATCGTCCGGCCGGTCGATCAGTGGCCGCTGTTTGAGATTTGCGCCACCCGGATCGATGACCGGAAGGTGCGTCTGCATCTGAGTTTCGAGCTGATCATCACCGACATCGGTTCAATCCGGATTCTGCTGCGCGACTGGCACCGCTGTTACAAGGGGAAAGAAGAACTGTTCGAGGCGCTGCCGTTCACCTTCCGCGATTATGTGTTGGCCGAGCAGGCGATCCGCGACACTCCCGTGTATCAACGATCGCTGGAGTACTGGCAGGAACGGGTGAAAACGCTGCCGCCGGCGCCTGATCTGCCGATGAAGACTCACCCCGAGACGATCGGAAAGCCCACCTTCTCCCGCATCGGGGATCGGCTCAGCCCGGAGGCATGGGAGCGACTCAAACAGAAAGCGGCCCGCTGTGGCGTCACTCCGTCCGCCGTGTTGACCGCCGCCTACTCGCAGGTGTTGGCCGCCTGGAGCAAAAACCAGCACTTTTCGCTGAACTTGACGGTGATCAACCGGATGCCGTTCCATCCCCAGGTGAGAAACATGGTGGGCGAGTTCGGCACCTTCAACCTGTTGGAAGTGAATGCCGCCGATCCGAAGCCGTTCGAAGACTTCGTGCGTGACGTGCAGAAGCAGATCTGGCGCGATCTGGAACACAGGGCCGTCAGCGGGGTGCGCGTGCTGCGCGAGCTGGCCCGGGTGCAAGGCGGTACCAGCGGCGCCGTCATGCCGGTCGTCTTCACCAGCACCATCGTGCAGGACACCGAACCGGACGATGTGCTGTTCGACTGGCTGGGGGACGTGACCTACATGATTTCCCAGACACCGCAAGTCTGGCTGGATCATGCGGTCATCGAAACGCGCAGAGGTCTGGAACTCAGCTGGGTGGTGCTGGACGGACTGTTTCCGGACGGCATGGTGGAAGACATGTTCAGCGCGTATTGCCGCTTCCTGAACGCCTTGGCGGACGGCGAAGACACGTGGAAGTCGTCTCGGTTCGATTGGCTCCCCGAACGTCAGCGCCGGATCCGCGAACAGGTGAACGCCACCGAGGGGCCGGTTCCCGACGCTCTCCTCCAAGAGCCGTTCCTGAAGCAGGCGGCTCGAAAACCTGATCATCCCGCCGTCATTTCCGCTTCAGGCACCGTGACCTACGGGGAGTTGTTGCGCCGGGCCAACCGAATCGGCCGCCAACTGCGCGGGCTGGGCGCCCGACCGAACCACTTGGTGGGAATCGCCGTCCGCAAGGGATGGGAGCAGGTGGCTGCCGTGCTCGGGGTGTTGCAGTCCGGGGCCGCCTATCTGCCGATTGATCCGGATCTGCCGGAGGAGCGTCAACGCTACTTGATCGAACACGGCCAGGTGAAATGGTTGATCACCCTGGACGGAGAGCCGCTGCCGGCAGCCGGCGACGGAGTTCACACGCTCGCCGCGGCATCGGACGGTTGGGAGGGACCGGAAGGAGAACCCTTGGAGCCGGTCGCCCGTCCGGACGATCTCGCCTATGTCATCTACACTTCCGGGTCGACGGGTCTGCCCAAAGGCGTGGCGATCACCCACCGGGCCGCCCTGAACACGATCCTGGACATCAACGAACGGTTCGGCGTGGGAGAAGAAGATGCCGTACTTGCCCTGTCCTCGCTGAGCTTTGACTTGTCGGTGTACGATGTGTTCGGTCTGCTGGCCGCCGGCGGAACGATTGTCATGCCGGAGTCGGGAGCCGGTCGCGATCCTGCCCGCTGGATCCAGTTGATCCGCGAGCATCGGGTGACGGTGTGGAACACGGTGCCCGCCCTGATGGAAATGTTGGCGGAGCATGCCCTGGGCCAGGGGGAAACCGGTTTGCCGCTGAAAGTGGTCATGATGAGCGGCGATTGGATCCCCGTCCAGCTGCCGGATCGCATCCGGTCCATGGCGGACGGTGCCCGCATCTGGAGCCTGGGTGGAGCGACGGAGGCCTCGATCTGGTCGATCCACTACCCGATCACCGAAGTCAAACGGGAGTGGGAGAGCATCCCGTACGGCGTGCCGCTGCGCAACCAAACCTTCCACGTGTTGAACGAGCGGATGGATCCGTCCCCCGAATGGGTACCGGGTCAGCTCTACATCGGCGGCGTCGGATTGGCGCAAGAATATTGGCGCGACCAGGAAAAAACCGATGCCGGCTTCATTCGCCATCCGGTGACCGGGGAGCGGCTGTATCGCACGGGAGATCTCGGACGCTACCTGCCGGACGGAAACATCGAATTCCTGGGTCGCGAAGATTTTCAGGTGAAAATCCGCGGTTTCCGCATCGAGCTGGGAGAAATCGAGGCCGCGATCACCGGTGATCCGGGCGTGCGCACCGCCGTGGTGGCCGCCGTGGGCACGGATCGCAGCCATCTGCGCCTCGCCGCGTTCGTGGTGCCGGAAGAGCCGTTTGATCAGCCGGACGGGGAAGAGGCGAGCGAATGGCTGGACAGATTGAAACAGCATGTGGCAGAGAACATTCCGTCCTACATGGTTCCGGTCCAATGGCTGATCCTGGACCAGCTGCCGCTTTCATCAAACGGCAAGGTGGATCGCAAAGCCTTGAACCGGCTGGCCATGGCGGACAGCCAGGGAGGTGGCGAAGCGGCCGGTGAAACGGCCGACGAACTGGCCATTGAAATCGCGTCCGTGGTGGCGGATGTGCTGGGGACGGAACATGTGGGGCTGCATCAGAACTTCTTCGAAATGGGCGGAGATTCGATCATGGCCATCCAGATCATCTCCCGACTCAACGCCCGCGGCATCGAGGTGACGCCGCAGGATGTGTTCGCCCATCAAACCATTGCCGAGTTGTCCCGCGTCGTGCGCAAAAAGGAACCGATGGCCGCTTCCGGTCAAACCGTTCCGGTTCCGGCCGAACAGGTCGCCTGGATCGAAGCCGGACCGGCCGCCGTGGGACAGCTGGTGCTGGACGTGCCGGAAGATTTTGATTCCGCCGTTGCCGAACGGGCCTTGGCCGTCCTGCTTCGTCACCATGACGCCCTGCGTCTCAGGGTCTTCAGGGATGAGAAGGGCTGGATGATGTCGGTGGCAGATCCGGACGACTTCGAGCCGTACATTCCGCTGATTGATCTCAGCGCCTTTTCGGAAGGGGAGCGGGAAGCCGCCCTGGATGAAATGCTGGAGGAGATGCGGAAGGAAATGGACCTCACCCGCGGCCCGCTGCTCAGCACCGCACTGTTCGACCTCGGAGACGGCATTCGCAAATGGGTGTGGCACCTGCACCGTTTGGCGGCGGACACCACTTCGTGGTCCATCCTTCTCCGGGATGTTTCCGGACTGTACGAACAGTTGCGGACGGGAGCGGACGGATGGCTGGCCAAACCGGCCGTGGAGTGGGGCGAATGGATGAAACGGTTGGCGGAACGCCAGGAAGAATCAGCTGACCGGGAGATCAAGGGAGAGCTCATTGCCGGGCAAAGCGAAACGGCACCCATGGCTGTATCCGCGGAAGGGATGACGGCTCGCGGCGTTCGCATCCACGTGCGGTTGAGCCGGGAAGAAACGGAGCCATTGCTCGGTGAAGCGGCGGCCGTGCACCGGGTGTCCGTCACCGAGTTGACAACGGCCGCGCTCACGAGGGCCTGGAAGCGTCTGACCGGTGATTCGCGATTCCTGTTCGGACTGGAGCGGGAGCGGCGCGGAGACCGCGAAGCAGCGCAGCGGCTGCGCAAAACGGTGGGCGGTTTTTCCGGAACCGTGTCCATGAAGCTGGAAGTGGTCGATCAATCGGCCGGAGCTTGGCTGGCCCATGTCAAGGACCAGGTGCGCGGCGAAGGGGAAGATGCACCTGCCCGCGTGCGGATTCTTCGCCCGCTGATGCTGGATGATTGGCGGGAAGAAGCTCCGCTGTTCGGCATCGACGCCCGACACACGATGCCGGGATCCGGCCCGATGGAACCCGCATGGCTGGAGATTGTTCCGGTGGTGGCGAATGATGAGCTTCGGTTCGTCTTCCTCGCGGACGGTGCGCACTACACGGAAGAAGCGGTCCGCCGGATGGCCGACGCGATGCTTGCCGAACTGCGGGAGCTGGCCGCGGATGAACCGTCGGTCGAAACGGCGCTGAGTCCGGAGGATTTCGCGGATGCGGGACTGGACCGGGAAGAGTTGCTTCAATTCCTGCAAATGCTGAACGGAGGCGATGAACAGTGAAAAACATCGAGGATATTTATGAACTGTCTCCCATTCAGCAAGGCTTCCTGTTTCATCTGATGTACGCTCCCCGTTCCGGCGTGTACGTGGAACAGTTGAACTTCACTTTCCAAGGGGAAATGAACATCGAAGACTTCCATGCCGCCTGGCGGAAAGTGGTGGCCCGTCACCCGATCCTGCGCACGGCCATTCATGCCAAGGAGCTGGAGAAGCCGCTGCAGGTGGTGCATCGCCGGGTGGACGTTCCGCTGGAAGTGTGGGATTGGACGCATCTGTCTTCCAAAGAGCGGGAGCGCCGCTATGCGGCGTTCCTGCTGGAAGACCGGCAGAAGGATTTTGATCTGACCCGGCCGCCGCTGATGCGCCTCACCTTGATTCGCTTTGATGAAGAGACGTGGCGTTTCGCCTGGCGATTCCCCCACATCGCCATGGACGGATGGTCGTTCGGCGTTGCCATTTCCGAGTTTCTCACCCTGTACAAAGCGCTCCGACAAGGGAAAACCCCGGTCCTGCCGACCGCCCGCCCGTATCGCGATTACGTGGCGTGGTGGAAACGGGCGAAGCCGGAAAGGCACGAAACGTTTTGGCGTGATTACCTGAAAGGGTATGAGCCTCCCGAACCGCTCATGCTCGGGGAGCCCGATTCCGAAGCGCAAGTGACCCACGCTTTTGAGGAAATCCACCTTCGGGATCTGGCCGAACCCTTGCATCGTTTCATCCGCGAAGGACGCCTGACCATGAACACCATGATCCAAGCGGCATGGATGGTGGTGCTGGGGCGGTACCTGGGAACCGACGACGTGGTGGCGGGATCCACCATGGCCCATCAACCGGTCGATCTGCTGGATCTGGGCAGTGAAACGATGATGGGGCCGATGCTGATCACCTTGCCGGTGCGCACCCGTCTGGATCCCGAGCGCAAGGTGCTGGAGTGGTTGCAGTCATTCCAGGCGGAGCAAGCCGCCGTCCGCGAACACGGAGGCATTCCGCTGGACAAGATCCAGGAATGGAGCGAGACGTCCCTGGTCAGCCGCCTGTTTGAGAGCACGGTGGCCTTCGAGAACGTTCCCATCCCCGAATACTCTCTGGACGAAGTGGGGCTTTCTCTGCTGGAGGCTTGGTATGACGGCCGGCCGCATTATCCGCTCACCCTGATCGCCTTGCCCGGCGACTACATGCCGCTGCGCCTGGTGTACGACAGGCGCAGGTTCGATCAAGAAGCGGCCCGTCGGTTTCTGAACAACGTGCGCACGGTGCTGGAGGCATTCACCCGCCATCCGGACGGGCGACTTTCCGACATCGAGGTGCTCACCGCGGAGGAAAAGGCGTTTCTGGCAAAGCGAAACAAGCGGGAACATGTCCCCGTCGACCGGCCGCTGCATGAACTGTTCCGTGAACAGGCGTCCCGTACCCCGGACCGCATCGCCGTCGAGCATGACGACCGGAGCTGGACCTACCGGGAGCTGGACGAGCTGACCAACCGGATCGCCCGCCGTCTGAAGCGATCGGGCGTGAAAACGGAAGACCGGGTGGCACTGCTGGTGGATCGCTCCATTCACACCGTTTCCGGAATTCTCGGCATTTTGAAAGCCGGGGCCGCATATGTTCCTTTGGATCCCATGTATCCGCCGGAGCGCATCCGACTGATTCTGGAAGACGCGGGAGCTTCGGTGCTCCTCGCCGAGGGCGATTTGGCCGAACGTGTGGCGTTTGACGGACAGGTGCTCAGACTGGATGCGGAAGAGGAGTGGATCGGTGAAGAGGGTTCTCCGGTTGAAAGCTCCGTGAAACCGGAACACCTGGCGTACGTGATTTACACGTCCGGAACGACGGGCCGGCCGAAGGGGACGCTGGTCACCCACGAAAACGTGGCCCGTCTGGTGATCGGTGCCCGCAAGCACTTTGAGTTCACCGAAGAAGACGTCTGGCCGCTGTTCCATTCGTTTGCCTTCGATGTGTCGGTGTGGGAAATGTGGGGGGCCTTCCTGCACGGCGGCAAGCTGGTGATCGTTCCGTGGTGGACCTGCCGCGATCCGGAGGCGTTCTACCGCCTTCTGCTGGAGAAGAACGTCACCGTGCTGAATCAAACCCCGTCGGCTTTCCTGCAGCTGATTCCCGTGGACAACACCCATCCGCGGGCATCCGATCTCAAGCTGCGTTACGTGGTGTTCGCCGGGGAACGGCTGGACATCCCCAGCCTGAAACCGTGGATCGACCGGCACGGGGACGAGCGACCGCAATTGATCAACATGTACGGCATCACCGAGATCACCGTGCACGCCACGTTCCGCCGCGTGACGAAGGCGGATTTGGATCGCGGCGGTCGCAGCCTGATCGGCATTCCGCTCCCCGATCTGTCCATCTATCTGTTGGATGAACGGCAAAGACCCGTTCCCGTCGGCGCTCCGGGCGAGATTTGTGTCGCGGGTGCCGGTGTGGCTCGGGGATACCTGAACCGGCCCGAATTGACGGAGGCCCGCTTCGTTCCCGATCCGTTCTCGGACGAGCCGGGAGCGATGATGTACCGCTCCGGCGATCTGGCCCGTTACCTGCCCGACGGAGACATGGAATTCCTGGGGCGGATGGACGATCAGGTGAAAATCCGCGGCTTCCGGGTGGAACCGGGCGAAATCGCCTCAGTGCTGCGGGATCATCCGGCGATCAAGGGAGCGGCGGTGATCGTCCGGGAAGACACGCCGGGCGACAAGCGGCTGGTGGCCTACTACGTGCCGTCACGGCCGGTGGAAGTGTCCGAGCTGCGCGATGCGCTCCGCAGACACCTGCCGGAGTACATGGTGCCCGTCGCTTGGGTGGAGTTGGAGGAGATTCCGCTCACCGTCAACGGCAAATTGGACAAGCGGGCGCTGCCGAAGCCGGCTGTTTCCGGCGACGACAGCACCTACGTGGCGCCGAGGACGGAGACCGAGAAGGCGCTCTGCGGCCTGTTCGGTGAAATGCTCCGGCTGAAACGGGTGGGCGTGCGCGATCATCTGCTCGACCTGGGATTGCATTCGCTGCTGGCCGCACGGGCGGTGGCCCGCATCCGGCAGGCGATGAAAAAAGAGCTTCCGTTGCCGAAGCTGTTTGAATCGCCCACCGTGGAAGCGTTGGCCGCCTGGTTGGACAGCGGGGAAACGGGACGTACCGCGGCGTCGCCCGATGTGCTGATGCGGGATGCCGTGCTGGACGGGCACATTCGTCCGGAGGCGCCCGCCGAATGGACGGAGCATCCGCGCAAAGTGCTGTTGACCGGCGGGACCGGATTTTTGGGCGGATACCTCCTCGAACAGCTCCTTCGTCTGACCGATGCCGAGGTGTATTGTCTGGTCCGGGCGAAAGATGAAGAAGAGGGCAAGCGAAAACTCACGGCCAATCTGCAGGCATCCGGCGTGTGGGAGGAGGCGTTCGGGTCACGGATCCTCCCCGTACCCGGAGATCTCGGCAAACCGAAACTGGGACTCACCGATTCCGTGTGGGATCGCCTGTCGGAGGAAATCGACGAGATCTACCACTGCGGAGCCCGTGTCAACTTCCTGCTCCCGTACGAGCAGCTGAAACCGGAAAACGTGGACGGCACGCGGGAAATTCTCCGCTTTGCCTGCGCCGGGAAAACCAAGGTGCTGCATCATGTTTCCACGGTGGGCACCGTCGGCGTCGGCCATGACGAAGCCGTCCGTGAGACGGACCTGATCGAAACGCCTCCGTCCGTTTTGCTCAGCGGCTACGCGGAGAGCAAATGGGTGGCGGAGCGCATGGTGCTTCAGGCCCGGGAACGCGGGTTGCCGGTGGTCATTTACCGCCCCGGCCGCGTCGCCGGTCACAGCGAATCCGGGCTTTGGAAAGCCCGCGACATCGTCGGCCAAATCCTGAAACGCTTTGCCGTCTGGGGACTGATGCCCAAACTGGACCTGACGCTGGATCTCGTCCCGGTCGATTGGGTGAGCGGCGCGCTCGTTCGTTTGTCCCGCAAAAAAGAGAGCCTCGGCAAAGTGTTCCATCTGGCACATCCGAATCCGCCGCACTTTGAGGTGCTCGGAATCGCCGCGCGGGACATGGACGACTCATTCCGCGTCCTGAGCTGGCCCGAGTGGTTGGAAGCGGCGAAGAAGAAGGTGGAACAAGGAAGCGAGGAAGACCGGACCGTTCTGGCCCTGTTTGAGGAATTTATCGATCGCCACCTGACGGGGCATCGGGATCCCGTCTTCGACACCTCGCTCACCACGGAAGGAGTGGGCCGCGAATTCCCGTGTCCCGACATGACGCCGGAGGTGCTGCGCAGATTCATGGTGTCGTTGGCTTCCCGGTGAGCGGGACCGGGGAACGGCAGCGGTCACGGAAATGCCACTCGTACCACCGGCATGATTCACGTGGATCGTGTCCATGAATTTCGCAATTTCTCCGGGGGCTCTCCGGAGCCCCCGGCAATCCGGGAAGAGGAGAGAAAGCGATGACCCGAGACGATACAAGACGCATCCTGATCGCCGGAGCCGGAATCGGGGGATTGGCCACCGCCATCGCCCTCAAGCAGAAAGGCTTTGAAGCGGAAATCTTCGAACGGCGTGAAAACATTCTGGCGGAACGCGGAACGGCGCTCAACATCTGGAGCAATGCCATCACCGCGTTGAACCGGCTCGGACTGGGCGACGCGGTGGTCGCGACCGGGGCGCGCATCCGCCGTCAAACGATCTATTCTTACAAGGGGGACCTTTTGATGGACACCCCGGTGGAACAAATTTCCCGGGTCCCGTCCGTCAATCTGCGACGTTCCGATCTCATGCGCATCCTCCGTGCCGGGGCCGAAGACGTGCCGATCCGGTTCGGCGTCGCCGTCACCGGTTACCGGCAGGATGCGGACGGCGTCACCCTGCTCATGGAAAACGGGGAGGAAGTGCGGGGAGCCGCACTGATCGGCGCCGACGGGATCCGTTCCGCCATCCGGAAGCAAATGACGGGATGCGGAGAACCGGAATACCTCGGCTATACCATCTGGCGCGGCATTTCCTCGGGACCGGTGGGCATCGAACCGGGAAATCTCGCCATGTTCTGGGGCACCAACGGTTTGAACGGCGGATGCTGGGCCGTCGACGACACCCGCTTCTCCTGGACGATCGGCCTGAATACCGAACCGGGCGGCAAGGATGAACCGGGTACCGTGAAACGGAAGCTGCTCACCCTGCTCGAAAAGTTCCCCGAGCCGATGAAAAAGGCGGTGGAACTGACGCCGGAGGAGGATATTTTCCGCATCGACGGTCACGCCTGGACCGAAGCGGAAACGTGGATCGACGGACGGGTCGTTCTGCTGGGCGACGCCGCACATGCCATGCCCACCGTGTACGGACAGGGAGCCTGTCAGGCGCTCGAGGACGCCGTTGTGTTGGCCGAATCGCTGGCCGGAGCGACGGATGTCCGGGAAGGTTTGCGGCGATACGTGGACCGTCGCAAACCGCGCATGGACTGGATCCGCGGGAAAGTGTTCTTCGGCGCCAAAATGCAGAAGATGGGAAATCCTCTGTTCGTTCAACTGAAAAACATGTACCTGAAACACTTCTTCCCGCAAAAGGCCAACCTTGCGACCTGGCAAAGGCTCCTGGCGTTTGACGATGAGGGAGTGGAGGTGGAGAGGAATGAACAAGCCGGCGTCGGCCGCTGACGGCGCCCGGTTGCCCCTCACTTGGCTGTCTGAGGAAGAGCGGGCCTGGAGGGAGCGGGTGCGGGAATTCGCCGAAACCAGGCTTCGTCCTCACGTGGAGCAAATGGACCGGGAAGGGCGCATCGCCCCCGGTCTGATGGACGAGCTGTTTGCCGCCGGACTGATGGGGATCCGGATTCCCAAAATGTACGGAGGTTTGGGGGGGAGCTTCTTTCACGCGGTCCTGGCCATCGAGGAGTTGTCCCGTGTCTGTGCGGGAACTTCCGTCTACGTTGATGTGCAAAACGCCCTGATCATTCCCGCGCTGCTCAGGTTCGGCACCGGGGATCAGAAGCGCCGGTACCTTCCGCGTCTGGCCAAAAACACCGTCGGCGTCTTCTCCATCTCCGAAGAGCAGGCGGGCAGCGACGCGTTTGCGCTCACCACCCGGGCCGTGCCGGACGGAAACGGGTACGTGCTCACCGGCCGCAAGAAATTCGCCAGCGGCGCGCTGGAGGGTGGATTGTTTCTCATCTTTGCCAAAGTGGAAGACGGAAGCGGCAGCCCGGCCGTCACCGCCTTTCTGGTGGAACGGGAATCGAACGGGCTTACGGTCGGAGAGCCGGTGGAGAAGATGGGGATCCGTGCCAATGCCATGTGCGACGTGATCCTGGACGGGGTTCGCGTGAGAAAGGAAAATGTGCTGGGACGCGTCGGCGAAGGGAATCGCGTGGCCATGGAAACGCTGAACCCGGGAAGACTCGGGATCGCCGCGCAACAGGTGGGACTGGCGCAAGCCGCCCTCGACATGGGGCTGGCTTACGCGCAGGAACGCGTTCAGTTCGGGAAGCCGATCGCCGCCCACCAAGGCGTGCAATTTCCGCTGGCGCGCACGTTTGCCGAAGTGGAAGCGGCCCGGCTCACGGTGTACAACGCCGCCCGCATGATGGACCGGGGGCAACCGGAGGGAAAGGAATGGTTCCGTGTCTGCGCCATGGCCAAGCTTCTCGCTTCCGAAGCCGCGGAAAACGCCGCCTCCCGGTCGCTGGAGATCTTCGGCGGAAACGGATACTGCAAAGGTCACGGGATCGAGAAGCTGTATCGTGACGCCAAGATCGGCAAGATTTACGAAGGCACGTCCAACATGCTTCTGCGCACCATCGCCTCCACCCTGATCACCCATCCGGAGGCCCGTTGAACCAGCGTGGAAAGGGGGATCCGTCCGTGACACACGGCGAAACCGTCCAGCTGTTCTGCTTTCCGTATGCCGGGGGCTCGGCGCGCATCTACCGATCCTGGAAAGAGCACCTCCCCGAACGGTTCCGGGTTCATCCCGTGGAACTGCCCGGGCGTGGCGTCCGTTTCCGCGAAAAACCGTACCGTCAGCTGCCCGTCCTGATCGAAGATTTGGCGGGAGAAATCCTGAAAACGCCGCTCCGTTCCCCGTTTGTGCTGTTCGGCCACAGCATGGGCGCCATGCTGGCCTTTGAACTGGCCCGCTGGTTCCGGAGGAATTTGGGCGAACAGCCCATGGCTTTGTTGGTTTCCGCCTTTCGCGCTCCGCATCTTCCGCGTCGCAAGGACCCGATCCACCTGATGTCCGACCGTCGCTTCGCCGAGCGCATCCGTGAAATGGGCGGGACCCCCGGCGAACTGATGGACCATCCCGAATGGGCCGAATTCTTCGCTCCCGTCATCCGCGCCGATCTGGAAGTGGCGGAAACCTATCAGTATGTCTTCGGCCGGCCTCTCACCTGTCCGGTCATTGGTTTTGCCGGCATCCGGGATGCGGAAGTCACCCCGCAGGAAGTGGACGGCTGGCGAAGCGTCACCGAAGGTCCGTTCAAGCTGAAACTCTTCCCCGGCGGTCATTTTTTCCTTCAGGAAGACGAAGCGGCCGTCACCCGGGCCGTCGCTCACGAGCTTAAGTTTTTGCTCGGAGGAAGGACGGACCGGGAGGTGGAAACCAATTGACCCGGACGGCCCGATCAACGGAAAAGGCAAACGGTTTGCGGATTCGCAAATCGTTTGCCTTCCCGTTTAGATTCATCCTTTGACAAATCCCAGTTCGTTTCCGTCCAAATCCCGGATGGTGAATTTCCTTGAGCCGTACGGCGTGTCGAACAGCTCCTCCACCACTTCCGCCCGGTCCTTCAGCCGCTCCCACAAAGCGTCCACATCGGACACGGAAAAGTTGAACCGTCCGTGTGAAGGAACGTTTTCATCCTCCATGATGGCAAAAATCGCTCCCTCTTCGCTTGAAAAATGTGCGTAATTGGGCTTCTCCGGCGGCCACACATCCGTCACCTTGAACCCGAGCACTTCCTCATACCAACGGATCGCACGCTGAAGATCGGAAACATTGGCTCGCACATGCATCAGTCTGGTTTTCACGGGTGAAACCTCCTGAACAAGCGGTTGAACGGATCTTTCAAACATCCCTGTCCATCCGGTTGTTCGCCGCATCCGCACCGTGGCGGAGCGGCTTCTCTCGCCGACCGTGGAAGCCGGCAAACGCCGGGCCATCTTCCACGGATGAGATGTTCTTTCAGCAGTGGCATTTGTTTATTTCCTCAAAACATGCTTATTTCCTTCCAGCTTATGTATTTCGGTGAAAGCATCGGTTGTCAGAGCTTCATCGGGGAGTCGTTCCGGATGAACAATCGAAACCTTTTGATATGGATGGGCGTCT
This sequence comes from Staphylospora marina, assembly GCF_003856495.1. GTDB lineage: Bacteria > Bacillota > Bacilli > Thermoactinomycetales > Thermoactinomycetaceae > Staphylospora > Staphylospora marina. The sequence goes on along the minus strand of NZ_CP034118.1, from coordinate 1,908,685 downwards.
GAAATGCGGAAAAGGAGGCTGCAGATTGACAAGTCGAGGGAGCGTGAAAAAAATGACGAGAAAACGAAACGGATGGTGCTTCCTGTTCATGGTGTGGTTGGCGGCAATCGGCCTGGCCGGCTGCGACCTGTTCAATGAGTCCGTGGAGTACGAAGGGCAGAGCAAGCACTGGAAAGCTCATTTCACCGTATGGGAAAAGATCGACAAGCAGACCAACGGCACATTGGTTCTGGAGTATGCCGGATCGTCATTTTCACAGGGGGAGTACCGGCTGGATCTCAGCCGCTCCGACAAAAAGCTGACCGGCTCTGCACAGGCGGACGGGCAACGTGACAGTGCAACATTTCCCTTCGGGGAAGTGATCACGGATGTTTTTGATTATCAAGAAGTCACAAACAGCGAGATTACCGTGACCGTCAAGTGGGACGGGAAGGAAGAAACGGTCCGTCTGGAGGAAAAGTGATAGGGCGTTCATTTTTCGGGAATGGGAGGGGAGCAAGCCAATCATCACATTCGACCCGGTCATCCACGAAAGCGACATTCGTTTTGTGGTCATCGTGTGCAGATTTCGGGGGCAATGGTTGTTTTGCAGACACAAGAACCGCCGCTCGTGGGAGTCACCGGGAGGAAGAAGGGAAACGGGCGAATCCGTTTTGCAGACCGCACGCCGGGAGTTGTATGAGGAAACCGGTGCGGTCCGGTATGAGTTGATTCCGGTCAGCCCGTACAGGATGCGGGCGGACGGGGAAGAAACGTGCGGAATGCTCTTTTTTGCCGAGATCCACGAGCTTTCCGGGCTGCCGGGGTCGGAAATCGCGGAAGTTCGCGGTTTTGACGGAATGCCGGAATCGCTCACGTATCGGGACGTGCAAGCGACGTTGATGGAGCGGGTGATGACAGTCGTCAACCGACACTTCGGCCCGTCCGACGGAGCCGACGCTTCCAAAACCGGATCTCAACCCTGACCTTTCCTTCATCATCCATTCCCGGCATAGACGGGTCCGCGTGCATCCCCGGACGGGGCGCTCCGGACCCGTTTTCCTTCTTTCACTTCCTTCACCGCACCAGCTCCGCTTCCCGTTCAAACAGTCGCACCGCGGACATGGCCAAAAGCATGGTGCCGTGCTCCAAGGCTTTGAGATCAAAAGACATGTTCGGATGATGCAGGCCGGGCGAAAGACCCGCTCCCAGCCCGATCATCGTGGAGGCGAGGCGGGGCATGCGTGCGGCGTAAAAATGGAAGTCTTCGCCGCCGGGGGAGACGGGCACGGGGAAGAGGGCATCTTCTCCCAATATCTCCTTGATGACATCGGTCACCACCCGCTCCATGCCGGCGTGAGGGACGGCGGCAGCCATGCGGGCCACTTCGCGCACCTCCGCTTCCGCTCCGTTGATCCGGGAAGCGGAAGTCACCGCCCGGGTCACGCGGGCGATCAGGTCGTCCATCGCTTCGTTGGTTTGCGCGCGCAGGTCGAGGCCGAATTCCGCTTCGTCCGGAATGATGTTCAGATTGGCTCCGCCGGCCGACACCTTGGTCACTTTGGCGGACCAGGGCACCACCGGGTTCATCCGCACGCTGTTCACCGCCTGGATGACGGCGGCCAGCGCATCCACCGCATTCACTCCGAGATGGGGGCGGGCGGCGTGGGCTTGCACCCCGCGCACCGTGCCGGTGAGGTGGGTGGTGGCTCCATGGTAGATGGCCGGAGAAGCCTTGCCGAACGGGACCTCTTGCACCGGCCGAAGATGGATACCCAGCAGCAGGTCGACGTCATCCACCACGCCTTTCCGGATGAACGCCAGGGCTCCTTGACCCGTTTCCTCCGCCGGTTGAAACAGCACCTTCAGCCGACCCGGCGGTCGCCAGCCCAACTCTTTCAGACAGCTCACGGCAAACAGGACCATGGTCATGTGTGCGTCGTGACCGCAGGAATGGTTGGCCTTCCACTCTCCGTCCACCTGCTGCCACAGGGCATCGATGTCGGCGCGCAGACCGACCGTGGGACCGGTCGGGGAACCCTCCCACACTCCGATCACGCCGGTGATGTCCTCAAACGTCTGCACCTTCAAGCCCAGTTTTTTCAGTTCTCCGGCCAGAAAGGCGGTCGTGGCCGTTTCTTTCCAACTCACTTCGGCACGCTCATGCAGAAACTCCCACACACCGCGAATCCGCCGTGCATTCTCTTTGACCCAGTTCCGGATCAACGCCGCGTTCAATCCGTGTTCCCCTCTTTCTCCAACACGTAATAATGCACCGGCTCTTCCGTTCGCCAAAGACCGGTCACCCGGTATCCATTCGCCATCGCTGTCTGAAACGCCCTTCTCAGGGCAAATCTCCAAGATTTCGCTTGAAGGGGAGGCAAAGGCTCCCGCGGGACGGGAAGCAACCATCCCGGCGGTTCACCGGAGGCGGTTTCCGTGCCGCCTGGTTCCGGTCCTTCCGGCGTCATCGTCCAGTCCAGAAGTTTTGCGTATGTTGGCCACGTTTCCGCTCCCGGCACCGTGCCTTCCAGGGCCTGTTTCACCCGCGGGCTGTCCAACTCCCATTCCACCAGCAGGCGATCTTCCGGCAACCCCGCCAGATCCCCGTAAAAATCGGTGATGTATTTCTGGGACGTTCCACCCAATTTGCACAGATTGAAATACGCATTGCGCGCCTTCAGCGGGTCAAAGGTCCAGACCATCCGGTCGTAGCCGTGCTCCAAGGCCCACCGGCGTTGGGCTTCTTTCAGCCGTTTTCCCCATCCCTTGTTTTGCCACCCGGCATCAAAGGCGGCCATGTGGGACACCAGGTACACCCGCTCTCCGTCGAATCCGGGGAATCCGTAGCAAAACCCGACGATGCGCCCGTCGGCCACCACCGCCAGCACCACGCCGCCGTGGTGGATGGCCGCCACCATCTGGTGCATCGAGGTGACGGAAGCGGCATCCCAAACGCGTTTTTGGAGATCCACGATTTCCTGCAGCTTTTGCACGTCAAAAATATGTTCAATGTGAACGGATGTCATGAGATGTCTCCTTTCTCAATGCGGCCGGCGGAATACGGCATGATCCACGGTGATCCGGCGCACGCGTTCTTCGTCCAGGTCATATCCGATTCCCGGACCGTCGGGAATCGCCAGCGTGCCCGGTGCGGACAACTCGATGGCCGGAATGGTGATGTCCCGTTCAAAATAACGGCTGGATGCCGACGTGTCGCCGGGAATGGTGAACCCGGGGAGCGAGGTGACGGCGATGTTGTGTGCCCGTCCCACGCCCATTTCCAGCATGCCGCCACACCAGACGGGGATGCCGCGCTCCAGGCAGAGATCGTGAATCTTTCGTGCCGGCGTCAGTCCGCCGACCCGTCCCACCTTGATATTGATGATCCGGCAGCTTTCAAGCTCCAGCGCTTTGCGGGCGTCTTCCACCGTGTGAATGCTTTCGTCCAGGCAGATCGGGGTGGTCAGTTCCCGCTGCAGTTTTGCGTGATCGATGATGTCGTCGTGGGCGAGGGGTTGCTCGATCATGATCAGGCCGTATTGGTCCAGCTCTTTCATCACGTCGATGTGTTCCAGGGTGTAAGCCGAGTTGGCGTCCGCCATCAGGGGAACTCCGTCGCCGAATTCTTTGCGGATCGACTCGATCACCTTCACGTCAAACCCCGGCTTGATCTTCACCTTGATCTTTTTGTATCCCTCGGACAGGAACCGGTCCACGTGACGCAGCACCTGCTCCACCGTCGGCTCGATGCCGATGCTCACGCCCACATCGATGGCGGTCTTCTCGCCGCCCAGCGCCCTGGCGAGAGGAATTCCCTGCCGCTTCGCCCACAAATCCCACACCGCCCCCTCCAATGCCGCCTTGGCCATGAAATGCCGGCGAATCGGGGCGAACAACTCCGATACCTCATCCGGATGGGAGATCTCCCGGGAGAACAGCAGGGGAATCAGGAAGCGTTCCAACACGTACCATACCGTCGATGTCGTTTCTTCATTGTACACCGGGCGTGACATCGCCGTGCTCTCGCCGTATCCCGCCAACCCGTCCGCGTGCACGCTGACCAGAATGGTCTCTTTCTGCGTCTCCTCTCCGAAACTCGTTTCAAACCGGAACCTCATGGGAGTCCGGATCCGTCTCAGTTCAACGCGTTCGATTCGCATGAGGTGACGTCCTTTCCATAGGAATCATGGATTCCAAAGATTTGTTGTTGGGATATTAAAAATATTCTACACGAATCGGTAAGGACGTCTCAAAGGAAGAAAGGAGGGAAAATGTGGTGCGTAGTATAAATGGGTGAATATGGACGTGCAATGTGTGTTGTCGCGTATACTCCGGCAGATTGGCCCTACGCGTCATTCTTTTGGACAAAACGAAAACAGGGGGTCGTTTCCATGCGAAACATGTTTCGGTGGATGGTGGTGGGGTGCTTGCTGTTGACGGGTTGCGCGGATGGCGGGTCCCCGGAGGCACAGGGCCCCAAGGAAACGGAAACGCGGGAGCAATGGACCGTAAGCCCGGTCTTTGAAACCGCCTCCGGAAGCAAGGTGCGCGGAGAAAAAAACCGGGCCGGTATTCTGGTGCATGAAGAAAACGGATTGGTAGTCACTCAGGAAATTGCGAAGTACATGTGGCTGGTCTGGGGAGACCCCGAGCAGCTGAAGAAAGGTGCCACGGCGGAGATTTACGGCATGCATCGGGAAGACGGAAAGCGGCAATTGCTTCACAAGGCAAGTCTGAATGGGCCGATGCACGGTGCGGATGCCATGACCCTCTCCGGCCCCACTTTCCCGAAAAAAGGTCTCTGGAAGATCGAGGTGGTTGTGGACGGGGAATCCCATGCGACGTTTGTGTTGGACGTCAAGTGATGAATCGGCAGCTGAGCGGGATTCGGTGAAATTTGTGCTCCGGGACAGGCATGACAGAGAGGCTGCCTTGCAGACTTGATTTCGTGGAAGCTTCATCATTTGCAGCGCCCGGCGGAGGAAAATGTGCCGCCGGGCGCAATTTGCTTCCGGGGCATCATGATAATCTATCCTTGGTATTATGCCGTTCCCGGACTTCTTCTTCTCATTGCCGGCTTGATGGCCTTGCGCCAAGACAAGTCCGACGCAAGCCGATGAACAAGCATCCGTCTTCCATTGCCATCATTCGGACATGATTTATCGAAATGTTTCAAATATAAATATTATATCATGTCGGGTATGCCAAAATCTGCATACCTGTCATGGTAAACTTTTGTTAAAAAGGACAGGAGAGATGACGGATGAAACGAACCACGGAGTTCGTCCTGGGATTGCTCGGGGGAATTTTCGGTTTTGGTGCTGCAATCTTCGCCATTTTCTTTGGAGCCGTGGATGAAGCGGTTCAAGGCAGCTCGCAAATCAGCGGACTCGGTTGGTCGGCGCTGCTCGCTTCCGTGGTGGCCATTGTCGGTTCGATCGTGGTCAAGTTCAAGGCAAAAGTCGGAGGCGCCCTGATGCTGATTTCCGCCATTTGGGGAGTCGTTTCCGTTTCCCTCTTTTATGTCCTTCCCGGACTGCTCCTTCTCATTGCCGGATTGATGGGACTCTTCCGCAAAGACAAACAGGCACAAGCCGATGCATAAGAATCGGTCTTCCGTTGCAATCATTCGGTGAACGTCTTCAACCCCCTTGGACGGTGGCGATCAAGGGGGTTTTTCATGTCCCCGGTTACGGGGAAAAAAACGGAAGAAACCCGTTCGGGAGCTCGTCAATATGGTTGGAGCGGTTGGATATAGATGTGGAGAGAACCTGCAAAGGAGAGGTGTCCTTGAAACGCACCACGGAATGGATTCTCGGACTCATCGGCGGCATTTTGGGCGTTGGCGGAGCTCTGTTCGTCATCTCTTCCGGCATCGCCGACGAGGTGGTGATCGGCGGCGGTGCCGTCCTCAGCCTGCTGGGCTGGTCCGCCTTGGCAGCGGCCCTGGTCGGCATCGCAGGTTCGGTACTCGTCAAATCCAGGGCGAGTTTGGGTGGTGCCTTGATGCTCCTTTCCGCCGTGTGGGACATCATCTCGATTTCATTGTTCTATGTCCTGCCGGCACTCCTGTTGCTGATCGCCGGATTCATGGGCGTGTTCCGGAGGGAGAAACAGAAACAGGCCGGAGGATGAAGAGCGCGCGGACGGGAAAACGGGGAAACGCAGGAATCCCGGCAGAAGATGCCGGGATCTTTTTATCCCCAAGATCTTGAAATATAAAAACCAATGGTATACATTGCTCCCAGAATGACTTTTTTTGATTGAAAAAGGGATCATTGGGATTTCGGTAAAAAACTTGGGGCTGACATGGGCAACTTCATCGGAATGGATTTCCGGCAGACCAAAACCATCCCCAGACGAAGTGCCGCAGGAAGTCTTCCCTGACTCCTGGAGTGACCAAAGACACCCCAACCCCGACGGGAGGAGAAGAACATGCAGATGATTTGCCAAATCGACAACATTTTGAGAACGATGAAGAAGAAAGGATATTTCTTCAGGATGCCGGACGGTTCATTGGGGAAAATCACGCAGACCAATTTGGCCAAGTTGCTCGGAGAGCAGACCCAAACGGTGAATATGTGGGTGATCGGGAGAACCCGGCCGCCGATTGACAAGGCCTTTCGGATTGCCCAGCTCCTCGGGGTGAAGATGGAGGACTTGTACAGCTTTGAAAAAGTGGAATCGTGTGCGGTGGTGAAGACGGGAGAACCGCTGATCCGGGAAGAGTGATGATGCCATCCAAACCACAAAAGGCCGGGAAACCGGCCTTATTTCGTTTGTTGGTATTTTACGCGATATTCATGCGCCAGCATGCTCATCAACACCGAATCGTGCCAGGCATGGTTGTAGAAGAGCACTTCCCGCTGCACGCCTTCTTTCTTGAAACCCAACTTTTCATACACATGAATTGCGCGTGGGTTGAAGGGAAACACATTCAATTCGATCCGGTGCAGGTTCAAGATCCCGAACCCGTATTCCAGCATCAATTTCATTGCCTCGGTGCCATACCCTTTTCCCTGATGCTTCTCAGATGCAATCATGATGCGAATGTTTGCACTGCGATTGATGGGGTGGATGTCTTGCAAAGCAATATCCCCGATTACTTCATCGTTCTCTTTCAGAGCAATCAACAGCAGCACCTGGGTGGGATCTTGTCCTTTGGCTTCCGCATAACGGCGGATCTGTTCAAGAGTGAAGCTGTGTTGCGTGCCGGTCAAACGACGCGTTTCGGCCTGAAACAACAGCTGAAAGTAAATCTCTGCATCCTCGACGTTGAACGGTCTCAGGTAAACATGGGTGCCTTCCAACAAGCGGACCGGCTTTGGTTGAATCATGGTTTATTCCCATCCTGTCTTGGTAAGGTTACAACTGTTTTTGTAATTTTGAAGACACTCTGATTGTATCAATCAACCGGTTGAAACGAAAGGACAATTGCAATCCTTGGATCAGGAGAGTCTTTCATGACGGCTGTGGTCATGCTATCCCTCCCAAAATTTCCGATTCTCATCAAGCACTTTTCTCAGCCCCTCTTCCGCCTCCTTCAGCTTCTCCCGGTCCCCGAACGGCACCAGGTACAGAAACAATCGCTGGTCCGTTTCCCGGATCACCGACAGCGACATGTCCCACTCCCTTCCGTACCGGTTCCACAGCCACTCCGTATTCTCGACAAGGTCGTCGATGTTTTCCGCGAACATGTTTCCGGCATAATTGGCCCGCACCTTGTGGAGGTTGTACCACTTGGTGGCCTCCTGTGGGTGCGCCGGATCCCGGGAAAGGGATCTCACATGAAAATCCACCGCCTTCGGGGGAAATCCCAACGTCAGCCCCAGGATTCGTATGTATTCGGGAGAATCGGGAGACAGATTCTTCGTTTCTTCGAGAAAGCGCTGCTTCATTTCCTCCGTTTGGAAATAGATCGCTCCTCTCCGGTTCTCTTTTTTGACGGACGGATACCGCCTCAGCTTCAACTGAAACGCCGTCGGCAGCCAGAGGATGTTCTCGGAGCAGGCCGGCTTGACCCCGAGCAAAAAGCTTTCGTACGAGGCAATCAGCAAGTGACTCACCTCCGGAATAAAAGTGGAATTTCGCCTGCAAGGCGGGATTCGGCTACATGGTGCTTCAATGTCATTCATACGGGAGAGCGGGGCCGGATTGTACCATTCATCCGAAGATTTTTTGGAGGGGGTGGGGGTGACAAGAAAATTTGCGAAACATTCGAATGGTAATGGTGAGGTGTTTTGTCAAGAGGAAATTTCATGTGAGGGATGCCAAAAATGGAGCACCTGAAATGATATATTTTTATTTAGAGATTGAATGTTCGTTGAAAAAAGAAGACAGCACCATGCTCAGGAGAGGGGATCATCTTGCGGCTGGAAGACTTGACAAGGGGTTCCAGAATAAAAGGCATTTTTTCCAATCAGACCGTTACGATTGTGGATGTTCAGGATTACGGCGGTTGTGTGGAAGTGACATACAAGGATGAACAAGGAGTTCCCGGAACCACTTTGATTTACCCCGAACAAGCGGCTGCATTGGAAATCGTGAAAGCTCCATGGGGGTTTGAAGCCGACGGGGAGGACTTCCGGCTCGTCGCTGAAGCCAAGAGGATAAAGATGGCTTACCTGTTTGATCCTCATTTGGCAGTACATACATCCTTGATTGAACCGCTTCCCCATCAAATCTCCGCTGTTTATGAGATCATGCTCAAGCGTCAACCTCTCCGTTTCCTGCTCGCGGATGATCCGGGGGCCGGGAAAACGGTCATGGCCGGACTGTTGATCAAGGAACTGATGATGCGCGGTGATGTCAAACGGTGCTTGATCTGTACACCCGGCAGCTTGACCGAACAGTGGATGGATGAATTGGAGACCAAATTTCAGTTGCGATTTGAGTTGTTGACGAGACAGTCGCTTGAGCAGATCAGAAGAGGAAACCCTTTTCAGGAAAAGGATTTGCTGATCTGCCGACTGGATCAGTTGAGCAGGAACGATGAGATGTTGTCGCAATTGGAAAAATCCGACTGGGATTTGATCATTGTGGACGAAGCGCACAAAATGTCCGCATCCTTTTATGGAGGGGAAGTCAACGAAACGAAGCGGTTCAGGCTCGGGAAACTCTTTTCAAGGATCACCCGCCATTTCCTGCTGATGACCGCAACGCCTCACAACGGAAAAGAGGAGGATTTTCAGCTTTTCCTTTCCCTGCTGGATCAGGACCGGTTTGAAGGCAAATTTCGCACCGGGGTACACAAGGTCGAAATCGATGACATCATGCGTCGACTGACCAAGGAACAATTGCTCAAATTCGACGGGACCAGGTTGTTTCCCGAGCGCCACGCTTATACGGTCACGTATCCACTGTCCAAAGAAGAGAAAGAGCTGTACGACGCTGTCACCAGTTATGTCAATGAACAGTGGAACCGGATCGACCAATTGGGCGAGAAAGAACAAAAGCGTCGGACCGTGGGGTTTGCGCTCACCATTTTGCAACGCCGACTCGCTTCCTCTCCGGAAGCCATTTATCAGTCACTCTATCGGCGTCGTTGTCGATTGGAAGAGTTTCTGAAAGAAGAGAAAAAGCGACTGAAGAAAAATGGAAAACTGAAGCATCTGAGGCTCAAATATGAGGATCAGCTGGAGGATCTGTACGAGCTGGCGGAGGCCGAGCAGGCGGAAGACGAAATTGCTTACCAAGCGACCTTGGCTCGAACCATTTCGGAGTTGGAGACGGAGATTGAAGTTCTGAAGAATCTGGAGAAACAGGCGCGACGGCTTCGACAGAGCGGGAAGGACCGTAAATGGGAAGAGTTGTCCATGCTGCTTCAGAGTGACAAGAGCGTGGAAAACTCTCACCTGTTACTGGATGAACAAGGAAACCGCCGCAAACTGGTGATCTTCACCGAACATCGCGACACACTGAACTATTTGGTTGAAAAAATCCGGACTCTGTTGGGTCGTCCTGAAGCCGTGGTGATGATCCATGGCAGCATGGACAGGGACAGCCGCAAACAGGCCCAGGAAGCGTTCAACCATGATAAAAACGTCCTGGTCCTCGTCGCTACGGATGCCGCCGGTGAAGGGATCAACCTTCATCGTGCCGCTCATTTGATGGTCAACTATGACTTGCCGTGGAATCCCAACAGATTGGAGCAACGATTTGGACGGATTCACCGAATCGGCCAGACGCGTGTCTGCCATCTCTGGAATCTGGTGTCGGTCGAGACCCGGGAAGGTGAAGTTTTCGCCATATTGCTCAAAAAGCTTGAAACAGTAAGGGAAGCACTGAATGACAAGGTTTTCGACATCCTCGGAAAAGTGTTTGACGGAAACAGTCTCCGTGACCTGTTGATTCAGGCCATCCGTTACGGGGACCGTCCGGACATCAAGGCCCGACTGCTCCGAAAAGTCAATGAGAAATTGGAGCATGACCATTTGATCAAGTTGATCAGTGAGAAAGCCTTGATTCAGGGACTTTTTGACAGGATCAAAGTGCAGGAAATCCGTCGGGAGATGGAACGGGCCAGCGCCCGTCGCTTGCAACCGCACTTCATTGCCTCGTTTTTTGTTCAGGCGTTTCGTCGTCTGGGAGGAACGATCCGTGAACGGGAACCCAGAAGGTATGAGATCGTCTCCATTCCACAGCCCGTCAGGCAACGCGCGCGGGACATCGACCGATCGGGTTTGCCTGCACGGTATCTCCGCATTTGCTTCGACAAAACATTGACTCACCTGGACGGAAAGCCGCATGCAGAATTTGTTTGCCCGGGTCATCCGCTTCTCGACGCAGTCGTGGAACTGATTCTGGAGAAATATGGTCACTTGATGAAGCAGGGAACCGTCCTCGTGGATGAACGGGATGATCGGGATGATCGGGAAGAACCTCGTCTGATGATGTTTTGTGAACAGGAGATCCATGACGGGATCCGGGATAAGTCGGGACAACGGGTGGTTTCCAGACGAATGCATTTTGTGGAAATGGTGCCGGATGGACAGATTTCTCCGGCGGGATACGCACCCTACCTGGATTACAGACCTTTGTCTGATGAAGAAAAGGGTTATTTACCCTCCATCTTGGATTCAATACAATGGGAACGGACAGAGATGGAACACCGGGCAAGACAATACATGATCCGTCATTTGGTCCCGGAACATCTGAAGGAAGTGGAGCTTTTTCGGAAGGCTCAAGTGGCCAAAATCCGCAAAGAAGTGAGAGCCCGGCTCGAGACGGAAATCCGCTATTGGGACAAACGGGCGGCAGAACTCCGGGCGGCGGAAAAACGAGGCAAAAAGAATGCCAAATTGAATTCGCAAAATGCCCAGCGGCGTGCGGATGATCTTCAGGTACGGCTTGAACAGCGGATGATCGAGCTTGATTTGGAAGAGAAATTGCAGCCCAAACCCCCGAACATGATCGGAACGGCTTTGATCATTCCGGGAGGGATGCTCCGCAAACTCAAAGGTGAGAACCAAAAAGAGCCCGGGCTCTTTGGCCGTGACCGGAAAATGGTCGAACGCATTGCCATGGAAACCATCATGGAGATTGAGCGGCAGAAGGGATTTCAACCGGTGGATGTCTCTGTGCAAAAGTTGGGTTACGACATCGAGTCTTGGGATCCGGAAACAGGGAAAGTCCGATTCCTGGAAGTGAAAGGCAGAGTGGCCGGGGCGACCACGGTCACGGTCACACGAAATGAAATTCTCACGGCGGTCAACCGTCCGGATGCTTATTGGCTGGCCGTCGTGGAAGTGGAAGAATCAAAACCGAAACGAGTGGTGTATATCCGACAGCCATTCACCCGCGAACCGGATTTTGCCGCAACCAGTGTAAACTATGATCTCCGAGATCTGATGAGCAGAGGAGAGGACGAAACATGGCGACTCGGAAGAAATTGATTGAAGTATCGATACCTTTGGATGTCATCAGTGCCGAATCGGCACGGGAAAAGTCAATCAGGCATGGGCATCCGTCCACTCTACATTTGTGGTGGGCGCGTCGCCCATTGGCAGCCGCCAGAGCGGTCCTGTTTGCGAGCTTGGTGGATGATCCATCCAATGATTTGCCAGAAGAAGAAGCCAACAAGGAACGGGACAGATTGTTAAAGTTGCTCGAAAGGCTGATCAAATGGGAAAGCTCCAACGACGAACAAGTGCTGAATGAGGCTAGGTTGGAAATTGCCAAAAGCATCGCCAAAAACAAGAATCTAGATCTTCCACAAAATCCGGTCACGGAAGATCTGATTCGATTTTTGTCGGAACATGCTCCACCGATATTGGATCCGTTCGCCGGTGGTGGGACGATTCCGCTCGAAGCGCATCGTTTGGGCCTTCGGGCATTTGCCGGTGACTTGAATCCGGTCGCTGTGACTATTAACAAGGCGTTGATAGAAATTCCTCCTCGGTTTGCCGGGTTCTCGCCTGTCAACCCGAAAGATCGAGGATTGGTGAATGAATGCGTATGGAAATACGCTTACGGTCTGGCTAGGGATATTGAGTATTATGGCAATTGGATGAAAAGGGAAGCAGAAAAACGAATCGGCCATCTTTACCCGAAAGTGAAATTGCCAAAAGAGATGGGAAGCAAAGAGACGACGGTTATTGCGTGGTTGTGGACTCGAACTGTAACTTGTCCCAACCCGGCATGTGGTGCAGAGATGCCTCTGATCAGGTCTTTTTGGCTTTCCAAAAAGAAAAACAAGGAAGCTTGGGTGGAGCCCATTGTTGATCAATCCGGTGAACAACCGAAGGTTCGGTTCGAGGTCAGATACGGAAAAGGATCAGTTCCAGACGGTACGGTGGACCGCAGAGGGGCGAAATGCATTTGCTGCCAGACGCCGGTTCCGTTAACTTACATCCGTTCCGAGGGACAAGCTGGACGAATGGGTCAACGGTTGATGGCCATTGTGGCGGAAGGGAAAAACGGACGTATTTATTTGTCCCCGGATGAAACACATGAACAAGTAGCGGCAAATGCATGTCCAGTATGGGCTCCTGAAACAGATCTTCCGGAGAAAGCATTGGGATTCAGAGTACAGCAATATGGGATGGTTCAACATAAAGATCTGTTCACTTCTAGACAATTGACCGCATTAAGTACGATTGGAATGTTAATAGAAGAAGTACGTGAAATGATTCAAATCCATGCAAAACATGCCGGTTTGGCTGACGATGGTGTTCCTTTGAGGGACGGTGGCAGTGGTGCTCTCGCTTATGCTGAAGCGGTAATGGTTTATTTGGCTTTGGCTGCAGATCGTTGCGCTGATTATTGGTCTACAATCAGTTCATGGGTTACTGACAGGGAAACAATTGGGCATACATTCACACGACAAGCAATCCCTATGGTTTGGGATTTTGCAGAAGCCAATGTTTTCAGCCAATCCAGTGGTAATTGGCAAGGGGCAGTAGAATGGGTTATCAGAGTCGTAGAACGTTTGGGGTTTTCGACTCCTGGTGTCGCAGATCAACGAGATGCTGCCAGTGGAATTATCGATGTTCATTCGCTCGTAATTTCCACGGACCCACCCTATTACGACAATATTGGATATGCTGACCTTTCAGATTTCTTTTACGTTTGGTTAAGACGTAATATAAGGTCAATCTATCCAGAACTTTTTTCAACCATGCTTGTACCCAAAATGGAAGAATTGGTTGCCACTCCTCATCGTTTTGAAGGAAACAAAGAAGCAGCAAAACAACATTTTGAAAAGGGATTACAACAAGCGTTTGAACAACTGATTTCAAAAACTGACTCAGAGTATCCTTTGACAGTCTATTATGCATTCAAGCAACAAGAGGACGATCAAGACAAAAACGGCGTTTCTACTGCTTCTACCGGATGGGAAACGATGCTCACCGGCTTGTTGCATGCGGGATACCAAATCACCGGAACTTGGCCGATTCGTACAGAAAGAAGCACAAGGAGCGTAGCTATCGGCACCAACGCTTTGGCATCCTCCATCGTTTTGGTCTGCCGCCCGCGCCCTTTAAACGCTCCGCTTACCACCCGACGGGAGTTTATGAACGCACTTCGAAAGGAACTTCCGGAAGCATTGAAGCTGCTTCAGGAAGCCAACATCGCACCGGTGGACATGGCCCAGTCCATGATCGGTCCCGGCATGGCGGTGTTCTCGCGGTATGCACAGGTGTTGGAATCGGATGGAACACCGATGAGCGTGCGGACGGCTCTCGCCCTGATCAACCAGGTGCTGGAGGAGCTGCTTTCCGCAGACGAAGGGGAATACGATCTCGACACCCGCTGGGCACTGTCCTGGTTTGAACAGTTCGGGATGAAAGAAGCGCTGTTCGGTGAGGCGGAGCTTCTGAGCAAGGCCAAAAACACCAGCGTGAGCGGGCTGGTGGAAGCGGGGATTATCGAGGCACGGGCCGGAAAAGTCCGCCTCCTGACACGGGAAGAGTATCCGGAACAGTGGGACCCGACGGAAGACAACCGTTTCACGCTGTGGGAAGCGACCCAATACATCATCCGGGCATTTGAGCGGGAAGGGGAGTTGGGTGCAGCCCGCCTGATCAAGCGGTTGGGTGACAGGGCCAATCACGTTCGGGACTTGGCCTACCGTTTGTACAGTATTTGCGAGAAGAAAGGCTGGGCCCAAGAAGCGATTCCGTACAACATGCTCGCCGCATCTTGGTCGCGTCTGAAACAGGTGGCGTCCGGCATGAAAGAATACGAGATGGGACGCTTGGTATGAACAGAGACATCTCGGAGGTGGAGACTCATGGGAATGAGCAATCGGGAGCGTGTCGGTAAAGGCCTGGATATCCTGAAAGAGGGATTGGCTCCATTCATCAGACGCGAACTGAAACTTCACTACAAGGGCGGCTGGTTTGTTGAGGGAGTGGAGCCCTACCTCAAGGGAACGATCGGGATTGATGCCGTTCGCCATGAAGGGCCGGATGAGGAGAAATTTGAAAAGCTGGATGTCCAGGCACTTTTTACGGTGATGTGGGACAATTGGTATCACGTGTTCAAAAACCGTCTCGGTCATACCGGAAGGAGCTATGTGAGCGAACTGCGGGAATTCCGCAACCAGTGGGCACACCAACGGGCATTCAGCTTGCGTGACACACAGCGGGCATTGGATACCATGCACCGTTTGCTGCAGGCCGTCGGCAGCCAGGCGGAAGTGGACGAATTGGAAAAGATGATTCGTGAGCTCACACTGGCCCAGTTGGAAGAAGAGCAGCGCAAATCGCGAAACGTGGAACTTACCAAGGTGGCAACTCTCTCCCATTTGAAGCCGTGGCGGGAAGTGGCCATGCCACACCAAGATGTGGCTCAGGGACGTTTTCAGGAAGCGGAGTTTGCCGCGGACCTGTCACAGGTGATTCGCCGGGAGGCCGCTCCGGAATACCAGGACCCGATGGAATTTTTCAGACGTACGTATCTCACTTCGGGTTTGAGTGATCTCCTGAAGCTGGCTGTTGCCCGTTTGACCGGAAAAGGCGGTGCCCCGGTGGTCCAGCTGCAAACCTCGTTCGGTGGCGGGAAAACCCATACCATGCTGGCGCTGTATCACCTGTTCAGCGGCCAGATCCATTTGGATGAACTGGCCGAGTTGAAACGGGTGGTCGCGGAAGTGGATGATGAACTTCCGATTGCCAATCGGGCCGTCATTGTCGGTACGCAGATTTCTCCGTTTGATGTCCGCAAATATCCGGATGGGGTGGTCACTCGGACGCTGTGGGGGGAAATGGCGTATCAGCTGGGAGGCAAGGAAGGGTATGAAATGGTCCGGGAGGAGGATGAAAAGGGAATCTCCCCCGGGTCGGACAAGATCAAGGACCTGTTTGACCGGTTTGGTCCGGTGCTGGTCCTGATCGATGAGTGGGTGGCTTTTGCCCGCAACCTGTACGGCGTGGATGATCTCCCCTGCGGAACGTTTGATGCCAATCTTACCTTCGTCCAAGCATTGACCGAGGGTGCCAAACGCGTGAAAGACGCGTTGGTGGTGGCCAGTATTCCGGAATCCGACATTGAGGTGGGCGGTGAAGGCGGTCGGGCGGCTCTGGAACGGCTCCAGCATACGTTCGGTCGGCTGGAGACAATCTGGAAACCGGCCAGCAAGGAAGAGAGCATGGAGATCGTACGCCGCCGGTTGTTTGCCCAAGTGGATGAATCGGCACGGGATGCGGTCATTCGGGAATTCATGGCCATGTACTACCAACACAAGGCGGATTTCCCGCAGGAGACGCAGAGCCGTGATTATGAATATCGGATGCGTATCGCATATCCAATCCATCCGGAATTGTTCAACCGGCTCTATGAAGATTGGTCCACGCTGGAGCGCTTCCAGAGAACACGGGGCGTGCTTCGTCTGATGGCCATCATAATCCACCGATTGTGGGAGTCGGGGGACCGTTCGCTTCTGATCATGCCTGGGACCATTCCTTTGGACAGCTCACGTGTAAGCTCCGAGATGACGCGCTATCTCCCGAACAATAATTGGGATGCGGTCATTGACGGGGAAGTGGACGGTCAACATTCCCGACCGTTGAAAATGGACAATGAAAATCCCCATCTGGGGCGGTGCTCGGCGGCGCGGCGTGTGGCTCGCACCATCTTCGTGGGAAGTGCCCCGAAAAATACCGACAAAGGGAATCGTGGCATCGAAGAGGTACGAATCAAGCTGGGTTGTGTCCAGCCGGGCGAACAAACGGTTGTGTTCGGAGATGCACTTCGCCGGCTTCTGGAGGAGCTCAACTACATCTATTCGGACAACCGGCGCTATTGGTTTGACACTCATCCCAGCGTCAACCGGATTGCATCCGAGCGGGCGGAAAAATACCTGAAAGAAAAAGATTTGAAGGAAAAAGTGGACGCAGAAATCATCCGCCGGTTGCGTTCGATCCGGAGCAAAGGGGAATTCATCGGGGTTCATTACGCTCCGCAAATCTCCTCGGACGTTTCAGATGAGGCGTTTGTAAGGTTGGTCCTGCTCGGACCCGGATACACCCACCGGAAAGACAACAAGGAAAGTCGGGCGATCCAGTTTGCG
The DNA here is from genome assembly GCF_003856495.1 of Staphylospora marina. Classification (GTDB taxonomy): domain Bacteria; phylum Bacillota; class Bacilli; order Thermoactinomycetales; family Thermoactinomycetaceae; genus Staphylospora; species Staphylospora marina. The sequence continues at coordinate 1,891,689 of NZ_CP034118.1, read as the reverse complement.
GGGGAAATTCTGGAGTCCCGGGGAAAGAGTGCACGGATTCACCGGAACATGCTGGCTTTTGTGGCACCGGACGCCGGTAAGGAAGCGGATCTGATTCATGCCGTCAGTTATTATCTGGCGTGGAAATCCATCAAGGATGACAGCGATTCCCTGAATCTGGACGCATTTCAGTCCAAGCAGGTCAAAAACAGCATCGAACACTTCAACACCGTGGTGGATGCACGCATCCATGAAACGTATGACTGGCTTTTGCTCCCCAAACAACAGGGAACGGGAGAGGTCACCTGGCAGGAATACCGTTTGTCCACCGTCACCGGAGAGGATATGATTGTCAAGGCCGGTCGGAAAATGGTCAATGAACAGGAGCTCATCACCAAGTGGAATCCCGCTCTTCTGAGCATGGAACTGGGTCGTTGGATCTGGCGTGATCAGCTCCATGTCCCGATGAAGCAGATTTGGGGATATTTCACCCAATATTTGTACCTGCCCAGGCTGAAAAATCAAGATGTTTTCATTCATGCGGTGGAAGAAGGGCTTGCCAGCAAGGACTTTTTCGGATACGCCCATGGAGTGGATGAAAACGGGGTCTACATCGGATTCAAGTTTGGGGAAATGTACGCCAAGGTGAATCTGGACAACAGCAGTGTGCTCATCAAGCCGGATGTCGCCCGTCTGTTTTGGGCGCAGCAAAAGGAAAAAGAAGGAACAGGTCACAATCCGCCCGATTTACCTGGTGGTGGCACTGTTACCGACGGAGGAGACGGAACCGATCCGAAACCACCGGTGATCGATCCGGAGCCGGGGCAGGCACTTCCAAAGCGGGTGATCATCACTTCCAATCTGGATTCCAATCGCTATGTCAAGGAGATCAGCTTGTTCTTTGAAGAGGTGCTGGATCATTTGAAAAAGCTTCCCGGGGCCCGATTGGAAGTTCGTTTGGATGCCGAAGTGTCCGTACCGGAAGGCGTGCCCGAAAACGTACAACGGACCGTGAGGGAGAACGGGCGCAATCTGAAGATGAACGTGGAGTTTTATGAGGAGTGATCATGAGAATGAAATGCAGTAGTCCAGTTCAGGGCTGCTGCTTTTTTTTAGAGATGACAACAGTTTTCATTTTTCTTCTATTTTCACAAAATTTCTGGGATCGGGGCCACAACATAAACTCGATTTCCAGTCTGCATCGCCCGCACCTGGCCCCGGCCTCCCGAGTGTCGGTTTCGTGGGAAATGAAAAAGTTTTGAGGGGAGAGGAACGGGGAGGGTAAACCGTGAAAAAAGATGGAATTGTCCGCATTGACGGATATGAACTGGTTTACCGGATGGAAGGGGAAGGGCTCCCTGTGATGCTGATCGGGAGTTCCTTGTACTTTCCGAGGTTGTTTTCACCGGAGCTGCGGAAGGCGTGCAAGTGGGTGTTCATTGATCACCGGGGGTTTGTTCCGCCGCCCCGGGAGGGGGAACCCCTCGACGGGGTGTTGGATCGGATCTTGGAAGACACGGAGATCATTCGGAAAGAGCTCGGCCTGGAGGATGTGGTGATCGCCGGGCATTCGGGGAATGCGTTTTTGGCGCTGGAGTATGCCATCCGCCATCCCGGATCCGTTCGCAAGGTGGCGCTCATGAACACGGCACCGACGAACAGCGCAGAGCGGCAGGAGCAAAGCATGGCTCATTTCCAGGAAGTGGCCGAACCGGATCGCAAGAAGAAGCTGGAGCAAGACCTGGCTCTTCTTCCCGGGGATTTGGAGCGGGAACCCGAGCGGCGGTTTGCCCACATGTGCATCCGCATGGGAGCGCTTGGCTTTTATGACTGGACGTTCGACGCTGCTCCGCTGTGGGACGGAGTGGTGACCCACATGCCGGTCATCGACCATTTGTGGGGAGACGTGTTTGGCCGCATGAACCTGATCGAATCCCTTACTCGCTGCGACAAGCCGGTGTGGCTGGCACTGGGACGGCACGATCATCTGGTCGGTCCTTGTTCGCTGTGGGACTCGGTGGAAGAGAAGCATCGCCACGTCACGAAAGTGATCTTCGAACAAAGCGGGCATAATCCGATGCTGGAGGAGCCCGGTCTGTTTGACGAACGCTTCCTGGCATGGCTTCGTGAGTGAAGATCTGCATTCGTGTGTCAGGGTGCTCCGGCTCATGGAACAATCATCGGGGATCATGGAAACTGAAGGAGAAAGCATGTCCGCTTTGGAAGGAATTGAAGAGGCAGGTGGAAGAAAGATTTCTGCCTGCATTCCCAATGTGAAAATCCTGTAATGGAGGAGTATTCGCATGAGCGTTTACCAGTTTGTCGCGACACGGATCAACGGACAGGAGCAGCCGCTCTCCGATTACAAGGGACAGGTGCTCCTGATCGTGAATACGGCCAGCAAGTGCGGTTTGACCCCGCAGTACCAGGAGCTTCAACAGCTGTATGATCGCTACAAGGACCGGGGATTTCAAGTGCTCGGCTTCCCCTGCAACCAGTTTGGCGGTCAGGAGCCGGGAAGCGAGGAGGAGATTCAGGAATTCTGCCAGATCAACTACGGGGTCACGTTCCCCATGTTTGCCAAGATCCACGTGAACGGCCCGAACACCCATCCCTTGTTTCAGTACCTGAAAGACAACACGTCTGCCATGCTGTTCAAGGACATCAAGTGGAACTTCACCAAATTTCTCGTGAATCGTCGGGGGGAAGTGGTCAAAAGGTATGCACCGACCACATCACCAGCCAGCATCGCGGCCGACATTGAGCGGCTGCTCGAAGAACCGATGGAATCGGCCTGACAGACTGGATCCGCCAATCCCCATTTTCCGAACATCGAATGCCTGTCGGAAAAAAGTTTGCCGGAGTCCCATCCCCGGTTGCCGATTGCAAGAACGGCGCCGGGGAACGACTCCGGTATTTTTTTGACGTTTTTTCGTCATCCACCTCAAATGACTCTTTCCGGTCATCCCATTTTTTGTCATGCGTTTTATACTCGCAGAAAAGAGGATCGGGAAAGGGGAAAAGCGCATGGAGGAACGTGTGGCCAACATGCGGAGCACGGGACAAACGGAACATCGTCGGGAAGGCAGGCATTGGTACGCAGTGGTATGGCGTTGGCATTTTTATGCGGGTCTCCTCTTTGCTCCCGTCATCTTCCTGCTGGCTGTCACCGGGGCCGTGTACCTGTTCAAACCGCAGCTGGAGGAATGGTTGTACCGGGATTGGATGTACGTCAGCCCGGGGGAGCGAAAGTTGGCCCCCACGGATTTGCTCGAAAGGGTGAAACAAGCGAATCCGGATGCGATGATCACCGCCTTCACACCGTCTTTTGCACCGGACCGGGCGGCGGAAGTGATGCTGAAAAAGGACGGGATGGCGTTCACGGTGTTTGTCGATCCGTACAACGGAAAGATCCAGGGGGTGCGAAACGAATCTGACCGCCTGATGAACCGGGTGAAGGTCCTGCATGGCGAACTCATGGCCGGCACGGCGGGGGACCGGATCGTGGAGCTGGCGGCGTGCTGGACCTTGATCCTTGTCGCGACGGGGCTGTATCTGTGGTGGCCGCGGGAGAAACGGCGGGCTGTGTTCGGGACGTTTTTGCCGCGCTTTGCCGCAAAAAGACGGGTGCTGTGGCGGGACCTGCATGCTGTTTCGGCGTTTTGGCTGTCCGCTGGCATCGTGGCACTGGTGTTGACGGGACTTCCCTGGTCCGGTTTCACGGGAGAGTGGATTTCCCGATTCGCCGCGGAGACCGGAACGGGATATCCCAGGTATTTGTGGGACGGCAAACCGGAATCCACCGTCCCGACCAAAGAAGTGGCGGATGTCCCCTGGGCGGCCGAGACGCTGCCGGTTCCTTTTTCCGCGAGCGGAAATCGCCCGATTTCCTTGGAACGGGTCATGCACATTGCCGAAGCCAATCGGGTGAAACCGGGATACGTGATTCATCTTCCGGAGGGGAAGAAGGGGGTTTACACCGTGTCGCTGCGGGCAAACCGTCCGGAAGATGAGGCCACGCTTCACCTCGACCAGTACAGCGGAAATGTGCTGGCCGATCTCCGATTCAGTGATTACGGACCGTTGGCCAAGGCGATTTCCGTCGGGATCGCGCTGCATGAAGGACGGTACTTTGGCTTGTGGAACCAGCTGCTGGGTTTGCTGATCTGCCTGGGGCTGGTCTTCCTCGTCGTGAGCGGCTGGGTCATGTGGTGGAAACGGAGACCGGCAGGCAAGCTGGGGGTTCCGCCGAAACCGGAGAGCAGCTCCCGGATAAAAGGAGCCGCCGGATGGTTGGTGATCATGGGGCTGGTGTTCCCGCTGGTCGGAGTTTCCTTGCTGCTTGCGATGGCGGTGGACCGGTGGGTGGTGACGCGGGTGCCGCTGCTGGCCAAGTGGTTGGGATGACATCATTTTCGAACATCCGCCGGGATGACTGGCATCATCCGGGAAATTGTGACAATGCGGCGATGCACGCTTCACGGATCTCCCACACTTTTCTCCAGTCCTTGACGGGCACGGCCGAGGTTGTTACCCAGTGCTTCAACCAGTCTTGATGAAACCGGATTTTTTCCTCGCCGATCTCGTTGGGAGCAATCTCTTTTTCCGCCAGGAATGACAGGGGGATTTTGTCCTTTTGTCCGGTTTGACGGGTGAAATCCAAATACTGCTCATTCAGCCGCAGATAACAATGTGCTTCCGGGATTGCCGTCAGGCCGTGTTGTGTCAACACGTTGCCGACGCCGGGAGTGTTGGCTTCGTTCATCAAGTAAATGCCTATCATCAATCGTACGGGAATCTTGTTTTCCTCCGCCAGCATCGCGAGCAGCGCATGCTTGGTACTGCACGTCCCTTTTCCTTCGCGCAAGACCGACCGCGCATCCGCACGGTTTGTATTCCGCCCGTATGGCAACGCCTGCACGTAACGGGCAGCTTCCCGAAAGGTCCGCACACCCATGGATTGAAACGCCCGGGATATGTCGCCTGCAGGTTGAAGACAAGCATCCAACCATTGTTCAACGCTTTTCATTTCCTCACTCTCCGATCTTGAAGATATACCGGAATTCGCCAAGGAACAGAGACGGAAAAACCCGCTGACAGAATCTTTCTTTCTGTAGCGGGTTTTTTCATTCTTTCCGATGTACGGGCAAACGTTGGCGGGCAACTTGACGGTGTTCCATTCCCGGGTCCGGCTTCACAGGTCCAGTTTGTCACGGGTATAGGCAATGGATACATAGCCCCGGGTGCCGGGCTCGCCGCCTTCGCGGTAGACGAGGACGTTTTCGGCGAGTGGGGTGGGGAAGGGCCGGCTACCAGCCACGTCGATGTTTCTCGCACATTGGAGCATCCGGTCGATGAAGCCGCGGCGCAGGATGCCGGCCAGGTGGGAGACGATGATTTTCTCGAAGTCCCATTCGCGGAGACGCTCCAGACTTTGCACGAACGTCCCGATGGTGGTGCTCTCCGGAAGGAACATCCAGGTGACGGGAGCGACCAGATCGCCGGTGAGCAAGGTACGGGTCTGTTCATCCAGCAGGCAGATGCATCCATGCGTGTGACCGGGGGTGTGGATCACCCGCAGCGACCGGCCACCCAGCTCGAACGACTGTCCGTCTTCCACGGGCAGCCATTCACCGGCCGTTCTGGATGTGTATGTGTCCACCGAGAAGTTCTCGGGGAGTTTCTTTGGATCGGAAAACTTCATGCGGATGATCCATTCTCTCTTTTCCCGGGACACATGCCGTTCGGCGAGTTCTTTGTCTGCAGGGTGGATGTACGCCGACGCAAATTGCCAGTTGCCTCCGACATGATCGATGTGCCCGTGGGAATTGACGAGAACTACCGGCAGGTCGGTGATGGACCGGACCGCGCCCAGGAGGTCACCGAGACCGTGACCGGTGTCAAAGAGCAGGGCTTTTTCCTGACCCAGGACGAGCGTGCAGCCCACTCCGGAAGGTTCGAAGAGATGGAAGATCCCGTCTTCCAGCCGAAGCACAGTATGATACTTGGACATGGCCAGTTCTCCTTCTGCGTCGTAGTGCCATCCGGGGAACATTCCGGACGTGAGGTTCGTTGGCTAGTATGTGCCGAAGAGAATTGTATCAAATCCGTCCGGGATTGCCACCCGCCCGGAAGGGGAACTTTTTCGAATCAGGACATGGCGGACCGGACTCGGCGGAACGCCACTTTGTACGGCTCCGGAGCGCGGGTTTCCGCCCCCAGAGCCTGGAGTGCGTGCAGCGTCCAATAGGGATCGCGGAGCATGCCCCGGCCGACGGAGACCAGATCAGCGTCACCGTTGGCCACGGCCGATTCGGCAACCTCGGGATCATCCAGATTGCCCACGGCGATGACCGGGACGTCGAGGGCCTGTTTGACGGCACGCGCCATCGGCAACTGATACCCCGCGTGGCTTCCGGGACGCCTTCGACCGAGCGGAGCTTCCCCGCCGCTGGAAATGTGAAACATGTCGACGCCGGCCTCCCGGTAGCGGCGGCACAGTTCGATGGCATGGTCAAGGTCATAGCCGCCGTCCGCATATTCGACCGCCGAAATGCGGAACAAAAGCGGCATGTCATCCGGCATGACGCTTTTCACGGACTGAATCACTTCCACGCCGAACCGGGCAAGATCCCGGCCGTATTCATCATCCCGCCGATTGATCAGGGGAGAATGGAACTGATGGATCAGGTAGCCGTGGGCACCGTGAAGCTCGATGGTGTCCACCCCCGCTTCCACCGCTCGACGGGCGGCTTCACGGAATTTCAGGACCATGTCCTTCACTTCGGAGGTGGACAGTGCGCGGGGGGGTGGAAATCCGGGACCGAAAGGGATCGCAGATGACGAAACGGGCGTTTCTACGTGTTCCGCCTTGCGGCCCGCGTGTCCGATCTGAATGCCGACCGCGGCTCCGTGTTTTTTCACTTCCGTGACGATGCGCCGGAATGCGGGAATGTGTTCGTCGGACCAGATGCCGAGGTCCAGGTCCGTGATCCGGCCGTCCGGTTCTATATCGGTCATTTCGATGATGATCAGGCCCGTGCCGCCGATCGCCCTGGACACATAGTGAACGAAATGCCAGTCATTGGGCTTTCCATCCCTGCCCATGGCGGACAACTGACACATGGGCGGCATCACCACCCGGTTTCTCAGTGTCAATCCCTTCCACTCAAACGGCGTTGCCAAATGAATCATGGTTTCCCATCCCTCCGTTTGGTTTCTGGTTCAGTTTCAGTCTATCGTGTATAATTACTTTTAGTAAGTACTTACTTTTTAGTAACCGAATCACTGCGGGGAAAGCGGGTGAACGGGCATGAGCGGAGCGGAGCATCCCTGTCCCGTCGAGGTGACGTTGCAAGTCATCGGCGGGAAGTGGAAAGCGTTGATCCTCTGGTACCTGATGGACGGGAAAAGACGGTATGGGGAACTGAAAAAGCGGATGCCGGCCATCACGCCAAAAATGCTCACGCAGCAACTCCGGGAGCTGGAACGGGACGGGATGGTCAGCCGAACGGTGTATCCGGTGGTGCCTCCGAAAGTGGAATACTCCCTGACTCCCTGCGGAGAGTCGCTGAAACCGATCTTGCTTCTGATGAACGAGTGGGGACGGGACCACCTGGCGGCGGAAGAGATGAGGCGAAAAAACAACGCAGGGGAGGTCGTGGGGAATCTCATGGAGCAGAAGACATGAGCTTTTGCGGAGAAACAGCAAGCGTGCACCGTTTGATGGCAAAGTGTTCGGAAGAAGTTTCCGTCTTTCGGAATCTGGATGTTTTGTTTCCGTGAATGCGGAAATGCGCATGGTTTTCTCACCGGTGTCGGGATCAAGAAAAAGCGTCCGGCGGACTGCGGGGCAGCCCTTCGGACGCTTTTGGTCACTTTCGTACCCGTTGTAGAGAGGAGCGTCAACGAATCACTTCATAATGCAGCATCGCCAGTTCGCCGGCTGCCGATAGAGACACCAGTTTCAACCCGGTTTCCCGGTTGTTTGGATAAAAGAGCGGAATGCCCCGACCGATCAGGATGGGAACCACTCCGATGATCCACTCATCGATCAGGTCCGCTTCGATGAAATCCCGGATGAGTTCGGCACCGCCGACCAGCCAGATGTGTCCACCCGGCTTGTTTTTCAGCCTCTTTACGAATACTCCCGGATCTTCATTTACGTACCGGACATGCTCGTCCCGTCCGGATCGGGTTCGGGAAAAGGCATAGCAGTCTTTGTCCGCATAGGGGAAAGTGTCGGACAGCTCCGGCAGCTGGTCATACGTCGCTCTGCCCATGATCACCGTATCCACCGTGCGGATGAACTCATCATAGCCGTATTCTTCGGGTTCGGGCGAGAGTTTCAACAGCCAGTCGATGCTGCCGTCCTCCCGGGAGATATATCCGTCGAGGCTCATGGCGATGTATGCGATCACTTTTCGTTGCATGAGGATCCCTCCTTGCATGGTTCCATGTGTATGGTTCAAGTTGGACAGAGTCAGTATATCCGGAGAAATATGACATCTGATGTCATGATTCCGTGAGATGTTGGAAGAAAAGAGGAGGCAATGCGGGTGAGAGCCGATCGGCTGATGGAACTGTTGCTGATTCTCCAGAAAGGCGGAAAGTGGACGGCGCGTGAATTGGCCCGGGAGCTGGAGGTATCCCAGCGGACCGTCCTGAGGGACCTGGATGCGCTCGGCAGGATGGGAATCCCGGTGGTGGCGGACCGGGGAAGGCACGGAGGCTGGTACCTGTTGGACTCCTTCCGCAAAACCCTGCTCACGTTGAATCAGGATGAAGTGGCTTCCCTGTTTTTCAACATGCCCGAAAAATTGCTCAAAGATCTGGGATTGGAACGGACGTACCGGATGGCCCGCCGCAAGCTTTCCTCCGCCTTGCCGGACCGGACGGAATCACAGGTGCTCAGATGGTGGGAGAGAATTCATCTCGATACGGAGCCGTGGAAGGGCGGAAACTCCGAGAATGAATGGATGGAACCGATCCTTCGCGCCGTTCTGGAAGAGCGGAAGCTGTGGCTCGGATATGAACGACTCGACGGAAAGCAAAGCGAACGCATCGTGGAGCCTCTCGGATTGGTGGCCAAGGGGGCGGTCTGGTATTTGGTGGCCAACACGGCGGAAGGGATCAAGAGCTTCAAGCTGAATCGGATTCAGTCCGCGCGGATGTTGGCGGAAACGTTTGATCGTCCGGAAGGATTTGACCTTGCCGAATGGTGGAACGCGAGCAAAGCCCGGTTTGTTGCCCGGCTGCCGGAATATATTGTGCGGGTGCGGCTCACTCCCCACGCGCTTCGCCGGATCCGTTTCAGTGACCGGTTCGTCCGGGTCCTGTCGGTCGAAGATCCGGATGAAATGGGATGGATTGCGGCCACCCTCCGCTTTGATACCCGGCAGGAGGCTGCGGAGTGGAGCCTCGGCATGCATCGGGAAGTGCTGGTGGTGGAACCGGAGGATTTGCGGGAAACGGTGCGTGAACTGGCGAAGGCAGTGGTGAACATGTACGGGGATGACAGCGGGGATATATGAGATCATGAAAGGATGGCGGATCCTGACCCGGAAACCGTTCCGCTTTTGATTTTCGGTTCCACACGCTTGAAAACAGGGGAATATACACCATGGGAAGAATACTTTGTTTTGTGGGTTCCAAGGCTTGCAGCCCGTTTTGAAAGGATGAGGCGGAACGTGCGAAAATTGGCGGTATCCATGGTTATATTGCTGATCAACATACTGTTCCTGGGCGGCGTGTTCGGGACTCGTTCTCTCGATGCCGCGCTGGTGTTCGTTATACCCTCCGTCTTGGGGTATGCTACCGCTGTTTCTGTTTTCTCCGATTGGTTGGTCCGCAAAATCGGCAGGTGGGAACGGTTTGCGGCGTTTTTGATCCACTTGGCGGGAGGAATCCCGTTTGCTTTCATATTTGGATCGAGTTGGACGTTTTTTATCATGTTCTCCGTGCCGAACTCGATCCTGTATTGGGCGATTGATGAATGGATGAAGAGCCGGGCCAAAAGGCAGCTGACGGAACGGAAAACAGAGGAGTCCGCTACTTGAGATTCCCCGGGATCTGCCGCCAATCTCAAACCGCTCGAGCTTCATCCCTGTCCGGCCGGGATTGGATCCGGATCCAATTCTCAAAAGAACAGGGAAATATTCATGGAGATAAGAATAACTTGGTTTTGGAATGTCCGGCTCACACCCCGATTTGAAAGGATGAGGCGGAACGTGCGAAAATGGTCGGTTTCCCTGGCGGTTTGGCTGATCAACGTGCTGGTTCTGACCGTCTTGTTCCGGAGAGGTCTCACGGATGGAAGCGAATTCCTCCCGTTTCATGAAGTGTTGTATGCCGCCCTGTGGATCGTTTCCGCCGCCGTCGTGGTGTATGTCACCGTTGTTTCTTATCTCTCCGATTGGCTGGTTCGCAAAGTCGTCAAGCAGGAACGGCTGACGGCCTTTTTGATCCACCTGGCGGGAGGGATGCTGTTTCCCTTCCTGTGGGGAACGGACAGACAGGTGCTGTTTTTGCTCGCGTTCTCCGTGCCGAATGCGATCGTCTACTGGGCGCTGGATGAATGGATGAAGAGCCGGGTCAAAAGGTGGCCGCCGAAACGGAAGAAGGATGATTCCCGGACTTGACGTTTCATTGGCCAAATCACAAACCCCGGATGGCAGGGTGCCTTCCGGGGCTTTTGTGTGGCCTTGTATTCAACCCGTTTTCGTCATCGCCGTTTTCTGCACCGCTTCCTTTTGAATTCGACGGTCGAGCAACAGGAAGATGAATCCGGAGCACAGGCACCCGAGGCCGATGAATACATAGAGCAGGTTTCCGATGGCTTGATCCAGGAACCAGCCACCGACCAGCGGACCGACCGATCCGCCGATGATAAATCGGAGAGAAGCGGCTCCCATGTAAGTGCCTCTCAGATGCTCGGGAGCGAGATTGGCCACGAACGTCATGATGTGCGGAGTGATGAACAATTCTCCCAACGTGAAGACGACATATGCGGTGATCAGGGAGATGGCAACGAGCGCGGCCGGGGCGTGCCACTCACCGAACCAGGTGGCCATTTGACCGACGGCGGCCATTCCCAAACCGAACAGAGACATTCCCAGGAGCATCACCGCTCCGGGGCGCTTGTCATTCACCATCCGGGTGACGGGCAGTTGCAGCAGCACCACCATCAGACCGTTGAGGGACAGCAGGTACGGATACAGGTTGTGGTCACCGAAGATGCCGGACAGTTCATTGTCCAGATGCACCGGCAACAGGTCCATTTGTGAAAATCCCATCGGAATGAAGGTTCCCGCGACGATGAACACGAGGAACACGAAGTCCCGCAAGACGGTTTTCCAAGGGGATGGTTGCTTGGTAGAGCTTTTTCCGTTCCGGGATGGCGGCTGCTCCGGACGTGTTTCCCGGATCAACAAGCTGTCGACGAGGGCATTCGCCAGCAAGACGCAACCGGTGAACGTGAAGACGGTCTCCATGGACGTTTGAACCGCCAGCACTCCCAGCAGCGGCCCGACGGCGGCACCGATGTTGAAACCGGTGTACAGCAGCGCATAGGCTTCCGCCCGTTTCTTTTCATCGGTGACGTCGGCCACCATCGCCGATGACGCGGGCTGGAACAGGGACTTGAAGAAGCCGGCGAACATGGAAAGCACGGCGAATCCCGCAAATCCCTCCACAAACACAAAGCCCAGCAGCGTCAATCCGTGACCGGCATGGGCGATCACCATCATCCGTTTGCGTCCGTACAGGTCGGCCAATCGGCCGCCCACCATCGATCCGACAAAGGATGTGAACGGAGCCAGGGACAGGATGATGCCGATATCGACCATGGAGTTGCCTTTGCTTTTCAGGTACAGGGCAAAAAAAGGCACCATCATTTGAAAAGAGATGCTGGTGACCATCTCTCCGAAGAACCGGACCCAGATGTTGCGATCCATGGATTTGAGATCTTTCAGCATGTTTTTCATGAGTGTGACTCCTGCATGTTTTTGGAAAAGTCGAAATCCATTGTATCATGAAAAAGCGAGTCCTTGCATCCATTTTTTTTCAGAGCGGTTCTGCAATGGGGAAAAAAGGCCATTCGGGTTTGTCCCGTCAACTTGCTTACAAATTTCAAGTGATGTCCGACGGGGAGGCGGGTCGTGTGGGCCAGAAAATCGACGAAAGAAATGTATTTTGAAAACACCGGGGTCCGTGAAAAGCAGATTGGGCCGAAAATTCTCCGTTCTCCGCTTGGACGTCATCCGAGGATGTTCAGTACAATGTATAAAAAACCATTTTTTCTGTTGGAGGCTGAACATGGAATCCATTGGGGAACTAGTCAAGAGAGGCAACAAGTCTTCGGCAAGTGCCGCGCTGGGGAATGCCGCGCTCGCACTGGTCAAGGGGATCGCCGCGTTTGTGAGCGGAAGCGGGACGATGTTCGCATCCGCGATGCATTCGCTCGCGGACAGCGTGAACCAAGGCTTTGTGTTCGTGGGAAGCATCCTGGCCGAGAAGGAGCCCACTCCCCGTTTTCCCGCCGGATTCGGCCGGCTGATCAACCTGTTTTGCGTGGTGGCCGTGATGGTTGTGTCCATGATGGCCTATGAAACGGTACGGGAAGGGATCCAGCTCTTGATGGAACCCCACGAGCCGACCCATTTCCTGCTCAACGCCGCGATTCTGGCCCTGTCCGTCCTCATCGACGGGATGGTGTTGGTAAAAGCGATGAATGAGATTTTGAAGGAAACGGGCGTACAGGTGAAAGGATGGAGAAAAATCCTTGCGGCATTCCGGTCGGTGGGACGCGCCGCACCGCCGACGCGACTGGTGTTTTATGAAGACATTGTGGCCACTCTTGGCGCGTTCGTGGCCCTGATTTCGGTGTTCGTTTCCCATTTCACGCCCTTCCGGCAGTTTGACGGAATTGCCACGGTGATGATCGGACTGCTCATGGCCGCGGTGGCCCTGAAAGTGGGTTACGACAACATGATCGGTCTGATCGGGGTGGCGGCGCCGAAGGAAGTGGAAGACAAGGTGGCCGGCATCCTGTTTTCCGATCCGATCGTCACCGACATCAACTTCATGCGGATCGTGCAGGAAGGCCGTTTTTACCATGTGGAGTGCGACGTGGAACTGCGTCCGGGTCTGACGCTGGCCGAAGCGGATGACATCAAATTTCGGCTGCGCGACCGCTTGCTGGCGGAACCTCAAATTGCGGATGTGGTCATCGGAATCATCGAAGACAACGGTGTTCAGGACTGGAGACCGGAGAGAACGGCGTCCGCCATTTGATGTACATTCAGGAAACGGGCCGGAATCGCCTCCGGAGTGTGAAAGGAGAAAATCATGCCCGGGATCAACTCCCGGGCATTCGTTTGAATTTTCGCTCTTCATCCGTTCCCTGCATGTTCCGGAATCGCTTCATCCCACGCGTTCCTCTTCTCCGGTCCGCTCATGTGGTTCATGGTGAAGCCGCCAGTAGGCGGAACGGTTTTTCAGCAATTCATCGTGGGTGCCGGATTCGGTCAGTTTGCCGTTTTCAATGACCAGGATGCGGTCGGCGTGGCGGATGGCGGGCAACCGGTGTGCCGTCACGATCACGGTTTTGTCCCGGAGCACCGGATCGAGTTCTTCGAAGAGTCGTGATCCGGCGGTGGCATCCGTGGATGGGGGTTCTTCCAGCAGCAGGATGTCCGGTTTCCGGAGCAGGGTGCGGGCGATGGCCACCCGATGTTTTTCTTCATCGGAAAGGTTGACTCCGTCCTTTCCGGTGATGGTGTCCCAACCGTCCGGGAGTGAATCCAGCATCGAAGTGAGTCGGGTGAGGCCGCAGACGTCGACCAGTTCATCAAAGGCGGCGTCCGGATTGGCGCACAGCAGATTCTCCCGGATGCTTCGCTCCCACAAATACACCTTCCGGGTGACGAGACCGATGCGCTTGCGAAGATCTACGAGACGGTACTCCCGGATGTTCCGCCCGTCCAGCAGGATTTCCCCTTCATCGGGCTCCCGGAAGCGGAGCAGCAGATCCGGGATGATGCTTTGGCTCGCATCGTCCGGTCCGACGATGCCGATGAATTCGCCGGGGTGAATCCGGAGTGACAGGTTCTTTACGCCGTCTCCCGACGGAAGCGTGCACGTGACGTTCCGGAACTCAATCTCTCCCCGGGCCCGGTGCAGTTCACGGGCATCCGGCGCGTCATCGTCACGGACGGGCAAGTTCAGCGTTTCCGTTACCGCCTCAAGATGGCCTTTCACATGCTTGTATTCGATGAAAACGGACCGAAATTGCCTGACGATGTCCGGTAGCTGGGGGAAATACACGGTGAATGCGAGCAAGGTGCCCACGGTCAACCGGTCCTTTGACATGAGCAGGAGACTGACGGAGATCAGGATGAAGAGCCCCGGGACCTTCCCCAGGGACGACAGTGCTTGCCGCCACAGCCGGACCGTGAACCACTGGTTTTCGGCCCCGCGCAACCGGCGGATGTGTTCCCGGAATTCGGCTCCCTCCCGGTGTTCCCGGGTCAGAAGTTGCACGGTTCTGACGGCTTCGGGAAGACGCTGGACCGCTTCGTGAACGGATTCATGAACGGACGTCCTCTGTTTGGACGCGTCCTCCGCTTTCCGTTCCAACAGGGAATCCATGAATGCCGCCAGGGGCGACAGCATCAAGGAAAACACGGCGAGCACGGGATCCAATCCCACCATGATCCCGCACAGCGTCAGGAACGTGATCGTTTGCGGAATCACGGGCAGCAGCTTCCGGGTGATGAAGTGGTCGCCGATCCGATCCGCCAATCCGAAGCGCAAAGCGTGATCCCCGGTGAGGGGCGCGTTCCCGGCCTCGGGAGCCTGCCGAAGCAACCGGCTCATCATGGAGATTTTCAGCAAGTCGGTGATGGTTCCGCCGATCCGGTGGTGGATCCGTTCGGTCAACATCGAAAGCAGCGTGGACAGGACGGGAAGGAGAACCAGGCTGATCAAGGACAACGTCAGCAGGGAAAAATCTTTTCGAGGCAGGGCCACATCCACCATCTGCTTCATGATCAATGGAGGAAGGAGTCCCGCGGCGGATGCGGCGAGCGCCGACAAGATGGCCGCGATGAGCCTGCTCCGGTGCGGACGAAGCAGATCGCGGATCCTGAGGGAATGTTGTTCCTTCATTTCCATGCTCCTTTGCAGATTTGCTCAAAGGATGGATTTTCCAATTGATGATGAAATTTGATAAAAACCGGAAAATTCCTGTCGTTTTTCCGGCCGTTGTTGACCATGCCGGCGGGTGGACAGCAGGAATCCGTTCAGGCATGATATTCAAGGGCAGGGTCTTTCATAAACCTTTCATGGGCAACCATGTTTATTTCGTGGTACGAAACGGGTAATCAGTTTCGGAGCACGATTTTTTTCAAACGGGAGGCGTAGGTACATATGACGTTCAAATCACTTTCCGATTCCACCGTTTTGTCCAACGGTGTCAAAATGCCGTGGCTGGGTCTCGGCGTGTACAAAGCCAAAGAAGGCGAAGAAGTGGAATTCGCCGTCAAGACGGCCATTCGTCTCGGATACCGCAGCATCGATACGGCGGCCGTCTACGGCAATGAGACCGGAGTGGGCAAAGCCGTCAGGGAATCGGGGGTTCCCCGCGAGGAATTGTTCATCACGACGAAAGTGTGGAACTCCGACCAGGGGTACGATTCCACGTTGAAGGCGTTTGAAGCCAGCCTGGAACGACTCGGCATGGACTACGTCGATTTGTACCTGATCCACTGGCCGGTGAAAGGCAAATACAAAGAGACGTGGAAAGCCCTCGAAAAGCTGTACAAGGAAGGTCGGGTTCGGGCGATCGGGGTGAGCAACTTCCAGACGCACCATCTGGATGATCTCCTGCAGGATGCGGAAATCAATCCGATGGTGAACCAGGTGGAGCTTCATCCCTGGCTGACCCAGAAAGAGCTCCGCGAATACTGCTCCCGTCACCATATCGTGCTGGAAGCATGGAGCCCGCTGATGCGCGGCAAGGTGACCGAGGTTCCGGAGATTGTCCGGTTGGCGGAGAAATACGGAAAGACTCCCGCCCAAATCGTGCTGCGCTGGAACCTGCAAATCGGCGTGGTCACCATCCCCAAATCCGTCCGGGAACACCGGATCCGGGAAAACGCCGACGTCTTCGACTTCCATTTGTCGGAGGAAGATGTGGCCATTCTGGAGGGGCTCAACCGGAATCACCGGACCGGACCCGACCCGGACAACTTCAACTTCTGATCCATCTTGAAACAGGCGGAACCGGTCCCTTCACGGACCGGTTTCCGTTTTGGACGGGAGGTGAAAAGGCGTGATCTTCGACGCGCACATTCATCTGGATCTCTATCCGGATGTCGATGCGGAAGCCATCGTGCGGGATCCGGACCTGACGGGTCTGATCGCCGTGTCCATGGATTTGGCGTCGGCCGGGAGAACATTGGAACTGAAGCGTCGGTTCCCTGACAAAGTGCGGGCTGCATGCGGCATTCATCCGGAGCGTCCTCCGGAGGACGTGTGCACGGGCGATGTCTCTGCCCTGGAGCGGTTCATCCGGGAACACGCCGGGGAGATCGATGCCATCGGGGAAGTGGGTTTGCCGTATTACACCCGCCGGGAAGTCATGCAAAGCACTGGCGGATGGAATGAAGCCCCGTATCTGGACATGCTGGACCGGATGCTGGAGTTGGCCGCCGAACTGGACAAGCCCGTCATTCTCCATGGAGTGCGGGAAGATGTTCGCGTCCTGTTGGACCGGCTTGAAGCTCATCGCATTCGTCGGGCCCATTTTCACTGGCTGAAGACGGATGACCGGACCCTTGAGCGACTGGTGTCGATGGGCTTCATGGTTTCCTTCACGCCGGACATTCTGTACGAGGAAGAGACGTGCCGGGTGGCGGAGCGGGTTCCGCTGGAACTCCTGATGGCCGAGACGGACGGCCCTTGGGAGTTCGAAGGACCGTTTGCCGGACGGAAAACGCATCCGTCAATGATTCGCGAATCCGTCCGCCATCTGGCGAAAAGGCGGGGCATCAAACCGGCCGTTCTGCTGGAACGGCTTGCGGAAAACGCGAAAACATTCATCGACGGAACCCGTGAAACAGGCATATCCTGACCTCAGATCCGACCTTCTTTCCGGAGGAAGCATGCTCTCCGGCGAGGGTCGGTTTTTGTGATCCGCTGTGGTTTGCCGTGGAAACATGGGAACGGGCGGGATCCGTACAGTGGAGCTTGGGCGACCCGTTCCGGACCATCACGGTGATCGACGGAGAAGGGACATTGGAGCTCGACGGAGCCCGACATCGCTTCCGGACGGGAGATCACGTTTTGTTGCCGGCCGGATCCGATCCGGTGCAAATTCACGGACGGGCTCGCCGGATTTCTTGCCGAACCCGGAAAGCCGGGGAACGGAAACAGTGAAAGATGAAGGGGACAAGAGCAAAGGAAAGCAAACGTTTGGATCTTCGGTAGAAATCAGAAAATTCAATGTTGATCCATTCACGATCTTTGATTAATATTCGGTAACAACCGAAAATCAAATGGATCACGCAAGGTCGGATCCTTTTGAACCAATCGCGGGAAGTCGAATTCAAACGGCATCCATCTTTGAAGCAAAAGGGGGAGAGGCCGGGTGAATGCCCGTTTGCCCGTGCAACGGGAACGGATGGAACATCAACGAAAGCCCCATTACAGATGGCTGATATTGGCAGTCGCCACTTGGTCTCAGGCTTCAGCGACTTTGGTCACCTATGGGGTCGGACCTCTGGCCGCGATTTGGCAAAATCAATGGAGTCTGAATGCTTCGCAAGCGGGGCTGTTGGTTTCCGCGGTTCAAATCGGGCCTTTGCTGTCGATGCTCTTCATCGGACACGCGTTGGATCGACATGGTGAACGATGGCTGATCGGTTTGGGGTCCTGTTTGTTGGGGTTGACGTTTCTCCTTGTTTCATTCACGACTCACTACGGGTTGTTGATGCTTTTGCTGGTGATTGTCGGCATTTGGTATGGAACGGCTCAACCCGGGGGAAGCAGGGTGGTATTGCGATGGTTTTCGGAACAGGAAAGAGGGTTGGCCATGGGGATCCGTCAGGCGGGAATCCCCGTCGGAGGGGCGATCGGCGGCGCTTTGCTTCCATATCTGTCCCTGCATTTCGGATGGCAAACGGCCGTCTTCACCCAAGCCGCTTTCGCCGTCGCCGGAGGCCTGTTGTTCCTCGTTTTGTACCGCGATCCTCCCGGTTCCCGTCATGGGCGGCAAACCGACAAATCTTCATTCACGCAAAAAATGATGACGATTGCAAAAAACAAAAAGACATCCCCGATTTTGTTCACCGGGATCACTTTGATTTCGCTTCAGATGGTGTTGGTGGGACATTTGATGATCTTCTTCAGCCATGAAACCGAAGCGGGACTGGTCATTTCGGGGCAGCTGCTGGCCACGGCTTTGATGTTCGGGATGGCGGGCAGGATCGTGCTTGCATACATCAGTGACAAATGGTGGGAAGGGAACCGGGAAGATCCGCTTCATCTTTGCGTTTGGGCATCTGTGATCGGAGTCTCTGTCCTGGCATTCACCCCCGCGTCTTTGGCCGTGTGGGCGCTTTTTGTTTTGTCTGCGTGGTTGGGCTTTTTCGGGATTGGGTGGTTCAGTTTGTTTTTGTTGGCCGTGGCGGAGCATGCTCCTCCTCAGGCGGAAGGGTTGATGGTCAGCTATGCGCTGACGCTGAATCAAGCGGCCATTATCCTCGCTCCGACCATTTTCGGATTCATCGTGGACGTGCAATCGTATTCCGTTGCATGGTCGGTGTTGAATGTTTTGCTCATCGGAAACGGGCTGTTGCTCTTAAAAAGAAGAAGAGGGCGTTCAAAAACGGCGGAAGGTCGGGAGTGAGAGGAGAAACAAGGCGCGAGAATCTTGCATGACTCGGGGAAGATGCATCGGGATGAAACAAGAAATTGCGGCGATTCCCGAAAGAGATGGCCGGAGCCATACGGCATGCACCGTTTGGCTCCGGCCATGTTGCGGTTTCGGTTCATTGCCCTGCCTTGTCCGGATTCAGGATGACCCGGTCGAAGATTTGAATCAGTTCCGCGCTGTAGGTTTCCAGATCGATTTGTTCCGACAGGGTTTTGTTGGCCGCATATTCCCATATCGCCGCCCGGAGCGCCGCAGCCGTCACCGGAACGTTGAACGCTCTGAACTCCCCGGCTTTTTGCCCCGTGATGAGAATCTCTTTCAGCACGGACACCAGAGGTTCTTCATCATCATCTTCCAGTTTGTAGTAAGGAACCTGGTCGGGGGTCCGGGCGTGAAAGATGATTTCGATCAGCGCATAGATGCGTTTGGGATGGGTTCCCTGGTAAGCGAGGCACGCTTCGATGTAGGCGTGCAAACGTTCCCGGGGAGTTTTGGCCGCTGCCAGCCGCTCCGCCACATATCGCGTTTCTTCCTCGATCAGAGTGGCCAGGGTGTGGTTCATGAGATCGTTTTTGTCCTGAAAATGATAAGAAATCAGTGCGGTACTGATCCCCGCGCGTTTGGCGATTTGGGCCAGACTGGCGTTGACGTAGCCGATCTCGTCCAAAGTGTGGATGGCGGCTTCGATGATTTGCGCCCGTCTGGCTTCCGCGATGAAGGACTGTTTTTTTCGACCGCCGTGATGGTCTTTCATCATTCCCCTCCTTTGGGAGGTCCTCCGGATGGACGTTTTTTTCCAAGGCGTGGAAACCAGGATGATCCCCTTGACCGCGGCACTCCGGAGGGAAATGCGTGACAACCGATCAAAGACTTCCATTCGCGATCCAACTGACGGCATTTACGGCCAGACGGATGAGAAGCATCACCAGTCCCGCCATGAGATTCAGGAGGACGAGAGCGACGGCGAGTCGCATCACGCCTTGGCCGGCTTCCTTCCGCATGAACATCAAAATTCCCGCCGTGAGTGCCAGAATGCCCGCGAGCCCGAAGAAGGCCGGTCTGATCCAATGATACCAGTCGGATTCGGAAGCATTCAACAAATGATCAATGCGCATCCAGGTGATCCAGATGAGAACGGCACCGACCAGCAAGCCGGTCATCGGGTGCAGAGAGTTTTTGTTCATGGCGCTGACCCCTCTCCGGTAATGAAAGAATCCACCGATCGACCAAAAGTATTGATTGATCGTACAAACAATTAATTGATTGTTCAATCAAATTTTATGCCAAGAGTCTGTCTGTTGTCAACGACATCGATGGACCATGAGGGGTGAAGGGGGCGACATACGGGACATGGATGCAGCTTCGGTAAATGATGCGTTTTCGGTCTTCAATCAGACACGTCACATGCGGCAGGGCGGAGAGGAGAATGAAAGGCCGGGAAGGGAAGTGAGGAGATGAAGACATGCGCAAAATCCGCCGGTGGTTGTTCTCCGCTGTTTGTCAGGCGGACGCACGGAGAACAGCCACCGGCTTCGATCGGATTTGAATCAATCCGGAAGATTCTCCGGAAACCGGTGATGGGAAAAACAGGATCTCATGTACCGGGGGTTGTCACGGAGGCATTCCGCTCTCCATTTGTTTTCAACCGGGCCAGTCCTTCCGGATAATTTCCGCGCACGATCCCTTTTTCCGTGATGATCGCCGTGATGTATTCGGCAGGGGTGACATCAAAGGCGGGATTGTACACGTTGGTTCCCTCCGGAGCGATGAGCCGGTCGGAAATGCGGGTCACTTCGTCCGGTGACCTCTCCTCGATCGGAATGTCGTCGCCCGTCGGGGTGTCGAGGTCAACGGTGGACAGCGGTGCGGCGACATAGAAAGGAATGCCCAGCTGGCGGGCGATCAGGGCCAGTCCGAACGTGCCGATCTTGTTGGCGGTGTCGCCGTTGGCAGCCACCCTGTCGCATCCGACGATGACGGCGGCGATGTTTTTGGTGCGCATGGTGTGGGCGGCCATGCCGTCGGTGATCAGGGTGACGTCCACGCCGGCCTGTTGCAGTTCCCAGGTGGTGAGACGGGCTCCCTGCAACAGGGGGCGGGTTTCGCAAGCGAAGGCGGACAGTTTCCAGCCCCGCTCTTTCGCCAGATGAAGGGGAGCGAGTGCCGTTCCGTACCTCGCCGTGGCGATGCCGCCCGCGTTGCAGATGGTCAGAACGGAGTCTCCGTCATGCAGCAGGCTGAGCGCGTGTTCCCCGATGCTTCGACAAACGCTCTCATCCTCCTCCTGGATGAAAAGGGCTTCTTTTTCGATCAGGCAGCGGGCTTCTCCAACGTCTTTGGCCCGTTTGGCGGCGCCGACCACCCGGTTCATCGCCCAGAAGAGATTGACCGCGGTGGGGCGGGAAGAAGCGAGATACTCCCGCTGTTTCTCCAGTTCATCCCAAAAAACGGTGAGAGACGGCGTGTCAAAGCGACGCGCCCAGACGGACAACCCGAAAGCGGCGGCCATTCCGATTGCCGGAGCGCCGCGCACTTTCAGGGCACGGATCGCTTCCCGTACCTGATCCACCGTTTCACAGCGAAGCCACTTTGTCCGGTGAGGAAGCTTTGTCTGATCGAGGATGAGCACGTGGTCCCGGCGGTATTCCACGGAACGGATGAGTCCGCTCATGCGCCCACCTCCCGGATGGCCGCCAGCAGATCATCGGTGGTGCGGACGGAGCTTCTCTCCTTGATCAGAACGGAGCCGAGCCGAAGGGCTTTCTCCTTCAAGCGGATTTGCAGTTCCGAATCTTCGATCGAATCCAGATCCGCCACATGGGCCAAGCCGATGGTCCGGCGAATCACTTCGCAGCCCGCAAAGCCGACGGCGTCTTCGAAGACGCGGGCCAAAAACGCCTCTTTCACGCCGGGCACGGAAGCGTACACTTCCCGGGCTTCCCGGGTCCACAGTTCGTCCAGCACACGGACGAACGTATCCCAGGTGCCGCTGATCACGGACAGCAGCTCTTCACGGATGGCGGACCGTTTTTCCGGGTCCCGCGCATGCCATTCCTGCGAGATCCAGTTCAGGACGACATTGGCGAAGAATTGGCCCAAGTCGAATCCGAACGGTCCGAAGAACGCGAACTCCTGGTCGATCACTTTGGTGGAGTCCCGCGTGGCGAAAATGCTGCCGGAATGCAGATCACCGTGGACCAACGCTTCGGCGCGGGTGAGGAAATCGTATTTCAGCTTGCCGGCTTCCCGCCGCAGATCCGTGTCGTTCCACAGCCGTTCCACCGCAGGGCGAAGTCCGTCCGGAAAATCATTGGTCTCATGATCAAAAAACGGGTCGGTGAAGACCAGATCTTCCGTGATTTTGCACAATTCCGGATTGATGAACCGCTTCACCAACTCTTTTTTCTCGAACGGATGCAGATAAAAATCGCTGGTGTAAAACAGGGTCTTGGCCACGTAGGTGCCGATGTGCCCGGCCAGTTCCGGGAATTGGCTTCCTTCGATCCATCCCTTGCGCAGGATCACATGGGAAGAGAGGTCTTCCATCACCGTGAGTGCCAGCGTTTCATCCGTGTGATGCACCGCGGGAACCAGCTCCGGAACATACCGTGCCGCCAGACGAAGCGCCTCGCTTTCGATCCGGTTGCGGTCCAGGGTGAGCGGCCAACTCTCCCCGACCACCTTGGCGTAGGGCAGGGCCTGTTTGACCACGACGGACCGGCCGGTCTCCGGATCGATGATCCGGAACACCAGATTCAGGTTGCCGTCGCCGACTTCTTTCACCGTCAGCCGGGATGAATCCGGGAATAGGTCCAACGGCTCCACGACCCGAATCACCGTTTCGGTCGTCAATGCTTGATATGCCTCCGAGACACGCACGCTCATCCGATCATTCCCCCGATCCTTGAAATGTGCCGAGACAATGGCCGCACCGTTTTTTTTCCGGTTTCGCCTGTTGAAGGAGGGACGGAAAAAACGGACGGCGTTGTCATCGCTCTCCGGGGCCAATGAGAAAGGGCCCCTTTCCGCTTGGGAAGAGGCCCGGGTATGCATCACCATGCGACCCTGGGCCTCTTATCTTGCAAAACTCGCGTTTTGCCGGATTTGGCACCGTACCATGCGCGACTTGGCGTCGCGGCCCCCGCTTTCCTTGCGGGAACCCCATCTCACGATGGTATGACGGCCGGTTGCCGGGCTTCATCGGGCCGTTTCCCTCCGCCTTCTCTTGATAAGAGACCGGTCAAACAGTCGATATGAATTGTCGTTATTTTTCGTGCAATTACAAACGAAATCATATTACGCTCGGAATTGAATGTCAAGAGGGAAAAAATCTTTTTCTCTTTGCTTGCCGTCATCGGCGGCCATAGAGCTCCGGCCGGCGGTCTTCAAACACCGGAATGCGTGAACGAACCTCCGCAACCAGGTCCGTGTCGATGCTTCCGAATGCCAACGTTTCAGCATCACCGGCTTCGACGATCACTTCTCCCCACGGATCGATGATCATGGAGTGACCGGCGAAGGTGTTGGCCGGATCGGAACCGGAGCGATTGCAGGCCACGACGTAACACTGGTTCTCGATCGCCCGGGCGGTGAGCAGCGTCCGCCAGTGACGGAGCCGGGGTTCGGGCCATTCGGCCGGAACGAACAGGACGCGCGCTCCTTCCAGCGCATACCGGCGGATCCATTCCGGAAAGCGGATGTCGTAGCAGATGGCCGCGGCACAGGGGACGTCATCCAGCCGGAACAACCCGGGGTGATCGCCGGGAGTCAAGTATTTTTCTTCGTCCATCAGGCGGAACAGGTGAACCTTGCTGTACGTGCCCGCCAATTGGCCGGTTTTGTCCACGGCCAGCAACGTGTTGAAGGGCCTGTTCCCGCGCAGCGCGGCGACCGACCCGGCGACGATGTGTATGTTCAGCTCCGTGGCCAGCTTGCGGATGAACGCTTCGGTTCTTGCGGAGTCGGGATCGGCAATGTCAAGAATGCGGGTGAGGTCGTAGCCGGTGTTCCACAGTTCGGGGAGAACGACCACATCGGCTCCTTCGGAAGCTGCCCGGCGGATGAACCCTTCCGCTTTGGCGAAATTTTCTTCGGGCTGACCGAAGGAGAGATCCATTTGGGCCAAGGCGATTTTCCATTTCATGGGGATGTCCGCCTCCAAAAAAACGTTTTGACAGATTTTCCTCCACGATATAACATAAGTCATTAGAATTTCAAGAACATTTCACATGAGCTTGTTGGCAAGCATGCCTGGGAGCCGGCGCAGATTTCACGCAAACGCATTGAACTCCGGAAAACGGTTCGGGAGACCGTTTGGCAGGGATTGTCAACAGCTTTTGCATTTCAGCTTGAATGGGAAGTGAAGGCCATGCAGTTTCAAACGGCTGACGCACTCAAGCGTCTCCCCGAGCAATTTTTCGCCCGACTGGTGGGCAAGGTGACGGCCGCCGTTCGCGCCGGCCATGACGTGATCAATCTCGGACAGGGGAATCCGGACCAACCCACACCGCCGCACATCGTGGAGGCGCTCAAACGGGCGGCGGACAATCCGGAATTCCACCGGTACAGCCCGTTTCGCGGTCATGCTTTTCTGAAGAACGCGGTTTGCGAGTTTTACCGCAGGGAATACGGGGTGACCCTGGATCCTGAACGGGAAGTGGCCGTGCTGTTCGGAGGCAAGACAGGCCTGGTGGAAATTGCACAGTGTTTTCTCAATCCGGGAGACACCGCTCTGGTGCCGGATCCGGGGTACCCGGATTACTGGTCGGGCATCGCCATGGCCGGCGGGCGCATGGAAATGATGCCGCTCAGGGAGGAGAACGAATTCCTTCCGGATTACCGGTCGATTCCGGAGACGGTGCGGAAAAGCGCCAAGCTCATGTTTCTCAACTATCCGAACAATCCGACGGGCGCCGTGGCATCCCGGGACTTTTTCCGTGACACGGTGGAATGGGCTTCCGAACACGGCATCCTGGTGGTGCACGATTTCGCGTACGGGGCGATCGGATTCGACGGAAAAAAACCGGTCAGTTTTCTGGAGATTCCGGGAGCCAAGGAAACCGGCATCGAAATTTACACGCTGAGCAAGACCTTCAACATGGCAGGTTGGCGAGTGGGGTTTGCCGTGGGCAACCCGAGCGTGATCGAAGTCATCAACCTCATTCAGGACCACTACTACGTCAGCCTGTTCGGGGCCGTTCAGGCCGCCGCGGCGGAAGCGCTGCTGGGACCGCAGGATTGTGTCCGGGACCTGGTGAATCTGTATGAGCGCAGACGGAACGCTTTCATCGGAACTCTGCGCGCATCCGGATGGGACGTAAAACCGCCCGCGGGCTCCTTTTTCTGCTGGCTGCCGGTTCCGGAAGGGCACTCGTCCGAGTCGTTTGCCGATCTGTTGCTGGAAAAGGCCCGTGTGGCGGTGGCTCCGGGCATCGGATTCGGAAACGCCGGCGAGGGATTTGTGCGGGTGGGCCTTCTGACGGATGAATCCAGACTGGCGGAAGCGGCACAGCGGATGACGCGTTTGGGGCTGTTTGAAAAAATTCGTTGACAACCGGATGACGCAAATGTCATAATCACAGGTGAAAAATGAATATTTCGTCCAGGCATTTTTTTATTCACTCTCATCAAGAGCAGGCGGAGGGACCAAGCCCAATGAAGCCCAGCAACCGGCCGTCATACCATCGTGAGATGGGGTTCCCGCGGGAGCGGGGGCCGCGGTGAAAAACCGCGCATGGTACGGTGCTAAATCTTGCAGCGTTGAGCTGAGAGATGGGAGGGAGAGACCAACGGGCAGACTCGGCCTCTTCCTTCCGTGGAAGAGGCTTTTTTGATGCGTTTGAATCGGTGAGGGACGCGGCGGAGGACCGTTCCGTGCTTCCGCCGCGAGCCCGGGATCAGGCGGCGGCCGGGACTTGCGGGGGGCGGCCGGGACGGGATCGCCGCTTACGGACGAATTCGGCTTCAAGGAGGCTGAGGGCATGGGTGAATTGATCGCCACTTATTTGGTGCATGACAGAAAGAGTGACCTGAGCGCCAAGGCGGAAGGCATCGCGCTCGGTCTGACGGTGGGTTCATGGACGGACTTGCCGGAACTGAAACAAAAACAGCTGGAGAAACACAAGGGGCGGGTCGTGGAAGTTCGCGAACTGTCCGATGACGAACGGGTAAACGGCTGGTTCGGCCATCGAAGAACCCGCGGTCTGATTCGCATTGCTTATCCGGCGGTCAATTTTTCCCACGATTTGCCGGCGATTCTCACGACGGTTTTCGGCAAGTTGTCGTTGGACGGCGAAATCAAGCTGGTGGATCTGGAGTTTTCTCCCGATCTGTTGAAGGCGTTTCCCGGACCCGGCTTCGGGATTCGCGGCATTCGCGAGAAACTGGGAGTTCACGACCGGCCGCTGGTGATGAGCATTTTCAAAGCCGTGCTCGGTCGGGATTCCGAGGATTTTGCGGACCAGCTTCGCCGGCAAGCCCTGGGCGGGGTGGATCTCGTCAAGGATGATGAAATTTTGTTTGACAACCCGCTCACGCCGTTTGAAGAACGGATTCGCATCGCGTTGAAGGTATTGGCGGAAACGGAGGCGGAGACCGGACACCGTACCTGGTATGCCGTCAATCTGACGGGCCGCACGCGGGAGCTCAGGGACAGGGCCAGACGGGCCGCGGAGCTGGGGGCTCACGCTCTGCTGTTCAACGTGTTCGCCTACGGTTTGGACGTTTTGCAGGAGTTGGCGGAAGATCCGGAAATTCCGGTGCCGATCATGGCTCATCCCGCTTTTTCCGGTGCATTTGTCAGCTCGCCGCTTTACGGGGTGAAAGCGTCCCTTCTTCTGGGCAAATTGCTCAGGATCGCCGGAGCCGACTGGGTGTTGTTCCCGTCTCCTTACGGCAGCGTGGCTCTGGAGCGGGAAGAAGCCCTGGGAATCAGCCGTGGGCTGACCGGTTCGCTGGATGGAATCCGCGAATCGTTTCCGGTTCCGTCCGCGGGCATTCATCCCGGTTTGGTCCCGCGGTTGATCGATGATTTCGGCATCGATTCGGTCATCAATGCCGGCGGTGGCGTGCACGGACACCCGGAAGGGGCGGAAGCGGGAGGACGTGCGTTCCGTCAGGCGGTGGATGCCGTGCGACGGGGAATTTCCCTGGAAGAGGCGGCGGCCGGTCATCCGGAACTGGCCGAGGCACTCCGAAAGTGGGGAGGAGGCAAACGCGGATGAGCCGACAGCCCGTGATTTTCTGCGATTTTGACGGCACCGTGACGGAAAGCGACAACATCATCGCCATCATGAAACGGTTCGCACCGCCGGGGTGGGAAGCGATCAAGGACGACGTGCTGGCCCGCCGCGTTTCCGTCCGCGAGGGTGTCGGCCGGATGTTTTCCCTGCTCCCGGTTTCACTGAAAGATGACATTGTTTCGTTCGTGCTTGAAAACGCGAAAATCCGCGACGGATTCCGGGAGTTTCTGTCTTTCGTCCGCGAGGAGGAGATTCCGTTTTTCATCGTCAGCGGGGGCATCGATTTCTTCGTCCATCCGGTGCTGGAGGGTATTGTGGAGCGGGATCGGATTTTCTGCAACGGCAGTGATTTTTCGGGAGAGACGATCCGCATTCTCTGGCCGCATGCCTGTGACGGTCACTGCCGGAACGATTGCGGATTGTGCAAACCCGCCATTTTGCGCGGGTATGACCCGCAAACCTTCCATCGCATCGTGATCGGCGATTCGATCACCGACCTGCAGGCGGCCAAATTGGCGGAAGAAGTGTACGCCACCGACTTTCTGGCGAAAAAATGCCGGGAATACGGCATTGCTTACACTCCGTTCGAAAGCTTTCATGACATCATCCGATCGTTGAAGCGGAAAGGGGTGCGGCAGGCATGAGCGTCGATGAACTTCTGGCTGAGCGATGGGAGGAACTGGCGGCGGTCAAGGAGGAGATGGCTGCCCGGGACTGGTTTCCCGGGACGAGCGGCAATCTGTCGATCCGCGTGACGGATGATCCGCTCACGTTTCTGGTATCGGCCAGCGGCAAGGACAAACGGAAGCGGACCGACGAGGATTTCGTGCTCGTGAATGAAGAGGGTGTGCCGGTGGGGGAGACGCATTTGCGCCCCTCGGCCGAAACGCCGGTGCATGTCTGGATCTACCGGTTGACCGATGCCCGCTGTTGTCTTCACATTCACACCGTGGACAACAATGTGATCACGGAATTGTATGCCGCGCAAGGAAAGGTGGTCTTTCACGGACAGGAGCTGATCAAGGCATTCGGCATCTGGGAGGAGGAAGGGGAACTCTCGGTGCCCATCGTGGAAAACCACGCCGATCTCGACCGGCTGGGCCGGGCGGTGGGAGAAGCGATTCGCCGTGACACGCGCGCCGTCCTCATCCGCAATCACGGAGTCACCGTCTGGGGCAGGACCGCGTTCGAGGCCAAAAAACACCTGGAGGCGCTGGAGTTTCTGTGTTCCTGGCGGGTGAAGCTGCACTTGCTGGGCATCGCGGGGAACCGGGCTTCCGTGCGGGGCAATCGGGTCGGAACGGCATGAAGGCCGTGGAAGCGACGACTGTCGGTGAGCAGAAGCGCCGGAGAATGGACCCTGCCGCGGGAGGTGCTGATTTCTCAACGATTCGGAGAAAAACGGGATGACCGAATAGACGGAGGGTTCCCAATTTCGGGAAAGTTGCCGGATTTCCGGGGAATTTTGCCGGCGGAAAGAACCGGCCACCGGGTGATCCGATGAATGACCGCTTCGGATTTCATCAGGAATTCACGGGGAGGAGTGCAACAATGGCAGAACTTCGTTTTCATGACACCGATGAGCGTTTGTCCAAACGGGATGAAGTGGTGGCTTGGCTGGAGAGCCAGGGCGTGATTTACGAGAAGTGGGACATCTCGAAACTGCCGGAAGATCTGCGGGAAAAATACAATCTGACGGATGAGGAAAAGGAGCGCATCATCGCCACTTTCCGTGAAGAGATTGACGATTTGTCCCGCCGGCGGGGCTATTTGACGGAAGACGTCGTTTCCCTATCGCCGGAGACGCCCAACCTGGAACAACTGCTCGACAACTTCAAGAGGGAGCATCACCACACCGATGACGAAGTGCGCTTCATCGTCAGCGGGCACGGAATCTTCGCCATCAAAGGAAAAGACGGACGGTGGTTTGACGTCGAGCTGGAGCCCGGCGACCTGATTTCCGTCCCGGAAAACTACCGTCATTACTTTACGTTGATGGAAGATCGCCGTGTCGTCGCCGTTCGCATCTTCAAGACGACCGAAGGTTGGGTGCCCATTTACGAACAACAATGACCTTGTCGTTCGCAGCCGCGGAAAACAAGGGGCAGGAGAAACATCTCCTGCCCCTTTTGGTCATGGTACAAGAGGATGGAAACTTGATGTGGGGCAAAATTTCATGACCGCTCGGATTCATCCGGTCCGCATCAAGCCGTCCCGTTCCCCGCGGAACGAACGAACCAGGGAGACAATCACGCCGATCAGCACAAAGGTGAACGGGAATGCGGCGATGATCGAAGCGGTTTGAAGGGCCTGCAAGCCTCCCGAATAGAGAAGCACCGCGGCGGAAGCGGCAATGATGACGCCCCAGATCAGCTTGATGCTGTTCGGGGGGTTCAGGCTTCCGTGAGTGGTCTGCATTCCGAGGACGAATGCCGCGGAATCCGCGGAGGTAATGAAAAAGGTGGAAATGAGAATGATGGCCAATCCGGTCATCAACGTTGCCAACGGGAATTCCTCCAACACCGAGAACAGGAGAACTTCGATCCCTTTGTCACTCATGATTTGGTGAAGGGGAATGCCCTCATACAGTTCCAGATACAGGCCGGAACCCCCGAATACGGCGAACCACAAGGATCCGAACAGGGTGGGAACGAGCAGGACACCGATGACGAACTCCCGGATGGTGCGCCCTTTGGAGATCCGGGCGATGAACGTTCCGACAAAGGGAGCCCAGGAGATCCACCAAGCCCAATAGAAAACGGTCCAACTGTTGACCCATTCGTGTGCTTGATCGGCAAACGGTGCCATGTACAAGCTCATCCCGGCAAGGTTTTGCAGATAGCTCCCCAAGGTGCTGGAAAACACGCTCATGAAAAACTCGGTGGGACCGACGAACAGCAGGAACGCCAGCAAGAGAACGGCCAGGATGATGTTCAGGTTGCTGAGATATTTGATGCCTTTGCCGATCCCGCTGACTGCCGAAAGACTGAAGAGGGCGGTCACGACGATGATGATGACCAGTTGGGTCGGGAAATTGTTTTCAAGCGGCGTCAGGGATGAGAGCCCGCCGCTGATCTGAACGGCTCCGAAACCGAGGGATGTGGCCACTCCGAACACCGTGGCGAAGACGGCCAGGATATCGATGAGCTTTCCGACGGGACCGTTCACTTTCTCTTTGAGCAACGGGGAAAAGACGGCGCTGATCAGTCCGGGTGCATCCTTGCGGAATTTAAAGTACGCCAACCCGAGTGCAAGCACACTGTAAATGCCCCAAGGATGCAGCCCCCAATGGAAGAACGAGTAACGCATGGCCATTCGGGCGGCTTCGGTCGTTTGTCCGTCACCGACGGGAGGTGAATGGAAATGGGACAGGGGTTCGGCCACTCCCCAGAACACCAACCCGATGCCCATGCCCGCACTGAACAGCATGGCAAACCAGCTCAGCGTCCCATACTCCGGCCGGTCTGAATCCTTGCCAAGTTTCAGCTTTCCAAGGGGACTGAAGATCAGCCACAACGCAAACAAGAGGAAACCCGTGGCGGAGAAAAGATAGAACCAGCCGAATTTTTGCTGGATCAGAGATTGAATCGTGGAGGTGATTTCAGCCATTTGGCCGGGAGCCACGACTCCCCACAAAATGAAGATGACGGAGACGATGACTGAAACAACAAAGACACTGGTAAATTTCTTCATGGCACTTCCTTCCTGTTGGTTTATTGGTCAAATTCCCATGAATCCATTATAGGCATGAAATTGATCCATTGTCCAACCATATGCCGGGGGAGGCGGCATGGATTTCCTTCGGTGGTGCTGCATTTTTACGTATTTGAAAAAATCAACCGATTGAACCGGCAAGGAAATGAATCCGGAAGCGATAACAAACCCCCGGAGTATTCTCCGGGGGTTTTTCGAGTCTCGGGGTTCGAAGCAGTTGTCCGAGTGTTGTCAGGCGTTTTTTGCGGACTTGTCCGGATCGGCGAAGTCCGGGGATCAGGCGGCATTGCTGCACAACCAACGAAATCGGTTGATGTGTTTGCGCTTGCACAAATGTCCGTTCGGTGAAAGATCTTTTGTCGTCCGGAAGCGGATGTGTTTGGTGTTGGCACGTGAATCGGTTGAATCCGTTTCTTCCATTGAGTATGTGTGTCTCAGATCTGCAAGGCGGATCCGAAGAATTCGTAGTGAATCCGGTCGGCGGGAATGCCCATTTCCGTCAGGGCCGTTTTGATCGCTTTCATGAACGGCACCGGACCGCAGAAGTAGAAATCGGCGTCCTTGTCTTTGATGATTTGCTCCAGCCACGTGCGATCGATGAATCCCTCTTTGTCAAAAGCGCCGGTTTGCCGGTCTTCTTCGGTCGGTTTCTCGTAGCAGACAAAGTACCGGATGTGATCGTGTTTTTCCGCGACCTCTCTCAGATGATCCTTCATGGCATGCACTTTGCCGTTCACCGCGGCGTGGATGTACGTGATCGGCCGTTTGGATCCCGATTCCACCAGCGTGTTCAACATGCTCACCAGGGGAGTGAGACCGACGCCGCCGCTGATCAGGACAACGGGAGTTTCTTTTTCTTCGTCCAGGAAGAAATCACCGACTGGCGGGGAGAGCAGCAGAACATCGCCTTCACCGATCTGCGAATGCAGCCAGTTGGACACGATTCCAGCGGGCAGATCACCGCGTGCGTCTTCCCGTTTCACCGAAATCCGGAAATGGGATTTGCCCGGTGCGTCGGACAAACTGTACTGACGGATATGGGTGATCGATTCGCCGGGAATGTCCGCTTTCACACTGATGTACTGTCCCGGACGGTATGCGGGAACGGAACCTCCGTCGGTGGGTTTGAGCCAGAAGGAGGTGATGTTTTCGCTTTCTTTCACCTTGCGGATGACGGTGAACGGTCGCCAACCTCTCCAGCCGCCGGGGACCGTTTCTTTTTGGTGATAGATGTCTTCTTCCACTTTGATGAAGATGTCTGCCAGAACCTGATACGCTTCCGCCCATGCGTTCAGGATCTCCGGAGTGGCAGCTTCTCCCAGGACCTCCTTGATGGCGCGGAGCAGGTGTTTGCCGACGATCGGATAGCCTTCCGGCGGGACCAGAACGCTGCAATGTTTGTGGGCAATCCGAAGGACGGCCGGAGTCAGCGCTTCCAGCCGGTCGATGTGTTCGGCGGCGGCAATCAGCGTATCGGCCAGCGCGCGCGGTTGTCTCCCTTCTTTCTGGTGAGATATATTGAAGATATTGAGCAACTCGGGGTGTTCGCCAAACATGTTCCGATAGAAGACGGTGGTGATGGTTTGGCCGTGCTCCCTGAGAACCGGGGCCGTTCGACGAATGATCTCCACGGTTTCGGGCTTGAGAGTGATTGCAGAACTCATAGGGGTCCTCTCCTTTTTTTGAATGCTTTTTGCATTCTTTCTTCTGTTTTCATTCTAGGACCGGTCATTGGACACACGCTGTGATTGCCGTCACATCGGATGTGAAAAAGAGGTGAAATCATGATCCTGTATCGGGGGGACGTTCTGTTTCGCGAAGGGGAGAGCGGGGATCTGTTCCGGATCAACAGGGGCCTCTTGAAAGTGGTGAAAACCCGGGAAAACGGTGATGTGTTTCTGTTCAACATCCTGGTTCCCGGAGAAGTGGTTCCGCATGCCACCCTCATCACGCCCGGCCCTTATCCGGGAACGGCGGTGGCTTTGACGGAATGTGAAGTGGAACGAATCCCGGCAAAAGACTGGTACCGGGCATTGGATGAATATCCGGGCATGTACCGGGAAGCCGCTTTGATGCTGGAGTTCACGATTCGAAAAGTGCAAAAGCGCGTGTCCATGACCAC
The DNA here is from genome assembly GCF_003856495.1 of Staphylospora marina. Taxonomy (GTDB): domain Bacteria; phylum Bacillota; class Bacilli; order Thermoactinomycetales; family Thermoactinomycetaceae; genus Staphylospora; species Staphylospora marina. The sequence continues at coordinate 1,858,697 of NZ_CP034118.1, read as the reverse complement.
CGTTCCCAAGGCCGAACGCCTGTCTCATTTCACCCGGTGGCTTCGATCCTACTGCTTGATCGAGCGTCCGGACGAACTGTTGACCCAGGAAGAGATCGGCCAGTTCTTGGGGATGAGCCGGGAAACGGTCAACCGGTATCTCAACAGAAGGAAATCCTGAAACCAAAAACCCCCGGGAGGGGGACCGGAATCGCAATTGAATCACCGGTCGGTTCCGACGGGGGCATGTGAGGAGCCGGACGGGCCCGAACATTCACAAGTGTTGAAGATTTCTTGACCGGAATCATGCATCGGGCGATTCAGCTCTTGCATGCATCCGGAACAGAGGAGCACGTTTTTGCCGCTTTGCCGGGCTTCAAACCGGGCTTCCCGGATTCCGCAACGTTCGCAGAGATAGGCCTTTCCTGCCATATGCAATCACTTCCTTCCGATGGAGATGTCTGTTTCGAAGCGATCCCTTTGGCCCGTAAGGTTCTTGTAGAGGTGAATACATATATATACCCTGATGTATGGCGGGTCAAACGTTTCGTGCCGGAACCGCGAAGCGGTCAGGTGGAACGGATGAACGGTGTTTTTCGGGAAAACCCGCAGGCATGCCCGGGGGAACGGGGATGCGGAGGAAGTTTATTTGAAGACAGGGAGTGATCCGCGTTGAACAAACGACTGGAAAAAGTGGCGGCTTGGCTGAGAGAGCGACAAATCGACGCAGCTTTCATTCATTCTCCGCAAAACGTGTACTACCTGACAGGCTTTTCGTGTCACCCCCATGAACGGCTTTTCGGTCTGTTCGTCTTTCCGCAGGCGGAACCGTTTCTGGTGCTTCCGCTCCTGGAGGAAGAACGGGCCCGGGAAGCGGGGTGGACCGGAGACATCGTCGCCTGTGACGATGCGGAAAATCCCTGGGTCCGTGTAAGAGAACGTCTGCATCACCGGGGATTGAAACAGGCGGCGAATCTGGCCGTCGAAAAAGTCTCCCTGCCGGTGGTCCGTGCCGAACAACTTCTTCGTCTGTTGCCGGGGGCTGAGCTTGTGTCGGCGGACGAATGGTTGACCGGTCTCCGGTTGATCAAGGATGAACGGGAACTGGACCGGATGCGGGAGGCCGCACGGCTGGCGGATATCGCCGTGCAAACGGGCATCGACTCCCTCGCGGAAGGGGTGTCCGAATTGGAAGTGCTGGCCCGGATTGAACTGGAGATGAAGAAACGGGGAGTGCGGGACATGGCTTTTTCCACCATGGTCCTGTTCGGGGAAAACACGGCTCATCCTCACAGCGTTCCGGGAACGCGCAGATTGAAAAAGGGAGACCTCGTTCTCTTCGACCTGGGGGTGATGCTGGACGGGTATTGTTCGGACATCACCCGGACCGTGGCATTCGGTGAACCGAACCGGGAACAACGACTCATTTATGAAACCGTGCTCAAGGCCCAGACGAAGGCCGTTGAAGCGTGCCGGCCGGGCACCCGGCTCGGCGATCTTGATCGCATGGCCCGGGACATCATTCGCGAAGCCGGCTTCGGCAAATATTTCACGCATCGGCTGGGGCACGGTCTCGGCATCGATGTTCACGAACCTCCGTCGATTCACGGGGAGAATGACGACTTGCTGAAGCCGGGGATGGTCTTTACCGTCGAACCGGGCATTTACGTTCCGGGAGTGGGAGGCGTCCGGATCGAAGACGATGTATGCGTGACGGAAAACGAGCCGGAGGTTTTGACCGGCTTTCCCAAAGAACTGTTGATCGTCTGAACCGACGGCCGGGGTTCACGGGGGAGGGGAGCGGAAACGCCGTTTCCGGGGCCGACTCCGTGAATGCCGGCTTTTTGGCGTCTTCGCGCCGAATGAAGAACCCCTTCCCGCTGATTTGCAATCCATGATAGAATATTAAAAAAAGGAATTATATTTTGCCATTTATTGGGTCTTCAAGTGGTACCGACAAGGATTCATGGGTTGTTCACTGTCACCAAGTCCTATTCCTTGATACAATAAGCGTTGTCGAAACTCAGAATCCTTCGGTTTTGTCGAAACTTGCAAATAAAGGCGGTAAAACCATGAGCGTGCACTGTTTGCAGCCCAAGGCTGAATGGAAGGAGGGAAGCGGAATCGGGATGACGGAAAAAGGGGATTGTTTGACTTTTGATCGGATGAAAGCATGACCCACGGATCTTGCGGTCCGGATCCGGACTGCTCGCAGTCAACCATTTCCTGCAGCTTTTCCATGGATTCACCGTGTACTCGACGGATGAGTATGATATACTAACGAAAGATGTTACCATTGGATTTTTTAGACAAAAAATATCAAATTAATGTTGAAATTATTCAAACATAGAATTTAGGTATGCAATGATGGGTTCCGAAGTCGTCTACGCTCATTGGTCGGTTTTCATCTAACAGCGGGGAGTGGGCATTTTGCTGCAAACGGCATTGGACTTCCTCAAGCAATGCGGCGTGTGGGGGCTGTTTGCGGCCACGGCGATCGAGGCATCTTCCTTGCCGTTTCCCGGTGCCACATTCGTGTTGTTGTACGGTTACCTCATAGATGTGGGATTCTGGGGAATGGTGCTGATCGGTGCGGTCAACAGCCTGGTATACACGTTGTTCAGCCTGATTCCGTATTATCTGGGTTCCGGCCTGGGAAAATGGTCCAGAAAAAAAGTGGATCCCCAAAAAATCGAAAAAGCGCAAGCCTGGTTTCGGAAATATGGGGATTGGAGCATCACCCTTTCCAGGCCCACCGGTTTCGGCAATTATATTTCATACATCTCCGGAATGAGCGGCATCAAGCCTTGGCGTTTTCTGCTGTTCAGCTATATCGGCGTATTTCCTTGGAATGTGTTTTTGCTGATGGTGGGTCATTCCGGCAATCTTGAAACCATTCATCAATTTCTCGACGGGTTGGAGCGAATCGGCCTGGTGCTGGTCGCCGTGGGGGTTTTGGCGATCGGCACGTGGATGATTCTGCGCAGACGGACCCGTCGCGCGGAAGTGCATTGCGAAGAAGGTTGAATGAAACACAGGCGACCCATCGGGGGATGGGTCGCCTGTTCTTGTCCGGACGGGAATTCGGCCGTCATGTTCCGACGAGCACGAATCCGTCCTCCGTCGTTCATGGACTTAAATCAAACTTTCCCGCTGAGGATGTCTTCCGTTCGGCGATTTTTGCTTTCAGGCCGGGAGCGAGGCAACATCCGGCGACGTACAGGAAGGCGGCCAGGAAATAGGGCGTTTGCGGGGAAAAGCGGTCGGCCGTCCATCCCATGATCAATACGGAAACGGCGAACAGTGCCGCGTTCATGGTGGCGTGGGCCGTCATCAGCAAGGGGGTTTTTGACGCTTCGACGGTCGATTGCAACAGCGTCCTGACGGCGATGGTCTGCAGTTGGCCGGGCGGTCCCGTGAGCAGGCTGAAAAGGAGCGCCAAAACAGGAAGGTGGGCGGCGGCGAACAGGCCGGTCCACAGACTCATGCCCAACCCTCCCGCCAGAATGGCAATTGCCAGTTTGTGCCGGATGCTGTCGGCGAAACGGGAGATGGCCAAGCTGCCCAGAATGCAACCGGCCATATATGCGGCGTTGATGAAGCCCCACCAGGCATTTTCGGCTTGCAGGACTTGATTCACATACGCCAACAGAATCGCTCCCGACCATGCGCCTTCGGCGAGGAAGCGGAAAGCGTCGATGGAGCCTGCCCGCAACAGGACCGGGTGGGAAACGAGGAGCTTCCAGCCCGTCCACAATCCGGAGAACGCGGCTCCGGCGGATGTTTCCCGCGTTTCGGAAGGATCGTTCACGAAATGCATGGAAACCGCGGACAGCGCCATCGTTCCCGCGGCAACGGCCAGCAACCGATCGGCACCGAACAGGTCGACGAGGATCCCGCTCAAAGACCATCCCGCCAGCATGGCCACCTGGTCCGAAGATGAGATCCAGCCGTTGGCGCGCACCAGTTTTTGTTTGGGAACCAGTCGGGGGACAAGCGCATTTCTGGAAGGAACCGTCCATCCGTCGGCGACGGCCAACGCGGCAACGAACAAAAGAACCGTCCACAAGGAGGGACCGGACGTGACGGAAATCGCCGTCAGACCGGTCAGAAACAAGGTTTGAATCCCCTGGGACACGCGAAGCAACGCCGTCAGACGATATCTCCCGAACAGCCACGGAGCGGCCAGCCCTCCCAAGATCAATCCGCCCACTCTCACCAAAGGAACCGTCGCGGCGATGAATGCGGAGTGGTTGGACCGGTAAAGGATGGACACGACCGCGACGATGTACAGCGCATCCGTCAGGTTGGCCAACGATTGACCGGACAGGAGCATGTAAAATGACCGGGATCTGAACATGATTGATACACCCTCCGTTCGATATTCGGTTGTTTGATGAATGTGAGACGGACAGGGTGAATCACATGGGAGGATCCTCCTTGAATCCCGGCTGATTTCTTCATGTTGCAAACCGGAGACGGGTGTCGGGACGGTCCCGCATTTCCCCGAACATGCGTGATCGGGGCAGATTTGCCGGTTTCCGTCTTTCAAATGATTCGGAGATATTTTATATTTGAATAATCAGGGCCGTCAATCCCGTTTCCCGGCGTCGACGGGTCACGGATTTTTGGGAGAAAAAAACGGGGATTTCAGGATGGATGACTGATTTCAACTTTCCGCCAAACATGGTAGCATGCGTTCAAGGAGTCAGATTGTCGGTGATTGTTCACGCCCGTTTTTGCACAGACTAACAGCGCTGTGATATAGTTAATGCCGAATGATTGTGAGGACGGTGTGGAACAGTTGCTCAAATCCATGATTCCCGACATGTATGTTCCCTCCATCTACACCATTGATTTCGACGAGCTCAAAAGACGCGGCATTTCTTCCATCATTGTTGATCTGGACAATACCCTGGTGGAGTCCACCCGTCCCGATGCGACGCCGAAGCTGGTCGGCTGGCTGAATCATGTCCGGGATATGGGGTTCAAGGTGATCATTGTCTCCAACAATACTCGAACGAGGGTTTCCCAGTTCGCCAAGCCGCTGAATATTCCGTTCATCCATGCAGCCAGGAAACCGCTGACCTCCGCTTTTCGCAAGGCGCTCAACATCATGGGATGCGCCAAGGAAGAAGCGGTGGTGATCGGGGATCAGCTCCTCACCGATGTACTTGGAGGCAACCGGATGGGTCTGTTCACGATTTTGGTCGTTCCCGTGTCCAATGTGGACGGTTTTTTGACCCGTTTCAACCGGCTCATTGAACGGATGGTGTTTCGTTGGATGGAACGACGGGGCATGCTTCATTGGAAACAAACCCATCCATAAGTCATTATCTCTGAACGGATGGCAGGTGGAACCCGGAACGACCCGCGTGCGGGCGGTCTACGGACCAGCGGCCATCCGTTTTTTGATGCAGCATTCCGGAAAGGCGGGAAATCAAGCGTTGAACGTGGAAAAGGATATCCGTTGCGGAGGATGCGGGGTGCGGATCCAGACGGAGCATCCGGACCGGATCGGATACGCACCCGAAGCGGCGCTAAGCAGGGAAACCGTTCTGTGCAAGCGCTGTTTCCGCATCCGTCACTATGGTGACATCGGGGAGATCCGGGTGTCTCCCGACGTGTTCATGAAAAAATTGGACGAAATCGCCCAAACGGACAGTTTGGTGGTGCAGATCGTCGATCTCTTTGATTTCGCCGGCAGCTGGATTCCCGGCATTCACAGGCATATCGGAAACAACCCGTTGCTCCTCGTCGCCAACAAACTGGATTTGTTTCCCAAGTCGACCAACTGGGACCGGCTGAAGCATTGGGTTCGGGAATCGGCGAAAGAACTGGGAATCCGTCCGGTGGACGTGATTCTTTGCAGTGCGTCGAAAGGCCTGGGAATGGGGCAAGTGGTGGAAGCCATCAATGAGTGGCGCCACGAACGCGACGTGATGGTGATCGGAACGACAAATGCCGGAAAGTCCACATTCATCAACCGGTTGCTTGCGGAAGAAGGAGCGGCTGAGGATCTGGTGACCACTTCTCCTTATCCGGGGACCACGCTGGATCTGGTCAGAATTCCTCTGGACGACGGCAAGGCCATCTATGACACGCCGGGGATTGTTCGCAAAGACCGGATCAGCGAGTGGCTTCCGCCGAAAGACTTGAAGTCGGTCGTCCCCATGACCGAACTCCGGCCGCGCGTCTACCAGCTGAATGGCCGTCAGACGCTCTTTTTCGGAGGATTGGTGCGCTTTGATTTCGTCCGCGGATCGCGACAACCGTTCGTTTGCTACATGTCCAACCGCCTCTACATTCACCGGACCAAGTCGGAGCAGGCGGAGGCGATCCATGAGAAACATTTGGGTGAACTGCTGGTTCCGCCGTCGGACCCGGCTTCTCTCCCGCGTTGGAAGAAACATTCCATCCGGTTGCGCGGCGGTGAAAAGCGGGACGTGGTGATTTCCGGTCTCGGATGGATCGCCGCGGGCCGGGAACCGGCGGAATTGGAAGTCTGGGCACCCGAAGGCATTCATGTCGGTGTGCGACGATCGATCATTTGAGCGGGAGGGAGCGGAGCCGTGACGGAAATCACCGCCCGAACGGTTTGTTACGGATTGATCGGCGACCCCGTTTCCCATTCCCGGTCGCCGGAAATGATGAACGCCGCATTGTCCGCCATGGGTGAGCCGGCTGTCTATTTGGCTTGGCGAGTGGAGACTTCCCGCCTGAAGCAGGCGGTGGAGGGACTGAGGAGTCTGGGAGTGTGCGGCTGGAACGTGACCATTCCGCACAAGGTGTCCGTCATGGATTTTTTGGATGAACTCACACCGGAAGCGAGGGCGATCGGGGCGGTCAACACGGTGGTGAACCGGGACGGCGTTCTCACGGGGACCAACACGGACGGAACCGGCTATTTGCACTCTCTCATGGAGGATGCGGGAGTCCTGCCCGACGGCATTCGCGTGGTTCTCCTGGGAGCGGGCGGAGCCGCCCGGGCGACCGGGTACGCCCTGGCGAGAGCGGGAGTGCGGCACATGACCGTTGCGGCCCGCACCGCGGAAAAGGCGGAAGAACTGGCGCGCAGATTGGATTCCCTGACATCGGTGGATGCGCTTCCGCTCGCCGAAGCGCGCCGGGCGGTGCAAGAAGCGGATCTGCTGGTGCAGTGCACGCCGGTCGGCATGCATCCGGAGACGGATGCCATGCCGATCCCCGCGGACTGGATTCGCGAAGGGCAGACGGTGAGCGATCTGGTGTACCGGCCGAGATGGACCCGATTGCTCAGGGAAGCTGCCGCCCGGGGGGCGAGAGTTCATGACGGAACGGGCATGCTGATCCGGCAGGCAGCCGAGGCGCTCAGAATCTGGACGGGGAAAAAAGCGCCGGTTTCGCTGATGAAACAGGTTTTGGATACGTTTCAATGAGGAAAATGGTAGGAGAGAAAGTTTTTTATTATGAAAATCGGTTTGTTTGGCGGGACCTTTGATCCCGTTCACTTGGGTCACCTGTTGCTTGCCGATCAGGCACTCGAGGCGGCCGATCTGGATGAAATTTGGTGGATTCCCGCGGGAGAACCCCCGCACAAGCTTGAAAAGAAGGTCACCCCTTCGATGCACCGCGTGAACATGGTGAAACAGGCGATCTCCGGGAATCCGCGCTTCAGGCTTTGCCTCACGGAGGTAAACCGGTCCGGTCCTTCCTATACCGTCGATACGGTGAAAGAGCTGGTTCGGATTCGGCCGGATGCCTCATTTCACTTGTTGGTCGGTGCGGATTCGGTGAATGATCTGCCGCGTTGGCACGAAATCGGAACCATCCTCCGGCTGGTCCGGGTGGTGGCCATGGGAAGACCCGGACATGACCGGAGACCGCTGCCGGAAGAAGTGGCCAAAAGGCTGCAGTGGATTCCGGATGCGGTGGAAACGGGCATTTCCTCGACGGAGATCCGACGTCGCCTGGTGGCCGGAAAGTCGGTGCGGTACATGGTTCCGGAACCGGTACTCAGATATATCAGGGAGAACAGATTGTATGAATCTTGAAATCATGATGGACAAGACCCGCGGTCAGATGCCGGTTTCCCGATGGGAGCACACGCTTCGCGTGCGGGACACGGCCGTCGCGATGGCCCGTCGGGAAGGGGAAGATCCCGCACGGGCGGAAATTGCGGCCATCCTCCACGATTACTGCAAGTTTTGGCCGGAGGATGAACTCCGCAGACGAATCCGTGTCCACAACCTTCCGGAAGACCTTCTGGATTACAATCCGGAGTTGTGGCACGGACCCGTCGCGGCCGAAGTGGTCCGCGAAGAATTCGGAATCGCGGATGTGGACATACTGAACGCAATCCGATATCACACTTCCGGAAGGCCCGGGATGTCCCGTCTGGAAAAGATCATCTGGCTTTCGGATGTCATCGAACCGGGGCGCCGCCATCCGGGAGTGGACGAAGTCAGGAAATTGGCTGAGCACGACCTCGACAGGGCCGTCCTGAAAGCCATGGACAACACCATTCGCTTTCTGTTGGACCGCTCCTGGAAAGTGTATCCGCTCACGCTGCTGGCGAGAAATGCCATGCTTGATGAAGTTCAAGCCAAGGCTCCAAGGGAGGAATCCGTTTGAACGTAGTGGAAATCGCCCGTTTGGCGGCCGCTGCCGCCGAGGAGAAAAAAGCCCGCAATGTGACCATTCTCGATATCCGGGGGTTGTCGGTGTTCGCCGATTATTTCGTGATCTGTGAGGGAAATTCGCAGACACAGGTTCAGGCGATCGCCACCGAAATCCGCGACAAGGTGGAAGAAGCCGGGATCACCCTGAAGGGAATGGAAGGATTCCAGGAGGCGAGATGGGTGCTGATCGATCTCGGGGACGTGGTGGTCCATGTGTTCCACAAGGATGAACGGGAATTTTACGGACTGGAACGTCTCTGGGGGGACGCTCCGCAGGTGAACGCCATCTGAACTTCGTCAATGGACCCGTTGACAAAAAATCAACGGCGTGCATATAATGATATTCAATACGTTGACGGCCATGACGGGAAGCAGTAGTCCGGTCTGCCCGCATCAGAGAGTTGACGGTCGGTGCGAGTCAACGCGAGGCAACGGATGAACTCGTCCCGTCGCTCCGGTGGGGAAGCCTCTTTTGTCCGAGGTGTGTACTCTCCGGCGGCTCATCCCCGTTACGGGATGCCGAGAGCGGGCGTGGTCCGGAAAGATCCTCCGACCGCGTCAAGCAGGGTGGTACCGCGGGAGTGTGAACGAACCTCTCGTCCCTGGCAGGTGAGCCGGGGGCGGGAGGTTTTTTGATTTGATGGGATCATGCGAAAAGGAGAGACAGGGATGAAAGAGTACAATCCGAAAGAAATCGAAGGCAAATGGCAACAGGTTTGGCGGGAATCCGGCATCGACCGGACCGACGAGAGCGATGACAAACCGAAATACTACACGCTCGAGATGTTTCCGTATCCGTCCGGCGAAGGGTTGCACATGGGACACATGCGCGTATACTCCATCGGCGACGTGCTCGCCCGCTTCCGGCGCATGAACGGATACCGTGTCCTGCACCCCATGGGGGCCGACGCGTTCGGGCTTCCGGCCGAGAACGCCGCCATCAACCGGGGAGTCAACCCGCGGGAATGGACGCTGGGCAACATGGAGCGATTCCGCCAGGAACAGACGTTGCTGGGTCTGTCTTATGACTGGGACCGCTATGTCGGAACCTGTTTGCCGGAATATTACAAGTTCAACCAATGGCTGTTTCTTCTCTTTTATGAACGGGGGCTGGCCTATCGCAAGAAAGCGTTCGTCAACTGGTGCCCTTCCTGCAGCACCGTGCTGGCCAACGAACAGGTGGAAGACGGAAAGTGCTGGCGCTGCGATTCCGAAGTGACCAAAAAGGAACTGGAACAGTGGTTCTTCCGCATCACCGAATACGCCGACCGCCTGCTCAATGACCTCGACGGCTTGACGGGTTGGCCGGAACGGGTCAAGGCGATGCAACGCAACTGGATCGGGCGGAGTGAAGGAGCCCATGTCATCTTTACCGTGCCGGAGGCCGACAATGAACAGGTGAAGGTATTCACCACCCGTCCGGACACGTTGTTCGGCGTCACCTACATGGTGCTCGCGCCGGAACATCCGCTCGTTCCCCGGCTCATCCGCGGCAAGGACACCGAACCGGCGGTGCTTGCGTTCATCGAACGGATGAAAAAGCAGTCCGAAATCGATCGGACCGCGACGGACGCGGAAAAGGAAGGGCTCTTTACCGGAGCATACGCAAAACATCCGCTGACCGGCGAACAGATTCCGATCTGGGTGGCCAACTACGTGCTGCTGGATTACGGCACCGGGGCCGTGATGGGCGTTCCGGCCCATGATGAGCGGGACTTCGCATTTGCGGAAAAATACGGCCTCCCGGTGAAAACGGTCATCCGTCCCAAAGACGGGGAAGACGTGAAATTGCCGTTCACCGGAGAGGGAGTGTTGGTGAATTCCGGAGAGTTTGACGGTATGGACAACAAACGGGCGATCCGGGAGATTTCCGAGCATCTCGCTTCCCGCGACGCGGGAGGTCCGGCGGTCAGTTACCGCTTGCGCGACTGGCTGATTTCCCGACAGCGGTATTGGGGAACGCCGATCCCCGTCGTCTACTGCGACGATTGCGGCATCGTCCCCGTCCCGAAAGAGGATCTCCCGGTCATGTTGCCGGATGACGTGGTGTTTGACGGGAAACGCAATCCGCTCACCACGTCGGAAACGTTCCGGAACACCACCTGTCCGAAATGCGGCGGTCAAGCGCGCCGGGAAACGGACACGATGGACACGTTTGTCGATTCATCCTGGTATTTCTTCCGCTATGCGGACGCCCGCAACGAAACGTTGCCGTTTGATCCCGATCAGGCCAATAAATGGCTTCCGGTTGACCAATACATCGGCGGAATCGAACATGCCGTGCTTCATCTCCTGTATGCCCGCTTCTTCACCAAGGTATTGTACGACGCCGGCATGATTCACGTGCAGGAGCCGTTCAACAATCTGCTCACCCAAGGGATGGTGCTGAAAGACGGAGCCAAAATGTCCAAGTCAAAAGGCAACGTCGTTTCCCCGCTGGAAATCATCGACAAATACAGCGCCGACACTGCTCGCCTGTTCATTCTGTTTGCCGCGCCGCCCGAACGGGAGTTGGATTGGAACGATGCCGGAGTGGAAGGAAGCCACCGGTTCCTGAACCGGGTCTGGCGTCTGGTGACGAAAAACCTTCACCTTTTTGAACGGGAGATTCCGGTCGTGGCCGAACCCGGAAGCGAAGCGAAAGAACTGCGACGGTTGCTCAACCGGACGGTGAAAAAAGTGACGCACGACGTCGCCGAACGGAATCACTTCAATACCGCCATCAGTGCGATCATGGAACTGGTGAACGGGCTGTCCGATTATCCGGAATCCGCGGACCGGGCCGTGTTCAAGGAAGCACTCGAAAAATTGGTGCTCCTGCTCGCCCCGTTCGTTCCCCACATCACCGAGGAATTGTGGAGCCTGATGGGCAAAGAAGGAAGCATTCACCGTGCGGCCTGGCCGACTTGGGATGAATCCGCCCTGGTTCTGGACGAAGTGGAAATCGTCGTGCAGATCAACGGCAAGGTTCGCGACAAGCTGGTCGTTCCCGTCAATGCCACCCGGGAGGAAGTGGAGCAACAGGCTCTTTCCACCGGCCGGATCCGCGAACTGTTGGAAGGGAAAACGATCCGGAAAGTGATCGTCGTTCCCGGCAAGTTGGTCAACATCGTGGCGGGATGAGACCCCGTTCATTGACAAGAGCATAGCATGCGCCGACGCCGTTTCCTGTCCGGCCGCCGCTTTGTCGAACCTTTGGCGAACGGATTTCGGCCCGGCCTGTTGTGATCGATTCCGAGCTTCCGGTTTTCGCCGGAAGCTTTTTGTTTGGGCGAACGCATCGCGGGATGGCATATTTTGACACAAACGATATCGGCCGGCTCGGCGGAAAAGTGAAGACATCGAAAGGAGTGGTGGATGCGTACACTGTTTCAATCGGGGGGATTCCGGGGAAGGGCCCTCGTTCGAGGGGAGGAAAGCGCGGCTTCCAAAACGTCCTGGATGAACGGATGGCGCGGATTCGGCGCGTTGACGGGAAGGAGCCGTGTCCATGAACCGGAATGAGCTGTATCTTTACAGAGTGCCGGAGGAATCTTCGGATCAAAGCGGGTGATCGAGGAATCGCGAAGATTCAAAGCACGCCACGGGTATGTGTTTAGAACTGATCGGTCCGTCGGCGGAATGAAACGGGAGGGATGATGTTGACAGACAAGTTTCGTGCGGAAGGCGGCGACGCGGCATCGGCGGGGAACGGTCGGAAACCGGACCTTACGGAAATTCGGCGGGCGGCCGAAACGTTGAGGAGAGCCCATCCTTCGGACATTCTCGAATGGGGACTTCGCACGTTCGGACAAAAAGGCATCGCCTTGGCTTGCAGTTTCGGAGTGGAAGACGTCGCACTGGTCGACATGCTCCACAGGTTGGATCCGGAAGTGGACGTGTTTTATCTGGATACGGACCTGTTGTTTCCCGAAACGCTTGAAACCCGGGATCGGCTGTCCGAACGGTACGGGAAACGGTTCATCCGAATTTCGCCGTCCCTGACGCTGGAAGAGCAGGCCCAAAAATACGGGGAAAAACTGTGGGAGAAGGATCCCAACTTGTGTTGCCGGTTGCGCAAGGTGGAGCCGTTGGCCCGGGTGCTGACCGGATACAGGGCTTGGATCACCGGGATCCGCCGTGAGCAGTCTCCCACCCGTGCCCGGGCGGAGGTGGTGGAATGGGATGAAGTGTTCGGATTGGTCAAGGTGAATCCACTGGCCTTCTGGACGACCAAACAAGTCTGGGCATATGTGGTCGAAAACCGGGTGCCGTACAATCCGATGCACGACCGCGATTACCCCAGCATCGGTTGCATGCCGTGCACCCGTCAGGTCAAACCCGGAGAAGATCCGCGGGCCGGGCGCTGGCCCGGGAAGGCGAAGACGGAGTGCGGCCTTCACGTGAAACCGGAAGACGAGAGCGGAAATTGAACGTTGCGCGCACGGGAGTTCCGCAGCTTCTTTGGATGTCAAGCTTGGATGAGAGAGGAGAGTGAGTATGAGAGAAACCGTGCTTCCTCACGGGGGAGTGTTGGTGAACCGGATGATTCCGGAAGACGAGCAGGGTGAGTGGTTGTCCCTCTCCCGGGGGCTTCCGGGATGGAAGGTTTCATCCGTGACGATTTCGGATCTGGAGTGCATCGCCACCGGCGTGTTTTCCCCGCTGACCGGGTTCATGTCCGAAGAGGATTATCTCTCCGTCCGGGACCGGATGAGACTGGCGGACGGAACCGTCTGGCCGCTTCCCGTGACCCTTCCCGTTCCGGGAGAACGGGTGGGCTCATTCCGGGAGGGAGAGCGGATCGCTTTGCGGGATGATCGGGACCGGATCGTCGCCGTGATGGAAGTGGAAAGCATTTACCGGGTGGACCTTGAAAAGGAAGCGCGGGAAGTGTTCGGAACCGCGGACCCGGCACACCCCGGCGTCCATCGGCTGTACGCGTCTTCCTCCGTGCGTGCGGGCGGGCCCGTTCGGCTGCTCTTGCGACCGGATCGCGGGGAGATATCCCGGTATGTGCTGACCCCCGCCGAGACACGCCGGCGGTTTCGCGAACGGGGTTGGCGACAAGTGGTGGGGTTCCAGACCCGCAATCCGGTTCACCGCGCCCATGAATACATTCAAAAAGCGGCTCTGGAGATCGTGGACGGACTGCTTCTGCATCCGCTGGTCGGCGACACCAAAGCGGATGACATTCCCGCTGACGTGCGCATGAACAGTTACCGGGTGTTGCTGAGAGAGTATTATCCGCGAGATCGGGTGTTGCTGGCGGCATTCCCGGCGGCCATGCGTTATGCCGGACCGCGGGAAGCGGTATTTCATGCGCTTGCCCGCAAAAACTACGGATGCACCCATTTCATCGTCGGTCGTGATCATGCCGGGGTGGGCAGGTATTACGGCACTTACGACGCGCAGAAGGTGTTTGACGAATTTCGGCCGGACGAGCTGGGCATCACTCCGCTCCGATTTGAACACAGCTTTTATTGCCGCCGCTGTGACGGGATGGCCTCCTCCAAAACCTGCCCGCACAGTGCGGAACATCACGTGATTTTGTCAGGCACCCGGGTCCGGGAGATGTTGAGGGCGGGAGAAATGCCTCCCCCCGAATTTTCGAGGCCGGAAGTGATTCGCGAGCTGGTCGAAGGGTTGAGAAAAGCCGGACGTTCTTCCACGAAATCTTGATGAGACACCCCCCGGTTTTTCCGGGGGGGTGTTGCATGATTTTGGAAAAAGGCGTCGAAAAAGTGTAGAAACGGGAGTGCCATGGTGAGGACGGAAGGAGGAAGAACGGGAATGCTGGATCTGGATTGGACTCCCCGGGAGAAGAGATGGGCCGTTCTGTCCCTGTGTTTGGCCGCCGTGCTGGTGGGCGGTTGGGTGTGGGATTGGTTGGGGAAAGAAGAGCCGGTTCCTCCCGCGACCGCATATGTTGCGCCTGCCACCGAGGCCAAGCCGGGGGAGGATTCCGATGCGGGAGAGAAGGAGAAGGAAATCGTGGTGGATGTCAAGGGAGCCGTGAAACACCCGGGGCTTTATCGGTTGAAGGAGGGGGCCCGCGTTTGGGATGCCGTTCGCATGGCGGGGGGTGCCCGGGAAGAAGCGGATTTGAACCGGGTCAATCTGGCGGAACCGCTGTCTGACGGGATCTCGGTACGGATTCCTCGCAAGGGAGAGGAGGTCATGGCTTCCGAATCCGCTTCAGCCATGACCGTGAACGGCTCAGCCGGAAAGATCTCCATCAACACCGCCACGGCGGAGGAACTGGAGCGGCTTGAAGGCATCGGTCCGTCCAAGGCACGGGCCATCATCCGCTACCGGGAAGAACACGGACCGTTCCGCAGTATGGATGAAATCGCCGAAGTTCCCGGCATCGGCGAGAAAACCTTGGAAAAATTCCGCCATCAGATCCGTCTGTAGGGAAGCGGAAGGAACGCGGACGCTTCTGATGGCACAAAAAAAAGACCGCCCTGGCGGGACGGCCCGGGTTGCGCCGATGCGTCCGGATGAAGACCGATGGTAAAATCGGCGCATGTTGGTGACGGGGTCAGCCTTCCAGCACCTTGCGCACCTTTTCCAGGGCAAGGTCCAGTTCTTCCCGCGTGATGGTGAGCGGAGGAGCGAACCGGATGGTGTTTTCGTGCGTTTCCTTGCAGAGAAGGCCTTCCTCCATCAGTCGTTCGCAATATTTACGGGCGGGCTCGTGCAACTCCATCCCGATGAACAGGCCTTTTCCCCGCACTTCCCGGATGACGGGATTTTTGATTTTGCGAAGCTCTCCGATGAAATATTCACCCAGCTCCCGGGAGCGTTTGGGCAGATCTTCTTCCACCATCACGTCCATGGCGGCGACGGCCACCGCGCAAGCCAGCGGGTTTCCGCCGAAGGTGGATCCATGGGAACCCGGCTCGAACACACCCAAAATCTCTTTGTCTGCGGCAACCGCGGAAATGGGCATCACGCCTCCGCCGAGAGCTTTGCCCATCACGTACACGTCGGGCTTGAATCCTTCCCAATCGCAGGCGAACATTTGCCCCGTGCGGCCGAAACCGGTTTGGATTTCGTCTGCCACAAACAGGACGTTGTGTTCTTTGCAGATTTCGTATGCCGCTTTCAGATAGCCTTCCGGAGGCACGACGACGCCCGCTTCTCCCTGGATCGGTTCCACCAGGAACGCGGCGGTGTTGGGGGTGATCGCCCGTTTCAACGCTTCCAGGTCTCCGTAGGGGATCACTTTGAATCCCGGAGTGAGCGGCCCGAAACCGCGCTTGTATTCGTCGTGGGACGAGAGCGAGACGGCGGTGATGGTCCGACCGTGGAAGTTGTCTTCGCAAACGATGATCTCCGCTTGGTTGTCCGGCACACCCTTGACGAAATATGCCCAGCGACGGACGGCTTTGATGGCCGTTTCCACCGCTTCGGCGCCTGTATTCATCGGCAGGATCATTTCTTTGCCGGTGATGGCCGCCAGTTTTTCATAGAAAAGACCCAACTGATCGTTGTGAAACGCGCGGGAAGTGAGTGTCACCTTGTCAGCCTGGTCTTTCAAAGCTTGGATCAGGCGGGGATGACGGTGACCGTGATTGAGCGCGGAATATGCACTCAGCATGTCCATGTAGCGGTTTCCGTCGGCGTCTTCCACCCAACTGCCTTCCGCCTTGGAAATGACGATCGGCAGCGGATGGTAGTTGCGGGCACCGTACTTGTCGGTAAGTTCGATGAGCGCTTGGTTTCTCGACATATGTACCCCTCCTTTTGCTTGGCGCAAGACACTCTCATTGTACGGGAAGCGGCAAAGGAAAATCAACGGAGTGCATGAGGAATCGCCCTCATGCATAAATACTCCCCTTGACCGAACGTCCTCTTCAGGGATATAATTTCCTCAACCTTCGAAAACATGCGGAAAACCTGATAAGACCGTTGGACGATTTCTCTTATCAAGAGTGGCGGAGGGACTGGCCCTATGAAGCCCGGCAACCACGACACCCCCCGGTGTTGAACGGTGCCAATTCCTGCAGAAACGGGTTGTGATGTTTCTGGGAGATAAGGGAAGAGTGCCGGAAACCCGCCTCTTCTCTGCCCTGGAGAAGGGCTTTTTTTATGGATTGACAGCGAAGGAAGGTGAACCGGGTTGCGTTTCGAGACGGATCGGTCGAACCCGGCCGCGGCAAATTGGAACGGCAAACACGGAAGAAGGCGGATGGCGGTCACGGAGTGGAACCGGACGGGTTCGGAATGGACGGGATCATTGGAAGCGAGGTTGGCACGGTTGGAGCGTGGGAGCAGGGCGATCGCATTCGGGACGGCCTGGCAGGCTCTCACCACCGTTCTCCTTCTGTTTTCCAAAGGGGATCATTTGTTGGTGGATCGAGGAACATCGGCCATGACGCGCCGACTGATCCGGGAGTTGGCGCCTCGCATGCGGGTGTCCGTTTCCTGGATCAACATGGCCGACACCGAACAGCTCATGCAAAGCGTCCGGCCGGAAACGCGGGCCGTGTGGCTGGACATCCCGTCGGGTCCCAGGATGGAAACGGCCGATCTGTCCAAAGTGTGCCGGATCGCGGCATCTTCCGGAATCCGCGTGATTGTGGACAACACGTTGCTCACTCCCGGCTTTCACCGCCCGATTGAACGGGGAGCGGATCTGGTGGTCCATCGCGGAGCGCACTGGTTGTCGGGACGCCACGACGTTCGCGCGGCATTCGTCGTGGCCAGGGATGACGAAGGAGCCGGTCCGCTGCTTGCCATGCGGGACTTGTTCCAATCACGACCCCATCCCGTGGAGTCGCTGCTGATCCGGGAGGGGCTGTTTTGTCTGCACGACCGCATGAGACAAGCGGCCCGAACGGCGGAAAAGGTCGCTTTGTGGCTGGAGCGGCATCCCGTCGTGCAAAGAGTGTGGTATCCGGGGCTTCCCTCCCATCCGGATCATGAAGTGATGCTGACCCAGGCCGAGGGAGCCGGCGGAATGATGGTGTTTGACGTGGGATCGGCCCGGAGGGCGAAACAGGTGCTGAAGACCGTCAGGCTGTCCCTGGTCCCGCTCAGGCCGGAGGACAGAGAGCGGTTCGAGGCGGTTTCGCCCATGCTTGCACCGGTTGATGACCCGGAAATTTACGGAAACCGGGAAGAAAACGGATGGCTCCGGTTGTCGGTGGGAGCCGTCGACGATGCGGACGGCCTGATTCAAACGCTGTCCGAATCCCTCGACTCTCTGCTCCCTTAAGGCATGAGCAGGCGGGAGGCGGATTTGCCGGCCACGCGGCGTTTGTCTTTTTCCGGCCTTCATGTAAAATGAAAGAGACAAACAGCAGGGAGAAGGAGTATCGGAAGCGATGACGATCAAATCGGACAAGTGGATTCGCAAAATGGCGCTGGAACACGGGATGATCGAACCGTTCATCGATCGCAACGTGGGCAAGGGAGAAGCCGTCAGCTTCGGACTGTCCAGCTACGGGTATGATCTCCGCGTGGCCGATGAATACAAAATTTTTCATAACGCACTGAATTCGGTGATTGATCCGAAGAAGATCGACTCCGGTTCATTCATTGATTTCAAGGGCGACGTGTGCATCATTCCGCCCAACTCGTTTGCGCTGGCCCGTTCGGTGGAATATTTCCGCATTCCCGAAAACGTGCTGGCCGTTTGTGTGGGCAAATCCACGTATGCCCGCTGCGGCATCATCACGAACGTAACCCCTTTGGAGCCGGGGTGGGAAGGATACGTCACGTTGGAGATTTCCAACACCACGCCGCTTCCGGCCAAAATTTATTCCAATGAAGGATTGTGCCAGATTTTGTTCCTGGAGAGCGACGAAGCTTGTGAAATCTCCTATCGGGGGAAACAAGGAAAATACCAGTATCAGACCGGCATCACCCTGCCCCGAGTTTGAGCGCTTCATGACCCGGTTCAGCCCCTTGCGGGAGCCGGGATCTTTTATTGGCGTGGAGGGATGCGGGATGGAATGAAGCGTCCGTTCCTGTGGATCGCGTCCGGATGGATCGCCGGTTCCGCATCGGTATTGGCGGGAGCCGGATCGGTCACCGTTCGGGCGGGGGGCCTGGCGTTGGTGCTGTCGGGCTTCCTGTGGGCCTTTCGGAAAAACCGGGCTTCTCTTCCGCTGATCCTGCTGCTGGCCGGATTGTTGGCGGGAGCGGTTCGCACTTCCTGGGAACGGGAGGCGCAGACGTCCGTCCTCGAAAGGTGGATGAAAGCGCATCCGGAACAGGAGTTCATCGTGCGCGGAGAGATGGATGAGCCTCCGTTGGTGGACGGTGATTCCCTGCGGTTGGAACTTGTGGTCACGGGGATCTCCGCCGGCTCCCGGATGGCACCGGTGCCCGGGGAACGACTGGCGGTTCGCGTGCGACTCGCCGATCCCGGGGAACAGAAAACGGCGGGCACCTGGAAGCGGAAGACGGGGATGGAGGTGAAGCTGAAATTGCGGGAGCCGTCCCCGCCCCGAAATCCGGGAGGATTTGATCAACGGGCCTGGCTGCTTCGAAGGGGAATCCGGGTGACGGGGGAAGCCGTGGGGCTTCGTTCGGTGCAATTGCTTCATGTCCGTCCCGGTCATCCGATGGTGAGGATCGATGAGTGGCGGGAGTGGCTCGGCGGGCGGATCGGTCTTCTGTTTCCCGAAGAGCACGTCGGGCTGGTTCGTGCTCTCCTGTTGGGCGAGCGGAGAGAGGTCAGCCCGGAAACGGAAGAAGCCTGGCGGGAACTCGGCATTGTTCATGTGTTGTCCGTCTCCGGCATGCATGTGGCCATCCTGGCGGCAACCGCTTTGGCCCTTCTGAAACGGCTGGGGCTGACGAGGGAAAGAGCCGCATGGATCTTGATCCTCCTTCTGCCCGTCTACGCGGCGCTCACGGGGTTGGAGCCTCCGGTGGTTCGTGCCGCCATCACGGCCGGCTTGACTCTGTGGGCCATGGCGCTTGGAAAGCCGGCAGACGCCTTGTCCTTTCTGGCATTGGCACTGCTGGCCCAGTTGATGCTGGAGCCGCTTGTCATCGTCGAAGCCGGCTTTCAACTGACGTTTCTCGTGACGGCGGCCATCGTGACGGGAACCCGGCCGTTGGCGGAACGGATTCCATGGCTTCCGATGACGGTTCGAACGGCCGTGGCGGCAACGTTCATGGCCACTCTCGCATCCTTTCCGGTGGTGATTTCTCATTTCAATGAATTTTCCCTGCTCTCCGTTCCCGCCAATCTGCTGGTGGCGCCGCTGGTCGGTACCTTGGCGCTTCCTCTCGCTTCCGGTGCGCTGTTGATCGGCTTGTTGCACACCGGTGCGGGTCAGTGGGCGGCGGGGCTCGTCGGTTGGTTGCTCGATCTGGCGAACGCTGCCACGCGCTGGATCGGAACCTCTCACGCCTTGACGGTTTGGCCGACCCCTCCCGCGTGGTGGTTTCCCCTTTACGCGGTCGCCGCGGCGGCAATGTGGTTCACCTGGACGGGCGCGGGGGAAACATGGCGGTTGTTCCGCCGGGTGCCGGTTATTGCTTTCATCGGAGTGCTGGCATGGGCATGGTGGCAGCCCGTCCACGGGGACGGTGTTCGCATCACCTTTCTGGACGTGGGCCAAGGGGATGCGGCAGTGATCGAAACGGAAAGCGGCCGGGTGATTTTGGTGGACGGGGGAGGAACGTTCGGCCCGAAAGAGGGATGGAGGAAGCGACGGGTGACCTGGGATCCCGGGAAGCACGTGATCGTTCCCTACCTCAAATACCGGGGAATCCGGCAAATCGACGAGCTGGTGATCACGCACGGAGATCTGGATCACATCGGCGGATTGCGGGAAGTGGTCCGGCGATTTCCGGTTCGCCGCGCGATTGTCAGCGGTCAGCCGCCCCGGACGGAGGAAGAGAGGCTGCTGCTCGGCGAGTTGAGGAATCGGGGGGCACACATTCTCTCCGTCCGTCCGGGAACCGGGTGGTCGTTGGATCGGGAGGTGGGATGGCGCTTCCTGTATCCCGAACCGGCGGAAGCGGCCGTTTCGACGGAATCAAATCGGCATTCCGTCGTTTTCCTGTTGGAGGCGTACGGAACCCGGGTATTGATGACGGGGGATGCGGATCTCGAAGCGGAGCGGGCGATTCTGCGGCGTTGGAATCTGCCGGAGGTCCATGTGTTGAAAGCGGGTCACCACGGCAGCCGGACATCCACCGGGGAAGCGTGGCTGGATCGGCTCAGACCCGCCTGCGTCGTCATTTCGGTCGGCGTCAACAACATCCACGGGCATCCGTCACCGGAGGTGCTGCACAGATTGCAAAGTCGCAAAGTGGACGTGTTCCGCACGGACCGGCACGGTGCCGTCACGGTTGAAATCCGCAAGGATGAACTGAACGTGCGGACACAACTCGGAGAATGAACCGAAATCGCAACCATTGGCGTGTGACGGGAGTCTGTTGAATGGGGGGAATGAAGTGATCGAAGCGGATGTGATCCGTCAGGCGCAGGCGGGAGACAGGGAAGCGGCGGCAGCATTGCTCCGGCAACTCGAGACTCCCGTGTATCGGACGGCATATTATCTGACGGGAAATGAACAGGATGCTCTCGACTGCACACAAGAGGCACTCCTGAAGATCTACAGGAGCCTCCCCACGTTCAAGGGGGAGTCCGGCATTCACACTTGGGCACAACGAATCGTGACCAACGTGTGCATGGATTTGTTCCGGAAACGGAGAAAAATCGTGCCCATCGGGGAAAACCAGTGGCGGGAAGACGAACGGGCCGGCCGTGAAGTGGAACGGGGTGCCGTGGCCCATGACTTGAAGCGTGCGATCAACCGCCTGTCTTCCCCGCAAAAAACGGCCGTGATCATGAGATACGTGCAGGATTTCAGCTATCAGGAAATCGCGGAAGCAATGGATTTGCCGGTGGGAACGGTGAAGTCCCATCTGTTTCGTGCCAGAAAACTCCTCAAGGAATGGCTCTCTGAATACCGGGAAGGGGAGATGGCCGCATGGCGGATGAGAAAGTGATGGAATGGATCCAGCGGGATTTGGACGGTGATTTGAGCAACGAGGAAAAGGAAATGCTGGAATTCGCCCTCGCCGGTTCTCCGGAGAACGCCCGTCTTCGCGTCGAAATGGAGGAGTTGTCCCGAACCCTGTCCCGCTTGCCCAAAGTGGAACCGCCGGTGAGCGTGGTGGACAGGGTGTTGGAAATGGCCGACTCCGGTCCGTCGAAGTCTGTGTCGGCATCGGTGAAAAAACCCCGACGTCCGTTCCGCGGACGGTGGATGCCCGCGGCGGCCGTGGTGGCTGCAGGCTTTGCCGGTTGGCTGTTCTTCGTGTGGGGAGATACGCCTGACGGGCAATACTCGACGTTCAGACAAGACTCCATCCGGGAGCAGGGATCCGTGGAAACGGAATCGGGACCGCCGATCATCGTCAATGATTCGGGATCTCCCCTTGTGCAAGTGACGGGCACAACGCCGGTTGCTTCCGAGGACGGGCGTCTCATGGCCGTTTGGGATCAAGGGGTTCTGATCGTCCGGGACAAACAAGGAAAAGAAAAATACCGCAGTCGGGCCTTCCCGGACAAAACCGCGCCCGAGATGATTTGGAAATCGCCTCGTGTTCTCCGTCTGCACTGGCCGGCAAACGGCAGGGTGGAATGGATCACGGTGGAAACGGATTCGACAGACCGGTAACCCTCTCCGCAACGTCCGGGAGAGCCTGCCGCATTGCGGAACCGGATGGAAGATCGGGCGGAAAAAAGTGCTGCGTCAGGGGTGGTGGCCTCGATGAGCCGGGAAGTGTTGGCGGAGATCAAACAAGGCCGGATTGATCCGGTCTATTTCCTCTATGGAAACGAACCCTTTCTGTTGGAAGAGACGATGCACCGGATGAGAGAGCTTCTCGGGGACGGATCGGAAGATCCTGGAGCGGTCGTCATCATGGATTTGGACGAGACGCCCGTGCAACATTTGATCGATGAGGCGGAAGTCCCTCCGTTTTTCAGCGAACGACGGGTGATCATCGGAAAGAATGCCCATTTCCTGACCGCTGTTCGTGCAAAGGGCGGTCCCGGGCACGATCCGGACCGTTTGATTGCCTATCTTCAACAACCTCTTCCGACCAGCGTCGTGATTCTGACCGTCCCTTCGGACAAACTGGACAAACGGAAAAAAGCGGTGAAGGAATTGGAGCTGCGCGCACGGTGCATTCGCTTCGATCCCCTCGGCGGCAAAGAGATCCTGGCGTGGTTGCAGCAAAGATTCAAGGAGCTGGGGGTGGAAGCGGATCCCCGTGCCGTTCGGGAGCTGGCTTTGCTGGTCGGTCCCGACCTTCGCCGGCTGGACAATGAATGTCGCAAACTGGCCGTGTACGTCGGCGATGCCGGCAAAGTGGACGTGAAAACGGTGTCGGCCCTCGTTCCGCGCACATTGGAGCAAGACGTGTTCAAATTGACGGAGAGCATTGCCCGTCGGCAAACGGGAGAAGCGCTGCGCATTTGGCGGGATCTGTTGCATCAGAGGGAGGAACCCTTGCGCGTTCTTTCGCTGATCACCCGTCAATTCCGGTTGATGCTCCAGGTGAAAGCGCTGGCCCGACAAGGATTGGGGGAGAAGGAGATCGCCGCCCGTCTGAAGGTGCATCCGTATCCGGTGAAACTGGCGCTCAGGCAGGGTCAGGCCTTCTCCGAGAAAGCGCTGCGCGGCTTGTTGCTGGGGGCGGTCGCGGCCGACAGGGAGATCAAAACGGGCCGGACGGACAAGGTTCTCGCCGTCGAACGTCTCATCCTGAACGTTCATCAGGGTACGTGAACGCTTCGTGTTCGGTATGCACGGGCAAACCGGTTCGCCTCGGTGATTCGTGTATGGTAAGATATAGGTCGACATCATCTCCGGATGTCCTGCCCGGTCAAAGGAGTGAACACCATGCGCGATGAACGCCTCGGCGAACTTCGCCGGAAAGAACGGATCTGGACCAATCTCCTGTTGGCGGTCTACTCCGCCTTCTTCCTGTGGTTTTCCACGTCGGTGGAGAGTCGGCTGGCTTACATGGCCATCGGCCTGTTCCTGCTGGTCCTTCCGATCTGGTCCTTCCTGAGCAAACATCCTCATCCGCCGCTGCTTCTGTTTTCCGGCATGAAGGAACTTGCTGAGTATGAACGGGAGAAGATGGGAGGCGCGTGGGACAGGAATCGGCTCGCCTCTTCCCTGATTCTGCTGATGCTCAGCCTGCTTTTCTTCCTCCAGGCCGCTCTGAGGGAAGGCGGCAATCCGTTCATGGAAGGACTGCCGGTCTGGTATCCCCTGTTGGGTCCGTTGGTTTTGTTTGTGGCGGGAAACATCCTGCTCCGGGCCAACAGCCGTCGCATCGACACCATGGACAGCGAAAAGTTGCAAGCCTATCTGGAAGACCGTTCGCTGTTTTTGATCGTGTTTGCCTGCGTGGCGACCGGATTTGCGTTGCTCGGCACGCTGGTTTACGAATTGATGACCTGATCTCACGGACAAAAAACCGCGTCCATACCATGGACGCGGTTTTTCTTTCACTTTCATTCCTGTACGGGATGCTTCATGATGCGGCGGGTCACTTCATACGCGGAGCTGAACGAGAGTTCCGACAGCTGCCCGTTTCCTTGGCACCAGTCACCGGCAAAATAGGCGTTTTTCATGCTATAGAACTTGACCGGCATCAGCCGCTGATCATCGATGCATTTGATTTCCTGCACGACCGCTTTTTTGGAGACCCGTTTGGCCACCAATCGTTCCCGCCAGCCGGGGAAGTGTTTGTCGTAGACCGATTCGATCAACGACACCTTTTCATCCGCTTTGTTGGCGGCGATCTCGTCTTCGTTGAGATAGGCGACGGCCTGCATCAACTGACCGCCTTCCGGCACGCAGGTGGTGTCGTAATAGGAAATGTCCGTGATGAACACCCGGTCCGCCTTGTGGTAGATGTACGTGAACGGGCTGTGAATGCGCTCGCGCAGGCCGACGTCGTACACCACCACCAGCGTGGGCGAGTACCGCCGGTATTCTTCAAACAGGCCGACATGGGGGGTGCCTTCGAACAGGGAGACCAGTTCCTTGGGCGGGATGCAAAAAATGAAATGATCCGCTTCATACCGTTCCCCGTCTTTGCCGATGACGGCACGCACCCGGTTACCTTCCGTCTCGACCCGGGTTGCCTTTTCCTTGGTGATGATTTTCCCGCCGTTCTGTTCGATCAGATTCGCAAATCCGTCGACGATGGATTGCCAGCCGCCCCCGATGTATGAAACGGCTTTTTGCGTCGAAAACAGTCGCCGGTAGTATTGAAAGAAAAGCGGGGAAGGAATTTTTTCGGATTCGTTGGTGAAGAAGTTGGACGAAGCGATCGTCAGGAAGAGGTCGCGGACCTGTGCCGACTCCTTCTCCAGATATTCGCCGATGGGAATCCCTTCTTCTCCCGTTTCAAGGTGCGCCATGGTTTTGAACACTTCATAGGCGAACCGGATTTTGTTTTGCGAATCCAGCACACGGGTCCGGTACAATCCCTCCAGCGTGGCCGGCATCGGCGTGGTGTAATCGCCCATGTCGTAATACGCTTTGGACGGGGAGAAGTCCCGCCAGTCCACGCGGAGTCCGAGCTCGCTCTCGTATTTTTTGAGAACCGATTTGTCCCGGCCGTAAATGCAGTGGGCGCCAAAGTTGAAATTGAACCCTTTCAGGGGAATGGTGATGGCCCTTCCTCCCAGTTTCGGCGCCTTTTCAAGAAGAGTCACGTCATATCCGTGGACGGCGAGGCGCGCGGCGGCGCTCAGGCCGGCCAATCCTCCGCCTGCCACCAACACTTTTTCAGGCACGAATCATGCTCACTCCTCCATGGAACCGGATCCGCCGGGGAAGCGGAGCGGTTCCGCCTTCTCCCGGCTTCCGGATTGTGTTCAGAAAAAGGATTCCGATCCCGGATTACAATCGTTTCCACTCTTCGTATTGTAGCAACTTTGTGGCGGAATGCACAGGGATCCGACTGAGTTCGAAAATTTCGTGAACCTCTTTGTGATAAAATATCCCAAAAAGGTGGGGGCCAACATCATGGACAAGAAAATCGTGAGCGCCTGCTTCGCGGGGTTGCATTGCCGTTACGACGGAAAGCACAACCGGGTGGAAGAAATCGTGGAATTGATTCGGAGCGGAGAAGCGATTCCGGTTTGTCCCGAACAGTTGGGCGGTTTGAAGACCCCGCGACCTCCCGCGGAGATCGTGGGCGGGGACGGCGATGACGTGCTTGACGGAAAAGCCCGTGTGGTGGACAACCGGGGGAATGACGTGACCGAACAATTTTTGCGGGGTGCCCGTGAGGCACTGGCCTTGGCAAAGGCCGTGGGGGCCAAACACGCGATTCTCAAGGAGAAAAGTCCGTCTTGCGGAAGCTGTGCCATCTATGACGGAACGTTCAGCGGTCGGAAAAAGCCGGGAGCCGGCGTGACCGCCGCCCTGTTTCGCCGACATGGCATCCGCGTGGAATCGGAAGAGAATTTCTCAAAAAAGGCCCCCCCTTGCGAAACGGGGGGCAGGGCAGGCCGCGATTCCGGCGAATGATGGCAAGAAGCCCGCGATGAAAAAAGCGTTACCGAAGCGGGACGGCAACGCGCATCTTTCATGTCGACTCAGGAAGTGGCGGTTTTCCGCTGATGCTCCTTCATGAATTTGCGGTATTGGAAGTACATCGCGAGACGCCAGGGAAGGAGCATGCCGAAGGCCAGGATGAAAAACACGGAAGCGGTTTGGAACACGTCGATGTGCTGTTCGATCCAGGAGTGAAGCAAAATCCGGATGGAAAACAATGAGAGCAGGATCCAAACAAGTGCTTTGGAACGTTTGACATATACCTTTCCGTCCACCATGTGGAAGGCAGTGGCCCGGATCAGCGGAACGGAGAACAGGAGCGATCCGGTCAGAAATGCGATCAGTGCCCAAGACCAGGGGATGTGGGTGGGCGGATACACAAACATCAAAAAACCCGTGCTCATGCCGAGGGGCGGCAAAAGGATTTTTTGAACGTTGACCGGCCGGTTGGCGGCACGAAGACGGAAGATGATCATCGTCGTGGCCATGACGAAGGCGGCCAGCGGGGCCAACCAGTGAAGATGCAGCGGCAAAGTATGCGCCATTTCCGTCCCTCCTCATCTGACATCAACCTAGCACAATCGTGATTCTTTGTAAATAAGATATACTTGACTTGATGGGAAGATTCAGGGAGAATGATCATACCGTCACATCGGAACATTGCAGCGGCGAGGAAGAAGGAGAGTAGCGCGACCCGGTCCGTCCAGAGAGCCGGCGGCAGGTGCAAGCCGGTCGGTCCGACGCGTGAATGGGCTTCGGAGCCGCCTTTCCGAAGGGGAATCTCCCTGGTAGGAAAGGCCGGGAACATCCCGTTATCCGCATGAAGTGCGTTCGGCAGTCGGTGCCGGACGAAAAAGGGTGGTACCGCGAGCAACCGCTCGTCCCTTTGCGGGGCGGGCGTTTTCTTTTTTTCAAAAATACGGAAGGAGTGAGCATCCATGCGTGTATTGTCCGGCGTTCAACCGACCGGGGTGCTGCACTTGGGCAACTACCTCGGAGCGGTCAAACAGTTTGTCAAGTTGCAGGATCAGGCGGAATGTTATTTCAGCATTGTGAACCTTCATGCCATCACCATTCCCCAAAACCCGCAGGTTCTGATGGAAAAGACCCGCGATGTGGCGGCGATTTACCTGGCGGTGGGACTGGATCCGAAGAAGGCAACGATTTTTGTCCAATCTCAGGTGAAAGCACATGCTGAAGCGGCTTGGCTCCTGCAGTGCGTGGCCCGGGTCGGCGAGCTGAACCGCATGATCCAGTTCAAGGAGAAAGGCAAGGGTTCGGATTCGGCGGTCGCCGGTTTGTACACCTATCCGGTGTTGCAAGCGGCTGACATTCTCCTGTATCAGGCCACGCATGTGCCGGTGGGGGATGACCAGAAACAACACCTGGAGCTGACGAGGGACATCGCCGAGCGGTTCAACCGGGATTACGGGGAAGTGTTCACCGTTCCGGCCATCCTGGTCAACGAGGTGGGGGCCCGGATCATGGCTCTCGACAATCCCGAAGTGAAGATGAGCAAGAGTGCCGAGAGCGAATACAACTACATCACACTGTTGGATGACCCGAAAAAAATCGAGAAGAAATTGAAGCGGGCCGTCACCGATTCGGAAAACGTGATTCGTTATGATCCGGAGACGAAGCCGGGCATCAGCAACCTGTTGGTGATTTACAGCCAGCTTGCGGACCTTTCCGTTCGTGAGCTGGAGAAAAAATACGAAGGTGTGGGTTACGGCCGCTTCAAAAAAGATTTGATCGAGGTGACCGTCGACACGCTCACCCCGATCCGGGAGCGGTATCATGAGATCCGTTCTTCGGAGGAACTGGACCGCATTCTGCGGGAAGGGGCCGAACGGGCTTCCGGAGTGGCCGAACAGACGCTTTGCCGCATGAAAGAGGCCATGGGCATTTTGTGAAAACGGACTCAGCCGACGCAAATGCGATGCGTCGGCTGATTTGATCGTTGTCGGGGAGGATGGGTTCGGAAGGGTTGTAATCGGCTCGAAAATGGAATAAAATGTATCGCGAGTAAAAATCGCCGGGTGATCCACCCGGCTCGATTTTTTCCGGGAGGGGAGACCCATGATCAGGTAACAGGAACAACCCGCTTACGGCTTGGCTGCCTGCTCGTCGCATTTGATCGTTTGAGAGGAGATCATGCATATGTCACAATCTGAACATGCGAAGAGATTCGATCTGCGGAGATTTTCCTTCCTGGTCATTTATGTCGTGTTTTTCGCCGTGTTGAATGAAACGGTGTTCAACGTGTCCATCCCCAAGATTGCCGAACAGTACGGTCTCGCCCCGACCGAGGTCAGCTGGGTGGTCACCGCGTTCATCATTTCCTTCGGAGTCGGACAGATCATCTTCGGCAAGTTGGCCGATGTGTACGAGTTGCGCCGGCTGATGATCATCGGCATTCTCACGTATGCTGGTTCATCCCTGCTGGGAGCCTTGCTTGAGGCATGGTATCCGGCGGTGATTGCGTCGCGCGTGATTCAGGGGGCAGGCGCGTCGGCGCTCCCGGCCCTCACCATGGTGATCGTCGCCCGTTACTTCACTCCGGAGCAACGGGGGAAACTGTTCGGACTGTTCACCTCCACCGCCTCGTTCGCGGTGGGAGTGGGACCCGTGATCGGGGGCTTTGTCTCCCGCTATCTTCACTGGTCCTTTCTGCTGCTCATCCCCTTGTTCACGGTGGTGACCATCCCGGCCTTTCTGAAATGGCTTCCCGAGGAAGAATCGAAGCGGACCGATGCCAAGGTGGACATTGCCGGGGCGGCCCTCCTGGCAATCGGATTCACGGCGCTGGTGATGTTCTTCACCTTGATGGATTGGATTTGGCTGGTGGCAAGCGCGGTCCTCGCGACCTGGTTTGTCTTTCACATCCGCCGTGTTCCCGAACCGTTCGTGGACCCCGGGCTGTTTCGAAACCGAAAATACACGTTCGGAGTGGGCATGGGCTTTTTGCTGTTCGGGGCCATTTTCGGGGTGATCTTTTTGATCCCGCTGATGATGACCCATGTGCACGGCCTGACGACGGACCGGATCGGGCTGATCATGTTCCCGGGAGCGTTCAGCGCCGTCATCTTCGGAACGGTGGCCGGGCATCTGACCGCCAAAAAAGGGGATTACGCGGTGGTTCTGACCGGTTTGGGATTGGCAAGCGGCAGTTTGTTCCTTCTGGCGGGAGTGACCGACAGGTGGGTGTGGCTCATCAGCGGTGTGTTGGTTCTCCTGTACATCGGCCAGTCGTTCGTGCAAACGGCCATGGCCGAAACCATCACCCGGACTCTCCAGCCTGAGCGGATCGGGGTGGGCATGGGCTTTTACGGTCTGAGCGCGTTCATCTCCGGGGCGATCGGCACGGCGGGAGTGGCCGCCCTGCTGTCAAGCGGGCTGTTTGATTTCCGGCTTCTTCCGTTCGGATTGGAGAAGGCCGCCCTTCCGTACAGCAATCTGTTCCTCGTATTTGCCCTGATGGTGGCGGCTTCCGGGCTTGTGTATGCGTCCGTGTTCGGGAAAGGACGGGAACCCGGGCCGGTGCGGACGGCTTCCGATCCCCGTTGAATTCATGAGTCACGGCTTGGCGGAATGAAAAATCCCGCCAAGCCGTGATTTATTTTGTTTTGATAGAATAAAACCAGGATGGTTCCGAAAATTCGGTCAGGAGAAGGGATGAAACATGAGAAGGGCATGGAAAGAGTTTTTTCTGTTTCCCGACATTCTGATCCTCAGTCTCGCTTTTCCCGTATTGGTGGTGTCCGGTTTCCTTGTTTCCGGGACCGGGCGGGCGTGGTTGGGCATACCGGTCGGCGCGCTTTTGTTTTCCGCAATGGAATACGCCACTCACCGCTTTGTGTTTCACATGTCGCCTCCCAAACATCCCGTTCTGTTCAAGCTGCTTCGCCGCCTGCATTATGATCACCACGAACGACCGGATGATCTGAAGCTCCTGTTCCTGCCGATTTGGTACAGCGGACCCCAGCTGATTCTGGTCGGCGCCGTCACCCTGTGGCTCACCGATTCATGGGGATGGGCGCTGCTTTTGACCGCCGGTTCGGTTCTCGGATTGCTTCATTACGAGTGGACGCATTATGTGGCCCACAGGCCCGTCAGACCGATCACCAAATGGGGGAGGAGGCTCAAGCGGCAACACTTGCTTCATCATTTCAAAAACGAACGTTACTGGTTCGGAGTGACGCACAGCGTGTGCGACCGGCTATTCGGAACGTTCCCCGACGAAAAAGAGGTACAGACCAGTGCCACGGCGAGAAAACTGACGGGCGAAAAGTCCGGATAACAAAAAAGCGACCCATCGGATGGGTCGGCTTCGCGGCGTATGAATGCTATCAAGCCTGTGCCTTGACGGCGTTGAATTTTTTCATCAGGCGGGATTTTTTCCGTGCCGCTGCGTTTTTGTGGATCAGGCCTTTGGTCACGGCCTTGTCCAGAGCGCGGGTAGCCTGTTGCAGGAGTTCCGCTGCGTTGTCCTGGTTTTGTTCCAGGGCGACCAGGAACTTCTTCACGGACGTCCGCATGGCCGATTTTTGGGAAGCTCTGCGGGCGCGACGGATTTCGTTCGTTTTGGCCCGTTTGATCGCCGATTTGATGTTTGCCAACAGTTTCACCTCCCGGACAGTGGGTTCCGCATCCCCATTTCGTGCAACATGGACTATTCTAGCACGTGATCAGTCAAAAAGCAACAATGCCGCACATTGAAGAATAAACGGGCAACGGCCATTCAACAATAGGGGGTGAGTGATGCGGAAAGGAAGTGATCAGATGAGCGGGATCCACGATTTGAAGTTGCCCGGGTTTCCCATCCGGACGGACCTTGCCCGGGAAGCGCATGCCATGGCCGTTGCCCGGCGCGGGCAAGACACGGAGATTCCGGGAGTACGGGTGGATGAGCGCGTGGAGGACGGAGTGACCGTCAGCTGGATGTGGATTGAAGAGGGGGAAGGTGCCGGCGAAATGGGGAAGGTTCCGGGAACCTATCTCACGTTGGAGGCGCCCGGGCTGCGATCCCGGGATTCCATGTTGGAAAAACGGGTCACCGAGCTGTTCGCGAAGGAATTTGCCCGGTTTTTGGAGGAAGTGGGAATCGCTCCGGATGCCAAATGCCTGATCGTGGGATTGGGAAACTGGAACGTCACGGCGGACGCGCTGGGACCGCTGGTGGTGAAACACACCATGGTGACGCGCCATTTGTTTCGTCTGGCCCCGGAAGACGTGCAGGAGGGATATCGCAGCGTCAGTGCCATCTCCCCCGGCGTGCTCGGGATCACGGGGATCGAGACCAGTGAAATCGTGCAGGGGGTGGTCGAAAAATCGAAGCCGGATTTTGTGATCGCTTTTGACTCTTTGGCGTCCAGGGCTCTTTCCAGGGTGAACACCACCATTCAGGTGGCTGACACGGGAATCCATCCCGGGTCGGGAGTCGGCAACAGACGAAAAGCTCTCAACCGGGAAACGCTGGGGGTTCCGGTGATTGCGGTCGGCGTGCCCACCGTGGTGGATGCGGTCACCATCGCCCATGATGCCATCCATTACGTCCTTTCCCATCTGAGCCGGGAAATGTCGGGGGCCCCGTCGCATCCGCTCAATCCGAACGGGGGTGCCACGGTGAAAGAATTGCAATCCCACACCGTGGATCCGGAAACGGGGCAAAAGATGTTGGGCTTGGTCGGAAATCTCCCGGAGGATGAAAAGCGCCGGCTGATTCACGAAGTGCTGTCTCCGCTGGGTCAAAACCTGATCGTCACGCCGAAGGAAGTGGACGATTTCATCGCCAACATGGCCAAATTGATCGCCAACGGGGTCAACTGCGCCTTGCATGAAGCCGTCAACATGGGCAATGTGGCGTCCCACGTGGAGTAGGCCGGAAACCCTTCCGGATCATGTAACAAAGAATCGATGGCCCGCCGCTCCTGAAGAAGAACCGGGCTGAATCCGCTCCTGTCTGTTGCTTGCAAATGCGGCCGGCGGCTTTCATACGGGCTT
Source organism: Staphylospora marina (assembly GCF_003856495.1). GTDB lineage: Bacteria > Bacillota > Bacilli > Thermoactinomycetales > Thermoactinomycetaceae > Staphylospora > Staphylospora marina. The sequence goes on along the minus strand of NZ_CP034118.1, from coordinate 1,826,503 downwards.
TGTCACACGACCGCTCAGGCGGTTTTTTCTTTTTTGAACCGCCATCGACTCTATGTCCGGTGTTCTAAACAACCCTCTCTTTTTCATAGATTGAAAGCAAGACAAGCCCGGAGGGGCGAAAAGAGAGGGACGTGACCATGAGGAAGGGATTTCGCGGATTCACCGCTTACAACATGTCGAAACCGGGAATCCGTCGCGCCTTTGTGATGCTGTTTCTGTCGGCGGCGGTCATTTTCGCGTTTGTCGGAACGTTTGCCATGATTCAGGCGGAACGGAGCATGAGAGCCACCGACCTCGGCAAAGTGACGTCCCACATTTCCCCTCGGACCCTGATCATGATCATGGCGGAAAACATTCCGTATCTCAGGGAGACGAACGGATTGTCCGGGATGGATGAAATCGTCGGTCGCATCGTGTTTGAAGCCGCCACGAGCGTGAATTTCCGGGATCCCCGGACCTTCCTCGGAAGAGAGTTGCCGCTTTTTGCTCTTTTTGACAGCGAGATCGACATGGCCAGCGCCGGTGTGGATTATACATCGATTCCCATCGAATCTCCCCCTCCTCCGGAATTGGAGCGGGAGATCATCAAAGCCATGGAACAAGAAGAAAAAAAGCCGGAAAAACCGAAAGAGCCCGTAACACCGGGCAACACGGAAAAACAGGTGATCATCTACAACACGCACTTCTGGGAATCTTATCTCCCGGAAATCGGGAAGAAAAACCCGAATCAGGCCAGCGATCTGAACAAGAACATCACCCTCGTTTCCAAGCATTTGGCGGCCGAATTCGAAAAGCTGGGCATCGGGGCGATCACCACCCAACGAACGTACACTTGGGCCAACTCCTATCAAAAATCAAGGAAAATGGTGCAGGAAGTGATGCAACGTCATCCGCGGGCCCGCGTGTTGATCGATCTTCACCGGGATTCGAACCGGAGGGACAAGACCACCATCACCGTAGGCGGAAAGACATATGCCAGGCTGGCGTTTGTGGTGGGCCGTTCCAGTAAAAACTATGAAGAGAATTTGCGTCTGGCCAGGGAGATGCATCAGCGGATCAACCAACTCGTTCCGGGACTCTCCAAAGCGGTGATCACCAAGGAACGGGAAGGCGGCAAAAACAACGGGGAATACAATCAATCTCTCTCTCCCGACAGCATGCTCGTGGAAGTGGGAGGCGTGGACAACACATTTGAGGAGGCCTTCCGCTCGGTGGAGATTCTGGCCAGGGTGGTTGCCGAGCGGATTCACGACGCGGAACCGGTCATCGGCCGGCCCGCTTCCGGACGGGGGGATCGATGAACATGGGCGCAGCGGTTCGAATCATCGGATTGGTCGGCATGCTCCTGATCGGCATGGCCATCGGCGTGAACGCCGCAGAGAAGAACATGCAGGAAATGCAAGGATTGGACGGAGCCGCCAGAGCCATTCAGATCACTCCCAAGGACGGTCGGATCGAGATCGCCGTCCTTGGGCAAAATGTCCAAACCATGAGTCCGGTGCCCGAGGCCGACCCGGAAAAAGTCCGGCAAGCCGTCAGCAAAGTTCGTGAAAGCGGCAATGTGCTGGCCACTTTGCTGAACCACGTCGGGACGGTCGTACGTGATTCGGTTCGGGGAATCAGCGGCTGGCTGATCGAATGGATGATGGAAGACCGGTGACGCTTTCCCGCCCGGACCGGTTTGCTGTCCGTGCGATGACAAACGCACCGGTGAGGATGGCCGGACAGTGGATCGACGAACGGATCCGTGGTGCGGGTCCTTGGGGGCCCGCACCACGGATTTCCGCCCGTTTCAGGAGTCCTCCGACTCCTTTTTTTGTTTCCGGAAACCGGCGGAAGCGCGGAATTTCATTGAAGAATCGTCGCTTGCGCTGGTATAATTAATCGATGCATGGTTTCGTTTTGTTTTTTCGGGAGGGAATGAAGCGGGAATGGACAAAAAAGAGCGTCAGAAAATGATTCGAAACTTCTCGATCATCGCGCATATCGACCACGGGAAATCCACGTTGGCCGACCGGATTCTCGAGATCACCGGAGCACTCAGTGAACGGGAAAAGCAAAACCAGTTCCTTGACAAGATGGACTTGGAGCGGGAACGGGGCATCACCATCAAGCTCCAGTCCGTCAGGCTTCCCTACAAAGCCAAGGACGGGAAGGAATATGTGCTCAATCTGATCGACACGCCCGGTCACGTTGATTTCACGTACGAAGTGTCCCGAAGTCTTCAGGCGTGCGAAGGTGCCCTGCTCGTGGTGGATGCGGCGCAGGGAGTGGAAGCGCAGACGCTTGCCAACGTGTACCTGGCGCTGGAAAGCGAGCTGGAGATCATTCCCGTTATCAATAAAATCGACCTGCCGAGTGCCGACCCCGAGCGCGTCCGTCAGGAGATCGAAGATGTGATCGGCCTGGATGCCGGCGATGCGGTATTGGCGTCTGCCAAGACAGGCATCGGGATCGAAGAAATTCTGGAACAGATCGTGGAAAAAGTGCCGCCGCCGTCGGGGGATCCGGATGCTCCTCTTCGCGCGCTCATTTTCGACTCATTGTACGATCCGTACAAAGGCGTGATCATCTACATGCGCGTGGTGGACGGCACCATCAAAAAGGGAATGCGGATCAAGCTGATGGCCACGGGCAAGACGTACGAAGTGACCGAAGTGGGCGCATACACCCCGCACCAGAAGGAAATGGATGAGCTCACGGTGGGCGAGGTCGGTTACGTTTGCGCGAACATCAAAAACGTGAAAGACACCCGGGTGGGGGACACGATCACCGATGCGGACCGTCCCGCTCCCGAACCGCTGCCGGGCTACCGGAAAATCAACCCCATGGTGTTCTGCGGACTTTATCCGGTGGATTCCTCGGAATACGACGATCTCCGGGAGGCACTTGAAAAGCTGGAGCTGAATGATGCGTCGCTTTCCTATGAGCCGGAGACGTCCACGGCACTCGGTTTCGGGTTCCGCTGCGGATTCCTGGGGCTTTTGCACATGGAGATCATCCAGGAACGGCTGGAACGGGAATTCGGCATTCAACTCATCACCACCGCTCCGAGCGTGGTGTACAAAGTCCACCAAACGGACGGAACGGTTGTTGAAATCGAAAATCCGACCCGCATGCCTCCGCAGCAGAAGATCGAACGTGTCGAGGAACCTTATGTCCGCGCAAGCATCATGGTCCCCAACGAATACGTGGGTGCGGTGATGGAGATTTGTCAGGGGAAACGCGGTCAGTATGTGGACATGAACTATCTCGACACCAACCGGGTCAACCTGATCTACGAGCTTCCGCTGGCCGAGATCGTGTACGACTTTTTCGATCAGCTCAAATCCGGCACCAAGGGATACGCCTCTTTCGATTATGAACTGATCGGATACAAACCGTCGGACCTGGTCAAAATGGACGTGCTTCTGAACGGGGAAGTGGTGGACGCCCTGTCGTTCATCGTGCATCGCGAGAAAGCGTACCAACGCGGACGGGCATTGGTGGAAAAGCTGAAAAAGCTCATCCCGCGGCAGATGTTCGAGGTGCCGATCCAGGCGGCCATCGGCAACAAAGTGGTGGCACGCGAAACGATCAGCGCCATGCGCAAAAACGTGCTTGCCAAATGTTACGGCGGTGACGTCAGCCGGAAACGGAAGCTCCTGGAAAAGCAGAAAGAGGGCAAAAAGCGCATGAAGGCGGTCGGTACCGTCGAAGTGCCCCAAGAGGCGTTCATGGCCGTGCTGAAAATCGATGACGACAAATAACGGTTTGGATTGAAAACTGCAAACAAACGCGTGAAGAGCTTTCCGACGGAGGGAAGACCGGTGCAAGCGCGCCGCGGAGCCTTTCATTCTTCCCGGAGGAAAGCGAACGGCTTGCGCGCGTGACAAAACGGCCGCCTGCGGTATTCGCTCGCGGCTTTGATTTTATGCCTGGGAGGAATCGACATGCCGCCCCGCGCGGTTTACATTCACATTCCGTTTTGTTCCAACAAATGTCATTATTGCGATTTCACCGCTTATGTGGTGAACGGACAACCGGTGGATGATTACCTGGATGCGTTGGAACGGGAAATGGAGCTGACGGTCCGGGACGTTCCCCCGGATGAAATCCGCACCGTGTTCATCGGCGGGGGAACGCCGACGGTGTTGACCCCCCGTCAGATGGAGCGTCTCCTGAAGGCCGTTGCCCGACATTTTCCCCGGTGGTCCGAGGAGCGGGAGTTCACGGTGGAAGCCAATCCGGGAACGACCGGAACCGAGCTCTTGAAAGTGATGAAAGCGGGAGGGGTCAACCGAATCAGTTTCGGAGCCCAAACCTTCCGCCCGGATCTGCTTTCGCGGATCGGACGGATTCACGGGAAGGAAGACATCATTCGCAGTGTGGAATCCGCCAGGAAAGAGGGGTTTGACAACCTCTCTCTGGATCTGATGTTCGGTTTGCCGGGACAAACCGTGTCCGACATGGAACAAACCCTGGAAGAAGCGCTCGCCCTCGATCCCGGACATTTCTCCTGCTACAGTCTCAAGATCGAAGAAGGAACCTTGTTTCATCACTTGCATGAACGCGGACAGTTGGCCCTGCCGGAAGAAGAGGAAGAAGTGGAGATGTACCGCCTGATCATCGAGGTTCTGAGGAGAAACGGATACCGCCAATACGAAGTGAGCAATTTCGCCCGGCCCGGTCGGGAAAGCCGTCACAACTCCGTGTACTGGAAGAACGAAGAATATTACGGATTCGGGACGGGAGCCCACGGGTATGTAGGCGGTGTCAGGCACGCCAATATCAAAGGGGTCGGGGAGTATATCCGTCTCATCCGGGAAGGGAAGCGTCCTGTGGCGGAATCCTTTTTTGTGGAAAAAGAAGAAGATATGGAGAACTTCATGATTCTGGGACTCCGGATGCTCGATGGGGTTTGCCGCATACGGTTTGAACAGCGGTACGGCCTGAAGTTGGATCGGGTGTTCGGTCCCGTGATCCGCAGGCTGACGGAAACGGGCCTGCTGCATGACGACGGGGACAGGATCCGTCTCACCGATAGAGGGCTGTTTCTGGGGAACGAAGTGTTCGCCGCATTTCTCGGAAACGCAGAAATTTAAGGGATCGTTGACATGTTTTCGGCCGTTTGGTAATTTAAAATCAGGTTATTAGCACTCGTGGGATCAGAGTGCTAACAATTGGGAGGGAGGCAGATGTTGACCGAGCGGCAGAGACTGATCCTCTGGGCGGTGATCGACGATTACATCGTCTCGGCAGAGCCGGTTGGATCCCGGACGGTGTCCCGCAAAAAGGGCGTGGGATTCAGCGCGGCGACCATCCGAAATGAGATGGCCGACCTGGAAGAAATGGGGTTTCTCGAGCAACCGCATACATCTGCCGGACGAATTCCTTCGCAAAAGGGATACCGTTTTTACGTTGACCATCTGCTCAAGCCATATATGTGGACCAAGGAAGATCTGATGGCGCTTCATGAATATTACGCCATGAAGGTCGATCATTTGGAACAGGTCATCAAGCACACCAACGCGGTCCTGTCCAACCTGACCAATTGCGTGGCTTTCATCCTCGGGCCGAAACAAATGGAAAGCCGGCTGAAGCACCTCCAGATCATCCCCCTGCATGATCATCTCGCCGTATCCATTCTGGTGACCGACAGCGGTCACGTTCATCAGCAACGCGTCACCTTCCCGGAGGGAGTTTCCCTTTCTTCCGTGGAAAAACTGGTTAACCTGCTGAACCATCGGCTGGCCGGGGTGCCGCTTTCCAAAATCAAGGCGGTCATGGCCAAGGAACTCTATGAAGAACTGAAACGGCATGTGGAACATTTCGAAAAGCTGACCACGCTTCTGGACCGCATTCTCCAGGCGGAAGACGAAGAGCGCGTGTATGCCACCGGTGCCACGAGGATTCTGGAGCAGCCCGAATTTCGTGACGTCCACAAATTGAAGGCACTGCTCGATCTGATCGAGGGCGGAGGGGTTCTGGCACAACTGGTTGAGCCGAACTCCAACGGTGTTCAGGTGCGCATCGGTTGTGAGAATGATCTGGAAGCGGTGAATGATTGCAGCATCGTTTCGGCACCGTTCCGAATCGTCGGGGATGTCGTCGGAACCATCGGAGTGCTCGGGCCGACCCGAATGGATTATGGTCGGATCATCAATCTTATTGACTTTTTGTCCAAAGATTTCTCCAGAAGGTTGAGCACTCTGTACGAAACAGAATAAACTAGTGAATATAGGTTTCGACATCCGGTGGGGACCCGTGTGTTCCCCTCACGGCCTTTGACAGAAAGGAAGGGAAGACCCGGTGCCGGACAAACAACAGTTTCACGCTGAGAATGAACAAACGAAGCTTTCCACGCTTTTGTCCAATGCCGCGGCCGTCCGTTCCGTGGCGTCCGCCGTTGCATCCACGCTCGGTCCCAAGGGACTCGACACGATGCTGGTCAACTCCAGCAACGAGGTGATCGTGACCAATGACGGCGTGACCATTCTGGAGCGGATGGAAGTGGACCACCCTGCGGCCAAAATGATCGTGGGAGTAGCCAAAGCACAACAGGAGGAAGTGGGTGACGGTACCACCACCGCCACTCTTTTGGCGGCAGCTCTGGTGGACGAGGGCGTAAAACAGGTGGCACGCGGGGTTCCCGTCGCCAAGGTGATCGCCGGCATCCAGCGGGGGATCCGTTTTGCTTTGAACAAGATGAAGGAAAAATCCCGCCCCATCTATGAACTGGATCATGATGAATGGCTTCAGCGGATTGCTTACACCGCCAGCCGGGAAGACGAGGAAATCACGCAAGCGGTCATCGAAGCCGCCCAGATGGTGGGCCGTGAGAAGCTCTTGGAAAAGAATTTCAGGCTCTCCAGCTGCGTGATGGCTCATCCCCGTGCCGAAAACATCGTGTTTTCCGGCACCATGATCCGCCGCGGGCGTGCCAATCAGCAAATGCCCGTGTTCAAGGAGAACGCCCGGGTGCTGGTGCTCGCCGACTCTCTCGAACCGGAAACGGTGGAAGAAGAAGCCCGGGGAACGGATGCCGGATTCGCCAAACAGGAAAGATTGCGCCAAGACTTTTACGTGTTTGTGGAAAAACTCATCGAGTTGAACGTGGGTCTGGTGGTGATCGGCGGCGGGATTGATGCGTATGCCGAAGAGGTTTTGACCGATGCGGGAATCATCGCCGTGTCGGGAGTGAATCAGGAAGATCTGGAACGGATTGCCGAACATACGGGAGCCCGGATGGTCAAGCGGAGCAGTCTTCGCAGATCCGTGGAAGAACTGGATGCCTTCATCGGTTTTTGCACGGAAGCCGAAGATGATGAAGTGCTCGGCTGGTTCCGTGTCAGCGGAGGTCGGGGGAAACCGTTTGCCACCATTTTGGTGGGAGCTTCCACCGAAGAAGTGGTGGGAGAAAAGGAACGCATCTGTCGGGATGCCGCATCTGCGGTCCAGGCTGCGATTCGTGGCGGTTTCGTACCGGGAGGCGGAGCCATCGAGCTGGCCATCGCCAGGGAAGTGGAGCATTTCAGGGATACCGTGCAGGGAATGGAGCGTTTCGGGGTTTCCGCCGTGGCGGAAGCATTGCAGAAGCCGATGAGCCGGGTTGTCGCCAATGCCGGATTCAATCCCCTGGAAAAAATCGAACAGGTCAAAGCGCTCCAGCTCAAAAGGCAGTCCGATTCGCTGGGCATTGACTGCGACCGGGGAACGGTGGCGGACATGATCGAAATGGGCGTCATCGATCCGCTTCCCGTCAAGGCGCATGCCCTCAAAGCGGCCGGAGAGGTGGCTGCGGCGATCCTCCGCATCCATACGGTTGTCAAGATGAAAGACGAGCCGCAATCGTAAGTATCTGTCATGGGAGGATTTGTTCATGCTGGATCAGGAAAAGCGGGATTTCCAGCAGACGTCCGGGGAATATCAATCTCAGGACGCGCGGGAACCCGACACCCGTCCCGAACGTCTGGAATTACATTCCGAACGTATGGAATTACATATCGAAAGTTCGGATTGGAAGGATTCGGCCGACGTGCACTCTCCTGAGTCCGAAATCGAAAGGCTGCGCGCCGAACTCGAGGACGCAAGGCGGATCGCCGCCGATTGGAAAGCTCAGGCGGAAGAAGCGCGGGAGCAGCTTCTTCGCAACATGGCTGATTTTGAGAATTTCCGGAAACGTGCCCGCAAGGACAAGGAAGAGGCCGTCAAGTATGCGGCCGTCCCCTTGCTGGAATCCTTGTTGCCGGTATTGGACAACTTTGAACGCGCTCTTGACTTGGCCGATCAACAGGAGCATCCCGTTTCTCCCGAACTGGAGGCGTTCATCAACGGGATTGACATGGTATACCGTCAATTTCTCCAGACTCTCGGGCAGGCCGGTCTCAGCATGATCGAGGCCGAAGGGCGACCTTTCAATCCGTACGAGCACAATGCCGTGATGCAGGTGGAGGCCGGGGATGTGGAGTCCGGAACGGTTGTCGAAGAGCTGCAGACCGGTTACCGATATCTGGACCGGGTTTTGCGCCCGGCCATGGTGAAGGTCAGCGTCTGAGGGCGGTCGTCCCGGATGATGACCGACATGCGGATCGAAGCCGTTTTCACCCGTTGACCGTTTTCCCGCGCGGGAGCGGACGGGAAGTTTAACGGCGTTGCCTGATTTTTGCTCATCGTTGTCCCGGACGCTGGCCGATAGATGCCAACAGACGGATTCGCAGATGTGGGAGGTAGCACTGAAATGGGTAAAGTGATTGGAATTGACCTGGGAACCACCAACTCATGCGTGGCCTTCTGGGACGGAGGAGAACCGGTGGTCATTCCGAACGCGGAAGGCGGCCGCACCACTCCGTCCGTGGTCGGATTTTCCAAGACGGGTGAGCGTTTGGTCGGGGAAGCGGCCAAACGTCAGGCGATCACCAATCCGGACAAAACCATCATTTCCATCAAGCGTCACATGGGAACGGATTACAAGGTCCGGATCGATGACAAAGAATACACGCCGCAGGAAATCTCCGCGATGATCCTGCAAAAGCTGAAAGCGGACGCCGAAGCATATCTCGGCGAAGAAGTGACCGATGCGGTCATCACGGTGCCGGCATATTTCAATGACGCCGAGCGTCAGGCCACCAAAGATGCCGGAAAAATCGCCGGTCTGAACGTGCGCCGGATCATCAACGAACCGACGGCCGCCGCTCTGGCCTACGGTCTTGAAAAAGAAGGAGACCAAAAGATCCTGGTGTTTGACCTGGGGGGCGGAACGTTTGACGTCTCCATCCTGGAACTGGGCGACGGCGTGTTTGAAGTGCTGGCGACCAGCGGAGACAACCGGCTGGGCGGTGACGATTTCGACCAGGTGATCATCGACTGGCTGGTGGAAGAGTTCAAGCAGGAGCACGGCATTGATCTGAGTGGCGAATCCATGGCGATGCAGCGCCTCAAAGAAGCGGCCGAAAAGGCGAAAAAAGACCTGTCGGGCGTGCTGACCACCACCATCTCCCTGCCGTTCTTGGCCATGGATGCCACGGGTCCGAAAAACCTTGAGCGCACACTGACCCGCGCAAAATTCGAAGAGCTCAGCGCTCATCTGATCGAACGGACGCTGGGTCCCACCCGTCAAGCTCTTTCCGACGCCGGTCTGAATCCGTCCGACATTGACAAGGTGATCCTCGTCGGCGGTTCCACCCGGATTCCGGCCGTGCAGGAAGCGATTCGGAAGCTGATCGGCAAAGATCCGTCCCGCGGTGTCAACCCGGATGAAGTGGTGGCGATGGGTGCGGCCATCCAGGGTGCGGTTTTGAACGAAGAACTGAAAGACATCGTGCTGCTGGACGTCACTCCTCTCTCCTTGGGAATTGAAACGTTGGGAGGCGTGTTCACCAAGCTGATCGACCGGAACACGACCATTCCGACCGAAAAAACCCAAATCTTCTCCACGGCCGCGGACAACCAGACCACGGTGGACATTCACGTGCTTCAGGGAGAACGGCCGATGGCGAAGGACAACAAATCGCTGGGACGCTTCCAGCTGACGGGCATTCCGCCGGCCCCGCGCGGCATCCCGCAGATCGAGGTCACCTTCAAGATCGACGCCAACGGGATTGTGCACGTGTCTGCGAAAGACAAGGCCACCGGCAAGAGCCAGGCGATCACCATCCAGTCCAGCGGAGGTTTGTCAGACGAAGAGATCGAGCGGATGATCCGCGAAGCCGAAATGTACGCCGAAGAGGACAAAAAACGTCAGGAACTGGTGGAGCTTCGCAACAAAGCGGACCAGCTCATTTATACCACCGAGCGCACCATCAAGGATCTCGGAGACAAAGCGGATGCGGCGGATGTGGAAAAGGCGAACCAAGCCGTCGAAAGCCTGAAAGGCAAGCTGGAATCGGATGATGCCGCAGCCATCAAGGCCGCGACCGAAGAACTTGAAAAAGCCGTTCAGGAACTGTCGGTCAAGCTGTACCAAAAAATGCAGCAGGACTCTGCACAGGGAGGCGAACAATCCGAAGCGAAATCCCGGGATAACGTGGTAGACGCAGAATTCGAAGAAGTCAAGGAAGATGACAAGTGATCCCTGAGAGGCTTCGGCTTCTCACCGGAAAGTCAGCGCCCGGGTCTTGCCCCGGCGTGACTTTCCGTTTTTTGTGCGAAAGGGCCCGGCCTGCGAAACTGATGCATGAGGGAGATGGATGAGGAGGTGAATCGGGTGAGCAAGCGCGACTACTATGAAGTCCTCGGTGTCCAAAGAACGGCCACGGATGAAGAAATCCGAAAGGCCTACCGCAAATTGGCCCGCAAGTACCACCCGGATGTGAACAAGGAGGCGGACGCCGAACAGAAGTTCAAGGAAGTCAAAGAAGCATATGAAGTGCTGAGCGACCCGCAAAAGAGAGCCAACTACGACCGGTTCGGGCATGCCGGCGGAGACGGCGGCTTCGGAATGGGGGATCAGGGCTTCGGAGCGACCGATTTCGGATTTGGCGATATTTTCGATATGTTTTTTGGAGGCGGTCGCCGGAGCAATCCTCATGCGCCGAAGCAGGGGGCGGATCTGGAATATCGCTTGCAGATTGAATTCAAGGATGCCGTGTTCGGCAAAAATGTGGATGTGGTCATTCCGCGCACCGAGACGTGCGATACGTGCTTCGGAAGCGGGGCAAAACCGGGGACGCATCCTGAAACCTGCAGCGCTTGCCGCGGAACCGGACAGACGGAGGTTGTGCAGAACACTCCGTTCGGCCGGATCGTCAATCGCCGTGTCTGCCATGTTTGCGGCGGAGAAGGACGGATCATTCGGGAGAAGTGCCACACGTGCGGCGGAAGCGGAAAGGTCAAACGGAAGAAAAAGATCAATGTCAAGATTCCGGCCGGCATTCACGAAGGAGCACAACTCCGGGTTGCCGGGGAAGGAGAGCCGGGAATCAACGGCGGGCCTCCGGGCGATCTGTACATCACCATCCTGGTGAAGCCGCACGATGTGTTCCGCAGGGAAGGAGACGATCTCGTATGCGAGCTGCCGATCACGTTCGGTCAGGCCGCCCTCGGTGACGAAGTGATCGTTCCGACGCTGGATGGACGGGCACGTCTCAAAATTCCCGCCGGAACCCAAACGGGCACCGAGTTTCGCTTGCCGGGCAAGGGTGTTCCGAGATTGCGGGGGTATGGTGAAGGGGATCTCAGGGTCAAGGTTCGCGTCGTGACCCCGACCAAACTGACCGATGAGCAGAAAGAAGCTCTTCGCCATTTCACGAGATTGTGCGGCGAATATATCAAACAGGAGCAATCCACCAACTTCTTCGACAAGATGAAACAGGCATTCCGTGGTGATTGATGTCACCACGGACACTCCGGGCATCTTTTTCCGGAATCACAAAAAGGATCCATGCAATCACAACGGGCGTGACCGCCCGTTTTTCTTCATCATTCATCATGGAAAGGGGGCGGCCGGGTGAACTGGACGGAAATCAGTGTTCACGTCAGTCGGGAAGCGCAGGAAGCGGTCAGTCACCTGCTGCAGGAAATGGGAGCGGACGGAGTGGCCATCGAAGATCCGGAAGTCCTCCATCGCGCTTGGGACAGCCGATACGGTGAAATCGTCGAACTCAATCCCGATGATTATCCGAGCGAGGGGGTCATCATCCGGGCCTATCTTTCGGAACTTGAACTGATCGATGCCGACGGGTTCTGCGAGCGCGTTCGCAAAGAACTGAACTGGCTTCGGGAGCTCGGATTGGATCCGGGCCCGGCGGAAGTGACGCACCGGCTCGTTGCGGAGGAGTCATGGGCCGATGAATGGAAAAAGTACTATCGCACCGTGCGGGTGTCGGATCGATTGACCATCAAACCGCAATGGGAGGACTACACGCCTTCGTCTCCGGAAGAGCAGGTGATTGAACTGGATCCGGGGATGGCATTCGGAACGGGGACCCATCCCACCACGCTGCTGTGCCTTCAAATGCTGGAGAAGCATGTGCGGCCGGGGATGCGCGTCATCGATGTGGGATGCGGAAGCGGCGTCCTGTCGGTGGCTGCCGCCAAGCTGGGAGCCGGACGGGTCCTGGCCTTGGATCTCGATCCGCTGGCCGTGGAGAAATCACGGGAGAATGTCGGACTGAACCGGGTGGAGGATGCGGTGGTGGTCCGACAGGGAGATCTGTTGCGGGGCGTGGGAGAAACCGCAGACCTGGTGGTCGCCAACATTCTGGAGGAGATCATCCGGAAGATGGCTTATGACTTGCCGCGTGTGCTCGTTCCCGGCGGATGGTTCATCGCTTCCGGAATCATCGCGGAGAAAGCGGAAACCGTCCGTGAAGCCCTGTCCGATCAGGGACTTCGCGTGATGGAAACCGTTCACCAAGACGGATGGGTGGCGATCACGGCAAAAAAATGGTAAAATGGCGGGAGTGTCATTATGCAGCGTTACTTCACGGCGCCTGAGCAAATCAGCGGAGGTTTTGCCCGGATCATCGGCGAGGATGTTCACCACATCCTGCGTGTGATGCGTTGCCGTCCCGGCGACCGGATCATCGTTTGTGCCGGAACGGGGACCGATTATCTGTGCGAAATCACGGAGACCGGCGCGGAAGAGGTCCTTTGCCGCATCGTGTCGGAATCTCCGTCCACCGGGGAACCGGTGACCCGCCTGTGGATTGCCCAATCCCTGACCAAAGGAGACAAATGGGAGTGGGTGCTGCAAAAGGGAACGGAAATCGGAGCCGCCGGATTCATCCCGTTCACATCCGAGCGGTGTCTGATCAAAATAGACGAAAAAAAAGCGGACAAAAAACAGGCACGCTGGCGGAAGATCGTCAAGGAAGCCGCGGAGCAGTCCCATCGGGGAAGAGTGCCGGAAGTTGCACCGGTCATGAACTGGAAAGACCTGCTTCGGTCGGTGGCCCGGTTTGAAGCGGCTTTTCTCGCTTGGGAGAAAGGTGGAAAGGCGCTCAAGAGAGCCATCGCCGAAACGGAGGCTTCCGAGATCTTGCTGATCGTCGGCCCTGAAGGAGGATTTTCCGAACGGGAAGCGGAGGAGGCCGCCGGCTCGGGAGCCGTGCCGATCTCTCTCGGCAGCCGCATCTTGCGGGCGGAAACGGCCCCTCTTTTCGCGGCGTCCTGCATTTTGTTCGCCAGAAACGATCTGGGAGGTGAAACCGAATGAAAACGGTCGCGTTTCATACATTGGGTTGCAAAGTGAATTCCTATGAAACGGAAGCGATTTGGCAGTTGTTCAAACACGCCGGTTATGAACGCGTCGATTTTGAGGAGACGGCGGATGTCTATCTCATCAATACCTGTACGGTCACCAACACGGGGGACAAGAAGAGCCGCCAGGTGATCCGGAGGGCCATCCGGCGAAATCCGGATGCCGTGATTTGTGTCACGGGATGTTACGCCCAGACTTCTCCCGATGAAGTCGCGGCCATTCCGGGAGTGGATATCGTCGTCGGAACACAGGGCCGGGACCGGCTGATCGAGTACGTCGACCGTTTCTTGAAGGAACGGCAACCGATCAACGCCGTGGGCAACATCATGAAACAACGAACCTTCGAAGAGTTGGACGTTCCGGCGTTCAGTGACCGGACCCGTGCATTCCTGAAGATCCAGGAGGGGTGCAACAACTTTTGCACGTTTTGCATCATTCCGTGGGCGAAGGGGCTTTCCCGCAGCCGCAAGCCGGAAAACGTCCTGGAACAGGCCCGCAAACTGGTGGATGCCGGCTACAAGGAAATTGTGCTCACCGGGATCCACACGGGCGGTTACGGCGATGATTTCGAAAACTACAAGCTGTCCGATCTGCTGTGGGACCTTGACAAAGTGGAAGGGCTGAAGCGGATCCGCATCAGCTCCATTGAAGCCAGCCAGATCGACGACAAGCTGATCGAAGTGCTCAACGCCTCGGAAAAAATGTGCCGTCACCTTCACATTCCGCTTCAGTCCGGAGATGACGACGTGCTGAAGCGCATGCGGCGCAAATACACCACCGCCGAATACCGGGAGACCATCCTCAAACTGCACGAAGTCATGCCGGGTGTGGCCATCACGACCGACGTGATCGTCGGTTTCCCGGGTGAAACGGAAGAGCAGTTTGAAAACGGATACCGGTTCATCGAAGAGCTGGGCATGTATCAGCTGCATGTCTTCCCGTATTCCAAACGTTCCGGCACACCCGCGGCCCGCATGCCGAATCAGGTGCCGGAGGAAGTGAAACACGAACGGGTGAAACGGCTGATCGACCTTTCCAACCGGTTGACGCTCACTTACGCGCGAAAATTTGTCGGGGATGTGCTGGAAGTGATTCCCGAGCGTCCGTACCGCGAAGATTCGGACGACGGTCTGTATGTCGGTTATGCGGACAACTACATCCAGGTGGTGTTCGAAGCAACCCCCGACATGGTCGGCAAGGTTTGTCGCGTGCGGATTGACGAGGCGGGGCCGGAAGTGTCCAAAGGAACGTTCGTGCGCATCGTCGATGAAGTTCCTGCTTCGGCGACGCGCGAAACAGCCTGACGAAAAGGAATCGATGCCGGTTGTTTCCGCGACGGGAGACCTTCCCGGCGGTGAAAGACCGGACACCGCGGGCAACCATTCACCATCGGAGACTTCCGGTGGTTTTTTCTTTTTCCTCCTGGTGTCCGGGCGGCCGTTCCGTCGGGAAACGGCGGGACAGAGCGGCCTTCTTGCACCGCTTGCCGCTCTGTGCTATCATCACGGGGCAAGCCGCGGAAAGGAGTGCGGTCATGAAGGAAATTTCGGCGGGCGGGGTGGTCGTGCGCCGCACGGAGCGCGGGCCGGAATTGCTCGTGATCGGGGACCGTTTCGGTCATGTCACCCTGCCGAAAGGAAAAATGGAGCCGGAGGAAACCGTCCGCCAAACGGCCATCCGGGAAATTCTCGAGGAGACGGGGATTCGCGGTGTCATCCGGGAAGAACTGGGCGTGGTGACCTACCGGTATGTGCACGAAGAGCACGGTGAAGTGGACAAAGAAGTGCATTATTTTCTGGTGGAAGCCGTGGACGGGGAAGAGACCCCGCAGCTGGAGGAAATCCGCAGCGTCGGTTGGCTGACTCCCGAAGATGCCTGGCGGCGTCAACGGGAACGCGGATATCGCAACAATGATGACATTTGGTTGCGGGCCTTTGAGAAACTGAGGATCGCATGGAAGGAAGGAGAACGGACCATGGATGCGAAACAGCTCGCCGGCATGATTGATCATACGTTGTTGAAACCGGAATCCACCCGCAAGCAGGTGGAGCGGCTTTGTCAGGAGGCTCTCCAGCACGGGTTTGCTTCCGTCTGCATTCAGCCGTTTTGGGTGAAAGAAGCGGCCGAGCGGCTCGCCGGAAGCGATGTCAAGGTGTGTACGGTGATCGGCTTTCCTCTCGGGGCCAACACGACGGAGGTCAAAGCGTTTGAAACGGAGAACGCCGTGAAAAACGGGGCGGACGAAATCGACATGGTGATCAATGTCGGAGCGCTCAAGTCGGGAGATTTTGACGTGGTGCGCGAAGACATCCGGGCGGTGGTCAAAGCGGCTGGCGGAGCGGTCGTCAAGGTGATCCTCGAAACCGGACTTTTGAGCGACGAAGAGATTGTGAAAGCCTGTGAGCTTTCCAAAGAAGCCGGCGCCCATTTCGTGAAGACTTCGACCGGATTCGGCAAGGGGGGAGCCACCGTTCACCATGTGTCCCTGATGCGCCGGACCGTGGGGGACGACATGGGTGTCAAGGCTTCCGGCGGGATCAGGGATCAGGAAACCGCTCTCCGGATGATCGAAGCGGGAGCCAATCGCATCGGTGCCAGCGCCAGCGTGGCGATCGTCACGGGAGGAAAAGGCACCGAAGCATACTGAGCCCGGTTGGCGGGACATCACGAACGGAAGATTGTGAAAGGCATTCGGCCGTCTGTCAGATTGGCAGACGGCTCTTTTTTTACCATGCCGATTTTCCCGGAGTGAGCCGGACAATGCTTCGGGCGAACGGCTCGCAGAACGGAAGCACCAGCACGGAACAAATCACGTTGAACAGTGTCTGGATATGGGCGATTTGCACCGCGGGATCTTCCGACAACCACGGCGCCAGATCGGTCAGCCACGGAATCAGCGGCAAAAAAGCCAACATGCCGGCCAGATTCAGGACGAGATGAGCCGTTGCCACCTGTTTGGATTCCCGGCTGGCCCCCACGGTCGCAAGCACGGCCGTCATGCAGGTTCCCACGTTGCTTCCCAGAACCACCGCAATGGCCATGGGCAGATCGATGGCACCGGACGAATAAAAGCCCATCGTCATGGCGATGGTTGCACTGCTGGAATGAATCAACGCGGTCAGAATCGTTCCCGCCGCCAATCCGGCCACCACCGGGCTGCCGCCCGCTTCCGCCAGCACGTCCAGCCATCCCTGTTCTTTGATCGGTTCCGCCACCCGCTGCATCCACTCGATGCCGAGGAAGATCAAACCGAAACCGGTCAAACTTTGGCCGATCCGGGACCAGGTCATCGACGGGACGGCCCACAGAACGGCTCCCGAAACGGTCAACGGAACGGCAAGATCCTCCACTTTCAATGCCAATATCTGCGTCGTCACCGTGGTGCCGATGTTGGTTCCGAGGATGATCCCCACGGACTGGGCAAACGTCATCATCCCGGCACTCACAAATCCGATGGTCAGCACCGTGACGGCGGTGGAACTTTGCAGAAGGGCCGTGGTGACGATGCCGGTGAAAAATCCTCTCACCGGCGTGCGCGTGAAGCGGATCAACACGTTTCTCAACCGGTCTTCGGCCAGTTCTTCCAGCCCCGTTCGCATGTGATTCAAACCGAACAGAAACACGACCAATCCCAACGCAAACGGGACGATGATCTCCCTGAACATGAAGTTCCCTCCTTGTCCCATGTATATGGACAAAAAGGGGGGGTGATTCTTGCAACCTTTTGCGAGGCAAATGCGTTTTTTATCCGGGTGGCTATACAAACATGATTTGTTTTATAGTAAACTAGTAAATAACTTTAGAGACCAATGGGTTATTCGCAGAGTTGCCTTTTGTCTCGTGCGTGGGAATGGGGTGTGATCATTGCAGTATCCCTACGAACTGGATGACAATCTGTTCGAAAAATTGGGGGGAGAGGAAGCCGTCCGTGCCGTCGTGAACGAATTTTACGACCGGGTATTGAACGATTCCAGGGTCAGCGGAATTTTTGACGGCGTGGACATGAACATCCTCCGAAGCCACCAAACCATCTTCATGAGCTTCATGCTCGGCAGTCCCGTCAAATTCGAGGGAAAAACGCTGAGAGAAGCACACAAGGGTTTGGGCATCACGTCGGAGGAGTATGAGATCATTCTCGACCACCTCAACGGAGCGTTGAAAAAGTTCAACGTCGGCATTGAAGAACGTGCCAAAATATTGGCTTTCGTCCGAACCCTCAAGCCGTTCATCATGGGTCAATGAAACTTCGGGAGGGACTTCATCGTGAACACGCATCAACAATCGTTGTTCGGGCGACTCGGAGGAAAAAAGGAAACCATCGAAGCGTTGGTGGAAGCGTTTTACCAACGGGTACTCGCCGATGATACGCTGAAAGGTCTTTTCGTCAACACGGACATGGTTCGGCAAAAAAGACACATGACCGCATTTTTGGTGTTTGCCCTCGGCGGTCCGAATGAATACAAGGGCAAAGGCATGAGAGAAGCACACGCTCACCTGAACATTACGGAAGCTCAGTTTGCGAGTGTCGCCGGTCACCTCGTGGACACCCTGAAGTCGTTCGATGTTCAGGAAGAATACATAAACGCCATCATCGAAAAAGTCGCTTCGCTCAAACCGGAAGTCGTGGCCGACTGAGCCGTCATCCGGGAAAACAAAAATCTGCACACCCCGTTCCGCTATCTTCGGGGGGCAGATTTTTTTTATCACGTGGACGGGAGAATCGGGCGCGGTTGTTGCGCGGACATGCCGTGGTGTAAAATCGGGTTGAATCAACCGTTCTTTTCCGGGTGACGGTTGATCAACGGCGGAGAATCAAAACCGGTGAAATCCGGACGGTAGGGTTCCGACCAACCGGGGAGCGCCCTTGGAGGATCCGGTTGTTTTCCGGTTTTGTTCGGGTCGGGCTTGGGGGTTCCGAACACCGCCCAGGGACCGTCGGCGAAACCTTCCGCCAACCTCGGAGGTTGCAGCGTTTCGGTATCCCCGGCCGTGCTTCGGGCAACCTCGGCGGCGGGTTCCCGGTCCCGTTCTTGCCGGGACTTCGCCGACAACAACAGGCGCAACTCTTCTTTGATCAGTCCGCGAATCGCCTGAATCAGATGATTGTCATGGCAGGATGACCTGGATTTCAATGAAATTTCCCCCTTTCTCCGCTGCTGTCCCTGGTTTACCCTATGCAAGACACCGGATGGCGGTGAATGTGTCTGATGCCACAAGAATGAAGGAGGCGGACCGAATGGACGATTGCATTTTCTGCCGGATTGTCGAAGGAAAGATCCCCGCGCGCAAGGTATACGAAGACGAACATGTCCTGGCGTTTCACGACATTGCCCCCCAGGCTCCGGTACATGTCCTGGTGATTCCCAAGGTGCATGTTCGCTCGATCATGGAACTGGAAGATGAAGGATTGGCGGGCAAGATCGTCACGGGGATCCGGAACGTCGCCCGCGAACTGAATCTGGACGAAAAAGGATTCCGCGTGGTGAACAACATGGGACAGGACGGCGGCCAGACCGTGTTCCACATTCATTTCCACCTGCTGGGCGGTCGCACGCTGACATGGCCTCCGGGTTGAGCCTTTTGACACCCGATGTTCGACTGCGCTATAATAAAAGTTGACTTTTTGTGAACCCACCGTGAGCGGGTAGGTGTTCAACTGGGCATGCAGGTTTGGTGGGTCCTTGCTCCCTCCGCCGGAGATTGGGCCGCTGCTTGCGTGAACCATACGGGTTCCTCCAGTGGCTGTCGGTCCGGAACCCGGGGAGGGAGGGAAAAGAGATGATCGAGATCCGCGTGAGAAAAAACGAATCTCTCGACAGTGCGCTGCGTCGTTTCAAACGCTCCTGCGCCAAGGATGGGGTGCTCGCCGAGGTGAGAAAGCGGGAGCGCTATGAAAAACCCAGTGTTCGCCGCAAGAAAAAAACGGCGGCTGCCGCGCGCAAGAAACGAAAGTGACACAAAGAGGTGTGATGTGATTTGAGTCTGCTGGATCGCCTGAACCAGGACATGAAGCAGGCCATGAAGGAGAAGGACAATGTCAAGCTGTCCACCATCCGGATGCTTCGGTCCGCGATCAAAAACAAGGAAATCGACAAGCGCCGCGCTTTGACGGATGCCGAAGTGGAAGAAGTGATTCTGAGCGAAGTGAAAAAGCGGAACGATTCCGTTGCCGAGTATGAAAAGCACGGTCGCCAGGATCTGGCCGACAAGGAAAAAGCGGAGGTCGAGGTGCTGAAGGCATATTTGCCGGAACAGCTCTCCGAAGAAGAGCTCCGCGCCCTTGTCGAGGAAGTGATCCGGGAAACCGGAGCCTCCACCAAGGCGGATATGGGGAAAGTGATGGGCGTCCTCATGCCCAAGGTCAAGGGGCGGGCGGACGGCAGACTGGTCAACCGTCTCGTCACAGAGGCGCTCAGCTGATACGGATGCGTGACGGAAGTGTTGTGGACGCATTTGATGACAGGGGTTCCGTTGTCACCTGATTCACAGCGCTTGCCGTCACGCTTTTTTCATATCTGGCCAAAGGAGTGACCTGCCATGGCGGTACTTGCCGATTTTTTGTCGCTTCCGGCGGTTGCCGTCCTGCTTCTCACCATCGGTCTCACGGGACTCATTCTGGAAATGATGTCTCCCGGATTCGGAGCCCCCGGGGCCGTGGGGATCGGAGCATTCGTCCTGTTTTTTGCCGGACGTTGGATGGCGGGGGACATGGACTTCAGTCCGCCCGTTCTGTTTGCGGCCGGTTTGCTGTTGCTCATCCTCGAACTGTTCCTTCCGACATTCGGAATCCTGGGAGTGGCGGGGTTCCTCTTGCTCACGTCAGGGATCGTGTTTGCGGCGCCCGACGTCAAGACGGGGTTGGCTTCCCTCGGCATTGCCATTGTCGCCACCGCACTGCTGGTATGGATGTTCGTCAAGGTGTTCGGGTGGAAATGGAGTTGGAACCGCCTGATCTTGACCGATCGGCAGAGTGACGAACAAGGGTATCGGTCCAACCGTGACCGGAGGCATTTGCTCGGAAAGACGGGGACGACGCTGACGGTGCTCCGGCCATCCGGTTTTGCCGAAATTGACGGAAATCGCGAAGACGTGGTAAGCGAAGGCGGAGCCATCCCCGCAGGCACCCGCGTGCGGGTGATTCATGTCGAAGGCCACCGGGTGGTGGTTAGACCGGTTGAAAATGGGGAAAATGATACGCGGTAAGATTTTTCATGATCCTGTCACTCGGGAGGGGAACGGATGGAAGTAGGAATGCTCAGCTTTGTTTTCATCGCGATCCTGGTGATCATCGGTTTGTCGATCCTGTTCAGCTTCGTTCCGGTGATGTTGTGGATCAGCGCCATGGCGTCCGGCGTCTACGTCGGGCTGACCACCCTCATCGGGATGCGCCTGCGCCGAATCGTGCCGGCAAGAATCGTCAATCCGCTCATCAAAGCGAGAAAAGCCGGACTGGATGTGGACATCGTCCGACTGGAGACGCACTATTTGGCGGGAGGAAACGTGGACCGGGTCGTGGACGCGCTGATCGCCGCCCAACGGGCCAACATCGATCTCGTGTTCGAACGGGCCGCGGCCATTGACTTGGCCGGACGTGACGTTCTGGAAGCCGTGCAGATGAGCGTCAATCCCAAAGTCATTGAAACGCCCGTTGTTTCCGCCGTGGCCAAAGACGGCATTGAGGTCAAGGTCAAGGCGCGCGTGACGGTGCGGGCCAACATCGACCGGCTGGTGGGGGGAGCCGGCGAAGAGACGATCATCGCCCGTGTCGGTGAGGGAATCGTCACCACCAACGGATCGGCGAGCTCCCACAAAGAAGTGCTTGAAAATCCCGACATGATTTCTAACACGGTTCTCGCCAAGGGATTGGATGCGGGGACGGCTTTTGAAATTCTCTCCATCGACATCGCCGATGTGGACATCGGCGACAACATCGGAGCAAGGCTGCAGATCGATCAGGCAGAGGCCGACAAGAAGATCGCCCAGGCCAAGGCGGAAGAGCGTCGGGCCATGGCCGTGGCACTGGAGCAGGAAATGAAGGCCCGCGTGCAGGAAATGCGCGCCAAAGTGATCGAGGCCGAAGCCATGGTTCCGCAAGCGCTTGCGGATGCGTTGCGGAGCGGAAAACTGGGCGTGATGGATTATTATCAGCTGCAAAACATTGAAGCGGACACCAGAATGCGTCGTTCGCTCGGCGGACGGGACGAGGCGAAGTCGGACCATGAAGGTGAAAATCAATGACGCGCATCGGTGAAGCGGAACGCATGTTTCGCAGAGAGGCGACTTGGAGCGTGCCGATGCGATCGGATGAAACCCGTCTTCAACGCAAGCGGGAGGTCCTTCCCGATCCTGGCCATCCCGGCTGGCTGGCCCAAGGCATCCTGATGCGGGAAATCCTTGGGCCTCCCCGTGCCCTGAAACCATGGAGACCGTTCCGTACGGATCGCTGGTAGATCCGACCGAAACGGATATTGCGTGCATGCCGCCGCGCGGCATGCACCCTTCACCCGGAGAAATCCGGGTTTTTTGTTTTCCTTGTTCCTCCATGCAAGGAAACATGTTGGCCTTTTAAAGAACCGCGAAGATTTCATACTAACCTCAAGGGGAGGTGAATCACTGATGGCGCGTCGTTCCAACCGCAATCGTCTTCTTGTTCCGGGATGTTCCGAAGTGTTGAATCGCTTCAAAGAAGAAATCGCCGCTGAATTCGGTGTCACGCTGGGAAGTGACACGACTGCCCGTGCCAACGGATCCGTCGGCGGAGAAATCACCAAACGCCTCATCGCTCAAGCTCAGGGCGACGTTTCAACTCAATGAAATCATTCGGTTCGCAGGCCGGCGGGATTCCGCCGGTCGTTTGCGTTGATTCGGAAGAAGTGAAGCGGTCAGTCGCGGAACGTGACGTCTTCCTCCGCGTTTCATATTCCCGCCGCATGGCGCATATGAGTGAAGGGAAACGACGGAGCCAAGCGAAACCAGGGGAAGGACGGACGGGTCAATGCGCAATTGGGCATCCAGATGGTTGGATATGCCGGCGGACGTGACCAATGAGGCCCCGCGGGTCGAAATGATCGGACTTTGCACGATCCGGGTGGAAAACCACCGCGGAATCGTCCGGTTCACCGGGAATCAGGTAACGCTGAAAATCAAGGGCGGTTCCTTGGAGATTGACGGAAAAGATTTGAAAATCCGGAAAATCGACGCGGATCAGGTGATTTTGGAAGGAACCTTTCGCGGGCTCCGATATGCCGGACCGGAGGGAGAATGACATGGCAACGGACATGTTTCCGAAATGGTTGCGTGGCAAAGTGGTTCTTCTCTGCAGGGGACCGGATTTCCCCGCCCTGATCAACAGGGCGGTGGAAGAGCAAATCGTGCTGGAGGACGTCTCCGAAGTGGACGTGCACGGAGTTCGTCTGACGGTTCCGTTGCCCGATGTTTTGCGTTTCATTCGCTTGGCGAGAAAAGCCGGGTATCGGGTGAACATCTCTTCCGGCAGCGGATGGCCCTTCTTCGTGCGGAGGATCAAAAGACGCAAAACGTTTGCATTCGGGTTTCTCCTGTTTTTGGGCCTGTTGGTGACCCTGTCCTCATTTGTCTGGAATGTCCGGGTCGAAGGAACGGAACGAATTCCGGCCGCTCAGGTGAAAGCTCTGCTCCGGCAGGAAGGGATCTTCGAGGGAGGCTGGAAAGTCCGCATGCCCGATCCGGAAATCGTCCGTCACCGATTGATGATGAAACTCCCGCAGGCATCATGGATCGGCATTCGCGTGGAAGGCACCCGGGTGGTGGTGACGGTGGTTGAGAAAAAACCGGTTGAACCGCCGCAAACCGAGTTTGAACACAAGGGCCCCGTTCATCTGGTGGCGCGGAAGGACGCACTCATCAGGGACATGCGTGTGGAACGGGGAAATCCGTTGGTGCAAGTGGGAGACCAGGTGCGAAAAGGTCAGGTGATCGTTTCGGGAATATACGGGCTTCCCGGACAGGAAGGGAAAATTGCGGGGGCAAGCGGAAAAGTGTTGGGAGAAGTTTGGTATGTCTCCGAAGTGACCGCCCCTCTCACGCGGAAACGGAAAGTTTACACCGGCAACAGACATGTCCGGGAAATTCCCTATTTGTTCGGGCGGGCCATCCGACATCCGTTTGTCGAACCGCCGCCGTTCTCAAGTCATGAGACGGTGGCACGGGTGAGACGGCTGAAAGTGGCCGGACTGGAGCTGCCGATCGGTTGGGTGAAGGAGGAATTGCTGGAAACCGAGTGGACGGAGGAAACGCTGAGCGAACAGGAAGCAGCGGGAGCGGGAATGGCGATCGCCCGTCTTGAACTTGCGGAAAAACTGGGCGCGGATGGGAGAATTTTGGGGGAAAAAGTTTTGCACCGCCGTGTGGAGAATGGTAAAGTTTATTTGAAAGTACACTTTGACGCGATTGAGAACATCGCCATTCCACAACCGATTCTGCAAGGAGAATGAGCCATTGCACAATCAGGAACAGATGATCAAAATCCGGCTGCGGGACGCGGGCGAAGCGCTCAGCCTTTTTGGGCCGCATGACGCATTCCTGAAAAAAATCGAGGCCTCCACCACTGCCAAAATTCTGTCCCGGGGCGAAGAGATCACGGTCACCGGTCCCGAGGAAGAATTGAAGGTGCTGGATGAGCTGTTCGAAGTTCTGATCTCCCTGATTCGCAGAGGAACGGAAGTGACGGAGCGGGACGTCCTGTATGCCCATCGGTTGGCCAGACGGGGACAGGCCCGCGAATTGCTGGACCTCTACAGGGAAGAAGTGGGAGTCACTCAGAAAGGCAAGACGGTGAAGGCCCAAACTTTGGGGCAACGGCACTACATCACCGCCATTCGCAAATCGGACATCGTATTCGGTGTGGGGCCCGCCGGAACGGGGAAAACGTTTCTGGCTGTGGTGATGGCGGTTTCGGCGCTGAAAGCCCACAGTGTCAAGCGGATCGTCCTGACCCGTCCCGCGGTGGAAGCCGGGGAGAATCTGGGCTTTCTGCCGGGAGACCTGCAGGAGAAGGTGGATCCGTATCTGAGGCCTTTGTACGACGGTCTGTATACGATGTTGGGACCTGAACAGGTCGCCAAGATGATGGAACGCGGACAGATCGAAGTGGCCCCGCTTGCCTACATGCGCGGCCGCACCCTGGAGGATTCGTTCGTCATTCTGGATGAGGCCCAGAACACGACGCCGGAGCAGATGAAGATGTTTCTGACCCGTCTCGGATTCGGTTCCAAAATGGTCATCACCGGTGACGTGACCCAGGTGGATTTGCCGAAAGGGAAAAAGTCGGGATTGAAGGAAGCGGAAAAAATTTTGAAGGACATCCCCGAAATCCGCTTTGTGTATCTCGGACAGGAAGACGTGGTACGTCACACGCTTGTCCAGAAGATCATTGACGCTTATGAACAACATGAATCATAAGGAGCCGGGGTCGGACATGACGAAAAAACATCCGTTCACCCGCAAATCGCAGAAGCGTTCGCGGGGCTTTGACTGGAAGACGGATTCCCGCGCCGGACTCGCCCTTTACGCGATCTTCGGGATCGCGTTCTGTTTATTGCTTTTTTATCACCTTCTTCCCGAACCCTTCGAGATCCGGGAGGGGGCGCTCAGTCCCGTGACGGTGGTTTCGCCCGTGACCAAGCTGGATCCGGTGGCCACCGAACAGGCACGGGAAGAGGCCGCGCGGAATGTTCCCGAGGAATACACCGTCGACCAGGTATTGACGTCCCGGACCGTGGCAAGGGTGGATGAGCTCTTTTCCAGGGTGGCTCAAATCGTTCGCCAACCTGTCACCGAACAGGAAAAAATCGCGTTGATCCGTCAGGCGGTCGATGAGACGACCGGCCAGGTGTTTTCCGCTTCGCTGTATGCCACGCTGGCGAAAACCGCTCCCGACCGGTTGGAGCGGATGAGGAAAGATTCCAGGGACATCATCCAGGAATTGATGGAGAAGGGCATTCGAAAATCGGAACTGGAAGAGGCCAAAAAGCAGGTGGATCGCCTGCTTCTTTCTTCCCTGCTTGACAGGGATGCCCCGGATCAGGTTTCCCGCTCCGTGGTGAGGGAACTGGTTCGGGAGATGCTGACCGTCAATGCGCATTACGACGCGGAGAAGACGGAAAAGAAGCGGACAAAAGCCAAGGAAACCGTGGATCCCGTCCTCATTCGGGAAGGACAGGTGATCGTGGCTGAAGGAGAACCCGTCACCAAGCGGCAGATCCGGCAACTCGAACTGATCGGCTTGGTCAAGAGCCGGAACAAGGGAACAATGATGGCCGGGCTGGCCCTGTTCGTCACCCTGCTTCTGGTGATTCTTCACCTCACCGTTCGCCGGCTTGATCCGGAAACGGTTCGCGACAATCGGAGACTGGCCCTTCTTCTGTCGGTGCTTCTCTTGACGATGACGGGGATGAAGGGGTTGGCACTGGGGCAGAATCCGGAATGGAGCACTCTCGGATATCTGACTCCTTTCGCCCTCGGCGTCATGTTACCGGCGATCTTGCTCAGACCGGGTTTGGGTCTGATCTCGTCGGTGTTTTTGTCGGTGGCGGCCGCCATGTTGTTTCAGGACGACAGCCATTCCCTGTTTGATTACCGGTTCGGGTTCGTGGTGCTGGTCGGGGGAATCACCGCCGCTCTGTCGCTGATCCACGTGCGGAACAGAAGCCGGATCTTTCGGGCCGGTTTGGCGTCGGGGCTGGCTTCCGCCGCGGCGGCGGCTTCGATGCATCTGATGAATCCGTCGGGAGAAGCTTGGACGGATTTGGTGGTTCCGACGTTGTTTGCTTTCGGAGGCGGATGCTTTTCGGCCATTCTCACCTACGGTTTTTTGCCGGTGTTCGAATCGGGATTCGGCATCTTGTCGCCCATGCGCCTGCTTGAGTTGGGCAATCCCAACCAACCGTTGCTCCGCAGGCTTCTCACCGAAGCACCGGGCACCTATCACCACTCCGTCATGGTGGCCAATCTGGCCGAGGCCGCGGCGGAAGCGGTGGGGGCCGACGGTCTCCTGGCCCGGGTGGGGTCGTACTATCACGATGTCGGCAAGCTGAAACGTCCCCAGTTTTTCATCGAAAACCAGATGGGGCGGGAAAATCCGCACGATCGTTTGTCACCGGCTCTCAGCCGCACGGTGATCATCAGCCATGCCAGAGACGGAGCGGAGATGCTGAAAAAGGCAGGGTTGCCCGAAAAATTGCAGGACATTGCCGCTCAACATCACGGGACCACTTTGCTGAAATACTTTTATCACAAGGCCCTCCAAAATGACGGTCCGGAGGTCAAGGAAGACGATTACCGGTATCCGGGACCGAAGGCCCGTTCCAGGGAGGCCGCAATCATCGGAATCTGTGATTGCGTGGAAGCGGCGGTTCGATCCATGGCTCATCCGACGCCCTCGCGCGTGGAAGCGCTCGTGCGGAAAATCATCAGGGAGCGATTGGAAGACGGCCAGTTTGACGAATGCGATCTGACCATGAAAGAACTGGACCTGATCGCCCGGTCCGTCTGTGAAACGCTGCAGGGGCTGTTTCACACGCGCATCGAATATCCGGAAGAGATGATGCGGGATAAAGGAGCAAAACAGCATGAATCGATTGTTGTTGCATTTGAACGTGGAAACCGAACTGACACCCGAAGACCGGGAAGCGGTGGAGGTCGTTGAAAAAGCGATTTTGTCCGGGATCGAAGCGGAAGAGCTTCCGCCCGTGGAGGTATCCGTGACCGTCACCGATGACGATGGGATCCATCGGCTCAACCGGGAATACCGCCAGGTGGACAGGCCGACGGACGTGCTTTCGTTCCCGCTCTGGGAGCCCGACGAAGACTGGGTGATCGGGGAAGAAGAAGAATTTGTGCCGCTCGGGGACATTGTCATTTCCCTCCCGAGAGCCCGTGAACAGGCATCGGAATACGGCCATTCACTGAAACGCGAACTCGGATTTCTGGCCGTTCACGGGTTTCTGCACCTGTTGGGCTACGATCATGAGACAAAGGAGCAGGAACGTGAAATGTTCAGTCGCCAGGAGGAGATCCTCGGGAGGATCGGTCTGGTCAGATAGGGGGAGAGGCCATGCGGGCATCCCGTTTGCTCCGGAGTTTCCGCTATGCGTTGAACGGGCTTCGCCATGCGGCGGGAACGCAGCGGAACATGCGGATTCATTTTCTCGTGGCGCTGGTGGTGCTGATCCTCAGTCTGTATCTTCCGCTCCGAAAAGTGGAGGTACTGGTTCTCTTTGTCACCATCGCATTGGTCCTGTTTGCCGAACTGATCAATACTGCGGTGGAAGCGGTGGTGGACATGGTCACCGAAGAGTACCACCCGCTCGCCCGCATCGCCAAGGATGTGGCGGCCGGAGCGGTCTTGATCACCGCCGGTCTCTCCGTGATCATCGGCATCAGCGTGTTTTATCCGTACCTGAACGGTCTGTGGAGCCGCATTTCCGACGGCTTCACCGTTTCCGCCAACATCGGAATGGCTGTCATCATCGTGTTGGATTTCTTTCTCACGCTGCTGATCAAAGGATGGATGCACAAAACGGGGCATGACAAGTGGGAGCCCAGCATGACGGCATCCATCGCGTTTTGTGTGTCCACGCTGATCATCGCGGCCACCGGCCACCTGTTCATCGTGCTTCTCGTCCTTCTTCTGCTTTCCATGTTGGTCTGGTCGCGCATGCGCATTCAACCGCTCCGGTTGCCGATCATCCTGGGGGCCGTGCTCGGAACCGTGGTGGCCTGGGGAGGCTTGCAGTGGTTGTAGGACCGCCTGTCGTGAGGTCATTCATGTATCGGGAGGATGTTCAAGAGATGAAAGAGCTGATCGAGGCAGCGATCAAAGCCAGAGAGAACGCATATGTTCCCTATTCGGGATTCAAGGTGGGGGCCGCACTCCTCACTTCCGAAGGAATCGTGGGAGGATGCAACGTGGAAAACGCCTCTTACGGGCTCACCAATTGCGCGGAACGAACCGCCCTGTTCAAGGCGGTTTCGGAAGGACGGAACGGATTTGCGGGCATCGCGGTGGTGGCGGACACGGACGGTCCGGTGGCCCCGTGCGGCGCCTGCCGTCAGGTGATGGCAGAACTTTGTCCGCCGGACATGAAAGTGTGGCTCTCCAATCTCAAAGGGGATGTTCAGGAAACGACGGTCGCGGAACTGCTGCCGGGCGCTTTCGGAAAGGAGGACCTTGATGGACGCTGAATTTCGTTCGGGGTTCGTGGCATTGATCGGCCGGCCCAATGTGGGAAAATCAACGCTCATGAACCATATCGTCGGCCAAAAGGTGGCCATCATGTCCGACAAGCCGCAAACCACCCGCAACAAGATCCGGGGCGTGCACACCTCCGACAAGGGACAGATCATCTTTCTGGACACGCCGGGCATTCACAAACCTCATTCTCGGTTGGGAGAAGTTCTCGTGCAGACGGCGAAAAACGCTCTGGAAGAAGTGGATCTGGTGCTGTTTCTCATCGATGCCTCCGAAGGATACGGAGGCGGTGACCGCTTCATCATGGATCAGCTTCGGGAACTGACGACACCCGTGTTTCTGGTGGTCAACAAGATCGACCAGGTCCATCCCGACCGGCTGCTCCCCCTGATCGACCAGTACCGGAACCAAATGAAATTTGCCGAAGTGGTTCCCATCTCGGCGCTGATGGGCAACAACACCTCCACGTTGGTCGATTTGATCCTCAAGTATCTTCCGGAAGGTCCGATGTATTACCCGACGGATCAAGTGACGGATCATCCGGAACGGTTCATCGTCGGTGAGCTGATCCGGGAGAAAGTGCTTCACCTGACCCGCGAGGAAGTTCCCCATTCGGTCGCCGTCGTGGTGGAAAGCATGCGTCAGCGGGAGAACAGCGACATCGTGGACGTACACGCGGTCATTTACACCGAACGTGATTCCCAGAAGGGCATTCTGATCGGGAAAAAGGGCTCGCTGCTCAAAAAGGTGGGCACCCTGGCGAGAGAGGAAATCGAGAAGTTGTTGGGCACCAGGATATTCCTCGATCTGTGGGTGAAGGTGAAAAAGGATTGGCGAAACGAGGAGTTTCTGCTCAAGCAATTCGGGTTCAGGGATGACGATTGATCCGGCGTGCGCCTGCGTGCCGGAACTACCCTGCCCGTTAATCGCTGACAAAATTTCCATCTCATACTCCCGTCGATCCCCGATCAAGCTATGAAGGAACAGACGACGACGCCGTGCCGAAAGGATGATGCGTTCAATGTTGAATTTCGCATGGAACTGTTTTCGGAATACCGGCAGTGTCGACGCTTGGCTGCTCCTCAACGAACTGCGTGAAGCCGCGGGAGACGGGGAGCAGGGGGAGAGGGAGAACGAATCCGAAACGGGCTGAGAAAAAAGAGGCGGTTCACAGGTGCTTTCGAAATTCGACGGCCTGATTCTGAAGGCCAGGGATTACGGGGAGAGTCACCAAATCCTCACACTGCTGACGGAACATCAGGGGAAAAAAGCGGTGATGGCCAGGGGATCCAAAAAGACCCGGAGCCGTTTCGGAGCCGTCACCGAACCGTTCACCGTCGGAACGTTCGTGGCATACGGCTACTCCGGCATGCCCACGTTGACACAGGCGGATCTGATCCGATCCCACCACCGGATCCGTTCGGATCTGGTGCTGACCGCATACGGATCTTACTGGCTGGAAATGGCGGACCGGTTGACGGATGAAGGAGAACCCGTCCCCGGGTTGTACCGGTTGTTGCTCGCGGCTCTGGATCGTCTGGAGAGCGGGACGGATCCGGAAATCATCAGCCGGATCCTCGAACTTCGTTTTTTGGCCCTTGCCGGGTCGGCACCGGTGCTGGAACACTGTGTGCAGTGCCGGAACTCCCGAACTCCCGCCCGTTTCAGTGTGCGACTGGGCGGATTTTTGTGCGGGGAATGCAAAGAAGCCGATCCGGGCTCGTTTGAAGTGAGTGAAGCCGTGGCAAAGATTTTGCCTCTTCTGGCGAAGGTGAATCCTTCCCGGTTGGGAGACGTCCGGGTCAAGCCGGCCACCAACCGGCATCTGGAACAGATCGTCCAAGCCTTTATGGCGGAACATCTTCCGTTCGGGTTCAAGTCGCTTCACGTGTTGAAACAGCTCAGGCCCGACGGGGAAGAAGGCGGTTCTTGACAAACCGAAAGCTCTCTGGTATATGTGTTGGTACTGATATCATGGACCGTACGCGATGAGGGAAAGGAGTAACCGGATTCGCCATGCCGCAGCGAACCGGGGGCGGTGGAAGCCCGGTCATGGTCCCGGTGAACGGCGTTCCCGAGCGTGACAACCGCATATCCCAAAAGCGGGTCGGCGTTGCCGGCCAAATAGGGTGGGACCGCGGGAAGGTGAAACCTCTCGTCCCTATGACGGATTGCCGAGGCAATGTCATATGGATGAGGGGTTTTTTTGATGGATCCAAACAGGGAGGCAGAGGGAAAATGAATGTTCAGCAGATGATCTGGACGCTGCAGGAATTCTGGGCCGCCCAGGGGTGCATTCTCGCCCAACCGTACGATGTGGAAAAAGGAGCGGGCACTCTCAATCCGATGACGTTTTTGCGGGCGCTGGGCCCCGAACCGTGGAAAGTGGCTTACGTGGAACCGTCCCGTCGTCCTGCGGACGGGAGATACGGGGAAAATCCCAACCGGCTCTATCAGCATCACCAGTTTCAGGTCCTTTTGAAGCCGGCTCCCGACAACGTTCAGGAGATCTATCTGGAAAGCCTGAAAGCGCTGGGCATCGATCCGTTGAAACATGACATCCGTTTTGTCGAGGACAACTGGGAAAACCCCACGTTCGGCGCCGCCGGCCTCGGATGGGAAGTCTGGGTGGACGGCATGGAAATCACCCAATTCACCTACTTCCAGCAAGTGGGCAGCCTTGACGTTGATCCGGTGTCGGTCGAATTGACCTACGGAATCGAGCGGCTGGCCCTGTACATCCAGGACAAGGAAAACGTGTACGATCTGGATTGGGTGGAGAACGTCAAGTACGGCGACGTGTTCAAGCAAACGGAATACGAACATTCCCGTTACACGTTTGAACTGTCGGACAAAGATTGGCTGTTCCGCCAGTTTGACGATTTTGAACGGGAGGCGAAGCGGGCACTGGATGAACGACTGGTGTTTCCGGCTTACGATTTTGTGCTCAAGTGCTCCCACACCTTCAATCTGCTGGATGCCCGGGGAGCCATCAGTGTCACCGAGAGAACCGGATACATCGCACGTGTGCGCAATCTCGCCCGACTTCTGGCCAAAACGTTCATCGAAGAACGGGAGAAATTGGGCTTCCCTCTCTTGAAACAGAAAGGTGGAGAGAGTGAATGAACAATCGGGATCTGTTGCTGGAGATCGGATGTGAAGAGATTCCCGCGAGGTTTGTGGCCGACGCTTCCCGTCAACTGGGAGAAAAACTGGTTTCCTGGCTCCGGGAAGAACGCATTTCGTATGAATCCTACCGTACATATTCCACGCCGAGACGTTTGGCCGTGTTGGTGACCGGTGTGGCCGAACGGCAGGAAGACATCCGGGAGGAAGTTCGCGGTCCGGCCGCCCGAATCGCACGGACACCGGAAGGAACCTGGAGCAAGGCTGCGGAGGGATTTGCCCGGAAACAGGGCGTG
This sequence comes from Staphylospora marina, assembly GCF_003856495.1. Lineage (GTDB taxonomy): Bacteria > Bacillota > Bacilli > Thermoactinomycetales > Thermoactinomycetaceae > Staphylospora > Staphylospora marina. The sequence continues at coordinate 1,794,171 of NZ_CP034118.1, read as the reverse complement.
TCCGTGGAACAACTCGCGCTCAAGGAGTTCAAGGGCGAGACGTATGTGTTTGCCGAAGTGCATCAGGCCGGGAAAAAGACCGCGGAACGGCTCATTGACGGAATTCCCGCCGTGGTCGGGTCGCTTCATTTCCCCAAAACCATGCGTTGGGGTACGCGAAAAGAACGGTTCATCCGTCCCGTCCGCTGGTTGGTCTGCCTGTTCGGGGAAGAAACCGTTCCCGTGAAATGGGCGGGAGTGGAAGCGGGTTCGGAGACGCGGGGGCACCGCTTCCTCGGAAACGTCACGCGTTTGGAATCGGCCGCCGAATATGCGGAGGTGCTTCGGCGGGAATCGGTGCTGGTGGATCCGGAAGAGCGAAGAGAACGGATTCTTTCCCAGCTCCGTCAATTGGAGGAAGAGCGCGGCTGGGTGATCCCCGTCGATCAAGACCTGCTTCATGAAGTGGTGAATCTGGTGGAATTCCCGACGGCTCTGGCCGGGGGATTTGACGAAGCGTTTCTGGATGTTCCCCGCGAAGTGCTGATCACGACGATGCGGGAGCACCAACGGTATTTTCCGGTGGAAGACAAGGAAGGCAAGTTGCTTCCTCATTTTGTGACCGTAAAAAACGGCGGGCCGGAAGGCCTGGAGCTGGTGGCCCGCGGAAATGAAAAAGTGCTGCGTGCACGGTTGGCCGATGCCCGGTTCTTCTTCGAGGAAGATCTGAAGTTGCAGATTGGGGAAGCGGTGGACCGACTGGAGAACATCGTGCACCAGGAAGAACTGGGCACCGTGGGCGACCGGGTGCGGAGAATCGGGGAACTGGCCCGGTTCATCGGGCAAGAGCTCGGGTTTTCCGCCGAAGAAGCCGGAAAACTCTTGCGGGCGGCGGCCATTTGCAAATTCGACCTGGCCACCCAGATGGTCGGGGAGTTCCCGGAACTGGAGGGAACCATGGGGCGGATTTACGCCCTGGCCGCGAATGAAGATCCGCAAGTGGCCGAAGCGGTGTATGAACATCATCTGCCGCGCGCGGCCGGAGACGAACTTCCGAAAAGCCGCATCGGCACCGTGCTTGCCTTGGCCGACAAAGTGGAAGCCGTGACATCGAGCTTCTCCATCGGAATTCAGCCGACCGGCTCCCAGGATCCTTACGGACTGCGCCGGCGTGCATCGGCCGTGGTGCAGATTCTGCTTCAGAAAGAGTACGGAGATCTGTCACTGCGGAAGTTGATCGCCCGTGCGCTGGATCTGCTGGAGAAAGCCGGGTTGATCAAGGTGGACCGCAGGGAAGCGGAACGCGATTTGCTGCAGTTCTTCTCCCTCCGGCTCAAAACCGTCCTGCAGGACAAAGACATCCGCTATGACGTGATCGACGCCGCTCTCGGAGCGGGCATCGAGCATCCGGGGGCCGTGGTGGAAAGAGCCGCCGTCCTCATGGACCAGCTGGATCGCGAAGCGTTCAAAAACGAAGTGGAAGGATTCACCCGGGTGGCCAATCTCGCGGTCAAAGCAGGGGATTCGGAACTGTACCTGCCCGGTTTGGTCGCACCCGCCGAACTCGCACTCGTACGCGCGTGGAAAGAGGCCGTTGACAAGTTTGAGTCGGCGGAACGGCAGGGGGATTTCCCGGCCATGTATCAGGCGTTGGCACACATGGTGCCGGACATCCATCGCTTCTTTGACGAAATCATGGTGATGGTGGACGACGAGCAGGTCAGGAACAACCGATTGGCCTTGCTCAGGGAAATCACCCGGCTCACCCGGCGTTTCGCCGCGTTCGAGCAAATCGTGTTTGCCTAAGCGGAAACGTTGTCCACGAAGGCGGGTGTCCCACCGGCGTTTTCCCGACCCGTACCGTGTCCGGCGAATCATTCGGGACAACGCCGGGCCCGCGCTTCCGGCAGCCGCCGCCTCCCTCATGCGGGAGGCGGTTTGTGATTTTGTCAAACCATCGATGAACCCGTTCACGAGGAAACCGGTACAATAGAGAGTGCAATCGGAACATTTGATCAAGGGGGGATTTTTCAAATGAGCAAACGAATCCTGTTCACCGGCGGCGGTTCAGCCGGTCATGTCACCGTCAACCTTGCTCTCATTCCCAAATTCCGCGAAGAAGGCTTCGGCATTGATTACATCGGGTCCGCAAACGGCATTGAAAAACAACTGGTGACGCCGCTGGAAGGAGTTACATATTTTTCGGTTTCCACCGGAAAACTTCGCAGATATTTTGACTGGAACAACTTCATCGACCCGTTCCGCGTGCTCAAAGGAGTGTTTCAGGCGTTGAGCATCATCCGGAAACGGAAGCCGTCCGTCATCTTTTCCAAGGGGGGATTCGTGTCCGTTCCGGTGGTGATGGCCGGAAAGTTGGCCGGGGTTCCGGTCATCATTCACGAATCCGACCTGACGCCGGGCTTGGCCAACAAATTGGCCAAACCGTTCGCCACGAAGATCCTCACCACCTTCCCGGAGACGGTGAAACACCTGGATCCGGCCAAAGCCGTCCATGTCGGGGCGATCGTCCGGGAAGAACTGTTTCAAGGGGATGCCGCGCGGGGAAGAGAATATTGCGGATTTGACGAACAAAAACCCGTTCTTCTCGTCATGGGGGGCAGCCTCGGTTCCCGGAAAATCAACGAGACGGTACGGGCCAATCTGGATGCGCTCACCCGGAAGTTCCAAATCGTTCACCTGTGCGGCAAGGGGAACGTTGATCCGCAAGCGGACCGTCCCGGATACCGGCAGTTCGAGTACATCCGGGAAGAACTTTCCGATGTGCTTGCGATGGCTGACATGGTGGTGTCGCGGGCCGGTTCCAACTCCATTTTCGAATTCCTGGCCTTGCGAAAACCGATGCTGTTGATCCCTCTTTCGCGGGCGGCCAGCCGCGGCGACCAGATTCTCAACGCCCGTTCGTTCAAAAATCAGGGTCTGGCCGAAGTGCTGGAAGAAGAGCAAATCACCGACGAATCATTCCTCGAAGCCGTTCTTTCGGTATACGATCGGCGCGAAGAGTTCCTGACGAACATGCAGCGTCATGATTCCCGTGATTCTCTGGCCACCGTCATCGGTCTGATCAAAGAATCGGCCGGTTGCTGATCAGAAGACAGAAAGAGAGTGTACATCGATGACCACGCGGACACGAAGAAAAAAGACGGACCCATTGCCGGTGTTGATTCCCTCCGCGGTTCAGATGTTGTCGGACGCCTTCGTGGAAGCGGCAAGGATCTGCGAGCGGGAAACAGGGAAAAAACCGGAGCTGGAAGCGCTTGAACACTACATCCTGGCGGCGCTGTGCGGACGGGAGGCAGAGGTGTTGTCCGACCTGGGCGAAGAGCGTGTGTCCGAGTGCAAGCTGAAGACGAAAAAGCGGACCTCATCGACCGGTCCATGCCCGGGAGACGTTTACGCCGTCCCGCTGCTCGACGGGAACATGCTGGGATATGTCAAGATCGTCAAGGGAAGAAGGCCGGGGGAAGATCTGTATGTGGAACTCCTCCGGATGTTCAGCAAGAAACCCCTCACCGCCGCGGGGATCAAAAAGAGAAATCCGGAGTCGTTTCTCACCGTTTGTGCGGACTGGTCCCCCGTATTGTCGGGAGTCTGGAAAAAATGCGGTTCATTGCCGTTTGATGAAGAGGCATATCAACTTCCGGACTTCTACGGTTTTACCATGACGTTTTTCGGCAACAGCCGGCTTTATTACATCAGTCGCGGAAAGGCCAACGATCCGGCGGCCCGCGAAGAAGGGGTCAGCCGGGAGGAGGCGGAAGCCGTGGGCAATCCGGACGGTGTGTTTGATCATCACCGGATCGCCGAATGGCTTTACCGCGAGTTTTTGACCTCTCAATCTTGATTCCCGGTTCTCCGGAAAAAGTTCAGGCCCGCTTGTGCAGCGGGCCTTGTTTTTGAGCGGAGATTTCAGCTTTTTTTCAGTTCCTGCAGGGTCTGCAGCATGCGTTCCAGATCCGGGGATCCGAGGATGACGGGAACGTTTTCTTCCAAGGTGAGTTCGGCGAAACGAATCAGTTCGCCGTAAGCGGCAGACGGGAAGGGAATGTGTTTCGTTTCCTGCGTGTCTCCCCAGCTCACGGCGTAAGAGAGCCGAACCAGTTCCACCTTGTCTTTCACCTGTCTGCAAAATTCCACCCAGTCGGCCGGTGCGCTCATGATTTCCTGTTCCGTCGCTCCGGCGAACAGGCTGCGGGAACGGTGCATGTAAGTCAGCGCGTTGGAGGTGATGCGTGCATGCGCCGTGTCCAAGAGAAGGCCGATTCCGGCTTCTTCGGCGATTTGCAGCAGATGGCGCGGTGTGCGCAGTGCCGGGTAAAGCATGGATTGACCCGGTTCGAAATAATGGTCGCTTCCCATCGGGGCGTTTTCGATCAGAAGACGAAAGTTGAGCCGGTCGGCCGTTTCCCTGATTCTTTTCAGTTGTTCCGCAATCGCGGCCACATACTCGGTCTTGAAATCCCGCAGGGCGTTGAAGTCGGTCGGTCGGGCATCCAGATATTCAAAGATCAGACCGAGGGGAACCGGAGCACCGTGGCAGATGATGAACATGCCCTCGCCGAAACCGGCTTCGGCCAGGGTTTCCAACCATTCATTCCATGCTTCAAGCCGGAAGGAAGAGGTTCCGAGTCCCATGGATGCGGGCATGCGGAAAGCGAGAGCATTCACGTTTGCCATTTTCAGGATTTCTTTGATTTCCCCGGATCCGTAATGTTCATCCGGAAGTTGGATTTCCGCTTTTTGCACGCCGCTTTGGGCGATTTTGACCAGACGGTGGTAATCGAGCGGGCCGTGGGCCGCGATCGGATTTTTGAGCAGCATGACGACAACCTCCTCTTGCATGAGGTGAATGAAATGCCCGGGAATCTTGTTTTGCGGTACGGGCGTTTGGATCCCGCAGCGGGAAAGGACGAGCCTCGACGGAGGCCAGGACCGGCGGGGTTCCCGGAAGCCGGAGACGGCGACACCGGGGCGGTCTTTCCGTTCCTTGCCTCAATCATTTTATAGAACATGAAACGGCGATTGCAATGATCCGGCAATCATGCGGAAATGAGTCATTATTCGGACATGACCGTTTGCAGTGGTAAAGCAGGTCGGAAATAGTATATACTGAACGTGGATTTTCGAATAAAAGTATGTCACAATCTGATTGGATTGTTCCGGCGATGGGGAGGGTGAACAACCATCGAGCTCACGAAACGCCAGGAAAAAATATTGGAGATTGTGAAGAAGGAAGGGCCGATCACGGGGGAGCAAATCGCGGAAAAGTTGAAACTGACGCGCGCCACCCTCAGACCGGATCTGGCCATTCTGACCATGGCGGGCCTCTTGGATGCCCGTCCGCGCGTGGGCTATTTCTACTCCGGAAAAACGGCCAACCAACTTTTGGGGGAACATATCCGGAATCTGTACGTGAAAGATTACAAATCCCGACCGGTGGCCGTCAGGGAAGACTCTTCCGTCTATGATGCGATCTGCACCATGTTTCTGGAGGATGTCGGATCGCTCGTGGTGGTGAAGAAAGAAGGGCACCTGGCCGGTGTGGTATCGAGAAAAGACTTGCTTCAAGCGGCCATGGGAAAACAGGATCTGCAATCCATGCCGGTGGGAGTGATCATGACCCGCATGCCCAACATCATCACCTGCGGGCCGGAAGATACCCTCTATTTTGCCGCCCTCCAGATGATGCGGCACCAGGTGGACTCGTTGCCCGTGGTCCGGAAAGATCCGGAGCGGCCCGACGAGCCGGAAGTGATCGGGAGAATCAGCAAGACCACGATCGTCAAGGCTTTTGTTGAACTTGGACAACCCTGAACGGGTCAGAGGAGGTCATCCTGTCTTCATGATCGGTCGTCATCCTGTTGTGTATGTCGTTTCCGATTCCGTAGGCGAAACCGCCGAGTTTGTCGTCAAGGCGGCTTCCAGCCAGTTCAACGGAGGAACCGCCGACATCCGGCGAGTTCCCTACGTGACCGACCGCGAGACGATTGTCGAAACGGTTCAGTCCGCCGCCGAAGAGGGGGGGCTCATCGCCTTCACGCTGGTGGTGCCCCATTTGAAAAAACAGCTGATGGAAGAGGCCGAAAAAAAGGGAGTACCCTGCGTGGACATCATGGGCCCCATGCTGAATGCCCTGTCCACCCTGTACGGCTCCGAGCCGAAAGGGGAGCCCGGTCTCGTCCACAAGCTGGACGATGATTACTTCCGCAAGGTGGAAGCGATCGAATTCGCGGTGAAATACGACGACGGCAAAGATCCGCGGGGCATTCTTCGGGCCGACGTGGTGCTGGTCGGGGTGTCAAGAACCTCGAAAACCCCGCTTTCCATGTACCTCGCCCACAAACGGCTCAAGGTGGCCAACGTCCCGCTCGTGCCGGAAGTGGAACCGCCGGAGGAACTGTTCCGGATTCCTCCGGAACGGTGTGTGGGTCTCACCATCGATCCCCATCAGCTGAACAACATCCGGAGGGAGCGCCTCAAATCGCTCGGTCTCGCCTCCGGTGCCAACTACGCCAGCATGGAGCGGATCCTGCTGGAGCTGGAATATGCCGAACAAGTGATTCGCCGCGTGGGATGCCCGATCATCGACGTGTCCAACAAAGCGGTGGAAGAAACGGCTTCGATCATCCTGGATTTGCTCAAAAAGGGAGGAAAATTGGTATGACCCGCAAGCTGGTCTACGCGTTTCACGAGGGAAATGCCGACATGCGAGACATTCTCGGGGGGAAAGGAGCCAACCTCGCGGAAATGACGCGGGCCGGTCTTCCGGTCCCTCCGGGATTCACCATCTCCACGGAAGCGTGCCGGGCGTTTTACGCAGCCGGTGAACAATTGCCGGACGACCTGATGGAGCAGGTGGACGCCGCCGTTTCCCGTCTGGAAGAGGCCACCGGCAAAAAACTGGGAGATCCGTCCAATCCCCTGCTCGTGTCCGTCCGATCCGGATCGGTCTTTTCCATGCCGGGCATGATGGACACCATTTTGAACCTGGGGCTGAATGACCGGACGGCGGAAGGATTGGCGCGGCTGACCGGCAATCCCCGGTTCGCCTATGATTGCTACCGCAGGTTCATCCAGATGTTTTCCGATGTGGTGCTGGGCGTCGATCACTATCATTTCGAGCGGATCATCCAGCAACGCAAGGATCAAAAGAGCGTTTCCCTCGACACGGAATTGGGAGCGGACGATTGGCAGGTGATCATCGGGGAGTTCAAGGACCTGGTGCAACAAGAAGCGGGCCAATCCTTCCCGCTCGACCCAAAGCAGCAGCTCCGGCTTGCGATCATTGCCGTCTTTTCCTCGTGGAACAACCAACGGGCCAAGATCTACCGCAAGATCAACCGGATTCCCGATGACCTGGGCACCGCGGTCAACATCCAGTTGATGGTGTTCGGAAACATGGGGGACGATTCCGGGACCGGCGTGGCCTTCACCCGCAATCCCTCTTCGGGTGACAGGGAAATTTACGGTGAGTACCTGATCAACGCCCAAGGCGAGGACGTGGTGGCGGGCATCCGGACTCCCCAACCGATTTCGGAGCTCAAGGAGCAGATGCCGGACATCTACCGGCAGTTTGAGGAGATCAGCCAGCTGCTCGAGCGTCATTACAAAGACATGCAGGACATCGAGTTCACCGTGGAACGCGGCAAGCTTTATATCCTGCAAACCCGTTCCGGCAAACGGACCGCCCAAGCCGCCGTGAAAATCGCGGTTCATATGGTGAACGAAGGAATCATCTCCAAGGAAGAAGCCCTGTTGCGCATTGATCCGGAGCAGCTGGATCAAATGCTGCACCGCCGCATCGACCCGGCCGCCCGTCTGGAAGTGATCGCAAACGGTCTGCCCGCATCTCCCGGAGCGGCTTCAGGCAAAATCGTGTTTGAAGCGGACGATGCCGAGAAACTGGCCAACGAAGGAGAAAAAGTGATCCTGGTTCGTCCGGAAACCACCCCCGAAGACATTCACGGAATTTTGGCGGCGCAAGGCATCCTCACCAGCCGGGGAGGCATGACGAGCCATGCCGCCGTGGTGGCACGCGGAATGGGCAAGGCTTGCATCTGCGGATGCGAACAGCTGAAAATCGACCTTCGGGCCAAGACCGTGACGGTGGATGGCCTGACCCTCCGCGCAGGGGACCTGATCTCCATCGACGGAAGCACAGGCCGGGTGATCAAAGGGGAGGTTCCGCTCATTGACCCGGAGCTTTCCGAAGAATTCCGCGAGCTTCTGTCCTGGGCGGATGAAGTGCGGGTGCTTCGCGTGCGGGCCAACGCGGACAATCCGGAAGATGCGGCCAAAGCCCGTGAACTGGGAGCGGAAGGCATCGGACTCTGCCGGACGGAGCACATGTTCATGGAAGCGTCGCGGGTGCCGATCGTTCAGGAAATGATCCTGGCGGATACGCAGGAAGAACGGGAAGCGGCACTGGCGAAACTCCTTCCGATGCAAAAGGAGGACTTCAAAGGCATCTTCCGGGCGATGGACGGATTGCCGGTGAACATCCGCCTGCTCGATCCTCCGCTGCACGAATTCCTGCCCAACATGGAAGACCTCCTGGTGGACATCACCCGCCTGCAATTGACCGGCGGAGACGGTGAGGAGCTCCGGAAAAAAGAAGCCCAGCTCAAGAAAGTGCGCGCCCTGCACGAATTCAACCCGATGCTGGGTCATCGCGGATGTCGTCTGGGCATGACCCATCCGGAGATTTATGCCATGCAAGTGCGGGCGATCTTCCTGGCGGCCGCCGAATGCGTCAGGGAAGGAATCCGCGTGGAACCCGAAGTGATGATTCCGCTCGTCGGTCACGTGAACGAGCTGAGAAACATGAGGGAACTGGTCGTCGAAATCGCGGGAGAAGTGGAGCGGGAAACGGGAGTCAACGTGCCGTACACCGTCGGAACCATGATCGAGGTGCCGCGCGCGGCGCTGACGGCGGGACAAATCGCCGCCGAAGCCGACTTCTTCTCCTTCGGCACCAATGACCTCACCCAAACCACGTTCGGTTACAGCCGGGATGACGCCGAAGGAAAATTCCTGCATGCCTACGTGGAAAACAAAGTGCTTCCCGACAACCCGTTCATCACGCTTGATCCCGACGGGGTCGGCGCACTGGTCCGCATGGGCGTCGAGCAGGGACGTGCCGTCAAGCCGGGCCTGAAGACCGGGATCTGCGGTGAACACGGAGGCGAGAAAAAATCGATCCGCTTCTGTCACGAAGCGGGGCTCAATTATGTCAGTTGTTCTCCGTTCAGGGTTCCGCTTGCCCGTTTGTCCGCGGCTCAGGCCGCCATTTCGGGCGGAAACGGAGGATGATTCACTTGTGTCAAATGCCCGGTTTGTCTCCGGGCATGTTTTTATTCACTTACCATATGTTTATGACAGAAGGAGCATTGCAAGGCATGGTCGGGCCGTTCGGGGTGCTTTCACAATTTCGACAAAATCGTCCGGTCTTTTTTTGCAATCCCCGGACAAAGTGGTCCCGTGTTCTTCGAACGTTAAAAAAGATACACAGAAGGAGAAGCTATTTTTATGTAGAATAGGAGGATAAGGGTTCTTCCGCATCTGTTTTTATGGAATATTTTTCTTTCGGAAACTGATACGAATCCGGGAGGATTTTGACGGATGTTGGAGAATACATTATCTTTGTTTCTGTAACCATGATTTGTCTGATCAGATTACCTGAGATTCCCGGTGCCTGTTGAGAGGAAGCAGTGGTTTTTCATGGGAGGAAGGATCCCCGAAGAATTTCTTGAACAGCTGCGAAGACAACTGGATTTGGTGGATCTGGTTGGGCATTACGTGACACTCCGGAAAAGCGGGCGCAACTGGTTCGGTCTGTGTCCGTTCCATTCCGAGAAGTCTCCTTCTTTTTCCGTCGCACCCGACAAGCAAATTTATTACTGTTTCGGTTGCGGAGCCGGCGGGGATGCCATCCGGTTCGTGATGGAAATCGAACAGCTCACGTTTGTCGAAGCGGTCCGCCATTTGGCCGAACGGGTGGGGCTTCCGCTTCCGGCGTTTTCCGGTCAAGACGGGGAAGCCGACGGGCAGGATGAACGGGTCGAGATGCGCCGTGCGCTTGAACTGGCGGCTCGCCTGTATCATCACGTGTTGACGCGCACCCCGCACGGAGAAGTCGCCCGGCAGTATCTCCGGAGGCGGCGGATTGAACCGGCGACCGTCCAAGAGTTTCAAATCGGTTATGCTCCGGATTCGCCCGACTTTTTGCTTCGGTTCATGAGGCGCAGAGGGTACGTCGAAGACGTGTTGGAAAAGGCGGGACTGATTCTCCCGCGTTCCGAGTCGCGAAGCCGGACCCGACTGGACCGGTTCAGGGGCCGGATCATGGTGCCGATTCACGACGGCCAGGGAAGGATCATCGGTTTCGCGGGAAGGCTCATCGGGGACGGGAAGCCCAAGTACATGAACACCCCCGAAACGCTTCTGTTTCACAAAGGTAATCATCTGTTCAATCTTCATCGTGCACGTTCTCACATAAGAAAAGAACGGCAAGCCGTTCTTCTGGAAGGCTACCTGGATGTCATTTCGGCATGGCAGGCCGGCATCCGGAACGTGGTGGCCACTCAGGGAACCTCTCTCACCGAGCCTCACGCCAAAGTGCTCAGACGCAACTGTGAAACCGTGATTCTTTGCTATGACGCCGACGAATCCGGACAGCAAGCCGCACTTCGGGGCGCCGATGTGCTCCGCCGACAGGATTTGACCGTCAAGGTGGCGAAAATTCCCGACGGTTTGGATCCCGATGATTACGTAAAGCGGTTTGGAGGAACTGCATTCAGGGAAGAAATTCTTGCCGCGGCCATGTCGCTGACGTCGTTCAAGCTGGAAAGTTTGAAGAAAAATGCCGACTTGCAGGATGAAGACGGTCGGATGAAGTATTTAGCAGAGGCAGTCGATTTGATCGCGGAACTTCCCCAGGCCATCGAGCAGGATCATTACCTGCGAAAGCTGGCGGATGAATTCAAAATCTCCCTGGACGCACTGAAAGAGGAGCTCAGAAAGGCCAAATGGCGCAGGAAGCGGGAAGCCGGAAGGGATAAAGCGCCCGTTCGGTGGAATAATGGGTATCGTGAGGATGGCAAACATTTGCTCGTTGAACCGAACGCTCTTTCGGTTTCCGAAAAATCGGAGATGTACCTGGTGGCATACATGTTGAGGGACCGGAACATCGCCGAATGGGTGAAAGAGCGCGTGGGCGGTGACTTTCATCACGAGCTGTTCGCGGCGCTGGCCGCGTATCTCTATGCATGGTATGATCGTGGATCACCGGCGGACCCGGGGCTGTTCATCGCATCGCTCCCGGACCCCGATTTGGTGTCCCGCGCCAGTGAGCTCGCCATGCTGGAACTGCCGGAGGAAATCCCGGAAGAAGCCCTTGAGGATTACGTCCGGCATGTGAAGAGTGTCCCTCTTCTCCAGGCCATCGGAGAGATGGAAAAACAAGTGGAACAACTGTCGCGTGCCGGTGATCCGGTCAAGGCGGCAGAACTGATGATGGAAATCAATCGCCTCAGGAAACAGCTGGGGACGAGGACCCAATGATGAATCCGCCGGAAAGGAGGCAAACCCTGTGGCGAAAGAACAAAATGTGGACACCGAACTTGAGCACACTCTGGAGCAAGCAAAGGAGCAATTGATCGAGCAGGGGAAGAAGCAAGGGGTCCTGAGCTACAAAGTCATCATGGAAAAGCTGGCCCCGTATGACCAGGATTCCCAGCAGATGGACGAGTTTTTCGAGCAGCTCAGCGAATTGGGAATCGAGGTCGACAACGAGGCGGACGATGATTTCGGCGGAGATTCGCTGGAAATCATGGAAGACGATTATTATGCCAATGACGACCTGAGCGTTCCCCCGGGCGTGAAAATCAACGACCCGGTTCGTATGTATCTCAAGGAAATCGGACGTGTTCCGCTGCTCACCGCGGAAGAGGAAGTGGAGCTGGCCAAGCGCATTGAGCAAGGGGATGAGGAAGCGAAGCGGAGACTGGCGGAGGCGAATTTGCGTCTCGTCGTCAGCATCGCCAAACGGTACGTGGGGCGCGGAATGCTGTTTCTCGATCTGATCCAGGAAGGGAACATGGGTCTCATCAAGGCCGTGGAAAAGTTCGATTTCCGCAAGGGATTCAAATTCAGCACCTATGCCACCTGGTGGATCCGGCAGGCGATCACCCGGGCCATTGCCGATCAGGCCCGCACGATTCGCATTCCCGTGCACATGGTGGAAACGATCAACAAGCTCATTCGCGTGTCCAGACAGCTTCTTCAGGAATTGGGCCGGGAACCCACGCCGGAGGAAATCGCCAAAGAGATGAACTTGAGTGCCGAAAAAGTGCGTGAGATCATGAAGATCGCCCAAGAACCGGTTTCCCTGGAGACACCGATCGGCGAAGAGGATGACTCCCATCTGGGTGACTTCATTCCGGATGACGACGCACAGGCTCCGGCAGACGCCGCGGCATACGAACTTCTCAAGGAGCAGCTTCGCGAAGTGCTGGATACGCTCTCCGAACGGGAAGAGAATGTCCTTCGGCTTCGTTTCGGTCTGGATGACGGACGGACCCGGACGCTGGAGGAAGTGGGCAAGGTCTTCGGTGTGACCCGTGAACGGATCCGTCAGATCGAAGCAAAAGCTCTCCGCAAGCTGCGCCATCCCAGCCGCAGCAAACGGCTCAAGGATTTTCTCGAATGATACGGATGTCTGTTGTTGCACCCTTTCGGGTGCTTTTTTGTTTTTTTGTTGATTCAATTTTATCCCTTTTCCCGGAGCAATGCAAACAAGTTTCGGACTATTCTTGTCGAATGAGGAGGATCAACATTATAAATTCTTGAAGTAATAAGATAAATCAACCTATAATGAAAATGAAAACGCTTACCCCCAACACATAAATACAGATTTTTGAAGGAGTGGAGCAGAGAATGAATTATGACCTGACGTCGGAGCAACGGATGATTCGAAAATTGATGCGTGATTTCGCCGAAGGGGAGGTGGCACCGGGAGCGGATGAACGGGACCTTGCCAAACGGTTTCCGCGGGAAATCTTTGAAAAGATGGCCGAGCTCAATCTGATGGGCCTTCCGTTTCCCGAAGAATACGGCGGAGCGGGGGCGGACACCGTCAGCTTTGCCATCGCCGTGGAAGAGTTGTCACGGGTTTGCGCATCGACGGGGATCACCTATTCCGCGCACATTTCCCTGGGGTGTGCGCCGCTTTATCTGTTCGGGACCGAAGAGCAAAAACAAAAGTATCTCGTTCCCCTGTGCCAAGGCAAAACGCTCGGCGCATTCGGTCTGACGGAACCGGGAGCGGGCTCCGACGCGGGTGGAACCCGGACCCGGGCAGTCAAGGACGGAGACGGTTGGGTCATCAACGGCAACAAATGTTTCATCACCAACGCCGGTTATGCCTCGCATATCGCGCTGACGGCCGTGACCGGAGAACGGGACGGGAAAAAGGAGATCACCGCATTCATCGTTCCCACGGATGCTCCCGGTTTCCAAGTGATTGAAAATTACGTAAAAATGGGGCTTCACAGTTCCAATACCACCGAGCTGGTACTGGATCACGTCCGGGTTCCGGATGAAAACATCCTCGGAAAGATCGGTCACGGATTCAAGCAATTCCTGATCACGCTCGACGGGGGACGCATCGGGATCGGGGCGATGGCGGTCGGAATCGCGCAAGGTGCGTATGAGCTGGCACTGAAATACGCCAAAGAACGCAAGCAATTCGGTCAAAGCATTTCCCGGTTCCAGGTGATTCAGCACAAACTGGCCGACATGCACATGATGATCGAACTGGCGCGTACGTATGTCTACAAAGCGGCTTGGCTCAAGGATCAGGGGCGGAAATTCACCAAGGAGGCGTCCATCTGCAAACTGTTCGCTTCCGAAGTGGCGATGAAGGTTTGCAGCGAAGCCGTTCAGATTCACGGAGGGTACGGATACATGCACGATTACAAGGTGGAGCGCTTCTTCCGCGACGCCAAGCTGACCGAAATCGGTGAAGGAACGTCGGAGATTCAACGAAACATCATCGCCCGCGAAATCGGCTGTTGATTCCAGGAGTGAAGGAGGCGCCGCAACATCGATGGCTCAGCTCGTGAATCTCACCGTGGGGGATCTTTTGGACCGACAGGTGAACGCGTTCGGGGACCGGGAAGCGGTTGTCTATCCCGAATATTCCATTCGCTGGACCTATCGTGAATTTCGCGATGTTTGCAACCGGGTGGCTAAAGGATTGATGAAACTCGGATTGGACAAGGGGCATCACGTGTCCGTGTGGGCAACCAATTTGCCGGAATGGCTCATCACCCAGTTTGCCACCGGCAAAATGGGCGCGGTCATGATCACGGTCAATACCAATTACCGGGTTCGGGAACTGGAGTATCTGCTCAGGCAATCAGACACGGAAACGCTCATTTTGCAGGAAGAAGTACGGGGAGCCGGTTATGTCGACATGTTGATGGAAATCTGCCCGGAGCTGGCCGACTGTGAGCCGGGTCAACTTCGCTCCGAGCGGCTTCCGCGGCTTCGCAATGTCATCCTGATCGGAAAGAACAGAAGGCCCGGCATGTTCCTCTGGGAGGACATCCTGGCCATGGGCGACGAGGTGTCGGATGAGGCGCTCAAACAAAGGCAGGAGTCGCTTTCCGCGGATGACGTGATCAACATGCAGTACACGTCCGGAACCACCGGGTTTCCCAAGGGTGTGATGCTGACCCACAACAATATCGTGAACAACGCCCGGAACATCGCCGAATGCATGAAGTTGACCGAGCAGGATCGGATGTGCATTCCGGTGCCTTTCTTCCACTGTTTCGGTTGCGTGCTCGGGATCTTGGCCTGCGTCTCCGTGGGTGCCACCATGGTGCCGCTGACCATGTTCGACGCGGGACGGGTGTTGAAAGCGGTGGAAGAAGAAAAATGCACGGCGCTTCACGGCGTTCCCACGATGTTTATCGCCGAATTGAATCATCCCGACTACGGGAAACGGGATTTGTCCAGCTTGCGCACGGGGATTATGGCCGGCTCCAACTGTCCGATCGAGTTGATGAAGAGGGTGACGGGAGAAATGGGGATCCGGGAGCTGACCATTGCTTACGGGCAAACCGAATCGTCCCCCGTCATTACCCAGACCCGAACCGATGATCCTTTGGAACTGAGGGTATCCACCGTGGGCAAACCGCTCCCCCACGTGGAGGTGAAGATCGTGGATCCCGCCACCGGAAGGGAACTCCCGCCCGGTGAACAGGGGGAACTGTTGACACGTGGTTATCACGTGATGAAGGGATATTACAACATGCCGGAAGCCACGCGGGAAGCCATCGATGAAGACGGATGGCTCCATACCGGAGATCTGGCCGTGATGGAGCCCAACGGATATTTTCGCATCACCGGCCGTCTGAAGGACATGATCATCCGTGGCGGGGAAAACATCTATCCGCGTGAGATCGAAGAATTCCTGTACACCCATCCCGACATTTTGGATGTTCAGGTGGTGGGAGTCCCCGATGCGAAATACGGGGAGATTCCGGTCGCCTTTGTTCGCAAGAAAGAAGGATCTTCCCTGACGGGAGAAGAGGTGCGGGACTTTTGCCGGAACAACATCGCCCGGTTCAAAATTCCCGAAAAAGTGTTGTTCGTGGACTCCTACCCGATGACGGCCAGCGGAAAAATCCAGAAATACAAGCTGAGGGAGCAATATGTCCGGGAATATATGAACGGATCCTCCGAGTGAGCGGAAATGACGGACGTCTTCGGGGAGTACGCCGCGGCACGGATGAGAACCCGTTCGTCGACGGGACCGGGCATCCGCCGACGAGGCGAAAAATACGGTGACCAGAACAAACGCGTTGAAAGGGATTCGGATCCGAAGACTTCCGCCGGGGAGCGAGGGATTCGAATCCCTTTGCCTTGAACCGGACGGAAGCGTCAGCCGCCGGGGCTCTTTGTCGGGCGGTTTTCCGCCGGCCGCCGATGATCAATATTATTTGTTTTTGTGTCCGATTTTCAGTAAAATTTGGAACAGATCCCACTACGGAAACGGAGACAACGGTGCATGAAGGAAGTTTCGCCCATCTTGATGGACTTTCCGGACTCATTTGAAACCGAACGGTTGCTGATTCGTCTGCCGCTTCCCGGCGACGGTGGCCTGGTGCATGAAGCGATCACGGAATCCTTGGAATTTCTGAGGCCGTGGATGCCGTGGGCCAGAAAACCGCCGACTCCGGAGGAGACGGAAGCCAGGACCCGGGAAGCATATGTCCGTTTCCTGGAGCGGACCGATCTCAGGTTTCATTTGTTCGAAAAGGAAACCCGCCGATTCGTGGGGAGCAGCGGTCTTCACCGGATCAATTGGAGCGTGCCTTCTTTCGAGATCGGATACTGGTGTCGGAAAGGATTCACCGGAAAAGGGTACATCACGGAATCGGTTCGTGCCCTCACCGTTTTCGCGTTTGAACTGCTCCATGCCGCCAGAGTGGAAATCCGTTGTGACAAGCGAAACGTTCGCAGCCGGAAAGTGGCGGAACGCCTCGGATACCGCCTGGAAGGCATTTTGCGCAATCATGAAGTGGATGTGGACGGAACGCTCCGGGACACCTGCATCTACTCCATGATTCCCGAAGACTTCCGGACGATGCTCCTCAAGCACCGTCACGGGTCCGGGAGTGTGTTTTTCTGAAGGCGGGAACCGGTGCGATTCGCCGCCGGTGCATGGGAAACGGGGGTTTCGCGACGCGGAAGGTTGTTCGGCGCGTGGCGGGGAGCTTGAATCAACAGGCGAAGGCCTGTTTTTTTGCTTTTGTGCACAAAAGCGGTGGCACATCAATGTAAGCGCTTGCGGAAGCCAGATACATCGGGGTATTCTGAAAACAGGAAAATGTGAGAATGGGAGGGAAAAGGATGGAGAAAAAACATCCTGCCTTTAATAATGCAGAAGATTTCATGCCGATTCAGGATATTGATTACTTGGAATACTATACCGGCAACGCCAAACAAGCCGCATACTTCCTGTGCCGCGTGTACGGTTTCAAACCGGTGGCCTACAGCGGTCTGGAAACCGGAAACCGGGAGAAAGTGTCGTATCTCGTGGAACAGGGAGCGATCCGTTTCCTGATCAGCGGTTCCTACTCCCCCGAGCACGAGATCAGCGATTTCGTCAAAAAGCACGGAGACGGTGTGAAAGACATTGCCCTTCGCGTCGATGACGTGGAAAAAGCCTTCAAAGAAGCCGTTTCCCGGGGAGGCATCGTCATCAAGGAACCGCATGAAGTGAAGGACGAGCACGGAACGATTCGCAAAGCCGTCATCGGCACCTACGGTGACACCGTGCACACGCTCATCGAACGCAAAAACTATTCCGGTCTTTTCGCGCCCGGATTCGTTCCGTGCGAAATGGAGATTCCGTCCGAATCGGCCGGACTGACCGGCGTGGACCACGTGGTCGGCAACGTGGAAAGCATGGAGGAATGGGTCGCCTACTACGAAAAAGTGATGGGCTTCAAACAATTGATTCACTTTGACGATGAGGACATCAGCACCGAGTACTCCGCCCTGATGTCGAAAGTGATGCAGAACGGCACGGGCCGGATCAAGTTCCCGATCAACGAGCCGGCCGAAGGGAAACGGAAGTCGCAAATTCAGGAATATCTTGAGTTTTACCGCGGAGCCGGCGTGCAGCACGTGGCTCTTTTGACCGACGACATCGTGAAAACCGTGGAAACACTGAAGAAAAACGGGGTGGAATTCCTGTACACGCCGGACACCTATTACGATGATCTCATCGAACGGGTCGGCAACATCGACGAACAAATCGAAGACCTGAGACGGCTGAGCATTTTGGTGGACCGCGATGATGAAGGATATCTCCTGCAAATTTTCACCAAGCCGATCGTGGACCGTCCGACGCTCTTCTTCGAAATCATTCAGCGCAAGGGAGCGCGCGGATTCGGCGAGGGCAACTTCAAAGCCCTGTTCGAAGCCATCGAACGCGAGCAGGCACGTCGCGGAAATCTCTGATTCATGCCTTGACCGGCCCGATTTGACCGGAACGGATGCGTGGCGCGTCCTGTCATAATTTCCCGGAAGTCCGGACATACTGAACCGGAACCGAAACCAATGACCGGGAGGACGACAGATGATGCGTCGCGTTTTTCTTTTCTTTGTCGCCGTTTTGACGGGGAGCTTGGTCTTGAACTGCGCTGCGCCGAGGAGCGCGTTGATGGCCGTGAAAGAAAAAGATCCCGTGCTGACGGATCGTCCCCATTACCGGATTGAAGCTTCCTGGAATCCGGGGAAAGACGAATTGACCGGACAGATGGCGGTCCGGCTTCCGGAGAAACGGAAGGAGCCGCTGAACGAAATCTGGTTCAATCTGTACCCCAATGCGTTCAGGAACTGGAAATACGGGAATGAATCCCGTCCCGAAAAGCCGGGCTGGATTGACATCTCCCATGTGAGAGTGGACGGAAAGAAGGTCCGGCATGAAATCCGGGAAACGGCCATGAAGGTCCCCCTTCCGGCCCCCCTGACGAACGGCCGCTCCGCGCTGGTGGAGATGGATTTCCGTCTCAAACTTCCCCGCGGGGGAAGCCGATTGAACCGATTCAAGCGGACCGCGTTTTTGGCCCAGTGGTATCCCATGCTGGCGGTCAAGGATGACGGAGGGTGGCATACCGATCCGTATACCGCCACGGGCGATCCGTTTTACACCCAAATGTCCGATTTTGAGGTGACATTCAAGCTTCCCGCCGGTTACCGGGTCATCTCAAGCGGAAAGGATCACCGTGGACCAACCCGTCAAACGGTGACCATCCGCCAGGACAACATCCGGGATTTTGCCGCCGTATTGACGGCCGACTACAAGTCTGTCAGCGGCAACGCCGGAGGCATTCGCGTCAATGTGTGGTATTTGCCCGGAATGGAATCGGTGAGAGAGCCGCTGTTGCGCGCGGCGGTCAACGGCATGAATTTCTTCAGCGAGAAATTCGGTGCCTATCCGTATGATGAAGTGGATGTGGTTCTCGGGGAAACCGGATTCGGGATTGCCGGAATGGAATATCCCGGACTGGTCACCTCCGTTCCGACCATCCCCACGCGGAAAGGACAAGGTCCCGCTGTCAATGTGGTGGTGCATGAGCTGGCGCATCAGTGGTGGTACGGTGTCGTCGGCAACGATCAAGTGAAAGAACCGTGGCTGGATGAGGGCCTCACCACCTTCTCCGAGTTTTTGTACATGAAGGAGAAGGAGAACGAAGATGAAACCGGGTTTTTGGAGCGGGCATCGCGCAAGGCGGACGAAGTTCACCAAACATTGGGCGTGACCGCAGCGGACCGTTTGTATGACTATCCGGATTCCGTCTACGGACTGATGGTCTATCTGCGACCCGCGGCCATGATGTTCCGCCTCATGGATGAGATCGGCGAAGAGAAAGTGCTGAAAATCATGAGCACATATTATGATCGGTACCGCTTCAAAACGGCCACCACCCGTGACTTCATCCGCGTGGCCGGTGAAGTGGCCGGGAAAGATCTGGTACCGTTTTTCCGGGAATGGCTCCTGTTCGGAAAGAAACGGGAAGCCGATGCCGAAACGGCCGGATTCTGAAGGCTTTTCCTCCGGTTCAGGCACGGGGAACGCGGTCTCCGTGTGCGCGTCCGGAGGATTTGTTTGTTCCGGCCTGAAGTTCAAAGAAGCGGACCGTTTCCGCTTCCGTTTTTTTTTGCACGCAAGTTGTCGGTGCCCGGGCCTGGCTGATGTATAATGAAAGGCGCAAGGTTTGACAGGAAGGACGATCGGAGTGCCAAACCAGCACAGTTCAAGCGAATGGAGGCTTTCCCCGCGGTTGGAGGAAGTGGCTTCCATGGTGCCCGAAGGGGCAAGGCTTGCCGATATCGGCGCCGACCACGCATTTCTCCCGATTCACCTCACCTTGACGGGGAGAATCCGGTTTGCCGTGGTGGGGGAAGTGAATCGGGGACCTTGGAGCAATGCGCTTCGACGCGTGCAAGAAGCCGGTCTCCGGTCCAGAATCGACGTTCGGCTGGGCGACGGGCTTTCCGTGCTGCGTCCGGGAGAAGCGGACGTGGTGGTGATCGCCGGCATGGGCGGGACCCTGATGGCCAACCTGCTCGAGGCAGGAAAAGACAAGTTGGACGGGGTTCGCCGGTTGGTGCTGCAACCCAACATCGGCGGTCGTCGGGTGCGGGAGTGGCTCCTGGAAGGAGGATTCACCATCACCGCGGAATCACTGGTGGAGGATGCGGGGATTCTGTATGAAGTGATCGCCGCGGAGCCGGGTGATCCACGGGCGCCGTATGAAGAAACGGGTTTTCCGATGTCCGTGCTGCTGGAAGCGGGCCCCGTTTTGTGCCGAGACAGGCATCCCTTGCTTCCGGAGCGGTTTGCCGCCATTGTCGAGTCGAAAAAAAAGGTGGCGGATCAGCTTCGCCGGGGAAAAAGTGTCGAAGCCCGTGAAAAGTACGAGCGCCTTGAATCGGAGATCAAGGAATGGGAGAGGGTGATCGCATGTCTGTTCGGGGAACGGAAGTGATTCGCGTGATGGAGCGTTGGGCTCCCCCCGGTCTGGCCGTGGAAAAAGACCGCATCGGTCTTCAGATCGGGGATCCGGCGTCCGAGGTGAAGGGCATTCTGGTGACGCTGGACGTGGACGAAAAGGTGGCGGAGGAAGCCGTTCGACTGGGAGCCAATTGGATCGTGGCCCATCATGCCCCCCTCTGGATGCCGCTCAAGGAGATCCGCATCGACAAACCCGTCGGTCGATTGATGGCGCGGCTCATCAAGAACGATCTGAATGTGTTCGTCTCCCACACCAACCTGGATTCGGCCGATGACGGCGTGAACGACGTTTTGGCCGAACGGTTGGGCCTGCTGGAGACGAAGGTGTTGATCCCGTACCGGGAAGACCCGCTGAAAAAACTGGTGGTGTTCGTGCCGGAGGATCACCATGAAAAGGTGCTCAACGCGGTGAGTGAAGCGGGGGCCGGGTGGATCGGCAATTACAGCCATTGCACGTTCAATGTGGAAGGAACGGGCACCTTCATGCCGGGAGAAGGGACCAACCCGTTCATCGGGAAGCGGGGAACACTGGAGAAAGTTCGGGAAGTGAGATTGGAAACGGTGTTTCCGGCATCCATCCGGGACCGGGTGGTGAAAGCCATGCTTGCCGCCCATCCCTACGAAGAAGTCGCATACGACATCTATCCGCTCGATCTTCCGGGAACGCCGCAAGGATACGGTCGCATCGGCCGCTTGCCCGAAGAGATGACCCTCGAACAGTTCGCTTCCCATGTGCGCAACCGGCTCGGCGTCGACGGATTGCGCATGGTGGGGGATCCCGCACGGATCGTGAAAAAAGTGGCGGTGCTCGGCGGAGCCGGCGGGCGCAATTATCCGGATGCTCTTCGGGCGGGAGCGGATGTGTACGTCACGGGTGACGTGGATTATCACACGGCCCAGGATGCTCTCCGGCACGGACTGGCTCTCGTTGACCCGGGCCATCATGTGGAGCGGTGGGTGGTCGACCGGGTGGTCCAACGGTTGAAAGAGGAGCTGAAAGACGCCGTTCCGGTTCACGCTTCCACCGTAAACACCGACCCGTTCCGCTTCGTGGGTTGATCCGTTTCCTTTCAAGCCCGCATGCCTTCGCTGTCTGAGGGCATGCGGGTTTTCGTACTCATGTCCGAGCTTGTCCCCCATCCGTCCGGGGGAAAATGCAGAAAAGAGTTGTGATATAATGTGAATTGAGCGAAATGACTGCAAAAAAGGTGAGATCATGTCCAAACATCAGTTGCGATCACAACAAACCATGCGCAAAATCAAGGACGCGGGTTTCAAGTTGTTTGTGGAGAAAGGATACGCTTCGACGAGCATTGATGAAATCATGAAGGTTGCCGGATATACCAAGGGGGCGTTCTACGCCCATTTCGACAGCAAGGAAGATTTTTTTCTCGAAGTGTTGGATGAACGGATCGAATGGCAGTTTGAGCGGATGAAGAGCATTTTTGAACGGGAAGCAGCTGATGTGTTCCATGATTTCGTCGAAATCGGGAAAGAAGTGATCGAAGACGGAAAAAGGGAATTGTATACCCCGATGATGTTGGAGTTCATGGTCAACACCAAACGGATTCCCGAAGTGAGGGAGAAAGTGGCAGGTCTCTTTGAGAACTGGCGAGCGTTTCTGGCCGATTATTTTCAACAATTGAAGGAAACGGGTTCCCTGAACAGCGATTTGGCCCCCCGGCTGATGGCCAGTGCGGTCCTTGCCCTTTTCAACGGATATTTCATGCAGCATCACGTGGATCCGGAATTGGATCCGCACGAGATGGTACCGGTCATCGTGCGATTGATGGAATCATCCCGGAATCGTTCCTGAATTGTCCAGTTGAGTGACCGGTGCCGTTTTGTTATAATAAAATTCCTGTAAGTGAACAGGAAAGTAAACAAGGCAATCGCTCACGGAGTGCCGCAAGGTCCCGTGGGAGGAAAGTCCGAGCTCCACAGGGCAGGGTGCCGGCTAACGGCCGGTGGGGGCGACCCCAAGGCTAGTGCCACAGAAATGTAGACCGCCGATGGAGGCTTTCCGCCTCACAGGCAAGGATGCAACGGTGCGGTAAGAGCGCACCAGCAGCATGGCGACATGCTGGCTAGGTAAACCCCACCTGGAGCAAGACCTGGTAGGAGATCGGCGTTGCCGTTCGGCAGCGCAGCTGTGGCCCGCAGTGATCTCGGGTAGGTCGCCAGAGCCATGCAGCAATGCATGGCCCAGACAGATGATTGCCACTCCAAGGGGCGGGAGACGAGCAAGCCGTCGACCGTACCGCCCGGAGAACAGAACTCGGCTTATTGTTTGCTTTCCTGATCGGCTTGCAAGTCAAACATCAAGACACCGTCGCGGTGTCTTTTTTCATTTTCCGGACAAGTGCGTGACCCGAAACGCATACGGCATAAATTCCCCCATCCGGGAAAAGGTAAGAAAGAGATCTTGAACGATCGGGGGACATGGGCATGCATCCTGATTTCTCTTCCTATGAAGCGTATTTGGAGCGATACCGGATGTTTTGGTCCGAAGAAGGGGATGACCGGCCTCCGCTTCTTGGTCCCGATGAATTCCGGGAGACGTTTGAAGCGTTGAAGAAGGCTTATGAAGCCATGGAGGATTTGGAGCGGATGGGGAAAATGGACGAAGCTTCCGCGTACTACACGGGAATCATCAATGATTTGGAAAACCAGCTGGCCATCGCCGACGCGTCGGACAATTTCCGAAAACGCGCGCCTTACCGGGAGGCGTAGTTGCCCGGGAAGAGAACGAATTCAGGTTCGCCGCCGCCCGATTCGGGCGGCGGTTTTTTGTGTGGATCATGCGGCCGGACCGTCAGCGTTCGTCTTCCAGCCGGCGGTGCAAATCATGACAGAGTCGGACCAGGAGCTGTTTTTCGTCGATGGAAAGTTTTTTGTCAAAGAGAATGAGAGGAATCATCTTTTCCAGCAAATTCAGGCTTTCTTCATGTTTCCCTTCAAGAACCCTGACCAGAAGGGTATCCGCCGAAGCGGACAGACGGGGGCCGGTGCGTTCCGAAGTCAGCTTGTAAATCCGGAACGCCGCGTAATATTTGCTCACCACCGAAAACGTCCGTTTGGACCGGTTCGGATCGTGATAAATCACGTCGCCGATCATGCCCCTGCTTCCGGCCACCACGGTCCATCCATGATCCCCCAGTTCGAAATCCGCATTGTTGACGGTGAATCCTTCCGGCCTCAAATCGTCGATCCCGGTGTAACACCAGGTTCCTTTTCCGGTCCGGACCAGACGGAATGACAACACCGCCTGGCTCTTTCCTTGCAGGTGACGGCCCAGGTGAACGGTCCGGGCATGCCATGCATACGGACGAAGTCCGGAAACGTCCTGCTGCCACACCGTTTTCCCGTCGACCAGCAATTGGAGGACATGGGCTCCCTTCGGCGCTCCCGACGGGGACACCTGAAAGACCTGAAAAGACAAAGAGCCTGAAGACGGTTTTTTCACATGGACCCGTTGCACCCATTCCACCATGTCGCGCCGGGCATCTCCCCGAGCGGGGGAGAACAGGCTCGCGTACGCATTTCCGGAAACGGCTCCCACCGCGTCCTTGCGTTGGATGCGTTTCTCCGTCACGTACGTGACCACTCCCTGCAGGCGATCCAATCTGAGTCTCTCCAGCGCCGGAACCAGTGCCCCGCTTACGTATTCCGCACTCGGGCTTGCCGGCGTGGCCGACAATCGGCTGGCGTAGACCATCAGGATCAGCGGAAGGCGGGATTGCTCCAGTTGATAACGGATTTGGTCGATCTGTTCGGTCAGCCGGTCGAGACGCTGGGTATTGCGATCCCTGCCGTCCCTGAACGCCATGACCAATCCGTCGACAAGGGGAGCATAGGTCTTGATGAAAGCGGGTGTGAGCGACGGGTGATAAACTTGGGCATAAAAGAGAATCTTCGGGTTTTCCTTTTTTCCCGCCGCACGGATTTTTTTCATCAGATCCGGCGTGAAATGAGACAGATTTTCGGTGAAGTCATCGATCACCATCCCCTTGAGATTGGGGTACTGCCTGGAAAGACGGCCGATTTCCCGAAACCACGCCACGTAATCGGTGCCGAACGGTTCGGAGCGGCGAGCCTTGCTTTCCGAAGGTGGTACGAGATACGCAAATACCCGGATCCCCTCAGCTTGAGCCGCGGGAAGAAACTCCCGTCTGAGGTCGTCCCAGTCCGTTTTTGCATCCCAGATCAAGAAAAAATACGTATCCGTATGCAAACGTTTGAGTTCCCGGATGGTAGCGGGCGTGTCGATGTGACGATGTCCGTCGGCCCGGGGCGTTTTCTCCCTGATGGCACCCCCGTAGTCCGCCAGCATCGGGTAAAGCGGAAGCTCCCCGGATTCAGTCGAATCAGCCGCCCGCAGCATGCCGGCAGGAAGCAGCATGACGATCAGAGCCA
This sequence comes from Staphylospora marina, assembly GCF_003856495.1. Classification (GTDB taxonomy): domain Bacteria; phylum Bacillota; class Bacilli; order Thermoactinomycetales; family Thermoactinomycetaceae; genus Staphylospora; species Staphylospora marina. Next base: position 1,769,159 of record NZ_CP034118.1, on the reverse strand, counting down.
TTAACAGAAAACCTGTGTTCCGAAGCCATCGTTCGGACATGCGGGGCCACCTCCTCGCCGTGGTTTGGCCGACACATGTTCCCGGGATAGTGTCTGCGGGATCGTTTCCCGACATGACAGTGAATTTCTGCCGGTGGTTAAGTCTGTGGGGGCCGGAATAAAACGCCCCGATGAGAGCGGACCTTATGGGAAAAGGAGGGACGCGGATGAGACGACTGATGGAACTTGCGGAAGCCCCGGGAGTCCCCGGAGCGGAAGACGAAGTTCGGCAAATCATGCGCAGCGAAATGGACAAGCTCGGTTTTCCGGTCATGTACGACCGTTTGGGAAGCATCTTCGCCGAAAAAAAAGGGGAAACGGAACACCCCCGCATTTTGCTGGCCGGCCATTTGGACGAAGTGGGGTTCATGGTTTCGGAAATCACCCGGAGCGGAATGCTTCGGTTCACCCCGCTCGGGGGGTGGTGGAGTCAGGTTCTTTTGGCGCAAAGAGTGACCGTCATTTCCGGAAAGAAAAGATTTCGCGGAGTGATCGGTTGCAAACCCCCGCATGTGCTCACCCCCGAAGAAAGAAACCGCTTGGTGCCGATCCGTGAAATGTTCATCGATGTGGGTGCCGAAAGCGATGAACAAGTGAAAGAATGGGGCATTCGCGTGGGAGATCCGGTCGTACCGGTCTGTCCGTTTGAAATCATGCCCGACGGTGACACCATACTCGCCAAGGCACTCGACAACAGGGTCGGTTGCTGGTTGGCGCTGGAGATCTTGTCCCGCTTGCGGATGGAAAAGCATCCCAACACCGTGATCGCCGGTGCCACGGTTCAGGAAGAAGTGGGCCTTCGCGGTGCATCCACCTCGTCGTGGGTGGTGGAACCGGAAGTGGCATTCGCCTTGGATGTGGGAGTGGCCGAGGACCATCCGGGGAGCGAAGGCACCAACAAGGCCAGGCTGAGACAGGGACCCATCATCACTTTCCTGGATGCCACCATGATTCCTCACCTCAAGTTGCGGGACTTTGTGGTGCGCGTGGCGGAAAAACACGGGATCCCTTACCAGATCGACATCATCACGGGCGGAGGCACGGATGCCGGGCGGTTTCATCTGTTCAAGAAGGGCGTTCCTTCTCTGGTCATCGGAGTCGCCGCCCGATACATCCACAGCCACGTTTCCATGATCAGTCGCCGCGATCTCGAAAATGCAGCCCGATTGCTCGTCGAAACCATCAAAGAGCTGGACCGAGACGTCCTGAACCAACTGACGACGTGGTAAACGGCAGAATTCGGAGAGTGGCAGTGACGCCTTTGCGCCGGCAACGAAACGAGCAGGATGGGCAACCGACAAACCATGCATTACGTACAACCTCTCGGCTGGCACCCCTGAGAGAGCCTTTGCGCCGGCAACGAAACGAGCAGGATGGGCAACCGACAAACTATGCATTACGTACAACCTCTCGGCTGGCACCCCTGAGAGAGCCTTTGCGCCGGCAACGAAACGAACAGGGATTGCCAGCGGCAGGCCATGCAATATGTACAGCCCAGCCTCTCCGCTGTCAATTCCTGAAAGAGCCTTTGCCGGCAACGAAACGAGCAGGGATGGGCAACCGACAGACCGAATGCCATCGCGTTTTGACTTCCTGTCACGGCCGCGTTCTGATAAGATCGAATTGTCCATGCAATCAGCCCGGAGGAGGAGTGACATTCATGCGGGAACAAACATTCATCCGTTACTTGAAGGAGTGGGCGGAGGCAAACCCCGAATTGACGTTGGATGAAGTGATTCGTGATGCGGGCGGGGCGGATCACATCGTGATCGTGGTGGTGGATGTATTGAAGGGATTTTGCGAGACAGGGCCTTTGTCCAGCGAACGGGTGGCGGAAATGGTGACGCACGTGAGCGAACTTTTGCAAGCGGCGATGGACAAAGGAGTCCCGGCAAGCAGATTCGTGTTCCTGAACGATTCCCATCCGCCGGATGCCGTGGAATTTTCCGCGTTTCCTCCTCACTGCATCCGGGGAACGGAAGAGGCGGAAGTGGTGGAGCCGCTTCAGCGATTCGCTTCGCTTGATGGTGTCCGGGTGTTCCGGAAAAACGCCACAAACGGATTGTTCGGCACCGATGAAGAAGGGGTGCGCTTTTTCGAGTGGTTGGAAAACGTGTTGGAGCAAGGGCCGGCCACGTTCCTCGTCGTGGGCGATTGCACCGATCTGTGCATCTACCAGAACGCCACCGGTATCCGCCTGTTTGCCAATGAACAAAATGCGCGGGCGGAAGTGATCGTTCCGGCCAGCCATTCGAGGACGTACGATCTGCCCGTCGATGTCGCCATAAAGGAAGGAATTGCCGCTCACGATGCCGACTTCCTCGACCTGGTGTTTCTGTACCACATGCATCTCAACGGCATCCGCGTGTTGAGAAGCCTTCGCCCGTGAGTACGGGGAGCATCTTTTGTCCCGATTGGAAGTATGATATGCTATAGGTGTTTTGAAGAGAGGATAAACGGGGTTGAACCATGGAACAAGCACTCTTCGATCTGTTGCTGGAATACGGCTACATCGGAATATTCCTCTTCCTGATGTTGGGGATTGTGGGATTGCCGCTTCCGGATGAAATCATGATGACGTTTGTGGGTTATCTTTCATCCGTCGGCCGGCTTCAGTTGGTTCCCACCTTTCTGAGTGCGTTGGTCGGTTCCATGTGCGGAATCACACTCAGTTACGTTCTCGGCCTTTCCTTCGGATATCCCTTTCTCAAAAAATACGGTCCCAAGATTTTCATCACGCGAAGACGGCTGAGAGTGACCCGGGTGCTGTTTCGAAAATACGGCAGTTTGCTTCTCTTTTTCGGATACTTCATTCCCGGTGTTCGCCACGTGACGGCGTATCTGGCAGGCATCTCCAACATCCCGTTCCCGCGGTTCGCCCTTTATGCCTATACCGGCGCCGTTTTCTGGAGTGCGTCATTCATCGGCCTGGGGTACGTGCTGGGAGCCAATTGGGAAATCGTGTTTGACGCCCTTCACCAATACGGCACAAAGCTGGTCTTGGTGGCACTGCCCTTCGCGGCTGCCTGGATCGGTTGGATTCTTTGGAATCCGCAACACAAAAAGACGTTTGATACCAAGTGATTGCATTGACCCCGACGCAAACGAATGCCATCATCCTCCGTCCGGAGATGATGGTTTTTTCGTGAACGGAACCGGCAAGGGAGTGGATTTTTGCATGTACTGTGTGACAATCGTGGTGGAAGGCAAAACCTATAAAATGAACGCGGCAAACGGCGCCGGTCTTTGGCTCGAAGCGACCGTCCGGGGCATCCCCGTCCCGTTCCGGTGCACCACCGGGCGTTGCGGGACTGGTGAGGTCCGGGTCAGGGAAGGCATGGAACACCTCAGCGAGCATACGGAATTGAAATGGTTCCGCCTGATGGATGGTTCCCTTGCCGATGGCGGAAGGTTGGCGTGCCAACCGTTCGTACATGGCGATGTCATCGTGGAAGCACAGGGAGAAATCGCCGGATGACCCGCTTCGAAGTGATGAAGATTCATCCCGGACGCGGGGAATGGGTGGATGAATTGGTGGAGGTGCTGCACGCCGCGTATCGGGTGGAGGCGGCACTGCTTGGAGTGGACGATTTCCCGCCGCTCAGACAGGGGAAAGAACAGATTCGGCGATCTCCGGACACCTGGATGGCGGCCGTTTGCGGATCCCGTGTGGCCGGCGTGATCTCTTACGAACGGAACGGCTCGGTCCTCACCATTACCCGTCTTGCCGTTCACCCGGATTTTTTCCGGCGGGGAGTGGCTTCTTCCCTCCTTGAGGAGGTGCTCGGGCATCCCGGAATCACCCGCTTTGAGGTGAGTACGGGGATGAAAAACGGCCCGGCGATCCGCTGTTACCGAAAATACGGATTCCGGACGAAAAAGATTTGGGGAAAAGACGGGATTCTCCTCATCGGTCTCGAGCGGGAGTGATCGGACAGCTCAAAGAGGAATTCGCCCGTCCGGATGGGCGCCGGGACGGGCGAACGTTTCGTGAGAATCGTCGAGGGAAGCATCATCCCTGCCCCGTCAGCGGTGCGCCGGTCGGTTGTGGGCGGGTCGCCTTCGACGACTTTGTTTTTTTGGTGCGGTATCGGGAGATGTTGAGCAGGATTCCGAGGCCCATCATTTTGATGAGCAGGGCGGTTCCTCCATAACTGATCAGCGGAAGGGGAACGCCGGTGACCGGCAACAGGGCCGTAACCACGCCCAGATTGAAGATGGTTTCAATGCCCGTCAAGCCCACGATGCCGATGCCCAGCAGCGTACCGAACAGATCGGGGGCCTGAACGGAAATCATCACTCCCCGCAGGATCAGCGCGACAAACAGGAGAATCAGGAACGCACTTCCGATGAAGCCCAGTTCTTCCGCGATGATGGAAAAAATGAAATCGGTATGGGCTTCCGGAAGGTATGCCATTTTTTGAATGCTTTTCCCGAGCCCCACTCCGGTGAGGCCGCCCGGTCCGATGGCGTAGAGCGATTGCAGGATCTGATAGCCGCTCCCGGACGGATCGGACATCGGATCCGTCAGCGATGCCAGGCGTTTCAACCGGTAACTGCCCGTGACCATGACCCCGATCAAGACGGGGACGCCGGCGGCGAACAGCACCAACAGGTGTTTGAAGCGGATCCCGGCACAGTAAATCACGAGCATGCAGGTGGCCAGAATGATGACGGTCGCACTGAAATGAGGTTGAATGACCAGCAGGGTGCAGATCAATCCGATCACCACGAGCGGGGGAACGATGGCTCGCTTGAAATCATCCATGACCGGCTGCTTTTTCACCATGATGGATGCCGTGTAGATGATCATGCCCAGTTTGACCAGTTCCGAAGGCTGGAAGGAAAACATGCCGAGATCGATCCAACGACGTGCGCCGTTTCTCACTTCTCCGAACAAAGGGACCAGGATCAGGAGAAAGAGGGACAACAGCAGAATCCAACCGACGTTCTTCCGGTATGTATGGTAGGGAATGTTGGAGAAGACGAAAAACAGGATCAGCCCGATTCCCCCGAAGAGAAGTTGCCGCTTGAAGAAAAAATAGGAATCCTGTATGTCCGGATCGATGATACCTTTGAAATAACTTGCACTGAACACCATGACCAGACCAAACCCCAGCAACAGAAACGTGATCAATATCAGCCAATAATCGGGTCTGTCTCGCTTCATGTTTCCAAACTCCTTTGAGATCCGTTTTGTATCACGCGCTTGTACGAATTTGCAGCGGTAAGGGGATCACCGATGAAGAACATGCGATTGATTCGCCGCATCGACTGGATTGCCGTCCTTCTGCTTGTGTGTCTGTCGGTCTTCAGCATTATGGCCATTTCGTCGGCCACTCACACCCGGGATCCGTCATTCGTGGGAAAACAGTTGATGTGGCTGGTCGCCGGGTTCGCGGGGTTGATCGTGGCCATGGCCGTGGACTGGCGCATGTGGGGGCAGGGCCGTTTTCCTTATCTTTTATACGGAATCGGGTTGTTTCTCCTGCTATTGGTGGAAGTTCCCGGTTTGGGAACGGAGGTGAACGGTGCCAGGCAGTGGATTCGCATCGGCGGGCTTCAGTTTCAACCCTCGGAGCTGATCAAGCCGGTGTTCATTCTTCTGATGGCCAAGTTGATCACGGAACACCGGGAAACATTCGGGAGCCTGAAAGGGTTGTCCATCCCGATTGCCGCCTTGTTTGCCATTCCTTTCCTGATTATTTTAGCACAACCCGACTTGGGAACGGGATTGGTTCTCGCCGGAATTCTGGTGGCCATGTTGTTTGTCGGAGGTGCGGACATTCGTTGGTTCACGGGAGGATTGGCGGTTTTGGCCGGAGGGGTGGCGGGGCTTTGGTGGTTGTACCGACAAAATCACCCGTTTCTCCATGTCCTGCTCAAGCCGCACCAGATCGAACGGATTCAGGTTTTTTTGGACCCCGCTTCCGATCCCACCGGTGCGGGATATCAGGCGACGCAAGCCAAGATTGCCATCGGGTCGGGCATGATGTTGGGCAAGGGATTCCACAACGGCACCCAGTCCATGGGAAACTGGATTCCGGAACCGCACAACGATTTCATTTTTGCCGTCATCGCCGAGGAATTCGGGTTTGTGGGAGGTTGTTTGCTGATCCTGTTGTACCTCGCTCTCATCTACCGGCTGATCCGGATCGGCATGCGCTCCGGGTACACCTTTTCGTCCTTGATCGCGGCGGGGGTTGTCGGCATGCTGCTGTTTCAGGTGTATCAGAATATCGGCATGACGCTCGGGCTGATGCCGATCACCGGGCTTCCTTTGCCGCTGATGAGCTACGGGGGAACCTCGCTCATCACGCAACTGGTGTCGGTGGGAATGGTGCTGGGCCTCGGAATGAGACCGGAGCCGGAGAAGGAATGGACCGTGTTTGAAGATTGACCCGTTGAACCGCGAAACGCCCCCTGCGTTCAATCTGCAAGGGGCGTTTCCATGGAATTTCCCGCGTCGGGACGGGTTCTTCGCTTCTCATGGACCGGAGCTTCCGGGGATCGGGCGTTCATGTCGATGAGGACCCGGTGGAGGGAGTGGGATCGAAAAACCATTTGAGAATCGGGGGAGTGACCAAAGTGGTGACCAGCACGATGACCACCGTCGCCGTGAACAGTTCCCCGGGAATCAATCCTTTGCTCAATCCGATCGTGGCCACGATCAATCCGACTTCTCCGCGAGCCACCATGCCGGCTCCGATCCCCAGCGAACTTCGGGCGGAAAATCCGGCGAATTTGGCACCGATCGCACCGCCGACCAATTTGGTCAGGATGGCCACGACGGTCAGGATGGCGATCAACAGGGCGAATTGCGTGTCAATGTTCCTGATGTCGGCAATCAAACCGATGCTGACAAAGAACACCGGAACGGGGAATGAGAAGGACACGGTTTCCAACTTGGAGAACACGGCTTTTCCCGCAGGCGATTTGCCGAGCATCAATCCCGCAAAATAGGAACCGACGATGCCTGCCATGCCGAACATTTCCGCCAGAAATGCGAACAGGAGGGCAATGCCGATTCCGACGGCCACTCCCGCTTCGGCGGACAGCCATCGATTTGCACGCTCGATGATCCCCGCAAGCAACTTGCGTCCCACCAACACCACCAAGATGAAGAACGCGACGATTTTGATGAGAAGAGCGACGATTCCGCCTTCCGCACCGCCGCTTTCGCCGGCGGCAAAGCCAATCACCAGGGACAGGATCAGAATCCCGAGCACATCGTCCAATACGGCGGCGCCGAGGATGGTGACGCCTTCTTTGCTGCGGAGCCGGCCCAGTTCCCGGAGAGTCTGGACGGAGATGCTGACGCTGGTGGCCACCAGCAGGGTTCCGATGAACACGGAAGTGTTCAGATCATATCCGAACATCATGCCCACGCCCAAGCCCCCGACGAGAGGCAACACCACTCCGCTGACCGCCACCGACGTGGAGGCGAAGGCCGACTTTTTGAATTCGTCCAGATCCGTTTCCAATCCCGCGAGAAACATCAGCAGAATCACGCCGATCTCCGCCAGTTCCCGGATGAACGGGGTCGGCTCAAGCCAACCGAGCAGGGAAGGTCCCGCCAGGATGCCGGCGAGGATTTCACCCATGACGGAAGGCTGACCCCATTTTCGGCTGAGATGACCCGCCAGTTTCACGATGAAAACGATGAGTGCCAAATCAAAAAGAAAGTGCATGTCCTTGAACGTCTCGGGGCTGAACCAATCGGTAAGCGATTGCATCGAACTGCCCTGCCTCCTTTCGCCGGAATATCCGAACAAACGATCTTCCTGTAGGAATAAAAAACCATGGACCATTATAACAATCATTCGCCGTATGAAAAAGTTTCGGAAAGAACTGACAGAAACGTTGCAGGAATCCGGGGATTCGATCGCAATGTGAATCATTGTCTGACCCGGGGGTTTGATTTATATTGGAAGGGGGAACCTTTGATCATGCGGGTCCGAAAGTCATGGAATGATCACGGGACGGGTATGGATAATAATGGTACAAACCCGTTTTCCGGATTTCTTGAGTTGGCCATTGAAATGGGTCTCCGATTGAAAGATCTGAGAGGAGGATTCGGATGCTTGTGATTCATCCTTTGTTGTTGCTGGGATCGCTGCTGGGACTTGCCATCGCGCTGTGGGCGCAATTCCGCGTCCGGGGCAATTTCAAACGTTGGTCCAATGTTCGGGCACGTTCGGGATTGACCGGCGCCGAAGTGGCCAGAAGGATCCTGGATGCACACGGACTTTCCCATGTTCCGGTGGAGTTGGTTCCGGGGAAGCTGACGGATCACTATGATCCCACCGTTCGGGCCGTCCGGTTGTCGGAAGCGGTGTATCATTCAGATTCGGTGGCGGCCATTTCCGTTGCCGCTCACGAATGCGGACACGCCATTCAGCACAAAGAAGCATATGGGGCACTCGTGTTTCGTCACCGCATGGTTCCGGTGCTGAACATCACTTCCGGAGCGGTTCCGTTCCTGCTGCTCGCGGGCATTTTCTTCAAACTGAGCGGTCTGTTGCTCCTGGGAATCATCTTTTTCTCCGTGGTGGTGCTGTTCCACCTCGTCACCCTTCCGGTGGAATTCAACGCCAGCTCCCGGGCGAAAGTCATCATGTCTTCGATGAACATGATCAGCGGAGCGGAAGAGGACCGCGGCGTGAACAAAGTGCTGGGAGCCGCCGCCATGACCTACGTGGCAGGTGCCGTGATCGCCCTGATGGAGCTGTTGCAGTACATCCTGCTGTTCATCCTCCAACAAAACGATGACTGAGCGGGTTTAGTCCCTCGTTTTCGAAAAGCATCCGTTCCACGTGCCGGAACGGGTGCTTTTTTCCTGTCTTTTTCCGTACATATCCGGCGATTCGCGGTCGATACTAACCCCCAAACACCATAACAGGGGGAAAGAATCATGAACAAACGAATCATCGCGGCCGCGATGGCATCGGTGCTGGTTTTGACCGGCATCGGTTGTGCCGGAAACCGGCAGGCCCATGATCAAGATCAAACCATCCAACGGATCACCCGGGTCAACGACGGAATGTACCGGGATACCGACAGAAACGCCAGAAGACAGGGGAATTTCGTGACCGACGACAGGGATCTCCTGGCACGGGGCATCCGGACGGGCGATGATATCGCCAGACAACTGGAGGACATGCGCGAAATTGACAACGCATATGTGATCCTCGTCAACCGGGTGGCTTATGTGGCCGTGACCCTGCCGCAAAAAATGGGCGGAAAAATGACCCAACGGCTCAAAGACCGGGTGGCCGGGAAAGTGAAAAGCGTGGATCCTTCCATCCGGACGGTTTATGTATCGGCCAATCCCGACTTTGTGAAGCAATGGAGAAATTTCGCCAACGACATTCGCAGGGGACGCCCGGTCAGCGCAATCATCGACAATCTGTCCGACGTCATCCGGAGAACGTTCCCCGAAGCGAAATAATCCCGGTTTCGGGAGAACTTGCCCAAAGCCGCGAATAACCTTGCTGCATGAACATAAACCTGTGATACGGGAGGATATGGGGTTTTCGCGGGCGGGGAACGGCGGTGACCGGAGTCGGTGATGGCCTCCGGACGCATTCACGGGACAAAGATTCGGCCGGTCACGCCGAACAGGGACCTGCCCTTTGATCAGGTCCCTTTTTTTTTGCATAGCTATTGGATGAGTCCTTCAAGTTGATATAATATTTTTTGAAGAATTCATCATTCGGGGAGTGTAGTTTTTCTATGAGACGATTGACGCCGATGGATATTTTCAACAAGGATTTCAAGCAATCCATCCGGGGATATGACAAGGACGAGGTCAACGATTTCCTGGATCAGGTCATCAGAAGTTATGAAGATGTCCTTCAGGAAAACGAGCAACTGAAGAAACAAATCAAAGAATTGGAAAATCAACCTCCCCGGTCACCGGAAGGAAATACGGACAAATACGACGCGGTGATCCGTGACATTTTGATGAGGCTTGATCGACTTGAACAATATTTCCGTCGCTGAATTGCAGAGGAGGAGCCTTATGTCAGCATTCCGCCGTTTTTTTTCGGGAGTGACCGAAACGACGGACCATGCGCCCGAGCCTGACCTGAAAACCCGGTATTACCGTGTACAGCAGCGAGCGGTCATGGAGAAAATTTCCGAAATCATCGATCGACTCTCCGGTTTCCGTCTGGTCCATCTGGACCGGGAGCGGGGGGAAGCCACGCTGGAGTGTCGAAATCGTTTGGGACTCATTCATGATGTCGTGATCACGGCCACCCGGGTGAGTCCGGTGCAAACCGCGGTGGATATTCATGCCGCTCTCAGATTCGGAGTGGATCCGGGGTTGAACCGGTCGATCATCCGCCGGATCTGGGCGCAACTTGACGGTTGTTTCGGAGAGAACGGAAGTGCATCCCGTGCTTGAACGGGCACTGGCCCGGGAAGTGTCGGATTGGAAACGGGAGACGGGGGAGAGGGGGGCGCGTGTCGGATATTCCGTACAGGATGAGCGAACGGGATTGAAGGTGGAACAGCATGGAGGGGAACATTTCCCTCCCGCCTCCAACCACAAGCTTTGGGTCACCGTGGCTGCATTGCTGAAATGGTCCCCGGATCATCCCTTTGTGACACGATTCGGGTTGCACGGGGATACGTTGTGGATCCGCGGGGGAGGAGATCCGCTGTTCGCCGCGGACGGCCTGGAGCGGGTGGTCCGGTGGATGAAACGTCGGGGACACCGGTCCGTACGGGTATGGCTGGATGATTCCCTGTTTCCTCCCGAACGCCATGCGCCAGGTTGGACCGTCGATGATTTGGATGCCGGTTGGGCGGCACCCGTTCATGCGCTGAACCTCGAATACAACAGAGTGACGGTTTCCGTCAAGAAAGGAAAGGATGATCGTCCCGTTCCGGTTCCGACCGGTCCCGCGGCTCATCGCCTGTTCGCGGACTTCTCCGGTTTGAGGTTTTCCGATGATCCTGATTCACGCTGCAGCATCCTGCGAACGGGAAAATTTCGTTACCGGATCAGCGGCATGATTCATCGTGATGAGGAAGAAATCGAGTGTGCGGTCAGACCCGGACTCTCTTTGTTCCGTACCGTGTTCGGCGATCTCTTGGGAAAAGCCGGGGTCTCCGTCAGCCGGTGGATCAGCGGGAGCATCCCCGAAGAATGGGAAAAACACGGAGCGGACCTGTCCGTTTCCCCGCTGCGGGACGTGCTTTGCATCATCAACCGGGAAAGCCGCAATTTGGCGGCGGAAGTGCTGCTTCGGATGATCGGTCTTGATGCAGAGGGAAAGGCGGAACGGGAAACGGGGATTGCCGCCGCAGGAAAAATCCTGAAGTCGGCAGGATTCGAGGGGCCTGCTTTTTCTGCGGACGGATCCGGCCTGTCCGTGTACAATTTGTCGTCGCCGGACAGTTTGTGCCGGCTGCTCACGGGCATGCGGCATCATCCGTCATTTCCCGTTTTTTTCAGCAGTCTTCCCGAATACGGAAAGTCCGGAACCCTGAAAAATCGGCCGCCTCTCCCAAAGGGATGGACGGTTCGCGCCAAGACGGGGACGCTGAGCGGCGTGAAGACGTTGTCCGGATACCTGCTCAGAGACGGAAAGGTGAGCCACTCGTTCTCCCTGATGATCTGCGGATTGCTGTCCGGATTCCGGGGAGAGCAGCTTCAGGACCGGTTCATCCGGGTTTTGCTCAGAGAAACGGAATGACGGCCCGTGATTTTCGGAGAAACGTAAAGGGTTTTGAAGATTTTTATCGAAAAAGTCTGTCAGTATCGATTCGATTCCTCAATATTTCAAGGAGGGAACCATGTTCTCAAAGGGACGGCTTCGCATCATTTCTGTCCTGCTGGCATTGATTGTTGTGTCGGGAATGGCCGGGTGCACCTCGGAAGCGAACAATCCCGAAGCGGGAGAAAAGGTGCTTCGCCTCGCTCTTTCCGGTGAGCCGCCTTCCCTTGATCCCGCCAAAGCGTTTGACGAGGATTCACTGGACCTCGTAAACAATCTGTTTGAAGGGCTGATGCGGCTGGATGAGCGGCACCAGCCGAAACCGGCCGCGGCGGAAGATGTGAAAGTGAGCGAGGACGGACTGACGTACACGTTCACTTTGCGACAAGCCAAATGGTCAAACGGGGAACCGGTGACCGCCCACGATTTTGAGTTTGCCTGGAAACGGGTGCTTGATCCCGAAACGGCGGCCGAACCGGCATTTCTGCTTTATTTCATCGAAGGAGCGGAGGCGTTCAACACCGGGAAAGGCAGTGCCGACCAGGTGGGGGTGAAAGCGCTGGACGACCGGACGCTGGAAGTGAAACTGGCGCGTCCCACTCCGGCTTTTTTGCAACTGACCGCCTATCCCACCTATTTTCCCGTGCCGAAAAAGGAAGTGGAGAAAAATCCGGATCTCTTCCACGAAGCCTCCACGCTGGTGTCCAACGGTGCGTTCAAATTGGCCGAATGGAAGCATGATTCCCATCTGAAATTCATTCGGAACGAGCACTATCGGGACAAAGAGGGCGTGAAGCCGGACGGCATCCACTTCTCCGTCATCAGCGACAGCAAGACCGTGTACTCCCTGTTCAAAACCCGGAAGCTCGATGTGGTGGGCAAAGGGGCCATTCCTTCCGATTTGCTGGAAGAGATGGTGAAAAACAATGAGGTGAAGCTCTCGGAAGGGAACGGGCTGGCATTTTTCAGGTTCAACGTGGAAAAGGAACCGTTCACCCATCCCAAGATCCGCAAGGCATTCGCCCTTGCCGTTGACCGCCGTTTGATCGTCGACCGGGTGTTGGGCGGAGTGGAAATTCCCGCCTACGGATACGTGGCACCTTCGGTTCCCGGAGATTTCCGCAATAAAGGCGGCAATCTGATCGAAGACGGGAACATCGAAGAAGCAAAGCGGTTGCTTCAGGAAGGCATGAAGGAAAAAGGCTGGAACAAATTGCCGGAAGTGACGCTGATGTACAGCAACGCGACAGACAAGAACAAGAAGGTGGCCGAAGCCGTTCAGGAGATGATCCGCAAAAACCTTGGCGTGGAGATCGTCCTGCAAGCCAAGGAGCGCAAAGTTCATCTCGCCGACCAGAAAAACAAAAACTTTATCATGACCACCTCCAGCTTTTTGGCCGACTACAACGATGCCTACAACTATCTGGAAAGCTTTCAGACCGATCACTCCATGAACCGGACCAATTGGAGCAACGCCCGCTACGATGAGTTGTTGAAAAAAGCGGCGGCCGAACCGGACATCGCCAAGCGTGACGAATATCTCCGCGAAGCCGAGAAGATCCTGTTTGAGGAAATGCCGATCTTCCCGCTGTATTTCTATACATCCGCGGTCATCGAGCAGCCCGGGGTGAAGGGAATCCTCCGGCATCCGGTGGGGCCTTCCGATTACACGAAAGCGGAAAAATGAAGACGTTCCTTTTGACACCACCCTTTGCGGGTGGTTTTTTTTGACACCGTACTTGCAAGGCAAACAACGCATACTAGGGGAAGACCGGAATCAAGGGAGGAAAACCATGAGCAAACATCGTCGCAAACGGTCAAAACTGAACCGGCCGAACCGTTATGAACCGGTTCGTGACGAAGAATTTGCCGCTGAAATCACTTCGGCCGGACCCGTTCGGAATCCGTCCATGAACAACGAACGGGAGGAGAAGGCTGATCGGGGCGAAGGTCTCGGAATCACCTCCATTGTTTTGTCGGTTTTGGCGTTTTTCTGGCTGCCCTTCGTGCTGGCGCCCGCGGGGATTGTCCTGGGTGTCATCGCGACCCGGGGAGGAAGCTCCCGGGGATGGTGGGGAGTGGCTTTGGGCGTGATCGCTCTGATCATCTCTTCGTTGGTGCTGCCGTTTCGAATCATATTCTGATGATTCCGGTCACAAGGCCCCCTTTCGGGGGTCTTTTTCGGGTGAGGAGAAAAAAAGCGGGGGGTTGAAAAAATCGAAGGAACATGATATAATCAGGTCAAAATCAAAACATGCGGATGTAGTTCAATGGCAGAACTCCAGCTTCCCAAGCTGGCGGCGCGGGTTCGATTCCCGTCATCCGCTCCAGGAATTGAGGCATCCCCCTGAATTCAGGGGGATGCCTTTTTTTGGACAGCGAATCGGAAACCGGGTAAAATGAAAGCAAGGCACCGGAAACGTTTGGTGTCCTCAATCAATAAGGGGGCTGGATCCGTGCGGGAAAAGGAGTATATTCGCTCTTTGTATGCCCGGGAAGACGAAGTGTTGAGCTCGATTGCACCCGGATTGGATGAGCGAAACATGCCGAGAATTTCCGTGCCGCCGGAAGTGGGGAAACTGCTGAACCTGTTGGTTCGGATTTCCGGCGCCAGAAGAATCCTGGAAATCGGTGCGCTCGGTGGGTACAGTACCATTTGGATGGCCCGGGCCCTGCCGGAAGACGGGGAGCTCATCTCCCTGGAGTTGAAAGAGGAGCATGCCGCTTTTGCCCTTGAGAACGTGAAAAAAGCGGGTCTCGACAAAAAAGTTCGCTTTCTGACCGGTGATGCTTCAAAAAGGTTGGAGCAACTGGTCGCTTCCGGAGAAAAATTCGACTTCTTCCTGATCGATGCCGACAAACAAGGGTACAATCATTATCTGGAACAGGCGATTCGCCTCGCCAATCCCGGAGCGGTGATCACGGCGGACAATCTGTTCCAGGGAGGTCGCATTTTCGATGAGTCGGATCAGTCCCCCTCAAGAGTGGCCATTCGGGAGTTCAATCGGCGAATCGCCGAAGATCCGAGGCTGGAGTCTCTGTTGGTTCCCATCGGGGACGGCGTGGGTGTGATTTGCGTCAAATGAATGCAAAACCCCCGGAAATCCGGGGGAGGGTTGCGAACATACGGTTATGCGACTGACAGCCGTCCGGCGGCTCGGATGAACGGAAAGGGATGAAAAGCCGAGGAGCGACGGTCATTCCGGGGTGGACCCGGATCGCCAACGCAACTTGGCCATCCATTCGTCCGATTTCGCCGCCACCTTGGGATACTTCTCCCGCAATTTGACCATCAGTCTTTTCGCCCAGGGGCTTGTCCGGGAAAGCATGGACAGCCCGATCAGGGTGAAGAGGATCCCTTGCAGAAACGGCGTGAAAAATCCGATGATGCCGAGCACGAGGAATATCCAGCCGAAAATGTTCAGCAATAGTTTTTTCAAGCGGGTATGCATCCGGATGGAAAACCCCTTTTGACTGTATATTTGTCCTCTTCAGTATAACGGATCGGGAAGTCTCCAACAATTGAAAACATTGACAGACCCCTGAAAAAGGAGGTCGGGCTTTGAGCAGGCTGGACGAAGTGTTGGCATTCAACAGGAAGTTCGTGGAAAATCGGGAATACGAGCCTTATCTGGCCGGCAAGTATCCCCGCAAGCAACTGGTGATCGTTTCGTGCATGGACACCCGGATGACGGAGCTTCTTCCCAAGGCACTCAATCTGAAAAACGGGGATGTCAAAATCATCAAGACGGCCGGAGCGCTCATCTCGCATCCTTACGGCAGCGTGATGCGCAGTTTGCTGGTCGCGGTCACGTTGCTCAAGGCGGATGAAGTGTGGGTGATCGGGCATCATGGCTGCGGAATGGTCGGTCTTTCCGCGGAGCCGGTGTTGAGCGGACTGAGGTCCCGCGGAGTGCCCCCGGAGAATGTGCAAAAGCTTCGGAACCGGGGAGTGGATGTGGATCGATGGCTCACCGGATGCAACACGGCGGAGGACGGGGTGAAGGAAAGTGTCTCCCTGCTCCGCAATCACCCGCTCTGGCCTCCGGATGTGATGGTACACGGATTGGTGATCGATCCCTGCACGGGAGAACTTACCCTGATTGATGACGGCAGAAACCCTTGAAAACATGACGATATCGGTGGAGGGATCTTTGTGGCAAAGGCAACTTTCGGTGCGGGATGCTTTTGGGGTGTGGAAGAAACGTTCCGGAAAATTCCGGGCGTGCTGGACACCGCGGTCGGTTATATGGGCGGGACGAAAGATCAACCCACGTATGAGGAAGTGTGCACGGACACCACCGGACATGCGGAAGTGGTCCATCTGGAATACGATCCGGAACAAGTGACCTACGAACAGCTTCTCCAGGTGTTCTGGGACAGTCATGACCCGACCCAGCTCAACCGGCAGGGGCCCGACGTGGGCACGCAGTATCGTTCCGTCATTTTCTGGCACACGGAGGAACAAAAAGAGGCAGCCGAACGTTCTAAGGCGGAATTGGAGCGGTCGGGGCGTTTCAAGGATCCGATCGCCACGGAGATCACTCCTGCGTCAACGTTCTGGAGAGCGGAAGAATATCACCAGCGTTATTTGCAAAAGCGTGGTCTCGGATCGTGCAGCCTGTGAGAGACAAACTTGGCGGACATTCTTTCGAAAACGGGGGATCTCCGCGTCCCCGGGGCATCTGTCAGACGACCCGGCGTCAGGCGAAAGAGTGTCCGGCAACCTTGGACAAATCCGGTTCCCATGGGGGAACCGGTATTTTTTTTGACCGTGGCATATCGCCGCGGACCACCCCGTAAACATGAAAGCGGAGGGGTGTCAGATGCTCGTAGCCGTCGATTGCGGACGCAGTTTTGTCAAAGTGAAAACCGAACGCAATTCCTTCATGTTCCCCAGCAAGGTGAGTGCGTGGCGGAACCGGCATTACCGGCAGGATCTCGAAGGTGACATGGAAGTGGTGTATCGGGGTCAACGCTGGTTTGTCGGACAGTTGGCGGAACGGGAGGGAGAATTCACCCGTCAGGCCATGCAAGATACCAAGGCGGTGGAAGAAACGTTGCTCCTCACGGTCACGGCGGTCCACCAGGCCGGGGCGAACGGGAACGTGGACCTCGTGACCGGCTTGCCCATCATTCATTACACGGAAGCGGAGCGAATGGCGGTGAGGCGCCTTCTGGAAGGGGATCATGAGGTGACGGTCAACGGACGGACCGCCCGTTTCCGGATCCGGCGCGTGTATACCACGATCGAGGGAGGAGGGGCGTTTTTCGCCGATCCAAGGTCGGGGTTGGTGAGAATTGTCGACGTGGGGGCGAAAACGACCAATTACGCCACGTTCAAAGACAAAGTGTTCATTGACCGGGATTCCGGAACCCTGCCCATCGGATGGGAAACGTTGCGTGAGAGCAATGAACGGGAAATGGCCGATGCGATCGCCGCCGCGCTCTCCAAGAAGTGGCATTCGGATGATGTGGTCGTGCTGATCGGCGGGATGGCCAAACGCCTGGAGCGGCACATGCAGGGGCATTTCCGGCATGCCTTTGCGGCCAGAAGCCCTCAGATGGCCAATGTGCTGGGATTTTACGAAGTCGGGAAGGCGCTGATTTCATGAACGGGAAGACGGGCAAAAGCGTATGGGTGACGTTTGATTTGACCGATCCGCTTGAACGGGAACTGTACCGGTTTCTGGAAAGGAAAACCCGAAATGTGGGCGATCTGGTCAAACATCTGTTGTTTGCCTGGCAGAACGGATGGATCGATGTGGAGGTGCCGGGACGGCGCCGGGAATCCGGAAAGAATGTGCAGGAGATTCGCTCCAGCGGCCTGCCGTTCGGGTGAGAAAGAAGAGAAGCAACATGAATAAAGGGAGCGATCCGGAGACAACGGGGAGTCCACGGGACTCTTGTTTTTTTTCAGTCATCTTCCCGATGGAAGCGGATCCAGCCTTTGTACTCCAGAAATTCGATCACCAGCCAAGCGGTGAACACGGACGCCACACAGACGGACAACTCCTTCAACATCATCGCGATTTCCGAAGGCATGGGTGGGACTCCTTTCAGAGGTGTGGATGAGGTGCTTTGATCGGGGAACCGAAAAAAGCCGTGAGAGAGGTTGCCGTGACGGTGGTTCAACGGATTTCCGTTTTTTCTGTTTATTTCCACGCAAGCGCGATCTCTTCCTTTTTCGAAAGAAAGTTCTTTGTAGTTGTTCAAACGGTTTCAACAAAAAGATTATTTACAGAACTGAGAAAAAAGTCTTGTCATTGGGGGATGACAGATTATACAATAGGATTGAAAACGCTTCCTCAATGGATTTATTTTTGCGAATCTGTGCAACCGTTTGCGCAACAAGGGGGGTCTTGCAATGATGTTGGGGAAAAAATGGCTTTCCGCAACCATGTCGCTGGCTCTGGCGCTGAGCGTGCTCGCCGGATGCGCGCCGGAGCGGCAACAGGCGACGACGGGCGGGGAAAAGTCGGAAAAATTGGTCGTTTGGGAAAATGCGGACGATGGAAAGCAACTGGGACACACCAAGAAGCTTGCGGCTGAATTCGAGAAAAAAACCGGCATCAAAGTGGAAGTGGTTCCCGTCGCGATATTGAAACAACAGGAGAAACTGACGCTCGACGGTCCGGCGGGAAAAGGTCCGGATCTGGTCACCTGGCCGCACGACCAGTTGGGAGCGGCGGTGATCAAGGGACTCGTCCAGCCGATCCAGCCCGATGCGTCCGTCACCGGACAGTTTGATGAATCGGCCTTGTCCGCGCTCACCGTCGACGGCAAATTGTACGGTCTGCCCAAAGTGACGGAGAGCATCGCTCTCATTTACAACAAGAAACTGATGCCCAATCCTCCGGCCACTTTTGAAGAGCTGAAGTCTTTCGCCAAGTCTTACACCAAGCCGGCCGAGAAAAAGTACGGCGTCATGTTTGAGATCAACAATCTGTATTTCAATCATTTTCTCGTGGATGCCAAGGGCGGATACGTATTCAAACATGAAAACGGCAAGTACGATCCGTCCGACATCGGTCTGAACAATGCGGGCGCCGTGGAAGCCGGCAAGGAAGTGGAGAGCTGGTTCAAGGAAGGGCTTTTGCCGAACGGACTGAAAGGGGACACGATCAACGGTCTGTTCAAGGAAGGGAAGGTGGCGGCGGTCATCAACGGTCCATGGGCCGTGCTGGATTACAAGCAGGCCGGCATTGACGTGGGAGTGGCCCCCATTCCCAAAGTGAACGGCAAGGATGCCCGCACGTTCATCGGGGTGAAAGGCTGGTATCTGTCCGCGTACAGCAAAGCCCCCAAAGAGGCCCTGGAATTGATGCAATTTTTGACCGGCAAGGAAGCGCTCAAATCGCGGTTCCTGGAAACGGGAGAAATTCCGCCGCACAAGGAATTGATCAACGATCCGGTCATCGCGGACGATCCGGTGGTGAGCGGATTTGCCAAACAGGCCGCCATGGGCGTTCCGATGCCCAACATTGCCGAGATGAACCAGGTGTGGGAGCCGATCAACAATGCCTTCAACTTCATCGCGACCGGAAAGCAAAATCCGGAGCAAGCTCTGAATGATGCGGTCAAGATCATCAAGGAGAAGATCAAGACGCAACAACAATGAACCGTTCGGGCGCGGTGGGTTTCCATCGCGCCTTTGATCCATGAGGCATGGAGAAGGGATGAGTGATGATGGCAAGCGGCGCCGATGAACGCATGACGGGAAGAAACGGGAAGCGGACGGCCGCGATCCTTTCCGCGCTCTGGATGGGTCTCGGCCAATGCTACAACGGCCAATGGCTCAAAGGACTTGTGTTTCTCCTGTTTCAGGCTCTGTTTCTCGTCGTCTTTTTCGATTTTTTTCATCTGGGTCTGTGGGGAATCATCACCCTCGGGGAAATCCCCGTGCTGGATCACTCGATCGAGCTGTTGGCCATGGGGTTGATTTCGATCCTGCTGATCCTGATCGGATTGCTGTTTTATGCGCTCAACATCGTGGATGCTTACCGGATCGGAGCGCTCCGTGACGGAGGACAACGGCCGCCCTCTTTGTCAGAGACCTGGAAGCAGCTGACGGATCAGGGTTTTCCGTATCTGGTGATTGCTCCCTCGATGATTCTGCTGGTGTTTGTGGTCCTGTTTCCGATTTTGTTCATGGTGATGCTGGCATTCACCAACTATGACCTTTACCACCAGCCTCCCGCCAAGCTGGTGGATTATGTGGGATTGGACAACTTCGTCAACCTGATTCGCTCGGACCTCTGGAAAGATTCGTTCTTCAGCGTGTTTGCGTGGACGATCGTCTGGACGTTCGTTTCGACCACGGTTCAGGTGGCCTTGGGCCTGTTTCTGGCTGTGTTCATCCATCAGCGGGGCATCCGCCTGAAAAAAGTGTTTCGCACCATTCTGATCCTTCCGTGGGCCGTTCCGTCCTTCGTGACGATCGTGGTGTTTTCGGGCATGTTTGACGACAACTTCGGCGTGATCAACCAGCTGCTTCAACAAGTCGGGATCGGTCCGGTCCCATGGTTGACCGATCCGTTCTGGAGCAAGGTGGCCGTTTTGCTCATCCAGTTCTGGCTCGGTTTTCCGTTCAGCCTGGCGCTTTACACCGGCGTTCTCCAGTCCATTCCCCACGATCTGTATGAGGCGGCCGACGTGGACGGTGCCACTTCCTGGCAAAAGTTCCGCAACATCACCCTGCCCATGGCCCTGTACGCCACCGGTCCGCTCCTGATCGTCCAGTATGTGGGCAATTTCAACAACTTCAACGTGATCTACCTGTTCAACAAGGGGAATCCGCCCGTGCCCGGAAGCACCGCCGGAGGAACGGACATCCTGATCTCCTGGGTGTACAAGCTGACGTTCAACACCTTCAAATTCAACTATGCGGCAGCGATTTCGATCGTGATCGGGCTGGTCGTCGCCGCCGTGTCCTTCCTGCAGTTCCGCAGGATGCGGGCGTTCCGGGAAGAGGGGATGATCGAATGAGGAAGCCGACCTGGAAAAAAAGAATCTCTCTCTTGTTGATTTACGCGTTTTTGCTGCTGATGGTGGTGGTTTCCGTCTATCCCGTCCTGTGGGTGATCGGGGCGTCCCTGTCTCCGGGAGACAGCATTTTTTCCACCACCCTGATCCCGGAAAACGCCACGTTGGATCATTATCGCTGGCTGTTCACCAGCCCGGAGAGCGATTACAAAACCTGGTATGCCAACACGCTCAAGATTTCCTTTCTCAATGCCGTGTTGTCCGTGATCCTCACCACCGGAACCGCCTACATCTTCTCGAGGTACCGTTTTTACGGCCGGAAATACGGGCTGATCGCCTTTCTTGCCCTGCAGATGTTCCCGGCCTCGATGACGATGGTGGCCATCTATCTGCTTTTGAACCTTCTGAATTTGTTGGACTCCCACTGGGGTCTTCTGCTGGTGTACGCCGGCATGCAGATCCCGTTCAACACCTGGCTGGTGAAGGGGTATTTTGACACGATTCCCCGCAGCTTGGACGAGGCGGCCAGAATCGACGGCGCCGGTCACTGGACCACGTTTTGGAAAGTGATCATGCCGCTGGCAAAGCCCATCGTGGCCGTGGTCTTTCTGTTCAACTTCATGGGGCCGGCCACGGATTTCCTGCTGCCCCAGATCGTGTTGACCAATCCCGAAAACCAAACGCTGGCGGTGGGGCTTTTCAATTTCATCAACAATGATTTCAAGAAACAGTACACGTTGTTCGCGTCCGGTTCCGTCCTTGTTGCGTTGCCGGTGACGGTGGTCTTTCTGGCCCTGCAGAAATACTTCATCACCGGACTGACAGCGGGTGCGACCAAAGGTTGAGGGGAGGATGACCGAACGTTGAGACGGGAAGCGGTGTATCATGCGGCTTCGGATCCATGGATCTGGCCTGAAAGCCTCAGCAGGGTGCGCGTCCGGATCCGGGTCGGAAAAGGGGATGTGAAGAGTTGCCGGGTCGGCGGTTCCGACCGTTATGTCTCTTTTGAGGAGAACGCGATTTGGACGGAAGCGGAAAAGATCGCGACGGATGACCTGTTTGACTGGTTTGAAGCGTCACTTGACGTCCCCTCCAAGCGTCTTCAATACCAGTTTCGTCTGGAAACAGCAAACGGGGAAGTGCTGCTCTGCGGGGAACGGGGCATCGGACGATCGATGCGGGATGCGGGCGTTTTTCAGTTCGCCTACCTGCATGAATCCGGTTTGTTTCAGATTCCCGAGTGGGCCGGGGATGCCGTGGTGTATCAGATTTTCCCGGACCGGTTTGCAAGAGGCAAGTCTGCCGATGATCCGGTGCATGCGGAGCCGTGGTCGCCGGATGCGAGGCCGCGCCCGGACAGTGTATACGGCGGCGATTTGGCGGGGGTGATCGACAAACTCCCCCATTTGCGGGATCTTGGCGTCAACACGATTTATTTCACGCCGCTCTTTCTTTCCCCGTCCAATCACAAATACGACACGGAAGATTACTTTCGGATCGATCCCTCGTTCGGAGATCTCCGGTTGTTCCGGGAGCTGGTGGACAGGGCGCATCGCTCGGGAATCCGGGTGATTCTGGACGCGGTGTTCAATCATTGCGGAGACCGCTTCTTCGCTTTTCGGGACGTTCTGGCAAACGGACCGCGGTCGCGGTACAAAGACTGGTTTTTCATCGACCGCTTCCCGGTGGAACAGGAACCGGAACCGACCTATGAAACGTTTGCCAACGGTGTGACCACCATGCCGAAATTGCGTACCGAACATCCGGAGGTGAGACGGTACCTGCTGAATGTGGCCCGGTTCTGGACGGAAACCGGCATTGACGGGTGGCGACTCGATGTGGCCAATGAGGTGGATCACGCGTTTTGGAGGGAATTCCGCCAAACGGTGAAAGCCGTCCGTGCCGACATCCTGATCGTGGGTGAGATTTGGCATGATGCCGGTGAGTGGCTGCGGGGAGACCGGTTTGACTCCGTGATGAACTATCCGTTTCGGGACTGCGTGGTCCGGTTTTTTGCGGAAGGATCGATCGATGCGCAAACGTTCGACGAGCAGCTTTGCCGCATTCGCATGAGGCATCCGGAACCCGTTCACCGGGTGATGTGGAACCTGATCGGCTCGCATGACACGGAACGTTTTCTGACTCTGTGTGGCGGCGATGACCGGAAAATGAAGCTGGCCCTCCTGTTCCTGCTGACTTGGCAAGGAGTGCCGATGCTCTATTACGGAGACGAAGTCGGAATGCAGGGAGGACCCGACCCCGATTGCCGCCGTCCGATGATCTGGGATCCGGAAGCGCAAAATCGCGGGTTGCTGGAATTTGTTCAAAGGCTCATCCGTCTCCGCAACCGGTTGACACCGCTCAGGCGGGGACGGGTTCGCACTTGGCATGCGGATCGAAGTTCCGGGATCTTCGCATTCATCCGGAAGGATGAAAGCCGTGCGGTCGGAATCGTTTTGAACAACGGGGATCAGCCGCGCACGGTGAAGTTGCCGGTGGAGCCGGGAATCGGTCCGGATGTGAGGGATCTGCTCGGAGGACGTCGGCACACGGTGACGGACGGGGAGCTGAGCGTGGATCTCGGTCCGTATGAGGGAGCCGTGTTTGAGATGGCGTGAGCAAGAATGGCCCGGCAAGCGCTCCGTCGCGGAGCGCTTGAAGCCGCGGTCCGTTTCCGTCGCATTGACAGCCCTTTGTCCGGTTCCGCGTGAAATCGGTTGCGCATTGTTTGCATCATTTTGTCATGGAGGGTTGGATGGAACCATGGAGAGGAAACCATATTTGATGGATGCGGTGGTCGGCAACGGGCGGATGCTCGGCACGCTGGACCGGCGCGGACAGCTCCACCGGCTGTGGTGGCCGAGACCGGACCATGCCCAACACGTCCGGCGGTTTTGGATCGGACTTCGGCTGAACGGACAACATGGCGTCCGCTGGTTGCACGGGAATGAATGGAAGCATCGACAAGCCTGGGAGGGAGATACGGCCGTCTTGAAGACGGAAGCCGTGATGCCGGGATCACTCAGAGTGACATGCACGGATTTCGTGGTCCCGGGATGCTCCGTGATGGTTCGCGCTTATCGGATCATCAACGAAGGGGAATCGCCGCTTCAAGCGGATTTTTTGCTGCTTTCCTCGTTTGAGATGGGAGAGCTGAAACGGTATAACACCACCCGGTTTGATCGTGAACGCGAGGCCCTGGTCCATTTTCGGAATGAATTTGCCGCGGCGGTCGGTGCGGATCGTCCCGTCAGCGGCTTCCAGGCCGGAAGAGCAACGGAAGCGGCGGAGTCGGGAAAACCGGACGGAACGGAAATCGACATGAGTCCGGAGGGGGTTCTCAGCTGGGACACGGGACTCCTGAATCCCGGAGAGACTTGGGAGATCACGCTGTGGATCTCGTTCGGAGACCATCCCGAAGCGGCGCTTCTTGAACTGGACGGGGCGAGGCGGACAGGGAGATCGACTTTGCTCGCACAGACAACGGGATGGTGGGAGGAGTATCTGAAGGAGGCAAAACCGGTATCCACCGGACATGAAACGGTTGACCGCCTGTACCGTCGCTCCCTCATCGTGTTTCGTCTGATGACGGATCTCACACAAGGGAGCATGATCGCGGCTCCGGAATTTGACGAGGATTTTTCCCGCTGCGGAGGATACGCCTATTGTTGGGGAAGGGATGCGGCCTGGATCGCCACGGCGATCGACCGTGCCGGTTACAGGGAAATGGTCCGGGATTTCTACCGTTGGACGGTCCGGGCGCAAAGTCCGGACGGTTCCTGGGAACAGAGGCACTACCTTGACGGGCGTCCCGCTCCCCAGTGGGGGCTTCAAATCGATGAGACCGGCTCTATCCTTTGGGGAATGTGGGAGTTTGTCCGGAAAGAAGAGAATGACGGATTTCTGGGAGAAATCTGGCCGGCCGTCCGGAAAGGGGCCGAGTTCCTTGCATCGTTTCTCGATCCGGAGACGGGATTGCCGCTTCCGAGCAAAGATCTCTGGGAAGAACGCGACGGGGAACATACCTATTCCGCAGCGGCCGTCTGCGGAGGGCTTCGCGCCGCCGCGCAGATGGCGGATCGTCTCGGCTTCGACGGTTTGGCACGGGAGTGGAAGCAGGCGGCCGAAACCGTTCGTTCCGCGGTGCTCAAGCGTCTGTGGAATGAAAAAAGAAACGCCTTCTTCCGGGGATTGAAACGGGCGGTGGATGCCCGGGCCGCCCGGGAGGCGGAAGCGAAAGGACGCCGGGTGATCCGGGAAAGGGACGGAAAAGGATACGTGGTATGGAGGTTGTGGGAGGATGACGTGATTGATGCGTCTTTGCTGGGAGTTTCCTTGCCGTTTGAGTTGATTCCCGCCGATGATCCGCGGATGGTAGCCACTTCCGAAGCGGTGGAAACGCTCCTGTCCAGTCCCGTGGGAGGAATTCGCCGGTACGAGGATGACAGATACATCGGAGGAAATCCCTGGATTCTCACCACATTGTGGCTGGCGATGATTCGGATTCGGCAATCCAGAGCGAATGAAGCCGTGCGGCTGCTGGAGTGGGCGGTTCGGCATCGCACCGCGTTGGATCTCCTGCCCGAACAGGTGGATCGTCACACGGGAGAGACGGCATGGGTGGTTCCGCTCACTTGGTCCCATGCCATGTTGGTGCTCACGGTTCATGAGCTGGTGGATGCGGGTGTTTCTTTGGACGCATTGACCGTGGATGGAGCGGAGTAACATGATTCGGTGATTTCCGGCGCCGGGCCGTCGGGAGTTGCAACGTTTGCACGGGCCGGGCGGTTCATGTGCGACTCCGCCCACCCGTTTTTTCCGTCGGATCATCGGTTTTTCTGAAGTTTGGCACGGGAAAGTCTCACGGTGTTATAATCAGAGATGAGAACGATTGCACGGTAAAGGAGCATTTTTTCATGACCACCATCAAAGATGTGGCAAAGTTGGCGGGCGTTTCTCCTTCCACCGTTTCCCGTGTGATCGCCGGAAGCAACCGGATCAGTGCGGAGACGAGAGCGCGCGTGCTGCGCGCCATGGAAGAGCTGAATTATGTGCCCAACGCGGCGGCCCGCAGCCTGGCCCGGGCAAACTCCTGGACGATCGGATTCACGATTGCCCGTCAGGCCGAGCAGGCTTTTTCCAATGCCTTTTTTCCGGAAGTGATGCGAGGCATGTCCACGGTGGCTCAGGCCCGCAATTACAATATTCTGATTTCGATCAGCCGGACCATCGAAGAGGAACGGGAAAAGTGTCTGCAGCTGATCCGGGAACGCCGGGTGGACGGGCTCATCGTTTCCACCTCCCGGATCAACGATCCGCTGATCCGCACGTTGCTGGAGGAAGATGTTCCGTTCGTGTTGATCGGCCGGTGTGCGGAGCGACCCGTCCTTTCCGTGAACAATGACAATGTGCAGGCCGCGAAAATGGCCACCCTTCATCTTTTGGATCAAGGATATGAAAACATCGTCTTCGTCAGCGGCGACTCCGGTCTGGTGGTGAGCCGTGACCGATTGAACGGTTACAAACAGGCTTTGATCGAACGGGATCTTCCGGTGGATCAAATGCGGATCATCGAAGCTGATTTTTCAATCGAAGGCGGATTCCGGGCGCTTCGTGAGCTGCGGGAACGGGGAGTGCCGTTTGACGCGGTGTGCGCCGCCGACGACCTGCTTGCGCTCGGTGCCATTCGTTTTGCCGAACATTTCGGACTCAGGATTCCCGAAGATTTCGGGATCGTCGGATTCAACGATTCACCGCTCATGCCGTTCATTCATCCTCCGCTCACCAGCGTGCGAATCCTTGCCTACGAACTGGGAACGGAAGCGATGGAATTGTTGCTGGATACGTTGGCGTCGCCGAACAAGCCGAGAACCATGAAAGAAATCATTTTGCCGTCCGAACTGATCGTGCGCCGATCGAGTTGTCGACTGAAAACCCCGGATTCGATCCGGGGCTGAGAACGGCAAATCGGGCCGGGCCGGCGTTTTTTCCGGAAGGGTGCGGAAAAAGCGTTCGGCCCGTCTTGGCATCTCGCTCACCTGACCCCTGTCAGGTGTTTGCTTTTTTTGATAGAATGAGGGAGTTGCAGCAGAGAATACAGGGAAAAGGGGGGATCTCCGTGATCTATCTGGACAACAGTGCCACCACCCGTACCCATCCCGAGGTGGTGTCGGTGATGGCGGACGTGATGCACAACGTGTTCGGAAATCCTTCATCGCTCCACGGAATCGGCGCCAAATCCCAACGTCTCCTGGAACAGGCCAGGAAACGGATCGCCGGGACCCTTTCCTGCTCTCCCGGAGAGATTTTCTTCACATCCGGCGGGACGGAGGCCAACAATCTGGCGATTCTGGGGACGGCGGAACGTTGGCGCGAGCGCGGTCGGCACGTGATCACCACCATGGTGGAACATCCGTCCGTGTTTGAAGCCGTTCGCCGTTTGGAATCAAAAGGGTGGAAGGTCACTTGGCTGCCCGTCGACTCCACGGGACGGGTGTCTCCGGATGAAGTGGAGAAGGCGATCACGGATGAAACCGTGCTGGTTTCCGTCATGCACGTGAACAACGAAACCGGCGCGATTCAGCCCGTTTCCGAAATCGGACGGCGACTTGAGCGGTTTCCCCGCGTGATTTTTCATGTCGACGCCGTCCAGTCGTTCGGAAAAATTCCGCTGATTCCCGCCGAATGCAGAATTGATCTGTTGTCGGCGTCGGGACACAAATTGCATGGCCCGAAGGGGACCGGATTTTTGTACATCCGCAAGGGACTGGAAATTTTTCCGATCGTGCACGGGGGAGACCAGGAACGGGGAATCCGGTCCGGAACCGAAAACGTCCCCGGGATTGCCGGATTGGCCAAAGCCGTGGCCCTGGCGGAAGGAAAACGGGAGGCGTTTCTCGAACAAACCCGCCGGTGGAAACGGGAGTTTCTCCGGAAAGTGACGAATCATCTCCCCGACGTGGTGGTGAACGGCGATCCGGAGCAGGATGCCCCTTACATCATCAGTCTGTCTTTTCCCGGGCTGAAATCGGAAGTGATCGTTCACGCCCTCGAACGGGAAGGCGTGTATGTTTCCAGCAAATCGGCCTGTTCCTCCAAAAAGGAAACGCCGAGCCGGATCCTGAAGGCGATGGGAAGAACCGATGAGGAAGCGCTTGGAGGGATCCGCATCAGCATGGGACTGGAGACGTCGGAAGACGACCTGACGCGGGCCGCGGATGCTCTCATTCGCGTGATCCCGCCACTCACACAAGTGATGAAGGTGCGGAAACAATGAAAGAGAACTGCATTTTGCTCAGATACGGAGAATTGGCTCTGAAAGGAAAAAACCGGACCGATTTCGAAAACCGGCTCATCGCCAACATCCGGGCGAAACTGGACAAATTCCCCGGCGTCCGGGTCACCCGCACGTACGGGCGCCTGTTTGTGGAGCCGGGAGACCAACCGGTGGAGCCGATTCTGGAAGAATTGCAAACGGTTTTCGGACTGGTCGGCATGAGTCCCGCCATCCGCGTTGACTCCGATTGGGAGCGGATCAAAGAGGCGGCAAGGGAATACGTGCAGTCGCGGTGTCCCGATGCACGAACGTTCAAGGTGACGGCCAAACGCTCCGACAAAAGTTTTCCGATTCCCTCGCAGGAAATGAACCACCGTCTGGGCGGATTTCTGCTCAAAACGGTCCCGGGGTTGAAAGTGGACGTGCATCGGCCCGATTTGAATCTTCACGTCGAAGTTCGCAACACAGCCACATATATTTACGGTAACGACATCCCCGGACCCGGTGGATTGCCGGTGGGAGTCAGCGGCCGGGTCATGCTTCTGCTGTCGGGCGGGATCGACAGCCCGGTGGCCGGCTGGATGGCGCTCAAACGGGGGGGCGAGCTTCATGCCGTCCATTTCCACAGCTATCCGTACACCAGTGAACGGGCCAAGCAGAAAGTGGTGGATTTGGCGCAAATCCTGACCCGATATGCCGGAGAGATCCGTTTGCACGTGGTGCCGTTCACGGAAATTCAAACCGAAATCAACAAACATTGCGACCGTTCCTATTCCATTACCGTGATGCGCAGGTTCATGCTCCGGATCAGTGAAGCATTGGCCCGAAAGCATCGTGCGCTGGCGCTAGTCACCGGAGAAAGTCTCGGTCAGGTGGCCAGCCAGACCCTGGAGAGCATGACGGCCATCAATGACGTGACCAACATGCCCATCCTTCGCCCGGTGATCGGATTGGACAAGCAGGAAATCATGGAGATTTCGAGGCGAATCGGCACATATGAAACATCGATTCTGCCATATGAAGATTGCTGTACGGTGTTTTTGCCGAAGTCGCCGAAAACCCGTCCCGACCTGCAAACCGCCAGGGATGAGGAAGCGCGGCTTGACGTGGAACGTTTGGTCCGGGAGGCGGTCGAAGGAACGGAGACACTGGTTCTGACCGAGCGGAAAGAGGACGGGGAAGAAGAATTCTCCTATTTTTGACACCATGTGATCACTGCAAGCGGGAGGAGTCGATGAGGCATGTTTCGGGATACGGTGATGAGGTTTACCCGCAAGTTGGTGGAACATCCGAGTATTGTCGGCACCTCCGGAGAGCGTGACCTGGCCTTTCTGATTCGCGACATGCTGGCGGAACATCCGTATTTCGGGGAACACCCCGACCACTTGATGGTGTTGCCCACCCGGGATGACGACCGTGAACGGTACAATGTCCTCGCGCTCGTGAAGGGCGGTGACGGACATTACCGTGAAACCGTGATCCTGATGGGGCACTTTGACACGGTGGGCGTGGAAGATTACGGCAAATGGCAGGACCTGGCTTTTTCGCCCGACAAACTGATCGAGGCGTGGCGATCCGAGCCGCTTCCGGAAGAAGTCAGACAGGATCTGGAGTCGGGCCGGTGGATGCCCGGCCGGGGATCCGTGGACATGAAAAGCGGAATCGCGATCAACATGGCCGTTCTGCATGAATTCGCGTCCCGCAGGGAAGAACTTCGCGGCAATCTGCTGTTCATCGCTGCCTGTGACGAGGAAAACGATTCGCGGGGCATGCTTTCGGCGGTGGAAGATGTCCACCCGTTGGCCGTGAGGGAGAATTTGGAGTATGTGGCGGCCATCAATTCCGATTACACTTCTCCCCGCTGGGAAGGAGACCCCAACCGGTACATTTACCTGGGAACCGTGGGCAAATTGCTCCCCGCGTTTTACGTGACGGGCAAGGAAACGCATGCGGGACAGGTGTTTGAAGGATTCGATCCGAACCTCGTCATCGCCGAATTGACGTCACGCATCGATTACAATACGGATCTTTGCGATGAATTGTTCGGCGAGACGACCATGCCGCCCGTTTCTCTCAAACAGACCGATCTCAAGTTGCGGTATGACGTGCAGACCCCGCACGGAGCCGTTGCCTGGTTCAATTTTTTCGTGCACGGAATGTCACCGGCTGACGTGATGCGGAAAATGAAATCGTTGGCGGAAGAAGCGTTTGCGGCCGCGGTCGGGAGGTTTGTCCGTCATCGGGACGTTCATGCGGGGAGAACCGGACTTCCTCCATCCGGATGGACCCCGAAGGTCCGGGTGTTTTCGTACGCGGAACTGTTGCGGGAAGCGCTGCGAAAGCATGGCGCCGCCTTTGAGCGTGAATGGAGGGAATGCCTCGAATCCCTGTCCGGGGACCACCGGTTGGATCTGCGGGAGTTTTCGGTGAAAGCCGTGGAAGAATTGTGGAAACGGGCGGGAGATGCCGAGCCGGCCGTCATCGTGTTTTATGCTTCCCCGTATATTCCGAGGGTGGTGCTCAGCGAGGAAGAGGAGAGGGGAGAGAGGTTGATGACGGCCGTCCGGAAAGCGGTGGACGACATTCGGCCTCATGTTTCCCGGCCCGTGGAGATTCGCAAGTTTTTCCCGTACATTTCCGACATGAGTTTTGTGGCGATCTCCGACAATGAAGGGGATCTGGAAGCATTCACGGTGAACATGCCGGCGTGGGAAGTGAAATACCGCCTTCCGGTGGAAGCGATTCGCCGCCTGGATGTTCCGGTGGTCAATATCGGCCCTTACGGAAAAGACGCCCACAAAAAGTGGGAACGGGTGGAAACGGATTGGTCCATGGAGATCGCTCCCCGGTTGACGGTCGGCGTCATTCAACATCTGTTCCGATGAACGTTCCCGTCCCCGGGTTCGGCCAGGCGGAAGGGTACTTGCTGGCAAAAGGAGTTGGGCAATGGAAGCGACCATGTGGAGTGATACGGCGTTTTGGCTGGGGTTCGTGAACATCATCATCATTGATATCATCCTGAGCGGGGACAACGCGGTCGTGATCGGGATGGCCGCCCGCAATCTTCCCGAACACCAGCGGAAAAAAGCCATTCTGTTCGGTGCGGCGGCGGCGGTGTTTCTCCGGGCATCTCTCACCGCCGTGGCGGCGTATCTGCTCAATATCCCGTTCCTGATGAGCGTGGGAGGGCTTCTGCTGTTGTGGATCGCCGTCAAATTGCTGGTGGATGAAGAGGAGTCGACACAAGTCACCGCCGGCTCTTCGATGAGAAGCGCGATCAAAACCATCGTCATCGCGGACGTGGTGATGAGTCTCGACAATGTGTTGGCCGTGGCCGGTGCCGCTCACGGCAACTTGCTGCTCATCCTGTTCGGTCTGGCGCTCAGCATTCCCATCATCATGTGGGGTTCGAAACTGATCGCCTCCATCATGAACCGGTTGCCTTGGCTGGTTTACCTCGGATCGGCCATTCTGGGGTACACGGCCGGAGAGCTGATTTTGAAGGATCCGTTCATATCCGGGCTGGTACCGGCGAATCTGAGGTTTTTGGATTTGGCGGTGCCGATGGCGCTGGCCGTTCTTTCCGTCCTCGCGGGATTTGTGGTCCGGAGAGCGATCGGACGACAGAAAACGGCCTGAGACAAACGGCTTGAACCGGCCTCCGAGGCGGAAGCCGTTGTCATTTTTTCCCCGAAGAACCTGCGGATTCCCGATTCCTTTTTCGTGTTTGACGCACGCTTCAAGAAGAATGACGATTGACATGGCAAAGCGGCTTTCCGATGGATCGGAAAGCCGCTTTTGCGTTGGCTGGGGAAGCAGGATTCGAACCTGCGAATCACGGAGTCAAAGTCCGTTGCCTTACCACTTGGCTATTCCCCATCGTTGCATCTGGTAAAAGTATGTCTCCGGGCCATGTCAAATATGCATCTCTTCGGAGAGAAATTCGTGTCATGCGCAAATGTTGTCGAAAGAAAGCAGGAAAAGGAAAAAGAAGGAAGAATTCGGAAAATATTGACGAATGAAAAAATGAAGGGAGGGTAAAGACGCGCATTGGATGTGGTTGCCTGCGTGGAACAACTGATCGGACAAGCCGTGGAATGGGGGGCCAGTGACATTCACATCGAGCCGCTTCCGGACAGGGTACGGATCCGAAAAAGGGTGGACGGGTTTCTGGTGGAGGTTCGTTCGTTTCCTCCGGAGTGGGCGTCTCCCCTGGTGTCGCGCATCAAAGTGATGAGCGGGATGGACATCGGGGAACGGCGCATGCCCCAGGACGGATCCCTCACGCTGGACAAGGACGGTGAACGCTTTGATGTTCGGATTTCCACCGTTCCGGTGCTTTACGGAGAAAAAATGGTGCTGCGGTTGATGAAGAGCCATGCACGGCCGGTTTCACTCGACGGACTGGGAATGGAGATGGCGACCTTGGAAACCGTGAAGCGGCTGCTCAAACGAAGCAACGGCCTCTTGTTGGTGACCGGTCCGACGGGATGCGGAAAGACCACCACGTTGTATGCCATGGCCGAAGAGTTGAACCGGCCCGAGACGAACATCGTGACCCTGGAAGATCCCGTGGAACGGAGATTGGAAGGAATCAACCAGATCCGGATTCATCCCCGGGCAGGTCTCACGTTTGCGCGTGGGCTCAGAGCCGTTCTCCGGCAAGATCCGGACGTGATCATGATCGGGGAAATCCGTGATGCGGAAACGGCCGCCATCGCGGCTTCGGCGGCATTGACCGGTCATCTGGTTCTGTCTTCGCTCCACACGGCCGATGCGGCCAGCGCCGTGACCCGTTTGGTGGACATGGGTGTGGAGCCGTACCGGGTTGCCGCGGCGTTGGCGGGTGTCATCGCACAGCGGCTGGTCCGTCTCGTTTGCTGGAATTGCGGGGGAAGCGGATGCGAAGGGTGCATGAAAACCGGCTATTGCGGAAGAACCGGCGTGTTCGAGGTCATGGTTTCCGATGAACGGTTGGAACGAATGATCGTGCGGGGAGATCCGGTTCACGAAATTCGTCGCCATTTGCGGAAACAGGGAGTTGTTTCGCTGGGAGAAGCCGTGAAGCGGAAAATGGATCAGGGACTGACGACCCGGGAGGAATGGATGAGGGTGATCGGAGATGTGGTGGAAGAAACGGTGGAAGGTTGAGCAGCTGGCTCAATTTGCGCAGCAAACGGCCGGTTTGTTGGAGAACGGCGTTCCTCTTCTGGACGCACTGGATCTGCTTCATGAACAACAGCTGATTCCGTCATTCTTGTACGGAACGCTGAAGGACCGGTTGCAGCGGGGGGAGCGTCTTTCCGATGCACTGCGGGTCTCCGGTTTTCCCGCCTTGTTCGTTTCATTCATCCGGGCGGCGGAAGAACACGGGGACTATTCCTTCGGATTTCGGCAATGTGATACTTACTATTCGGCCCGCAGCAAGTGGATCCGGGACATGTGGAGAGCGATTCTCTATCCGGCCGTGGTGTTTTTGATGGTCTTGATCTCGTTTCTCTTTCTCACGTCCGTGGTGTTGCCCCGCTTTGCCGACCTGTACCGTGCGATGGGAATTCCGCTTCCATTGGCCACACGGTGGTTGTTCGCCGTCCGTGATCACTGGTACTGGCCGGCGGGTGTGATCGGTACGGGGATCGGCATGCTTCTCATCCTGCACGGCATTTCGGGGACGGGTTCTTCCGGGAGGAGGGAGGCATGGGAGAAAGCGCTTCTCAGGATTCCCGTGATCGGAGATCTCCGGATGCTTCGGATGACGCAATATGTCTCCGTGCAACTGGGATCGCTGCTCAATGCCGGCGTTCCTCTCCGAAACGCGCTTGAGCTGGTGGAACGGGAAACTCCGTGGGTCTGTCTGTCCGCCGGATTGCGGCGGATCCGCATGCGTGTGGAGTCCGGCAGTCCGCTGCATCTGGCCATCCGGGAGGAAGCGGGAGATCTCTTTTTGCCGTCGTTGCCCAGACTGGTGGCTTTGGCGGAAAGCATCGGCAGCGTGAACAACGCGTTTCTGATGTTGGCGCGGGAAACCGAGGCGGCCATCACGTCGAAGACGGAAAAATTCACCCGGGGGCTGGAGCCGCTGTTGATCTTCGGCGTGGGACTGTTGATCGCGGCCATGGTGATCGCGCTGTTTTTGCCGATGTTGCAGATGGTTCGCGCACTCTGAACCGACACGTTGAAAGCGAGGAGAGGTGAAGGGATGAGGAAAGCAACAGACGAAAAAGGATTCACCCTGATCGAGATGCTTGTGGTTCTGTTTATCATCGGATTGATTCTGGCCATCGCCATTCCCAATCTGAAGGCGGCCGGAGAAAAGGCGAGCAGTCAGGCGGACCGTGCCAACAGGCGGTTGATCGCTTCCCAGGCGGACAATTATTTTTTGGAGTACGGCACTTATCCCGCCAGCGTGGAAGAACTGGTGAAGACCAATTATCTCCGTTCCGTTCCCAAGTGCCCGGGAGGAGGAACCTACGTGATCAATCGGAAACCGGACGTACCGGCTGAAGAGCGGGTGACCTGCAAGCGATGAGTGGCGCCCGCTTTCGGGAAGGGGGTTGGACGATGGCGGAATTGACGATGACCCTTTTCGTGGTGGGCCTTTTGTTTTCGCTCAGCGTTCCTGCCATGGCCCGGATCGGTGAACGTTTGGAACGGGAAATGTTCATGAGGTTTCTTGCCTCCGAATTGCAATATGCCCGGATGGAAGCACTCGCCAGGGAGCAGGAAGTCCGCGTTCTTCTGGAGGAGACATCGATCCGGGTGATTCAGGGGGGATCGGAACTTCGAACCGTTTCCGTTCCTCCCAAATACCGGCTGGAAAGCAACTATCCGGACGGGATTTTGTTTGCGAAAACCGGTCAGGCGCGAGGAGGAACCGTTCGGCTCATGCTGGACGGCCGGGTGGTGGGCCTCCTTCGGATTCAGGTTGCGTCGGGGCTTCCCGTTGCGGAGTGGTTGCCTTGATGCATGGGGAAAGGGGCTTTACCTTGTCCGAAACGGTTACGGCGATGTTCGTGCTCGGGGTTTTGCTCTTCATGGCCATCCCCGTCGTGGGTGAGTTGAAGGCAATGGGTCAAAGACAAACGTCTTTGGTCGAAGCCGGCTTGCTTCTCCAGCAGCGGATGGAGAAAATCCGAGACTCGTTCGGGAGCGACTGTGTCGGGGAGGAACAAGTTCGAAGCCGGGCATACGTGCATCAAGTCTATCGGCTTCGCTGGCATTGTTTCGAAGAAACGCCGGGACTGGTCCGGCACGAAGTGGAGATTCGTTGGCGAGGACCGCAAGGGGAACAGGTGCGACGGTTGTCCGCCTGGAGGGCGATTCCATGAGAGACGAAAAAGGGTATACCTACGTCGAAGTGATCATTTCCCTGTCCGTGTTGGTGCTTTTGATTCCATCGCTGTTCCTGGCGACGCGAACGTTTGAAGGAGAGATCGGCAAACAGGCCGGCCGGCAAAGGCTGGAGGCTGAAGTGTTGTCTTTCGTGCCGCTTTTGGAACAGGACGTGAAACGGGCAAGCCACTTCCGGAAGGAAGGGGAGGCTTTGGTGATCGGATTTCCGGACGGATCCTCCGTTCGGTATGAACACCGAAATCGACGACTGATAAGAAGTGTCAAGGAACCCACGGATTCATCGTTCGGCGGGACGATGATCGTGCTGGACAATGTGTATTTTGCGGCGTGGATGCCGGACGACCGAGGGGTGGAAGTGGAGCTCGGCCTCCAAAACTGGACCTCATCCATGGACGTCACCCTGTATCTATCGGAAAGGAATGAACAAGACAATGCGGGATGAACGGGGAGCCGCATTGCCGGTCGTGCTTGCCGTCTCCTCCATGATCTTCATTCTTCTCACCATCATGGTGTCGATGAACATTCGAAGCAGGCAGACGGAACGGTTGTGGTGGGAAGGAGTTCAAGCGGGTTACGCCGCGGAAAGCGGCATGGAAGTCATGAAGACGCGATTGCGCGAACGGCCGGAAGCGGATTCCGGCCGGTTTCGGCTCGGGGAATATCTGGTGGAGGTGAAAGCGGAACGGAAAACCGGTCAACTCCGGCTCCGCGCCGTTGCCACGGGACCGTCGGGAATCCGAAAGTCCGCGGAAGCGGAGCTGGATCCCGCATCACTGGTCATCCAAAGACGCATCCGGTAAGATGGAATCATTCCATTCCATGATGTGGGTGAATGTTTCATGCCATCGGAAAAACGGCACCTCATCCTGATCGGAATGATGGGATCCGGAAAAAGCACGGTCGGCAGAATGCTGGCCGCTGAATCGGACATGCCGTTCGTCGATCTGGATGCGGAGATTGAAAAGAGCGAAGGAATGACGGTGGATCTTCTGTTTCGCAAAAAGGGAGAAGAAGCGTTTCGTGACGCGGAAGTCCGCGTCTTGAAGAGGTGGCTGTCGCAAAAACGGTCGCATGTCATTGCGACCGGCGGAGGTTCGGTCCTTCGGCCGGAAAACCGGGAACGGATGAGCCGGGCAGGATGGGTGGTGTTTCTGCGAGCCGCGCCGGAGACACTGATCCGTCGGCTGGCCGGATCACGGGAAATCCGGCCTTTGTTGACCGGGAACACGGAGGAACGGGTGCGCACGCTCTGCCGGGAACGGGCAGGGATCTATGATTTCGCGGATTGGACGGTGGATACCGACGAACTCTCGGCGGAACAAACCGTCCGGTTCATCTTGAACAAGTGGAGACGGATGTTTAAAGAGAAGCCGAATCGGTGAAACTGCTCAGAGAGAGGTGGGACACATGTCATTCCAAGATTGGGTGGCCTATCTCCTCAAACGGCTTGTCTGGTACATGGAGACCCCCCGCCATGAGAGAAAGGAAGCCAAAATGGCGTCGAGGCTTCCGTGGAGTGTACGCTGGTTCGGCATGATCCCGTTTTCCTTGAAAATGTATGTGGACAGCCGACGCCCCAAATCAAGGAGGAAGGCCTGATGAAACAGGATGCGGATCGGTCTTTCCAATTGGTCCGTTTGGACCATCGGGAGGATGTGCTTCAGCGCCTCCGAAACGCGGAAAAAGAACTTTCCGGATTGCTCGGCAAAGATGTCGCATTGATCGCTTGGTCCAAAACGTCATCGTCCTGACGGGTGCAAGCCGCCGCGGCCCGGTGGCATCGGCGGATGTTGTCCTGAAAGTGCCGGTATTGATTCACGCTCATTTCCCTCGCGGGATCCGGGCGGGAACCGGCACTTGTTTTTTGTTTTCCTCCCCGTCCTTGTCGCCTGGCCAAAGGGAAACCGAATGTTGAAGATGTTTGGCCAAAGACCGGGTGCACTCCCATTTTTTTCGGAGTGTGATATACTTTACCCGTGAGCTCATCGATTCGTCCTGATTTTCAATATTTTTTCAACCACCGGAGAAGGAGAGACTCCTCTATGTACCATCGTACCGAAACGCGTCCGGTCAAAGTGGGGAACATCCAGATCGGCGGGAACGATCAGGTGGTCATTCAAAGCATGACGACCACCAAAACGCATGATGTCAAAGCCACGGTGGAACAGATCCGGCGCTTGGAAGAAGCCGGATGCCAGATTGTCCGCGTCGCCTGCCCCGACATGCGCGCGGCCGAAGCCATCAAGGAGATCAAGAAAGAAATATCCGTTCCGCTCGTTGCGGACATTCATTTTGACTACAAGCTGGCCCTCAAAGCCATCGAAAACGGAATCGACAAAATCCGGATCAATCCGGGAAACATCGGGAAGAGAGAAAAAGTGGAGGCGGTGGTCAAAGCCGCCAAGGAAAGGAACATTCCGATTCGCATCGGGGTGAACGCCGGATCCCTGGAGAAGAGAATTTTGGAAAAGTACGGTTATCCGACGGCGGAAGGCATGGTGGAAAGTGCCCTGTACCACATCGGCATCCTGGAAGACCTTGATTTTCATGACATCGTGGTCTCCCTGAAAGCGTCGGAAGTCAATCTGGCCATCGCC
Organism: Staphylospora marina; assembly: GCF_003856495.1. Taxonomy (GTDB): domain Bacteria; phylum Bacillota; class Bacilli; order Thermoactinomycetales; family Thermoactinomycetaceae; genus Staphylospora; species Staphylospora marina. Next base: position 1,731,180 of record NZ_CP034118.1, on the reverse strand, counting down.
GCTTACAAAAAGGCGGCCGAAACCTTCCGGTATCCGTTGCACCTCGGCATCACCGAAGCGGGAACGTTGTTTTCGGGAACCATCAAGAGTGCGGCGGGAATCGGTGCTCTGCTCTCCCACGGAATCGGAAGCACCGTTCGCATCAGTCTCAGCGCCGATCCGGTGGAAGAGGTCAAGGTGGCGCGAGAACTGCTCAAAACGTTCGGACTGGCCGCCAATGCGGCAACGTTGGTCTCCTGTCCGACTTGTGGCCGAATCGAAATCGACCTCATCTCCATCGCGAATGAAGTGGAGGAGTACCTGGCGAAGGTCCGGGCCCCCATCAAAGTTTCCGTGTTGGGTTGCGCCGTGAACGGACCGGGAGAAGCGAAGGAAGCGGACATCGGAATCGCCGGGGCGCGGGGCGAAGGTCTGTTGTTCCGAAAGGGCAAGATCATTCGGAAAATCCCCGAGAAAGAGTTGGTCACCGAATTGAAAAAGGAGATCGACAAACTGGCCGAAGAATATGTTCGGAAACAGGCGGAAGAGAGCAAAGGGAAGGAAGAAGTTCATATCTGACGGATCATGTCACGTGAAAGAGATTCAGGTTCCCCCCGGGGAGCCTGAATCTTTTTTTCGGCATCCGGCCGTGGGTTGTCGGCGTGCCTCCGGCGAGTTTTTTCCGGGATGCATAAGTCCCGTTTCCCGTCCGCATAATATAGCTGACTCACCCGATGAGAAGGAGGGATACGCATGAGAAGATTGGCACTGGCGCTTGTGATCATCGGAGCGCTGAACTGGCTCCTGGTCGGTATTTTCCAATGGGATCTGGTGGCGGCTGTGTTCGGCGGAGACACGATCAGGGAATCTTCCGCATTCAGTCGGCTTATTTATGCGCTGGTCGGTCTGGCCGGCATTTACTCGATCCGTTTCTTCTTTGACGATCGCGTAACCGCCGACGAACGGTGAATGCGGCTGGATGACAACTCCGGGCTGTGAAGTCTGGAGTTTTTGTTTGAATTTCAGAATTGCATGTGCCCCCGGAAGCCCATATGATGAGAAAGGGCAAACAGCTCAGGGTCACCGTGTCCCTGCCGACTGTTTCCAATCAGGGAAAAACCGGGGTGATTGTTTTGGTACCGTTGATCGGGATTACCGTATCGCTGGAAGACGAGCGGAAGCTGACCTTGTCCAGGGATTACAGCGATTCGGTGCTCAAAGCCGGAGGATTGCCGGTGATGATCCCGCTTTGCACGGACGACGAAGTGATCAAAAGGTTCAGTGAGCAGTTGGATGGATTGATTTTGTCGGGGGGCGGTGACATCGACCCCACTCTGTTTGAAGAAGAACCGCATCCGGGATTGGGTGAAATCGTGCCGGAACGGGACGAAATGGAAATCGCGCTGGTCAGACGCTTCGTGGACATGAACAAACCGGTTTTCGGCATCTGTCGGGGGTGTCAAATCCTGAATGTCGCACTGGGTGGCGACATGTATCAGGATTTGCAGGCGCAACGGGCTTGCGTGATTCAGCACAGCCAGCGGGCACCCCGCTCCCATGCTTCCCACAGTGTGCAGATCCATGAAGGTTCACTGCTTCATTCGATATTGGGAAAAACATCGATCAAAGTCAACAGTTTTCACCATCAGGCCGTCCGCATGGTTGCGCCCGGAATGAAAATTTCCGCCAAGTCGTCGGACGAAGTGGTGGAAGCGATCGAAAGCGTTTCCGGATCGTTTGTGCTGGGGGTCCAGTGGCATCCGGAGTGCATGACAAGCTCATCGGAAGAAGCGGAAAAGCTGTTTGAGGAATTCGTCAAGGCTTGCGGAAAAAGAAAATGGCGAAACGAGGAACAAACAGGCAAGGAAAAGTCCTGAGATTGGAAAAAGCGGTGCCGGACAGGCGCCGCTTTTTTTGGATCCGAAACATGCCGCCTTCTGATAGAAGCACTTGAATTGAAACAGAATAAACGGGGGAAGGAGGAGTCATGATGCTTGCATCCGTCATCCGAAGCTTTTTTGCCGTCGTCATCGTGCTCGCGCTGACGATTGCCGCGACGGTTGAAGCCCCGGTCAGGGCTTCGGGGTACCACGTGGAAGAAGGGCGGCCGCCGGTCTTGATCATGGAACATGAGAACCGGCAGTGGGCCCTTCCTTTGAAAGAGATCGGATTTGACGGAATTGATCCGACCACCCTGGATCGGGACCAGTGGATGGACTGGATTTCACTCACCGTGGAAAGCGTGGTGAACCGTCCGCCGGTATCCGCCCGTTTTGTCAACCGGAAGCCCGTTCCTCATCAGGACGGTGTGATGGTGGATCGTGACGAGCTGGAGCTGTGGCCGGACCGGATTCATGATGTGATGGGCAGGCCCGTTCATCTGCCGGTGAAAAGAATCGAGCCCGCCTTGACGTTGGACCGGCTGATCCGGCTGAAAGAAAAGAGACTGGCCACGTACACCACGTGGTACAACCCCCGCAATGTCAACCGGGCGCACAACATCCGGTTATCGGTGGCGTCCATTGATCATAAGGTGGTAATGCCGGGAGAGATCTTTTCTTTCAATCAGACAGTCGGTGTACGGACCCCTGCAAGGGGATACCGCCCGGCGCGGATCATTGTCAAAGGGGAATACAGCGAAGGAGTGGGGGGAGGAATCTGCCAGACTTCATCCACGCTGTACAATTGCGTCGACAAAGCGGGATTGAAAATCGTTCAGCGGGTCAGTCACAGTCGGAAAGTGGGATATGTTCCGTCCGGAAGAGATGCGACGGTTTCATGGGGAGGACCTGATTTCCGCTTTCAAAATCAACTGGATGAGCCCGTGCTGATCGTGGCATCCGCAAACGGCGGTCGTCTGAGCATCTCCGTGTACGCCCCAAGGTCGACGAAACACATGCCCCGGCACGTTCCGCAGGCTCCGGGCAAGTATGCGGCGGATGAGGAAGAAGCGGTTCCCGACAAAAAACCTTCCAAAAAACCGGTGAAACATACAAAAGACAAACCCTTGAAAAAAGCAAATATCGGAAACCGTCGGCAGGAATCGTGACTCATGCATGACCGTTATGCACCATCAAAAAAGATGATTCTATGACAAACAGGGAAGATTCATGGATTCGACGCGGATGTTCTGCTATAATGGGAACCATTGTAAGGGCTATTTTCTGAAGGAGGTTACGCATGAATCGAATCCTTCGAAACAGCCTGGCTTCCGCGCTTGTCTTCGCCCTTTCCTTCATGGCCGGATGCTCCTCGGGGGAAGTGACGGTCACGTTCAGTGACAAAGCCGGGACCGTCAAGCTCGACCCCGGGGACACATTGGCGGAGGGTTTGGAAGATCAAGGCATGAACGTCCCTGAATTGAAAAAGAAATACAAGGCTCCCGTTTCCTGGGATCAACCTCTTTCCGGCGGGAAAGTGGAACTGCGCTGCAATTGCAAGGTTTCACTTCACGTGGCGGGAAAAGAGCTTGGAACGTTTCAAACCACCGCTCCCACGGTCCGCGATTTCCTGAAGGAGAAAAAAGTGGAACTGACGGCGTGGGATGAGTTGAGCAGTTCACCGGACGCCAAAATCACCGACGGGATGACGGTGGTTGTGGACCGCTATGAACAGCGGATTCAAAAGAAAGTGGAAAAAATCCCTTTCAATACGAAAGAAGAGAAAGACGACCAGTTGGCTGAAGGCAAAAAGAAAGTCGAAAAAGAAGGCAAGGAAGGAAAGAAGATTTTTCAGGTGGTCGCTCTCTTCAAAAACGGAGAACCGGTGGAGGAAAACGGGGAGCCTGTCATCGAAGAACGATTGGTCGAAACTGTCAAACCTGTCGATAAAATCGTGAAAATCGGAACCAACAAGGAACTGGCCCAAAAGGAAAAAGTCAATCTTGCCGCCGTTCGCACGCTTACGGTGCAAGCCACCGGGTACACGCACACGGGAAACCGGACGTACATGGGCACTTGGCCCAAACGCGGAACCGTCGCCGTGGATCCCAGCGTGATCCCGCTCGGTACCAAGTTGTACATACCCGGTTACGGTTACGGTGTGGCCGAGGATACGGGTGGCGCGGTGGACGGGCTGATCATCGACCTGTTTTTCGAAACGCGTGCCGAGGCTTTGAAGTGGGGACGGCGCACCGTCACCATTCAGATCCTCAAATGAGAAAAAATTCCCTGCAATGCTCTGACATTGCAGGGAATTTTTTTGCAAAACGGGAAATATACACGACAGGAAGGAAGAAGAAACAAATTGGATGATTCTGCAAATTTCCCTTTGTTTTCATCTTTTGTTTCAGATATACTGTTTCAAGGAAAAACGGAGCCGAGGTGTGAAGATGACAGGCCGGAATGAACCATGTCCATGCGGGAGCGGCAAAAAGTACAAGAAATGTTGCGAACGTGTCGTCACTCTCGCCGCCGCCGAAAAAAGCCGCGAAGAACGGGATGGACGGTTGAAGAACGAGCTGATCAGGGAATTGATCCGCTGGTTTTCCGAACGGTTTTCCTATGAACTCAAGTGTGAATGGGAGCGCCGATTCAAACAGTTGTTGGAACTCCCCCTTGACCGGCCGGTGACACCGGAATGGTCCGCATTCTTCCAGTATTGGCTTCTGTTTGACGCTCCGTGTCTCAACCGGCAGCGCCCCATTGAGTTGTGGATGTCCACCGTTCGGAAGCAGACAGCCAGGGAACGGATTGCCCGCAGCTTTGCCGGTTCCCGATTCCGGATTCATGAAGTCGCGGAGCACCGCGGGGAAAGCGTGATCTGGCGTCGGCTGGATGACGGCAAGGAATTTGAAGTCATACAAGGGCCGGAACTCCCCCTTGACACCATTGTTTTTGCCAGGTTGGTCCGGATTGGCAACCGCTATGAACCGTTGGGACCGTATTCAGCTTTTTCGCATGAGATGAGAGGGGAGATACTCTTGCAACTCGAGGAATATGACCGCCGTTCGGAAGAAACCCGTACCGCGCCATGGGAGAATGAATTTCGAATTCTCGGCTGGACGATTCAGAGAGCGGCCGAGAGGGACCGGAGCGAAAAACCGTCCGTTCCGTCCATGTCCGAGCTCCCGGAGACCGTCAAAGCCATGCCGCTTTGGCCGGTCGTGGAGCCCAAGGAAGAAGATCTCCCTGTCAGAATCATGCAGCAACTGGAGCAATTTCACATGAATCACGTGATCCCGCTTCAAAAGGGAACGCAAAAGTTCTACAACCATTCTCTGGAACTTCTTTACAAGTATCTTGCGGCGCGATTCGGACAGCGGTTCGACTGGAACATGCTGGACGAGGAGACACTGACCCATTTCCTCGCCGTATGGTACATCGATCATGCCAAAACCACCACGAGAGGAAGCAGGATTTTTCTCAACACGCTGAAACATCTCTTTCGTTGGCTTGATCAGGAAGGGATTTGCGATGTCTATGAGCGGTTCCGGAAACTGTACGTGACCCTGATTCACGCTTTGCCGACGGCGGTGGAAGCAGGCCGTTGGATCCGTCAACACGGGCTTTCTCCTTCCGGGGAGAGAAACGATGAAGAATCCGTCATGGTGATGTTGGCGATGTCTTCGACCGGACCGGTTCTCCGGGTGAACGATCGCTGGGTTCCGGCTCATCTGGCCGGTTTTCCGTGGACGAACCAACGTTTCTGGGTTCGCGGGCGGTTTGAACTCGATGATGAAGGATGCCGGATCAGCCGGGTGGACGGCGTGTACCCGGTCCTGTTGCCGGACAAGCAGTTGAAAGTATTGGGAAATCCGTAAAAAGGCAGCCTGCCCCTGTGGGACGGCTGCCTTTTGACATTCACCGGGCAGCCCCGGACTCCAGGCGGAACACGGGAAAGCGGATGCATGGGAGGACGGGGATCATTGTACAAGAGGTCCATGAAAAATGATACGAAATTCATGAATCATTGGTAGAATACTGTTGGGGTGTTTTTTTGAAATCACATGTCGGAGGTTCATCATGAGAATGACAGATTGTCATGCACACACCACTGCATCGGACGGGCTGCATTCACCGACGGAAGTGGTACGGATCGCCCGGGATGCCGGTCTTTATGCGGTGGCCGTGACCGATCACGATTCCGTCGACGGTGTGGAGGAAGCACTGGAAGCCGGAAAGAGATGGGGCATGGAAGTGATTCCCGGCGTGGAGATCTCCACGTTGTGGCAGGGCCGGGAAATTCACATGCTCGGATTGTTCATCGATCACAAGGATCCCGGCTTGTTGGAGAAACTGGAGGAGCTCAGAGACGTCCGAAGGCGCAGAAACCTGATGATGATCGACAAGCTGAATGAGTTGGGCATCGATTTGACACTGGAAGAAGTGGAAGCCAAAAAGAGAGGAAAAGCCGACCTGAACGTCGGCCGGCCTCATATTGCGGAAGTGTTGATGGAAAAAGGAATCGTTCGCTCCATGGAAGAAGCGTTTGACAAATACCTGGGGAAAAACGGACTGGCATACGTGACGCCGGACCGAATTTCTCCGGTGGAAGCGATCCGGTTGATTCACCGGAGCAAAGGGGCCGCAGTCATCGCCCATCCGGGATTGTACGGGATGGATGAGATCCTTCCTTGGCTGGTGGAAAACGGGTTGGACGGCATCGAGGTGAACCATCCGGACCACACGGAAGAGGACAAAGCCCGATACTTGCGGCTGGCGGAACAATGGAATCTCGCCGTCACGGCCGGTTCCGATTTTCACGGAGAGCGCAACGGTTCCATGTACCATGCTCCGCTGGGGACCTGTCGTCTGGAATGGGAACGGGCGCTCCTGCTGAAAGAGCGGGCCGAAAAGAACCGGGAGGGGTGAACGGCGGTGGAGCCGATGCCCCGGTCCGCCTTGCACCTTCCGGTCACGCATTGATCAAGCGCTTGCTCATTTTGACATGAGGAATTCCCGCTTCCTCAAACGGTTCCCCCGTTCGGGAATACCCCAGTTTTTCGTAAAAGGGAACCACCTGCATCTGCGCATTCAGCACCAGAAGAGATGCGCCGCATTCCCGGGCATGGTGCTCGCAAGCTTCCATCAGCCTTTTCCCGACTCCGGCGGATCGTGCGGATTTCAAAACGGCCACCCGCTCCACTTTTCCCGTCGACGGATCCAGCATGCGCAGTCTGCAGGTTCCGACCGGAGAGGTGCCGGTCAGAGCGAGAAAATGGGTACACGTCGATTCCCACTGATCGATTTCCAAGTCTTCCGGAACGCGCTGTTCGATGACGAACACTTCACGCCGGATGGCCCATGCCTGTTCCAATTCGGGCGGAGTCGTGGCCTGTTTGATGAAAATCTCCATCGGATCATTCCTCTCGGATCGGAAATCAGCGCTTCAGCAGGAACGATTGATAGATGTTCCACGACCCGTTTTCCAGCTGATAAAGGAGATGGAACCGGTCGATTTTCGTCTCCAGGTCAAACGTGGTCATCCGCAGGCTGCTGTAGATGTCATGCAGTTCATCCTGCGGCAGTTTCTGTCCGATGGTCAGGTGCGGGATGAATTCATAGGGAGATTCCACCCGTCCGACCACACTTTTGATTTTTTTATGCAAAGTGACGAGCGGAGCGCTGTCTTCGACGGCGAGATAAATGGTGTGGCTGGCCGGGTAGAAATTGCTGACTTTGTGAAGACGAATGCGAAACGCCTCCGTTTCGGATGCGATCCGTTCCAGTTCGGGAACCAGTTTTTCCGCTTCCTCCTCCGCCATTTCAAACCGGTCCATCAGGGTGATGTGCGGAGGGATCAGCGTATAGTGGGGATCATAACGCTTTCGGTACGAGTTGGCGACATCTTGAACGTGTTTTTGCGGAAATACGGCAATTCCAAAGTACATGGTCAGAAACCCTCCTCTGAGTAGTTGGCTGAGTCAAGTAGTTGGTACAGTCGCTCCAAACAGACATTTCTTTTATTATAACTTTCACTTTAAAATAAAGCGACCGGTGAGAAAGTTCATTCTGTTGTGATAAGATACAGGTAAGATTTACCACGAACCGCAGGAGGCGAAACGGATGAAGAGAATTCACAGCCAAGAAGTGAAAATGGCGGCCATGGACCGATTGAAAGACCGGGGTGTCACGATCGACGCAATTGCCGAGATTGTCTATCACATGCAGTCTCCGTACAAAGAAGATCTGACCTTGGAAGCTTGCGTGGAAAGTGTCCTGGCCGTTCTCAACAAGAGAGAAATCCAACATGCCATCCTGGTGGGTGTGGAACTGGATATGCTCGCTGAAAGAAATCTTCTTTCCGAACCTCTCCTTTCCCTTGTCCGGGATGACGAAGGGTTGTTCGGGTGTGACGAAACGCTGGCTCTCGGTTCCGTGTTCGGATACGGAAGCATCGCGGTCACCACGTTCGGTCACTTGGACAAGCAGAAGATCGGCATCATCCGGCAGCTTGACACGAAGAAAGACGGACCCGTCCACACGTTCACGGACGATCTCGTGGCCAGCATCGCGGCAGCCGCTTCCAGCCGTCTCGCGCACCGGCTGAGGGATGAGGAAGAACAAAACGGTGAGGACGGGAGAAATGCCCAAGCGAACTGATCCATTCGAAAAATTCTCCTGAAACATTCTCCGCGTGAAAGGTCGGCGCCCGAAACGTCGGCCTTCACGTCGGCGAAAAAAGGCCGCCAAAGACTCTTTGTGATCCCGGAAGGATCCGGCATGAAACGGACGGGAAAAAGGCAAAATAAAAGCACGCGAAATGGTACGGGAACAAGGAGGGTCGGCCGAATGGGTCGTTGGGTCTATTGGGCCAAATTGTACAACAGCCATTTTCAGGCCAGATGCCTTGCCACCAGAATGAGGGAAGACTGGTGGCTGTACGGTTACGATTGTCCGGAAGAAGTGGAGGTATTCCGTTCCCGCAAGGGACGATACGGCGTTCGTTACGTTTGGAAAAAAAAATAGAAAAAAACTGTTGCACTTTCCGATCCAATCGTGTATAGTAATAGATGTCGCCGCTGATGAGGCGGTTGTCAAACATGAACCAACTGCCGCGGGGTGGAGCAGTCCGGTAGCTCGTCGGGCTCATAACCCGAAGGTCGCAGGTTCAAATCCTGCCCCCGCAACCAACTCGGAGCTGTGGTGTAGAGGCCTAACATGCCAGCCTGTCACGCTGGAGATCGCGGGTTCGAATCCCGTCAGCTCCGCCACTTTTCGGGCCTATAGCTCAGTTGGTAGAGCAGTCGGCTCATAACCGATCGGTCACAGGTTCGAGTCCTGTTGGGCCCACCATTTTCAATTCTCACTCGGGCAGTTAGCTCAGAGGGAGAGCGCTTCCTTGACACGGAAGAGGCCATAGGTTCGATTCCTATACTGCCCACCACACACGCAGCCCCGTCCAAATGACGGGGTTTTTTCGTGCATGTCCGGCTTTCCGATCTTCATGAAGCGCCTTGTCCCCGTGAACAGTCCGTTTCATTTCCAGGCACGGGAAGCGCATCGGAGCGTTTTTGGCTGATTGCACAGAAAACTCAAACATCAAAATGGTGGTTGACATGGAGAAAGGGTCGTTGTAGAATCAAAATTGTCCCAAGCGGACAGCAAATGAATCCGCGGGCAGTTAGCTCAGAGGGAGAGCGCTTCCTTGACACGGAAGAGGTCATAGGTTCGATTCCTATACTGCCCACCACACACGCAGCCCCGTCCAAATGACGGGGCTTTTTACATGTGCGTTTCGCTTCGGATCATCCGTGCCGTCGATCTTCAAGGCGGTTTTTGTATTTTTTTTGAAAGGTCGGTGATCGGGACGGAACTTGTCCTGTGGATCGACCGCCGGGAATCACCGATGGATAGAAGGATCAAACTGCCGGAAGAATGGGATAAAATATTTGAATTGACAATAATTTTATTGACATCAACTGGTCAAAATTATATGATTTATAAGAAACACTCTTTATTGCCGGTTCAAGGCAGTTTTTCCAATCATGACCGATCCGGTCCGGAACGGAAATCGGCGAATATGCCCCCGTCAAAAGCCGATTTCAACATGGATGAGTTGGGTGGATTTCGTCCCCGGTGTCGACATCATTTAAAGGGGGAACGGATCAGTGGCCATTCTGATTTTCAATCGCCTGCCGGAATATGATGCCCCTTATGCCGAATGGTTGGAGGAACTGAATGAAGAAGTGGTTTTGCTGACCTCCAAGCAGTTGGCAAAGGATTTCAGGGGCTATGCCCGCGTCCTGGCTTTCGAAAACTATGACTTCAACGCGGCGGTTGAGTTTACGGCGCTTCTGCTCCATGAAGAAAAACCGTTCCGCGTGGTCGTGGCGACGGCGGAGCGGGATGTGTTGCGGGCGGCTTATCTTCGCGAGTATTTGGGGCTTCCGGGGCAATCCCTGGAAAGTGCGTTGTCGTTCCGGAACAAGGTCAAAATGAAAGACATTCTCCGGAATGCGGGTGTGCGGGTTCCCGATTTTTCTCCGCTTGAATCTGTCGTGGACCTGTACCGGTTTGTCAGAAACCGCGGATATCCGGTGGTGGTGAAGCCGGAGGAAGGCATGGGATCCCGCGATACGGAGATTCTCCGCAATGACGGTGAAACGGCCCGTTGGCTTGCCAATGGCTTGCCGAAAGGGATGGAAGTCGAAGAATTCATTGACGGGGAAATGTACCATATTGACGGCTTGGTGCTGGACGGGGAACCGGTGCACATCTGGCCGTCGAAATACTTGAACGATTGCCTGTCCTTCCATGAAGGGATGGCTCTCGGCAGCTATCTGCTCGAACCCGGAAATCCTCTCACGAACCGTTTGCGAAACTTCGTCACCGCCGTTCTCCGCATTCTCCCCACACCGCAACATACCTCCTTTCACGCGGAAGTGTTTCACACCCCCAATGATGAACTCGTTCTGTGCGAAATTGCCTGCAGAACCGGCGGGTCCCGGATTTCCGAGGAGTTTCGCCAAGCATTCGGTCTGGATCTGACCAAACTGGCCGTGCAGGCACAATGCGGCATTCGTCCGCACTTGCCGGACCGCCTCCGAATCACGAACGAGCCTGTCAGCCAATTCGGATTCATCGGCATTCCTCCCCGGAAGGGCGTGTTTTTGTCCGGGCCGACGGCCGACGAGCTTCCCGAATGGGTGACGGAATACCGTTTGATCTCCCGACCGGGGGAAGCGTATGACGGTCCTCACACCAGTGTCGATTATGCGGCCACTTTTCTCGTGAAAGGGCAGTCTGAACAGCAGGTCCTTGAACGTCTGAAACATGTGAAGGATTTGTTTGATCGTCGTTCCCGGTGGTCGGAATGAGGGATTTTCAGCAAGCAGGATCCGGGGATCGGTGTGATGACTCCGGCCCGCTCCCTCCGGTCGGGGAGCGGGGACCGGGGATTCGTCAGGTACCGGAAGCGGATGAACGGTCGGAAATTGATACATGCTGGACGCGACGCAGAGACACGCGGATTTTTTGAGTGTCCGTAAATGCCTTGTCAATCGCTGTTTCTGCGTCTTCCAGTTTTTTTCGGGCTTTCTCCAGGGATTGACCGAATTTGTCGAAATCGTTCTGGATGCTTTCCAAAAGGTTCAGGATCTCATTGGTCTGTTTCCGGATGGCGACGGCTTTGAAGCCGATCCGCAAACTGTGCAGAAACGCCGCAAGGGTGACGGGACCGGTGATGATCACTTTGTTCCTCCGGATTTCATCAAGCAGTCCCGGAATGCGGAGCACTTCCGCAAACAGACTCTCCGTCGGCAGAAACATGACGGCAAATTCGGTGGTCAGCGGAGGAACGATGTATTTTTCGATGTTTTTGGCTTCATCCCGGATCTTCCGGGCCAGTGCTTTTTGTGCCTCTTCCACCCGGCGCCGGTCTCCGGCTTCCTGGGCATCTCTCAGCTTCTGATAGTCGGCTTCGGGAAACTTGGCATCGATCGGCAACAATTGGAAAGAACGCTCTTCATCCGTCACCGGCAACTTGATGGCAAACTCCACGCGTTGCCGACCTTGAATCTCGCAGTTTTTGATGTATTGATCAGGCGCGAGAATGTCTTCCAGGATGTTTTCCAACTGGATCTCCCCGAAATTTCCGCGTTGCTTCACGTTGTTGAGCATGCGGTTGAGGGTGGAAACATGGTCCGTGAGCGAGTGGACCTGTCCGAGATTGACGTTGACTTGGGTCAACAGTTCGCTCACCTTGCTGAATGAATCATCCAACCGCCTTTTCAACGTGATCTCCAGTTTTTCATCGACGGTTTTTTGCATGTGTTCCAATTTTTCGTTGTTTTCCTTCCGGATTTGCTCCATCTGTTTTTCCACGTCGGTCTTGAGCTGATGGACTTGCTCCACGGCCATCCGAAGGAGATGGGCCTGATTTTGAACGGAACGGCTGATCGCCTGATGGACGTCATCTTTCATGTCCCTGATCGATTCCCGGATCACTTCCCGGTTTTCCCTCAGCTGTTGATCGTGATGTCGGGCCGTTTCTTTCAACATCTCCCGGATTTGAAGGAATTCGTCGCGAACCGTGTCGTGCGACCGGTTCTTCCATTGCATGTACAAACCGGCTGCGACGAGAACAACGGCCAGTGTCACCAAAAACTCAAGCATGAAGTTCCTCCTCGATTGCCTTTTTTATCAAAACATTCCGTTTTGCGGAGGAGAAATCCTCTTGTCGTCGGATCGCGACGGATCGTCTCAAAGAAGGCACAGGATTGTCGACAAATTGAAGATTCACGTTGCTTGACCCTTTCCGGGAGAATCGATAAAATGAGGAAACATAAGAGGCGGGACGCACTCCATCCGCAAATGCGGGGTGGAAGCGCGTGTTCCCGAACCGTTTCTTCATGCGATGGAAGGTGGACTTGCCGGCTGCGGAAAAAAGAAAGATGAACCGGCGCCGAGCGGCAGATTGCGATGTGTCAGCAAGATTGCACTCCGTAAGGGGTGTGTTTTTCTGTACGGTTCGGGAATAGTGGGATCAACGTGCCAAAGTCCTGGTGACAGGGAGATTGTGATGATGAGACATCCGACTTTCCTCATTGCGACCGCTGGTTTGACACTGATGATCGTGTTTCTTCCTCCAAGCAACAAGGCGTGGCTTGCCAAATGGGAAGCCGTCATGAATCTGGGGACGGAAAAGACGAAATCGGCGGGAAAGCAATCGTCGTCGCCCGTGGCCGAGGACCGTTCCGAAACCCCGTCGGAGGCGGAACAAGCGGTTCCGGTGTCCACCCAACCGGCGCAAAAGAACCGTCAGGAACTGACCGCAATGCGAAACGGAAAAGATCTGTACGTCAAGGTGGACGATCTTTCCAAAGTGCTTCCGGTGGAGTCCCATGTGTTCATGCCTGACGGCAAAATCGTGTTGATGCACGGAGAAGTCCGGTTTGAAATGTTTCACGAAGTGCCCGTGGTGAACAGGAACGGGGTGTTTGAACCTTTGAATCCCGCTCCGGTGGTGAAGGACGGAGAGGCATGGGTGCCGGTGACGTTCATCAAACAGGTGCTGAATCAGACGGTCACGACGTCCGGTACCACCGTCACGCTCGGAAGCAACCCTGCCCGCTTGCCGTCCAAAGCCCCCGGCAAACATCCGGGTGCCATTCCCGCGGCAAAAATGGTGGAGATCCTTTCGTTCCTTCGCACTCCGATCGACGGGGCGCACGTCAGTACGCTGGACTCCCACATGCCGGGTGCCGCCCGCACGTACCGGGGCGGAATCCATGAAGGCATTGACTGGTATTCGTACGGAACGGGAGTCCGAATCGACCGGAACACGCCGGTTCGCTCCATGGCGGACGGGGTGGTGGTCCGCGCCGATCACGAATACCGGGAGATGGCGACCCGGGAGCGGAATCGTCTGCTTGAGATCGGGAAAAACAACGACGGCCAGACTCCTGAACCCATCTTGGACAAACTCAGGGGGAGACAGGTCTGGATTCAGTATGAAAACGGCGTGATGGTTCGCTACTGTCATCTGGACCGGATCGTTCCCGAAGTGAAACCGGGAACGAGAATCAAGGCGGGGGAGATTGTCGGATACGTCGGAAACTCCGGAACCAGTGACGGAGCAAAGGGAACGAATCAAGGATTGCATTTGCATCTGGACATTTTGCTGTACGGAGAACCCTTCTGGAAACCGTACGGCATGGAAGAGAGACGTTGGATTTTGGAAACCGTGTTCAATCGAAACAACCAAGCGAACAGTCGCGAAACAGAGTGAGGAAACCCGGGTGTTGATCTTTTACCGAAGGTTGACACCTTCTTTGTTTTCTCTTCAATTTCTTCAGTCAGCATGATATCATACAGAAGTGTTTGAAGGATGCGTTTGAATGAGGGACGGAGGTGGGGCGGTTGAAACATTTTGCCGCCTGGTTGATCCGGTATGATCATACCTTGATTCAATGGGTCAACTGTCAATGGAAGTGCCGGCTGCTGGATTGGTTGATGCCCAGATTCACCCATTTGGGCGGGGCCACCGCCACGATCGGTTTTTTGCTTCTGTGGCTGATGTTCGCCCCGGATTCCGTGAAATGGTGGTCCGTGGAGGGATTGACGGCATTGGGTGGCAGCCATCTGGCCGTTCGGGGAATCAAGGCCTGGAAGCCCCGACTTCGTCCTTACCTGCGTTTGGGGAATCTGCATACCTTCCCCAATCCGCTGACGGATTGGTCATTCCCGTCCGGGCATACGACCGCGGCCTTTTCCGTTGCCGTCACGTTTTTCCTTCATGTGCCGGACTCCGGGATTGTTCTGCTCCCCTACGCCGTGACGGTGGGGATCTCCCGGATCTATCTGGCCCTTCATTATCCGACCGACGTGTTGATCGGAGGTTGCCTCGGGTCCGGCTTTGCGGTTATGACCGCTTGGATGTTCGAGCGGTTTGTGGCATGAAAAATACACCCGATGTCCTGTCATGACATCGGGTGATTCAAGGCGGTACGGGAAGTTCCGGAAAATCCGAGGATTTTCCTTACCATGCTCCGAAAGTTGTGGTACAATCAGAATTAGCCCATCTTCCCTTTGCCCCATTCGAACGTTCATGGGGCTTTTTTCTATCCGAAGATGTCGAACACCTTGCCGCTGATGTACAGGGTTCGATCATCCATTCTGATGACCATCCCGTCGAGAAAGTGGATATCGATCTCACGGGAGTCCGCAGTGTGAAGTCTGACCGCGACGGGGGAACGGTCGACGGGGACCGACCGGACGGACGCCCTGACACGGATGACGTCCGATTCCAGCGTTTCCGGCGGGGAAAGTGTGACACGGTAGCCGGGAAACGATTGAAGATTGTGGATGAAAGGATGAACTTCATCCGGTGACCCGGTGAGCAGCAGTTTGAGCATGGGCATCTCCCTTCCGCATGAATTTACTGAAAATTTTATATTGTGATACGAGTATACAACCTGAAAAAATTTATGTCAAATGCCTTTTTCGTATTGCAATATTACCCGTGAGGTCATTCAGTCAAATCGTGCGGAAACAATTTTCAATCCGGCAGTTGCCGCTTTTGCCCCGCAAACAAAGGAGAAAAGGGCGGGCGAGCCTCCGTGAAGGGCGGATTCACGGCGAACAGGCGACCGACCGGAACTTTCTCGTGCGAGGTGAAAGGGTTTTGGATTACATCCATCCGAGCAAGATCGGCGAATTGCTCAGGAAACGAAGAAAAGAGCTCGGTCTTCGTCTCGAGGATCTGGCGGACGAATTTGTATCTCCCTCCACCATCAGCAACATCGAGAGAGGCATTACATACGTCAACGAGGAAAAAGTGAGATACGTGGCAGACAAGTTGGGCGTGGAACTGGACAGGATTCATGAACTCCTGGAAAAGGAAAAGCAGGAAGAGGAGCAGCTGGAACTGCGGCTTTCGGCCGTGGAGAGCATGATCGACCTGGTCGGTCCGGACAAGGGATTGGAGCGGTTGAGAAAGCTGAACATTCAAGGAAATCACGCCCTTGCATGTGTCGCACATTTTCTCCGGGGAAAAATCTATTTGGCCAAGAAAAACTGGGTCAAGGCGCAGAATCATTTTCTCGAGGCCATTCGCATCGTTGACCAGAAGCCGGAACGGCTCCACACCAACATCAAGGCGGCGAGCTACCAGGAGTTGGGCAAGATCGCGCTGATGTTCCACAAAGATCCCGGCCAGGCTCTCCGGTATGTCGATGAAGGGCTTGAAGCGTTTCAGGAGGACGGGGACCGTGCTCACTGCCGGTACACGCTTTTGATCTCACGGATCAACTATTTGGAGATGTTGGACCGGATTGAGGAAGCGTTGCACCAGATTCACGATCTGTGGAATGAAATGGAACGCATTGACAACGTGGAAACGGTGCTGGAATTGTACGGCACGCGCGTGCGCATTCTCGACCGTCTCAAACTCCATGAAGAAGCCGTCCGTTACGCCGTCAGGGGCATCGAATTGGCAAGGGTCAACCGGAAGATGGAACAGGCTTGCGGCCTTTGGATGATGTTGGGTCGCGTCTACATTTCCCGCGAAAAATGGGGAGAGGCGGAGCATTGTTTCCAAACGGCACTGGGAATCCAGGAAAAGCTGCGTTCGGACCGCATCAAGGCGGAAATCTTCACCCGGTTGGGGCAGATCCGGTTGAGGAGAGGAGAGCTGGAGGATGCACGTTCCATGTTGTCCCGGGCGGCGGAAGCGGTGGAGGGAACGCCGATTTCGGGTGAATTCGGGGAAATCTGGTTGCTCTTGGGGGATACGTACCGTTTCGAGAACCGGTTCGACGAAGCGGAAAAACTGTATCTGAAGGCATTGGAAGTGTCGGAGGACGCCCGCAAGGAGGAGAGAAGAAACATTCTCCTCCGCCTGGCCGTGTGCCAGGAACGCACCGATCCCGAGAAGTTTTCCGACACTCTCCGAAAAATTTACCACATCGATCTGGAATCGGAAGTTTCCGGAGACGAGTTGCCGGCCTGAAACCGACAATCCCTGGCCAAAATGGCCAGGGATTGTTTTTTCAGCCTTTGCGATCGTTGAAATACATGATCCGACCGTTGAAAAGGTGCAGCTCCCCTTTGAACGTGCGCGCCAGATATTTGCAGAATTCGTTGGCCTTGGCCTTGTCCCCGTGGGTCGACGTGCCGGGAAGAACCACCTGGATGAAGTACGGTCCTTCTTCCGATTCCCGTCCGACCCCGATGACCAAGCCGTGATGAAGACGGGGGTCAGTTCCTTTCAGGAAGAGGAAGGGGGAGCCGGATTGTTCCCGTTCCTCCACTTCGTATGGAAAAGCGGCGTCCTGGTAACTCCAGTCCAATTGGCGGCCGGTGAGGGAAAATGTTTCCCGGTATCGCTCCAACGCCTCTTTCACTTCTTGCAAAGTGACGGTTTCCTGTTTGGAACCCTTGACCAGTCTGATGCGAGCGCTTTCTTTCAAAGGACCCTCTCTCCCATCGCTTGTCGTTCAATGCAAGTCTCTCCACCATCTTAGCATGGAGGCAGAATTGTCGCAAATCGGTCGCAACAAGCGATTCCGACCGGTCAGCCAGTTTTTTGAATGTTAAAAAAATGACCTTGTTTGCAAATGGTTTATATGGTACACTGAGATTTACTTGAATTGTGGGGGAGTCACGGATGGAGAAATCGGATCTGTTGGATGAACTCCGTTCGGAGATCGGCGCCGTATCGGACCGTTGTCAGGGAGATCTCGACCCCCTGTACCGTTTTGTTTGCAACAAGCTGACCGAAAGGATGGCGGGGTATCACTGGACGGCCATTTACATGAAGGAACACACGGAATTTGCATGCCGGTATGAACGGGGGCGTCGATTTTTGCCTGAACGGATTCCCTTCGGGGAAGGCAACATCAGCCGGGCTGCCGTTCGGGGTGGCCTTGTATGGGAACGGTGCCGGGACCGGGTCGAAGTGTACGCTCCGTTCTATCGGGGGCATCATCTGACCGGCGTGTTGGTGGTGGTCGCGCAATCCGGCGGCGTGGTGGATGACGGGGATGTTTCGTTGATTTTGGAGTTGGTCTCCCTGTTTGAGTCAAAAATGCAAGAGCAAGGGTTATAAAAACATGTTTGACAAGCATTGAAAAGGGGTATTGACCTCTTACGGGCCTGTTTTTCGGGCGCCGGCAAAATCTTCGGGAACAGGGAGGAGATACGAATGAGCTGGTACGATCGCCTGTATGACGAATCCGAAAAGGCCAAAGTCCGTTTTGTCGGCTTTCTCTCGGAACACGGCCGGTACGATTTCGGAATCGTTTACACCCGCATGTTCTTCGGGAAACCGCTGGTCGTCTGCATGCAGACCGGACGCTCCTCGCTGCTCTCGCTGACCGACGCCGAGAACCTGGAGTATCTCCAGAAAACGTTCAACCTGGGGTCCAAAGAGGAGGCGGAAGAAGTATCTCTGTTTTTGAAGGCCAACCTTCCGACCGAATCGTTGGAAGCCGAACTGGAAAACGGAAGTTGATGAAGGCAAATCCTTCGCGGATTTGCCTTTTTTGATGGTTTCTTTGACCTGAAACAGTATGTCATAATATAATATATGTGACATAACATTTGTGGTGAAAGCGCTGTCACAAACGGCGGTCATTCGTGGCCTCAAGCAAACGGGGGGAAAGGAAATGGAAGCGATCGTTTGCATGAATTGCGACGTTGTGATCGATTGGGTGGAATCGGAAAAATTCGGAACGTTGTACGGAACCTGTGAATCCTGTCTCGACCGATCCTGCGCACCTGATCAAGACGTGATCCGTGACCGCGAAATCGCCTGACCGGTTTCATTCGAAAAAACGAAAACCGCCTGCCGCAACAAGGTGGCAGGCGGTTTGTTCATTTGATGACCCGTACTTGCCGGACGGAGGGATCCTCGGTTCCCTGCACGGGCAAACCGGCTTCGATGTGTTCAAGGATGTAGGAGATGTTCTCGGACGTGATGCGTTCGCCCGGCAGAAGGACCGGAATGCCGGGAGGATAAATCATGATGAATTCGGCGATCACTCTTCCGGCGGATTCTTCCAAAGGAACGGAAATCGTTTCGCTGTAAAACGCTTCACGGGGAGAGAGAACCAGTTCGGGGATTTCAGGCAAACGAATGCGAATTTCCCGCGAACGGTCCGGTTCATGGAAGTGATCGGACAAATCCCGGAGCGCCCGGATGAGGCGGTCCACGCTCTCTTCGGTGTCGCCGGGCGTGATCAGGCACAGAATGTTGTACAGATCGCTCAGTTCCACTTCGATGTTGTGATGTTCCCTGAGCCACCTCTCCGCGTCATGACCGCTGATGCCGAGATGTTTCAGATGGATCAGGAGTTTCGTCTCATCCATGTCATACATGGCTTCGCTCCCGAGCCAGTCCCTTCCCATGCACATCAGGCCGGGAATTTCGTTGATGCGTTTGCGGGCGGTGTCGGCCAGCATCAATGTCCGCTCGATCACTTCATGCCCGTGAATGGCCAGATACCGGCGGGCGGCATCCAATGATGCCATCAGCAAGTATGAAGTCGACGTGGTGGTCAGCATGCTGATGATCGATTGGACTCTTCGGGCATTGACAAGTCCTTCGCGAACGTTGAGCACCGAGCTTTGAGTCAGGGAACCGCCCAGCTTGTGCACACTGGTGGCTGCCATGTCCGCGCCGGCTTCCATGGCGGAAACGGGCAACCGTCGGTGAAAATGGGTCAACACCCCGTGGGCTTCATCGACCAATACCGGAATGTTCCGTTCGTGAACAAGGTCGACGATGCTCTTGAGATCTCCCGCGATCCCGTAGTAGGTGGGATTGATCACAAGGACGGCCTTCGCGTCCGGATGCCGGTCAAGGGTTTTGGACACTTGGGCGGGCGTGATGCCGTGGGCGATGCCCAGCCGTTCATCCATCTCCGGATGAACGAACACCGGGCGACCTCCCGCCAGGATGATGGCGGACATCACCGATTTGTGCACGTTTCGGGGGACGATGATTTTGTCCCCGGGGTTCAGCACCGACATGACCATGGTCATGATGGCCCCGCTGGTTCCCTGCACCGAGAAAAACGTATAATCGGCCCCGAATGCCTCGGCGGCCAATTCCTGTGCTTCCCGGATGGCTCCGCGCGGATGATGCAGGTCATCCAGGGGCTCGATGTTGATCAAATCGATGGAGAGGGCGTTCGGGCCGATGAAATCCCGGAATTCGGGATCCATTCCCTGCCCTTTTTTGTGCCCGGGGATATGAAATTGAACGGGATTTCTCCCGGCATGTTCTTTGAGCAAAGAAAAAAGCGGCGTGCGATGTTGTCGTTGATTCATCG
This sequence comes from Staphylospora marina, assembly GCF_003856495.1. Lineage (GTDB taxonomy): Bacteria > Bacillota > Bacilli > Thermoactinomycetales > Thermoactinomycetaceae > Staphylospora > Staphylospora marina. The sequence goes on along the minus strand of NZ_CP034118.1, from coordinate 1,710,983 downwards.
GAGTCGCGGCCACCCTTCGTCGTGTGGATGCATGCACGACGCATAGTATAGCAAAAAGAGTACGGGAACAAAAGTAGAATTTCATGCGAACATGCGTATAAAAACACGGGGAGCACCGGCAAATCCCCGCGAAATCCCGAAATTGGATTCCTGGAGGCATTTTCCGGCGCTCCCCGTGTCCAAACGATTCGCCGCAGGAGCCGGCTCCGTCAGCGGCGGGCGGGCTCCAAAACGGCCAGCCGGTAGAGCGGTTCGAGTTTCCGGAAAGCGGATTCCACCCGGAAGATCAGCTGCTCTTTGGTCAGGTGGACCGCTTCTTCCCTCGGAATGAAGGTTCCGCACAGAAACTCGGCTTTTTTCACCCGTTCCAGTCGATCCAGCAGTTTCAGCATCTCTTCTTCGGACAAATCGCGTTTGACGGTCGCCTCGGGCACCGTATGGTCCTTGGAAATCATGAAATCATCGGGGATCCGGGTCCAGATTTCCTTGAGCCTCGCCTGGAGGCGGCGGGCAAATTCCGCTTTGTCCGGGCATTCGTAGATCAGGGCGAACCATGCGAACAGATGCGTGTCCCGCAAACCGAACTGGAAATGGGGAAGGGCTTTGTATCCCCGTTTGCTCACCGACCATGCCACCCAGGTTTCTTCCGGGGGATGAACCGTCCGGCGGGCATGTTTCGCCACGTGGAACGTGACCGGTTCTCCCATGATCGCGGAGAGCGCGGGCGAGAGTTCGGTGCCGATCATCTCCAGTTTGGGACGGATTCTCCGTTTCAACGCTTCCATTCTGGGTTCAAGCCCTTCCACATGAAACACCTGGAAGTCTTCATCGCGGAATTCGGGTGTGTGCACGTATTTCCCCTCCGTTTTCGTGCAAATTTGTCCACATCTTACCATACGGAAGCCGAAGATGGAAACGGCCGGGGAAAGGCCCGGGTTTTCCTTGATTTTCGCCTCCTTTCGTTCATCAGGTTTATTTCGGTACGGGCGGGGCAATCCTGTATCCAGACTCACAAAGACGACATCCGGATTCCAACTCCGAAACATGAAAAAGGGGTGCGGTTCAATCTTGGAACATATGATTCGAGCCTACAAATGCCGTGATGCCGAAGAGAGGATTCCCGTGCTCAGACGGGAACTGGACCGGGAGCTGGACAGACTGGCGGATGCACTCAAGGTCAATTGCAGGCATGAAATCGAGCGAAGCAAGCAGCGATTGATGGAAATCAGAAGGGAAATGATCCTCCTGGAAGCTCTTTGATGCCGGAGAGGAGGAATCGCTCAAACGGATGGAAGCGCACACGGGGATCCCGGGATGCGCTTTTTTTCGCAAGGGTGGATGGAGGGAAAGTTCACCGTCAGGGAGAAATTCAATGAACGCGGCGTTGAATTTCGCCGGGGGATGCATGTCGGATCCGCACGCCGTGCCGGAGGGGAGATTCGAAAAGTTGCGGCGGCGGGATTTTTTGTGCAAGTCCATCCATCCGCAAAGGAGGAAGTTGCATGACCCGGACCCTTGTGTATGCCCATCGGGGCAGTTCGCGTTCGGCACCGGAAAACACCATGGCCGCATTCATGAAAGCGGTGAGCGAGGGAGCGGAAGGAATCGAACTGGACGTCCATTTGACGGCGAACCGGGAAGTGGTGGTGATTCATGACGAAACGCTGGATCGCACGGCCGGGGTTCCGGGAAAAGTGGCGGACAAAAGTGCCGGAGAATTGGCACGGCTCCGGGTCGGTCGCTGGTTCTCGGAGGATTTTGCCGATGAGAGAATCCCCCTTCTGTCGGAAGTGTTGGAGTGGCTTCGGGACACGGATGTGGAACTGAACATCGAACTGAAAAACGGGATCATCCGGTATCCGGGTCTTGAAGAGGCGGTGGTCGGGTTGGTGGAACGATACGGTTTCACGGACCGTGTCGTGATTTCCTCGTTCAATCACTTCAGCCTCCGGCATCTCAGACATTTCCGCCCCGGGCTCCGGTTGGCGGCGCTGTACGTCTGCGGCATGGTTGAGCCTTGGATGTATGCCAAACATCTGGGAGTGGACGGCATTCATCCGCATCATTTGGCATGTCCGGACGAAGTGGTGGAAGGTTGTCGGAAGTCGGGGATCCGGGTACGACCTTGGACGGTGGATGACCCTGCCGAGGCCGAACGGTTGATCCGGGCGGGGGTGGATGCGTTGATCACCAACCTTCCCTCGAAGATGCTGGAGGTCCGGAACCGTCTCGTCCGGTTGCCCGGCGAGGAAGAGCAATGCTAAAATAGTGGCAGGAAACGGCGCCCGTTCACGGCACGGGAGTGCTGGCAATTCGCTTTCGGATTTGTCGGCCTCGCGTCCGGTCCCGGCGCTTTTTGCATTTGGAAGGAGAACAGCGAATGAAGATCGGTTGTCACATCAGCGTGGCCAAAGGCTTTGAAAGGGCATCGAAGCGGGCCTTTGAGCTCGGCGCGGATTCGTTTCAGGTGTTCACCAAGAATCCCCGCGGGCTCAGACCGAAAAAAGTAGATGTGAAAGATGCCGAAGCGGGCCGGAAGTTTTGCAAGGAACACGGCATTGTGCTCGTCGCGCACACGCCGTATATCACCAATTTGTCCACTCCCAAGGAAGATTTGCATGAAGTGACGATCCGCTCCATCCGTGAAGACTTGCGGATCGCCGAATGCTACGGGGCGGTCGGAGCGGTGGTGCATTGCGGCAAACATGTCGGAGAAGGGGAAGAATACGGCCGACGCCGAATGGTGGAGACGCTCGACATCATTCTCGATGAATACGACGGCCCGGTCAAACTGCTTTTGGAGAACACGGCGGGACAAGGAAGCGAACTGGGGCTTTCCATCCGGGAATTGACGGAGATCCGCTTGTCCACCCGGCATCCGGAAAAAATCGGATTTTGCTTTGACACGTGTCATGCCTTTGCGGCCGGCACCTGGGTTCCCGACCGATTTGACGGGTTGGTGACCGAAATGAAGGAAACGGGATATCTCGAACATCTCGTTGCCATTCATTTCAACGACAGCAAGGCTCCCTGGGGCAGCCGGAAAGACCGTCACGAAAAAATCGGCAAGGGTGAAATCGGGGCGGAGGCTTTGGCACTCTTCCTGAAGGAAGAAGCGTTTCAAGGATTGCCGGTCATTCTGGAAACGCCGGTCGATGATGAAGGGGAATACGCGGAAGAGATTCGGTATCTGCACAAACTTCGCGGGGAAGACCGGCAGGGGGCTTGAACCATGTGGACGGCGTTTGAACAATGGTTGGATTCAATCGGTTTCTGGGGCGTATATGCGGTGATTCTCGTGCTTTCCGGCATCATTTACAAAACGGCGTTTGCCATCCGGCTGCCGGTGCTCAAAAGCGCTGTGATCTACTTCGCGCTTGCGGTCGGGTGCGTGTTGCTCACGGTGTTTCATTACACGGGTCTGCCCATCGTCGCGGCCATGTTGGTGACCATCGTGCTCATCGCGGTCACCCGGATCCGTCTTTGGGCCGTAAGAAAGAAAAAAAGCGGACCCCAACGGGAAGAAGAACGCTGAAAGGGGACATGTCCGTGCAACTGAAGGATGCCCTCTTCAACTGGCTGCAAATTCGCATTGTTTGGGATGCCCGGCCGAGTGACCGGTCGGCAAGGGATACGGTTCTTTTTTTCGAGGATCTGCTCAGGGACGTTCACTCCGTGACGGATCCCGAAAAACAGGCGGACGGAAGTGACTACGTGGTCCGTTACCGCCGGGAGGGAAAAGAAGAGGAAGCGAGGTTTCCCCGGGATGAAGCCGATCGGCTGTTGAAGGACATCCAGGCGGAACCCCGCTACAATCAGTGCTTTGAGGAGTGATTCCGCTTCCGGTTCGAAGACGGCCGTTCCGGTTCCGGGGGAAGGACTTTCATGCGCTGCAGCGTGCGCTCTTTCACCCGGTCGTGACAATCTTTGCAAATCTGGATGATGTGCGGATATTTTTTGATTTTTTTCATGGTCAGCTTGTCCGGTTGAAACGGTTTGTCGCACAAAATGCAAATCACTTTCATGACAGCGGCGGGCTTCCCGGCAGGGGGGTCCGCCGTGCCTCCTTTCCGGCGCTCAAGTCAAATTGGGGCTTTTCAGTGAACAGTATACCTCAATTTCATTCCGGTGAAAGACCTTCACCCCGAAGATGCCGAAAGAAAGGGAGATTTTCGCCGGACTTTGAAGTGTTTCGCCACTGAAGGTAGAATGGGAAGGGAACAAGCATGTTTTCAGGGGAGGCCCCGTTCATGAACATCGAATGTTTTCCTTTGGGAATTGCGGTCACCAATGCATGGCTGGTGTATGATGAACCGTCCAAACGGGGAGTGGTGATTGACCCCGGCCAGGATCCCGAACCGCTCATCGAGCGGATCGGGAGATTGGGACTCAAGATTGAGGCCATCTTGCTGACCCATGCGCACTTCGATCACATCGCGGGATTGGAGGAAGTGCGGAAAATCACGGGTGCGCCCGTCTGCCTCCACAAGGAGGAAGCGGATTGGCCCGGGAATCCGGAAAAGAACGGATCCGCGTGGTGGCCGGGGCTGGAACCCGTCCGCTGTCGCGAGCCCGAACGAATGTTGACGGGAGGAGAGACGCTCGATCTGATCGGAACGAAGGTGGAGGTTTGGCACACCCCCGGTCATTCTCCGGGAAGTGTGTCGTATCTGTTTGACAACGTCGTGTTCGGCGGGGATGTGTTGTTCAAAGACGGGATCGGCCGGTTTGATCTGCCGGGCGGCAATTACTCCGTGCTCATGGAGTCCATCGGCAAATTGATGGAGTTGCCCGAAGAAACGGTGGTATGTCCGGGACACGGACCGAAAACCACCATTGGTCGCGAACAGGAAATGAATCCTTACGTGACCGGTTGAAAGGCGGCTCCCCGATCGGAGCCGGCCGATTTGGATTTCTTTGTTGTGAAGGACTGCCGGATCCCGCCGTACGGCTTCACAAACCCAAGGGACAGGGGTATGCAACCGCCCGCCATACCCATAATGTGTTACTGGGGATGTTCTCAAGCGCCGACAAAGGAGTGGAACCAATGCAAAAGTGGAGGAATCTGTTCATCCTTGTCCTGCTGGCCGGGTTTGCGGTGGCGGCGGTGTGGGGCGGATGGGAGGGAAAAGAACAAGCGGTGACGTCCGATCGGGAATGTGACGGAACGGTTGGTCCCGAAGTGGGTCAGTGCGCGCCGGATTTCACTCTGAACACGCTGGACGGAAAAACGGTGACGCTCCGGAATGCGCAGGGAAAGCCCACCGTCATCAATTTCTGGGCGACCTGGTGCCCGCCTTGCCGTGACGAGATGCCTCATTTTCAAAAGGCGTATGAACGGTACAAGGACAAAGTCCGGTTCATCATGGTGAACGAAACATCCCAGGAACGGGATGAAAGCCGTGTGAAACAGTATGTGGAAGAGCATGGGTTCACCTTTCCGGTTGCGCTGGATCCGGAGAAAAACAACCGAACCGTCGGATTGGATGATTACCGTTTGCCGGGAATTCCGGTCACCGTGGTGGTGGGGCCCGACGGGAAAATCCAACACAGGTTGGTCGGGGGCATGTCCGCCGAACAGGTCGAACGGTTGATGCAAACGATCACTCAGTAGAGAAATCGGGGGAGAGAAGAATGGAACAGGTTACGTTGTGGATGGCTCTGGGGGCGGGGGTTCTTTCGTTCATATCCCCGTGTTGCCTTCCGCTGTATCCGTCTTACTTGTCCTACATCACCGGCATTTCCGTGTCTCAGCTCACCGACGGGAATCGTTCCCGGGAAATCAAGCGGCTGGTAGTCACGCACACCCTGTTTTTCATTCTCGGATTTTCCCTCGTGTTCTACGCGCTCGGTTTCACTGCCGGAGTGTTGGGTGCGCTGTTCAACGAGTACAAGGATTTGGTTCGCATGCTGGGGGCCGTTTTGATCATCGCGATGGGCCTGTTCATGTTGGGCATCTTCCGGCCGACGGCTCTTTTGCGCGAGCGGAGGTTGGAGATTTCCAGAAAAGAGATCGGTTATTTCGGCTCCACGTTGGTGGGCATCGGATTTGCCGCCGGTTGGACGCCGTGTCTGGGGCCCATTCTGGCCGCGGTGCTGGCCATGGCGGCCGTTCAGCCTGAAAAGGCATTTGCATTCATCACGGCTTATACCCTCGGGTTTGCATTGCCGTTTTTCGTGATGGCCATGTTTGTCGGACGGGCCCGTTGGATCCTGAAATACTCCGAACGCGTGATGAAAGCGGGCGGAGCGTTGATGGTGCTGTTCGGGATTCTGCTTTATACCGATCAACTCACGGTCATCACCCGGTGGCTGATCGATCTGACGGGATTCCAGGGATTTTGATCTCCGAACCGGATGTCGAAGCGGGCAAAGGACAACGTCACGGATTTCTGATACAATCTGGAGCAGGACAGGTGACCAATGATGAACAAACAAACCCGTTACTGGGTACGTCGGGTGCTGTTTCTGGCCATGGTGGCCATGATCGGATTCGCGTTGTATCAGGGGGTGTTCCGCGCTGACGCCGCGCCCGAGACGGGCAGCGAAGCCCCTGATTTCCGCCTCAGAACGCTGGATGGCAAAACGGTGTCCCTGAGCGATTTCCGGGGAAAAGGCGTCATGCTCAATTTCTGGGGCACTTGGTGCGAACCGTGCCGGACGGAGATGCCGGCCATGCAACAGGCGTATGAGAAGTACGGGGAGCAAGGATTCGTCATTCTGGCCGTGAACATCGGAGAAACCGAAGTGACGGCGGGCGCGTTCGCAAGACAATACGGATTGACGTTTCCGATCCTGATGGATTCAGACCGCAACGTGACCAAACGCTACAAGATCGGGCCCATTCCCAGTACGTTTTTCATCGCGCCGGACGGAACGATCAAGCGGGTGTTTCAGGGCCCCGTCAAACTGGAACAACTGGAAGGGTACGTCCGCGAAATCCTGCCCGGGCGGTGAAGGAACGGGCCGATCAGATTCCGGAAAGGAAGATGCCGATGAAGGTTCGGGAACTGGAAGCAAAAGAACTCTCCGCACGGTTTGAGCAATTGGACGGGGATTTCTCCCTGCTGGTTGATGTTCGCACGGAAGAGGAATTCGCGGAAGGTCACATCCCCGGGGCGATTCTCATTCCCCACGACCAGATGGAACGGCGGTGGGAAGAAGTGGCCGCTTATCGGGACGAGCCGGTTCTCCTGATCTGCCGCAGCGGCCGTCGCAGCCTGATGGCCGCGGAAGTTCTTGCCGGTCGGGGCTTTGCCAAGGTGTACAATCTCAAAGGAGGCATGCTGGAATGGACGGGGCCGGTCGTCAGGGACTGAAAGCGTCCGGGCGATCTGTCCCGCTTCGCGTGGCGGACAACATCCTGGAGCTGGTGGGGAAAACTCCGCTGGTGCGCCTTCGCCGGATGGGAAAACCCGGTTGGGCTGACGTGTATGTCAAGCTGGAGAAAATGAATCCCGGAGGAAGCGTGAAAGACCGGACCGCGTGGAACATGATCCGGGCGGCCGAAGAGAGCGGGCGTCTGAAGCCGGGAATGACGATCGTGGAGCCCACCAGCGGAAACACCGGCATCGGCTTGGCCTTGGTCGGTGCGGCCCGGGGCTATCGCACCATATTGGTGATGCCCGACACGATGAGCGAGGAACGGGTGCGGCTGCTGAAGGCGTACGGGGCGGAAGTGGTGTTGTCCCCGGGGGCGGAACGAATGCCCGGGGCGATCCGGATCGCGGAGCGGTTGTTGCGGGAGATTCCCGGGGCGTTCATGCCGAGTCAGTTTGAGAATCCGGCCAATCCGGACGTGCACCGCCGTACCACCGGGCCGGAAATCCTTGAGCAGACGGGAGGAAGGCTGGACGCGTTCGTGGCCACGGCGGGGACGGGCGGAACCATCACCGGGACGGGGGAATTCCTGAGGCGTCACTTTCCGGATTTGTTCATCGGAGTGGTGGAGCCCAAACAATCCCCGGTGCTTGCCGGCGGAGAGCCGGGGCCGCACCGCATTCCCGGAACCAGTCCCGGATTCATTCCGCCGATTCTCAACCGGGAAGTGTACGATGAAATTTTCCACGTGACGGATGAAGAAGCTCTTCAAACGGTTCGCGAATTGGCGCGGAAAGAGGCCCTGTTGCTGGGTCCGTCATCCGGAGCTTCCGTGTGGGCGGCTCTGCGGGTGGCGGAGCGGTTGGGCAGCGGCAAAACGGTCGTGTGCATCGCGCCGGATACGGGAGAACGGTATCTGAGTACCGGTGTGTTTGATGATGAATGAGCATCGGGAACGGATGTCCGACCTTCTTCGGGAAATCGTCGGACGAATCGAACAACATCCGTCCCGCGCCCTTCCGTTTCATGAGTTCATGAGATTGGCCTTGTATCACCCGAAGTGGGGTTATTACCGGAATCCGAAGACCAAGCTGGGAAAACGGGGGGATTTTTTCACGTCCGCCCATGCCGGTGACGTGTTCGGTCGGGTTCTTGCCCGACTGTTTTTGCGCATGATGCGGGTGACCGGGCGCACGCGGGATTGGACGGTTGTCGACATGGGAGCGGGGGACGGACGGATCGCCGCCCAATTTGCCGGAGGACTTCTGGAAAGCGGCGGCTGGCCGCAAGGGGTCACCTTGTGGCTGGTGGATACGAGTCCCGTGCACAGGGAACTTCAGCGGCAGGCCATGGACAACATCCCCGTTCCGTGGAGACAGGCCGCATCGCTTCGGGAGATTCCCCGGACGCCGCTTTCGTTTGTGTACGGAAACGAGCTGGTTGACGCTCTCCCCGTTCATCGGATAAAAAAAGAACGAGGGGCATTGTTTGAATCCTTTGTCACTCTGAAGGAATCAAAAGGAGAACTGCAGGAAGTCTGGCTTCCCCTGTCACCGGAGTCGCCGGATGATGACTTGGTCCCGCTGCTTTGCCGAATGGATGACGGGCAAACGCTCGAATGGCAGCCGGACGCGCGGAAATGGTTGGAGGAAACGGCTGCGTGGATCCGGGAAGGATATCTTCTCACCGTGGATTACGGAGGCGGCACCGAAGATCTGCTGGCCCGGCCGGACGGAACGGTTCGCGGATTTTCCGGACACCGCGTGATTGGCGATGTGCTGCAAAATCCCGGTGAGATCGATCTCACCGCCCACGTGAATTTCGACCTGCTCGAGAGGTGGGGAGAAAACGCGGGGCTCAGGACGTTGGCCCGCGAGCCGCAATCCCGTTTTTTGATCCGCGCGGGAGCGATGGAGCTGATGCCGGTCTCCGCAGCCCGGGATCCGTTTTCTCCGGAGGCCAGGCGGGTCCGTGCGCTGCTTCAGTTGATTCATCCCGATGCCATGGGTGAACGATTTTGGGCACTGCTCCAGTCCAAGGGGTTGCCGGATCCCTTGATCGGGGATCCAAGAGAAAACGAGAAAACATGATGGAAAGAGGATGAAAGCATGGTCATCAAACCGAAATTTCGCGGGTTCATTTGCACCACCGCCCATCCGGAAGGTTGCGAACGGGAGGTGCGGCAGCAAATCGAATTCGTAAAGAGCAAGCCTGCCGTGAACGGCCCGAAAAAGGCCCTGATCATCGGCGCGTCGACCGGTTACGGTCTGGCATCCCGCATTGTGGCCGCATTCGGGGCCGGCGCGGAAACGCTCGGCATTTTCTTCGAACGCCCCAGCTCCGGCAACCGGACCGCCACGGCCGGATGGTACAACACGGCCGCGTTTGAGAAGGCGGCGGCGGAAGCGGGAATCAAGGCACTCAGCCTCAACGGGGACGCGTTTTCGGACGAGCTCAAACAACAGGCCATCGAGCTGATCAAACGGGAGTTCGGGCAGGTGGATCTGGTGGTGTACAGCCTGGCTGCACCCAAACGCGTGCATCCGAAGACGGGAGAATTGTTCTCCTCGGTGATCAAGCCGATCGGACAGGCTTTCACCAACAAAACCGTGGATTTCCATACCGGCGAAGTGTCGGAAGTGACCATTGAGCCGGCGAATGAAGAGGAAATCCGCCACACGATTCAGGTGATGGGCGGCGAAGATTGGGAGATGTGGGTGGACGCCCTGCTCGAGGCCGGCGTGCTGGCCGACGGAGCCATCAGCATCGCCTATTCCTACATCGGTCCGGAAATCACCCACCCCGTGTATCGGGAGGGAACCATCGGCCGCGCGAAAGATCATCTCGAGGCAACGGCCAAGGAACTGGATGCCAAGCTGCAAAAAATCGGAGGACACGCATGGGTCTCCGTGAACAAGGCTCTCGTCACCCAGTCCAGCTCGGCCATTCCCGTGGTGCCGCTGTACATATCGCTCCTTTACCGGGTGATGAAGGAGAAGGGATTGCATGAAGGATGCATCGAGCAAATGTACCGGCTGTTCACCGAACGCCTTTATGCCGGCGGCCCGGTTCCGGTGGACGAAAAGGGGCTCATCCGCATCGATGATCTCGAAATGCGCGATGACATTCAACGGGAAGTATTGGAAAGATGGCATGCGGTGAACGGGGAGAACCTGAACGAACTGTCCGACATCGAGGGATTCCGTCGCGACTTCTTCCGGCTGTTCGGATTTGAAAGCGACGGTGTGGATTACGAGGCGGACGTCAATCCGGACGTGAAAATCCCCAGCTTGCAAGAATGACGAAAGAGGAGCCGGATCACCGGCTCCTCTTTCAACGGGGAAACAGTCGGAATCGTCTTGCAAACAAACCGGGCAAACATACACACGGCTCCCGGTGATTCGGGAGCCGTGTGAGTGAAAACCCGTCATTTTCCGTACGGGAACTTTGTCCAAGGGTCCTGTGGTTTGGGATGTGCGGAGCAGGAATCGACATTCGGCGGAATGCGGTGCCAAGTTCACGGCCCCCGGACCTCCGGGAGCCGTTTTGAATCCGGCAAAATGAATCAGTGCATCATGAACGTGGAATACCAAACCATGCCCACGAACGCAACGAACATGTATGCGCCGAAAACGTACATGTACGTTTTTTCGGTCAATCCCATGTAACCCAAGATCACGAAAAAGAGGGTCTGTACCCCGAAGAGGGCGGCAGGAATGTACATATGACCTGCGAGGAACATCAGTGCGATGACCAAGGTCCAGAACCCGAGAACCCGAAACATGCGGTCCATGTACTGTCCCACTCCTTCCTGCAAGATTCCTGTGCACCCGCATTCTGCCATGATTCAACAGGACTTATTATACCCTTTGATCCAAACGGTATCAAGGACAGCGGAAGGGATGTTCAACATGCGGACACTTTTGACGGAAAAAACGGACGGAATCGGCCGGATCGTCTTCCGGCGTCCGGAAGCGAGAAACGCGGTCAATCTCGCCATGATGGAAGAGTTGGAACACGTGCTTGACGAATGGGAGCGGGACGAAACATTGCGGTTGGTCCTGTTCCGGGGAGATCGACGGGCGTTCGTGTCCGGAGGTGATCTCGATGAGTTTCACCGGCTGGACCGGGAGGGGATCTTGCCGGTCATGAAAAGGATGGGCCGGATCCTGCAGCGGATTTCGGAATGGGAAGTCATCACCATGTCCGTCGTGGAAGGGCCGGCCGTGGGCGGAGGGTGTGAGTTGGCCGCCAGCACCGATTTTTGCATCGCTTCCGAACGGGCCCTGTTCGGCATGATCCAGGTGAAATTGGGCATCACCAGCGGGTGGGGAGGAGGTTCGAGGCTGATGAAAAAAATCGGCATCAGCCCGGCGCTGGAGTTGTTGTTGACCGGTGAGCGGATCAGCGCGGGCAGGGCATGGGAGCTGGGGCTGGTGGACCGGATTTTGCCGGAAGATTCCTTTGAGGAAAAATTGAACGTGTTCATCCGGCGGTTTGCGGACGCTCCGGTCGAAGTGGTACGCGCGTACAAGCAATTGGCCCGGCAGGTCCGTGACGGAGTGCCGGCTTCCCGTCTGACGGAGATCGAAGCCGAAAATTGCGCGGCGGGATGGAATTCGGACCGGCATCGACAGGCCGTGGAATCGTTTCTCCGAAAAACGCGGAAGTCTTGACGGATTCCGCCGGCTTTAGTGCCGGTAAGTTCACCGGGCGGTGCCGGACGAAACGTGAAATCTTCGTTCGGCACCGCCGTGCGTTTTTTCCGCTTCACCGGCCGGGATCTCCCGGTTCCGGCCGCCTGCGTTCTTGGGACAGGTATACTCGCAACCTCCGATGGCAATAAGAAGTAGTAGATCCATATACTATGCTTTATACCAGATGCATATAGTGGCATCAGGGACCGCTGTGAGAGAACGCGGACTGCAGCATGAAGATCGGAGGGAAGCGAAGACAATGGCTGTCAAGCGACAGGATGCGTGGACGCCGGAGGATGATCTCGTTCTGGCGGAAGTGACACTGAGGCATATCCGCGAGGGGGGCACCCAACTGTCCGCCTTCGAAGAAGTGGCGGAAAAATTGGGCCGGACCCCGGCCGCCTGCGGATTCCGTTGGAACAGCACGGTTCGGAAAAAATATGAGGCGGCCATTCAGATTGCCAAGGCCCAACGTCAGAAAAAGAATCGCGAAAAGCAAAGACAACAGCGGCTCAGGGTGGAAGGAGCCGCCATCGGCGGAGATTCGGGATGGACGATCGACAACGTCATCCGCTTCCTGAGACAGTACAAAAATGAAATGGCGGAACTTCGGAGGCAGAAGAAGCAGCTGGAAAAGGAATTGCAGGAAAAAGAAGCCGATCTGGCCCGCCTCGAAGAAGAAAACCGGGAAATGAGAGGGAAACTCGATCACGTGCAGAGTGACTACCGGATGGTCAACGATGACTACCGGACATTGGTCCAGATCATGGAACGGGCCCGCAAACTGGCGATGCTCGAAGGAGAAGCCGACGGTGCCGGCCAGCCGAAATTCAAAATGGAAGAAAACAGAAATCTGGAGCGCGTGGATTGACGGGCTCCGGTCGTGAAGACCCGCATCAGACCTGTCCGTGTGTGGGTCTTTTTCGGTTTGGGGAATTGTTTGATGGTTTTGTATATTCGTTTATGAACGAATCGCATGCTTTTTGAGAAGGAATGCTATACCGAGCCGTCGAAGAGATAAAAATGGATCTCCGCGATTGGCGTTTTTCGTCGATTTATTCGGATCCAAAGCAGGAAACAGGGGGGGCAGTATGAAAATCCGGAAACTGCTCGTGGCAAACCGTGGGGAGATCGCGTGCCGGATCATGCGCACCTGCAGGGAATTGGGAATCCGGACGGTGGCGGTTTATTCCGAAGCGGATCGTGACATGCCGCACGTGAAAGCGGCGGATGAAGCGGTGCCGATCGGTCCCGCCCAGGCAGCCAAAAGTTACCTGAACATTGAAGCCATTCTGGATGCCGCGGAGAAAACCGGAGCGGACGCGGTGCATCCCGGATACGGCTTTTTGTCCGAAAATGCGTCGTTTGCCGAGCAAGTGCTCGATCGGAATCTCATCTGGGTGGGTCCGAGACCGGACGTGATCACCCGCATGGGAGACAAAGTGACGGCCCGGAAGGTGATGGAAGAGGCGGGCGTCCCGGTCATTCCGGGAACGAGGGCGCTTGGCGGACGGGAGGAAGCGCTGGCGGCCGCGGAGTCGATCGGGTATCCCGTGATGTTGAAAGCCAGCGCGGGAGGCGGCGGCATCGGCATGCACGTCTGCCGGAGCCCGGAAGAACTTCAAAAGGCCTTTGATTCCGTCGCCGGACGGGCCAAAGCATACTTCGGGGACGGGACGCTGTTCATGGAGAAGTGGGTGGACCGTTCCAGACACATCGAAGTCCAGGTGGCCGGAGATGTGTTCGGAAACGTGATTCACTTGCATGAGAGGGAATGTTCGGTTCAGCGCCGGAACCAGAAGGTGATTGAGGAGTGCCACTCTCCATCCGTCTCCTCCGCAACGAGGAAGCTGCTCACCGATGCGGCGGTCCGGGCGGCCAGAGCCGTCGGATACACCGGAGTGGGAACGGTGGAATTTCTGATGGCCCCGGACGAGTCGTTCTGGTTTCTGGAGATGAACACCCGTCTTCAGGTGGAGCATCCGGTCACGGAGGAAGTGACGGGAATCGATCTGGTGAAGATGCAACTGGACTTGGCGGAAGGAAATGCTCTATCCTTGAAGCAGGAAGACGTGCCTTCCGCGGGACATGCGCTGGAGTTTCGGATTTATGCGGAAGATCCGGACACGTTTTATCCTTCGCCCGGCACGCTCCGCGTGTATCGTGAGCCTTCCGGGGACGGGATCCGGGTGGACAGCGGAGTGGCGGAAGGGGTGACGGTGACCCCGTTCTACGATCCGATGATCGCGAAACTGATTGTAAGCGGTTCCACCCGGCAAGAAGCGCTTCGCAGGGCAGCCGAAGCCCTGCGCTCGTTCCGGATTGAGGGAATCAAGACAAACATTCCCCTCTTGCTCCGGGTCCTGGATGACCCCGCATTTGTCAATGGTGTATATGACACGCAGATTTTGACCCGAAAACAGGCATGACGAGGTGAGCGGATCATGGCACAAATTCAGGCAAACATGGCAGGAGTGGTTCTTTCGATTCTGGTTTCTCCGGGAGACCGGGTGGAATCGGGACAAGACGTGGTGATTTTGGAATCCATGAAGATGGAGATTCCCGTGCAGTCCGATGCATCGGGCGTCGTGAAGGAAGTGAAGGTGGAACCCGGTTCGTTCGTCGGGGAAGGCGACGTGCTCATCGAGCTGGAATGAGGTGACCGACGTGGAAGTCCGCATCGTGGAAGTGGGACTCAGGGACGGCTTGCAAAACGAGCGGGCGGTGATTCCGGTCGAACACAAGCGGGATCTGGTCGAGAGGCTCATTCGTGCGGGAGTCCGCCATCTGGAGGTCACCTCTTTCGTCCATCCCAAATGGATTCCTCAGCTGGCCGATGCCGACGAACTGGCGGGCAGCCTTCCCGTACACGATGATGTCGTCTATCGAGCGCTCGTTCCGAATCGTCGGGGGCTTGACCGCGCGCTGAAAACGCCGGTTCACGAGTACGCGGTGTTCATGTCGGCCAGCGAGACCCACAACCGGAAAAACATCAACAAATCGATCGACGAAACATTCCCGGTGCTGGCTGAGGTGGTGGAGGAAGCCGCCAGGCACGGAAAACCGGTCCGGGGATACGTTTCGACCGTTTTCGGCTGCCCGTATGAAGGTGAAGTGCCTGTCCGGCAAGTGATCAAAGTGTGTGAAGCCCTGTTCGAAATGGGTGTCTACGAAGTTTCCCTCGGGGACACCATCGGCGTGGCCACTCCCTCCCAGGTCAGGGAGGTGCTCAGGGAATTGCTCCGGCATTTCCCCGCCAACCGGTTGGCCGGCCATTTTCATGACACCCGCGGCACGGGACTGGTCAATGCCTGGGTCGCTCTGGAAGAGGGCATCACCACGCTGGACTCCTCGTTCGGCGGACTTGGCGGCTGCCCGTATGCTCCGGGAGCGTCGGGCAATCTGGCGACGGAAGAGCTCGTCTACATGCTCAGCGGCATGGGAGTGGACACCGGCATCGATCTGGATCTGTTGTGCGAAGCCGGACTCGTCGCCGAGAAACTTCTTGGAAGGCCGCTTCCGTCACGGGTGCTCCGGGCACGGGCAGCCGGCAATGACAGCAGCAAGGCTTGAGGTGATGGACATGGCAGTGATCCGAGTCGAAAAACAAGACGGTATCAAAATCCTTACGCTGAACCGGCCCGAGATGTACAACGCGCTCAATCTGGAGCTCCTTCTGGAACTGAAGAGCATCGCCGAAGAAACGGTTCATGACCGGGAGACCCGGGTGGTGATCATCACCGGGGAAGGCGAAAAGGCGTTCTGCTCGGGAGCCGACCTGAAAGAGCGGCGCACGTTCACGGAAGATCAGGTTCGCCGTTACATTCACACCATTCGGGAAACGTTCACGCTCGTGGAACGGATCCCCATGCCGGTCATCGCGGCGATCAACGGGGTGGCGTTCGGGGGAGGAACCGAACTGGCGCTGGCGTGTGACATCCGGATTGCCGACGAGACCGCGTCCATGGGTTTGACCGAAACATCCTTGGGCATCATTCCCGGAGCGGGCGGCACGCAGCGGCTTCCCAGACTGATCGGCAAGGCCAAAGCCAAAGAGCTCATTTTCACCGCGGCCCGCATTCCGGCATCGGAAGCGTATCAGATCGGACTGGTCAACCGGGTGGTTCCGAAAGGAACGGCGCTGGAAGAATCGATTCGCATGGCCGAACGGATCAAGGAAAACGCGCCCCTGGCCCTGAAACAGGCCAAGTTCGCGATCGACCGGGGCATGGAAACCGATTTGGACACCGGTTTGCTGCTCGAGACAAGGTCGTATGAAACCTTGATCCCCACCAAGGATCGTTTGGAAGGATTGGCCGCGTTCAAGGAGAAGAGAAAACCGCGTTACACGGGTGAATGAGCAGGGAGGGAGAACCATGAAAGAGGAGCGGATCCGGATCCTGAAGGAGCGCAAGGAAACCGTCGAGCAAGGCGGCGCTCCCAAATATCATGAAAAACTCAAACAGCAGAACAAGCTGTTTGTGCGCCGGCGACTGGAGCTGCTCTTCGACGGGGGCGAGTTCCAGGCGGAAGACGGCCTGTTCGCCAATTGCATGGCCGGGGATTTGCCGGCGGACGGCGTGGTGACCGCCATCGGCAAAATCGGCGGACAAACGGTGTGCGTGATGGCCAACGATTCCACGGTGAAAGCAGGTTCCTGGGGAGCCCGGACCGTGGAAAAAATCATCCGGATCCAGGAAACGGCCGAAAAGCTCAAAGTGCCCATCCTGTATCTGGTTGACTCCGCGGGAGCGAGAATCACCGACCAGATCGACATGTTCCCCAACCGACGGGGAGCGGGAAGGATTTTCTACAACCAGGTGAAACTGTCCGGCATGGTCCCGCAAATCTGCATCCTGTTCGGGCCGTCGGCCGCAGGCGGAGCGTACATCCCCGCATTTTGCGACGTGGTGATCATGGTGGACAAAAACGCCAGCATGTATCTGGGTTCTCCGCGCATGGCCGAAATGGTGATCGGGGAAAAAGTGACGCTGGAAGAAATGGGCGGAGCGCGCATGCATTGCACGGTCAGCGGTTGCGGAGACGTGCTGGCGGCCAGTGAAGAAGAAGCGATTCGTCTCGCCCGGGAATATCTCAGCTACTTCCCCGCGAACTGGAAAGAAAATCCGCCCGCGGCGGAACCGAAGGAACCGGAAGCGGGGGTCCGGCCGGTTTCGGAAATCGTTCCGGATCAGGAAAACATCCCGTTTGACATGCATGAACTGATCCGCAGCCTCGTGGATGAAGGATCGTTCTTTGAAATGAAGCAGCTGTTCGCCAAGGAGCTGATCACCGGGTTCGCCCGGCTGAACGGAAGAGTGATCGGCATCGTGGCCAACCAGTCGAAAGTCAAGGGCGGGGTGCTGTTCATCGATTCCGCCGACAAGGCGGCGCGGTTCATCACGTTGTGCGATGCGTTCAACATCCCGTTGTTGTTCCTGGCGGACGTTCCCGGGTTCATGATCGGAACCCAGGTGGAACGGGGAGGCATCATCCGTCACGGGGCCAAAATGATTGCCGCCATGTCCGAGGTGACCGTTCCCAAGATTTCGGTGATCGTTCGCAAGGCATACGGCGCCGGGCTTTATGCCATGGCCGGTCCCGCCTTCGAGCCGGATTGCTGTCTGGCCCTTCCCACGGCCATGATCGCGGTGATGGGACCGGAGGCCGCCGTCAACGCGGTGTACGCGAACAAAATCGCCGAGCTGGAAGAGCCGGAACGCACCCGGTTTGTCATGGAAAAGCGGGCGGAGTATCGCAAAGACATCGACATCTACCGACTGGCAAGCGAGCTGATCATCGACGGCATCGTGGAGCCGGACAAACTTCGCAAGGAACTGATTCAACGGTTTGCCGCTTATGAGAACAAGCAGGTGACGTTCAGCGAGCGAAAACATCCGGTATATCCGGTGTGAGTCTGAAAGGGGTTCGGAGATTTCTCCGAATCCCTTTCAGTCGTTTGGACAAGTATGATTAGAGGAGAGGAGGTGGGATCCATGAAAACCGGCGTGATCGGAGGAGGAGCTCTCGGTCTGCTGTGGGCCGGGCGACTTGCCGGAGGCGGTTTGGACGTGACGGTGATCACCCGGACGGAAGCACAGGCGGAACGGTTGCGGAACAAGGGGCTGGTTTTCACCGGTCTTGACGGGGAAGAATCCTTGGTCGATGTTCGGGCGAAGGCGATTTCCGCCGATCCGGCCGGTGACCCGTTCGACGTGTTGCTCGTGACCGTCAAGCAGCGTCATCTGCCCGGATTGATCGACCGTCTGTCTCCGATGAGTCATGAGCAGAGCGCACTCGTGTTTTTTCAGAACGGTTGGGGGCATGACCGGGAAATCAGGAGGCTGGGAGCCAAGGCGCACACGTTCGCGGCCGTGACCACCGAGGGAGCGCTCAGAACCGGACCGAACCGCGTGCATCACACGGGATCCGGTCAAACATGGGTGGGGCCGTTTCCGCATGAGGGGGAGGGAGAGCCGTCTTGGCTGGATGCGTGGATCGAACGGGTGTCTGCCATTGATCCGGAAGTGAAGATTCACAGGGAACATGACATTCGTTCGCGCATGTGGGAGAAACTGGTCATTAACTGTGCGATCAATGCTCCCACCGCAATCTTGGAAATTCCGAACGGCGATCTGCTTCATGAACGCCATGCTCCACTGCTTCGGGCGGTGGTGGAGGAAGCCGTCCGGGTGGCGGAGGCGATCGGCGTGAGGCTTGATGCGAACCGGATGCTGGAGAAAGTGGTGAACGTTTGCCGGAACACCTCCGGAAACCGGTCGTCGATGTTGCAGGATCTGATGAGAGGCGAACCCACCGAAATCGATTGGATCAACGGAACGGTTGTCCGGTTGGGGGAACGGATGGGGATGGACACCCCCGTCAATCGTCAACTGGTCGACCGGATCCGGGAAAAAGAAAGACATTTGAAAGCATGAAGAATGTCATCCGACAAGACGTTCCTTTGACAGGCGGAGTGCCGGTGCCGCTTTCTTCGGGCGAAGCCTTGCGGAAAGCCGCGGCCGTCACGGCTTATGGCGCGGGAACGACATGTTATAATGAAGAGGGAAAAACGAGGATGTCCGGACGGGGGGGAACCGAGTGGCGCCTTCGAAGCGATTCAGGCTGGAAACCTATATGATCGCTGTGATTTTGGGAACATTGGACGTGGCCATCTTGACCCCCGGACTCGGTCCGATCATGGAAGAACACGGGTTGGCCATCCACTGGGCGGTATGGGCCATTTCTTTGCCGCTGTTGTTCTTTTCCATGGCTCTTCCCGTGTTTGAAGGATGGGCCGATCAGTACGGCCGGACACGCGTCTTCGTTGTTTCCCTCATCTTGTTTGCCGCCGGAACCCTGGTGGCGGCGCTGTCGGGGGAATGGGTCTGGCTGGTCTGGGGCCGGGTGGTTCAAGCCACCGGAGCGGGAGGTTTGGTTCCGCTCGTTGCCTTGCGCGTGAAACGGTTGTTCGTTTTGCGCCATGCCTCCGGACGGCTCAGGGCGTATGCGCTGTTCATGTTCGGAGCGGCCGCCTTTCCGTTCCTTTCCACCGCGCTCGTCCACTTGCTCGGCTGGCGTGGACTCTTTCTTCTTCATCTTTTCCTGGCTCTGCGCATGATGCTGAGAGCCGGAAAATGGTTGGGGTCCGACCGTCCGCGGAAATCGGGGGTGACGGGCGGCGAGTCCGTGTTTTTCTTCGGCCTTTCGGTGCTTTTTCTCATGACGGCGGTGACGGGCACCGATCTGCTCGGCGGATGGTCCGCGTTTTTGAAGCCGGAAGTGTTGCCGCTTTGGATCATGGGCATCGGAATGGTGATTCCGCTTTGGATGGTGGAACAACGGGGAGAGCGTACGCTGTTTGCGGAGCATCTGTTCTCCGCCCGACGATTGTGGCTGTTTCATTTGCAGGCGGCTCTGGCGGGCTTCGTGTGGATGGCGCTGGTGCTGGTGCCCGGCTGGGTGAGCCGGTTGTACGGCCTTCCCGATTACTGGAACGGATTGCTGCTTGGCTGCATCCTGTTCTGCTCGGCCGTATCGGTTCCGGGAGTGATGCGGATCTCCAAAAGATGGAGCTTCCGGACCGTCACTTCATGGGGATTCCTTCTGTCGTCGGCGGCATACTTTGCTTTGGCCCTGACCAACGGCAATCCGTGGCTGTTTGTTGCCTTGGGAATTCTGGGCGGCAGTTTGTCGTTCACCCTGACGGCTCCGGTGCACAAAGTCCTGTTTGATTTGTTGCCTCACCGGCGGATCAGGGGGACGCTCACCGTGCTGGGAATGTTCCGGACGGCCGGAGGAGCGCTGGGGCTCATCGTGATGGCCAGGTTGTTCAGTTCGCTTTCCCCGGAGCTGGATCACTGGTTTTCGCTTCCGGTCGGATCGCTCATTCAAACGGCCCAGGAAAATGTGTTTGTGCTCTGCGGATTTTTTTCGCTCGTGGGGTGGCTGATCAGTCAGGCCATTCCCGGGACCGCATGCGATCCGTCCCCGAAAGGAATCAGCCGACGGAAAGCGATGGAATGAGCGCTTGCCGCGCGTGTCGGAGAGAACGGCTTTCTTTTTGTAAGTGAGTGGGGTATCATCTAGAAGGAGTCATCAAACCAAAAGGAGCCGTATCAATCACAAGAGGAGCCGTATCATCCATGAACATGGAAAGTGTCACGCTGCGGCGGGACCGTCTGTTGAATGCGTATCTCGAGTGGACGGCCCCGCTTTCCGGGCTGTTTGTCCATCCGCCGTTTCAGGCGGACTCCTTCACCCGCCGCGCCGAATCTCTCCGGACCGCAACGTGGCGGGCGGACCGGCAACAACTGGTACATATTCTGCGTGAGTGGCATCAGCCCGACTTGCTTCATCCGGAAGTGGAAAAAAATCTCCGGCGGCTGGCCGACCCGGACGCCTTGGTGGTCATCGGCGGTCAACAGGCCGGATTGCTGGGCGGCCCCCTGTATGCGATTTACAAGGCGGTCACCTTGATCCAATTGGCCAGGCGCGAGGAAAAACGGCTGGGCCGACCGGTGGTGCCCGTGTATTGGATTGCGGGTGAGGACCATGATCACGCCGAGGTGGATCACGTCCGGGTGATGGAGGAGAACGGAGACATTCGCAAACTCCGGTATGATCCCGGGGCAACGGAAGGTGTCCCGGTTTCGCGGATCATCGTGGACGGTCCCCGGTTCCGGGCATGGTTGGAAGAGCTTTCCCGGTATTTTCCGGACTCGTCATACAAACGGGAATGGGTGGCGCGATTCGGAGGATTTGCCGAAGACTCGCCGTCCTGGACCCGGATGTTCGCCAGGTTGATGCACCATTTGTTCGGAAAGTACGGTCTGGTGATGTTCGATTCCGCCCATCCCGCGGTTCGCAGGCTGGAATCCCCGTTCTTCGGAGAGCTTGTCCGCAGGAGAGCGGAGATCGCCGACCGGGTGTCGAAGGAAGCCGGACGGCTCAGGGAAGCCGGCTTCAAACCGCAGGTGGAAGCAGGACCGGAGGACGGTCATCTTTTCCTGTTGGTGGAAGGGCGTCGCCGGCTGTTGGTTCGCAAAGGAGATCGGTGGGTGACGAAAGACGGCGGGGTGTCTTTGTCCGAAGCGGAGCTTTTGACCGTCGCGGAGCGGAACCCCGAGCAACTGAGCAACAACGTCGTCACGAGACCCTTGATGCAGGAATATCTGTTTCCCGTCCTGGCATTCGTCGGAGGTCCCGGGGAAATCGCTTACTGGTCTCTGCTTCGGGGCGCTTTTGAGGCGGTCGGACTGGAAATGCCGGTGGTGGTTCCCCGCGCGGGGTACACCGTGATCGATCCGTCGACGGCCAAATACGCCCGTGAATTCGGACTGGACACACATTCGCTTCTGGAACGGATCGACCAGGCGAAGGAGGCATGGCTTAAGGAGATGGAGCCGGTGGATCCCGAAGCGCTCTTTGCGGAGGCCGCCCGGAGGATCGAACAAATTCATGCCGGGCTGACGGATCATCTCCACGAAGCGATCGGCATGAACATGCGGGAACTCGGAGAGAAGAACAGGGAGCACATCGGGAAGCAGCTGGACTGGTATCTCCGGCAAGTCCGAAAGGCCGTTTTCACCAAGCACGAAGCCTCGCTTCGCCGGTGGGACCGGCTCAAACAACGGATACGACCGGAAGGAAATCTGCAGGAGCGGATCTGGTCGGTGGTACCTCTGTGGAACCTGCACGGTCTGGAGTGGATCGATCATCTGGTGAAACAGGATTTGGCCGATGATTTTCGCATGGATTTGCACAAGGTGGTTTGGCTTTGAATTTGGTTGTATAATGAATCGCGACTCGATCGGGGACCGGGAGCGGAAGTGAGCGCCGGAACCCCGTTTAAAGGAGGATCTTCATGAATTCCGTGGAACGCAGCATCATCCGCGACATCAATTTGGCTCCGCAGGGACGTCTGAAGATGGATTGGGCTTGGCAACACATGCCGATTCTGAGCCGCCTCCGTGAGCGTTTTCTGGCGGAGAAACCCCTTGCGGGCGAGCGGGTGGCCATTTCCCTTCATCTGGAGGCAAAAACGGCTTGCCTTGCCGAACTGATCAGAGACGCGGGAGCCGAAGTGGTGATCACCGGAAGCAACCCGCTGTCCACCCAGGATGACATCTGCGCCGCGCTGGCTGCATCGGGCGTCACCGTGTTTGCG
This sequence comes from Staphylospora marina, assembly GCF_003856495.1. Classification (GTDB taxonomy): domain Bacteria; phylum Bacillota; class Bacilli; order Thermoactinomycetales; family Thermoactinomycetaceae; genus Staphylospora; species Staphylospora marina. The sequence goes on along the minus strand of NZ_CP034118.1, from coordinate 1,688,297 downwards.
AAGTACAATCCTTCTCCGGAAGAGTATCACGGGCACCTGATCAAGACCCTGGAAACCCGGCCGACCCTGATCATCGATGACGGCGGGGATCTTGTCACCATCCTTCATTCCGAACGTCCGGATCTTTTGGAGACTGTCAAGGGAGGATGTGAAGAAACCACGACCGGCATTCTTCGTCTGATCTCCCTGGAACGGTTCGGCCAGCTGCGCTTCCCGATGGTGGCGGTCAACGACGCTCAGTGCAAATCGCTGTTCGACAACCGCTACGGTACCGGACAGTCCGTGTGGGACGGCATCAACCGGACGACCAATCTGGTGGTGGCCGGAAAAACCGTGGTGGTCGCCGGCTACGGATGGTGCGGACGGGGAGTGGCGATGCGCGCGAGTGGCCTCGGAGCGAAAGTGATCGTGACCGAAACCAATCCGGTCAAAGCCATGGAAGCTTACATGGACGGTTACACCGTGATGCCGATGATCGAAGCGGCCAAATTCGGAGACTACTTCGTGACCACCACCGGCAACAAGAACGTGATCACCCGGGAGCACTTTGAAGTGATGAAAGATGGCGCCATCCTTTCCAACGCCGGCCACTTCAACGTGGAAATCAACGTCGAGGAGCTGGCCCGGATGGCGAAAAACCGCCGCGTGGTGCGCAAGGACATTGAGGAGTACGTGATGGAAGACGGACGGAAGGTGTATCTCCTGGCAGAAGGACGTCTGGTCAATCTGGCGGCGGGAGACGGCCATCCGGCGGAAATCATGGACATGACGTTCGCGTTGCAGGCTCTTTCACTTCTTTACGTGCATCGTCACCATGCCGACATCGGACCGAAAGTGCTGGACGTTCCGGTGGAAATCGATGAAGAGGTGGCACGTCATTTCCTGGATGCCAACGGCATCGTCATCGACCGTCTGACCGAAGAACAGGAACAGTACCTGAACAGTTGGAAGCTCTGATTTTTCCAAAATCAGGAAAAGATTCCTGAAATCCTGCACCCCGTGTGCAGGATTTTTGTTTGGGGGTGTGGTATAATTACCGATGTGGTACGAAGTGGGAGGAAGTGGTGGAAAGGGGGAATGAAGGGAGGCGGCAGGCATGTTCATGGGCGAATTCCGGCACGCGATCGATGAAAAAGGTCGGCTGATCGTGCCGGCGAAATTCCGTGACGGGCTTGGCGGGACTTTCGTCATCACCCGCGGCTTGGATCATTGCCTGTTCGTCTACCCCCTTTCCGAATGGAACCGGCTGGAACAGAAATTCAAGGCGCTTCCTTTCACCCGGGCGGATGCCCGGAAATTTACCCGATTCTTCTTCTCCGGTGCATGCGAAGCGGAAACGGACAAACAGGGCAGGGTGCTGATCCCCGCCAACCTGCGTGAATATGCCGGATTGAAGAAGGAGTGCGTGATCATCGGCGTTTCCACGAGAGTGGAGATCTGGTGCAAAGAGCGCTGGGAAGAATACTGCGCCGAATCGGAGGAATCATTCGCGGAAATCGCGGAAAGTCTGGTGGATCTGGATTTGGAACTTACGTGAAGGATGAAGAACAGTGTTCGAACATGAAACGGTGTTATTGAACGAAGCAGTGGACGGATTGAACATCAGACCGGACGGAACCTACGTGGATTGTACGCTGGGAGGCGCCGGGCACAGTCGCCTGATCACCGAGAGACTCGGGCCGGAAGGAATCCTGGTGGGGTTTGATCAGGATCCGTCGGCTCTTGAACATGCGGAAAAGCGGCTGGCCGGTGCGGCTTGCCGGGTTCGTCTGGTGAGAACGAATTTTCGCAGGCTTGCCGAAGTGGTACGGGAGCTTGACCTGGGGCCACTTGACGGTGTCCTGTTTGATCTGGGAGTTTCTTCCCCGCAGCTCGATCAGGCGGAACGGGGATTCAGCTATCATCAGGAAGCGCCGCTGGACATGAGAATGGACCCGCGCCAGGAATGGAGCGCGTTTCACGTGGTCAATGAATGGACCGAAGAAGAGCTGGCACGGATCTTGCACGAATACGGAGAAGAAAAGTTTTCCCGTCGAATCGCCGCCGAAATCATCCGTGAAAGACGCAAACGCCCCATCAGGACCACGCTGGAACTGGTTGACATCATCAAACGGGCCATTCCCGCCCCGGCCCGCAGAACAGGCCCCCATCCGGCTCGCCGGACGTTTCAGGCGATTCGCATCGCCGTCAACGACGAGTTGAACTCCTTTCGCGACGCGCTGCATCAAGCCGTCGAACTGCTCCGCCCGAAAGGCCGCATCTGTGTCATCACTTTTCACTCCCTGGAAGACAGGATCTGCAAACAGTTTTTTCAAAGTCAGGCGGAAACCTGTGTGTGCCCGCGTGAATTTCCCGTGTGCGTGTGCGGGAAAAAACCGGTGCTTGAAGTGGTGACCCGCAAGCCGGTGTTGCCGTCCGAAGAAGAGATTGAGAGAAATCCCAGGGCCCGTTCGGCCAAATTGAGGATCGCCGCGAAATTGTGAGGGTTGAAGGAGAATGCGCTGGTAGCGTAAGGAGGATTCCGATATGAGAGAGAACCGGTGGAACACCGCGACCGCGATGAAGATCACCCGGCCGGAACCCAAACGGAATGTCAAAAGAAAGCCTTTGTTCAAAGGACTTCCCGTCGGAGAAAAGCTGCTGTATCTCTCCAGCGTGATCATCGGCGTGGCCATGCTCAGCTCGGTGTTGTCCCAGCATGCCCGCGTCACCGAACTGGCCGTGGAGATCCGGCAATTGGACAAACAAATCGAAGAAACGGAACGGGCCAAGCTGAAACTGGAGACGGAAAAAATGCAACTCACCAGTCCCGAACAGATCCGCCAGTTTGCGGAAAGCCGCGGGCTGGAGCTGACGGATCCCAAATTCATCCCCAAGGTGAAGCCCTGATTTCCCCTGTCGGATTTGATCCGGAAGCGGACGAAACAGGAAACGGGAGAGGCTGAAGCCATGGGTGTGTCACTGCGGAAGAACAAAATGCGTTCTTTGCTCGTCGGCATGATTTTTCTGTTATGTTTTTTGATCATCAGCATCCGGCTTCTGTGGATTCAGACGGTCAACTCCGACGAATATCTGGCGGAAGCGCTGGAAACCTGGATCCGGAAAGACCGTTTGACCCCAAAGCGGGGTTCCGTTTTCGACCGGACGGGCACCCAACGATTGGCGTGGGAAGAGGATGCCTGGACATTCGTGGCCAATCCCGACGAAGTGGATGACCCGAAAAAAACGGCGGCGGAACTCTCAAAGGTTTTGGGAATCGATGCGAAGATTCTGGAACAGATCCTCAGCCGCAAAGTGAGAAAAGGCGAAGAGCTGCGCCACGGAGGCAAATACCGGTATCCGGAGAGCGTCGTCCGCAAAGTGTTGGAGCTGCAAGAACAGAAGAAAATCAAAGGGATCTATCCCAAACCGACCACCGCCCGCCGGTATCTGTCCGAGAGGGCTGCTCATCTGATCGGTTTCCTGAACGTGGACTATCAGGCGATGAGCGGGGTTGAAAAATATTATGATCAGGTGCTGCGCGGCAATGAAGGATACATTCAGTATCCCAAAGCAAGGACCGGCATGATGCTCACCGACAACCCCCAAGAGTACAAACCTCCCGTTCACGGCAAAGACTTGGTCCTGACCCTCGACATGCAGATTCAACAGCAGGTGGAGCTTGAACTGGAAGAGGCGATCAAAAACTACAACGCCAAGGGCGGAACGGCCATCGTCGCCGATCCCAAGACGGGGGAAATCCTTGCGATGGCCAGCCGACCGGTGTTTGACCCGCAAAATGTCGCGGAAACGATCAATGAGAAAAATGCCCGCAACCTTGCGGTGGAAAGTCAGTTTGAGCCGGGATCCACATTCAAGATCGTCACGTTGGCCGCCGCCGTCGAGGAAGGGTTGTTTGATCCCGATGCCAAGTTCATGTCCGGTTCGGTCAAGGTGGGGGACCAGATGATCCGCGATTGGAACGGGGTCGGCTGGGGGGAGATTTCCTACCGGGAAGGAGTCAAACTCTCCAGCAACGTGGCGTTTGTCATGCTGGGACAAAAGTTGGGAGAAAAACGGTTGATCCGTTACATCGAGCGGTTCGGGTTCGGGGACATCACCCGAAAACTCGGTGAGAGGACCGGAATCGATCTCCCGGCTGAAGCGACCGGCGTGTATTACGGCAGACGGCTGTATCCGTCCGAACTGGCCGCCACCGCCTTCGGACAGGGGATCTCCGTCACGCCCATTCAACAGGTGGCCGCCATTTCGGCGATTGCCAACGGCGGGATATGGATTCAGCCGCACGTGATGAAAGAGGTCCGGGAACCCGGAAAAACGCAGGTCGTTTCCCGGTTTTCTCCGCAAAAGAAGAGAATCATCAGCGAAGGAACTGCCCGCACGGTACGCGAATTGATGCGGGATGTGGTCAAGAGCGGAACGGGAGTGGAGGCGGACATCGCCGGTTACCGGGTGGCGGGCAAAACGGGAACGGCGCAAAAGCCCGACCCGGAAGGCAGAGGATACCTGAAGGACAGCTATGTGGTTTCTTTCATCGGTTTTGCTCCTTATGATGACCCTGACGTGGTGGTGTACGTGGCCATCGACGAGCCCGTCAGTCCTTACGGAAACGTCTCGGGCGGAACCGTGGCCGCACCGGTGGCCAAGGAGATTCTCGGCCGCACGTTGAAAATCCGTCAATATCAACAACAAAGGGATTTCTCCACCTTAAAATGAACATGCGTGAACCGGTAACCCCGCATCGGGGATACCGGTTTTTTTCGTCTGTTCGGAGAGGGCATGTTTCGGGGCCTTGTCTCATACCTTGGTCTTGATGAGAGACAAGGGGGGACGGGCATGATCCGAAACACGCACGCCACGGTCCGAAAGCGGTTGTTTGCGATCGTGCTGACGGCCTTGTTCGTGTTCATGGTGCTGTTGGGTCGCCTGGCCTGGGTTCAGCTGGTTCAGGGACCGGAATTGACGGACAAGGCCAAAAGCCTGTGGGGAAGAAACATTCCGTTTGAAGCCAGCCGTGGAAAAATCCTGGACAGAAACGGAAAGAAACTGGTCTACAACGTCAGCGCCCCTTCCGTGGTGGTCATCCCGGCGCAAGTCCGCGATCCCGCCGGGACAGCCCGCATACTCGCCCGCATATTGAAAGCACCGGAAGACAAGATTTACAAGCAGATCACCAAACGGGTCATCTATGACTGGATCAAACCGTGGGGACGGAAGATCACGGAAGAGCAGGCCAGGCAGATCCAGGGACTTCGCCTGCCGGGCATCGTGGTGACCGAGGACAGCCGACGCCATTACCCGTTCGGAACGTTGGCCGCTCACATCTTCGGATTCACCGGGGCGGACAACCAGGGATTGGCCGGATTGGAGCTGATCTATGATGAAAAGCTGACCGGCAGCAAAGGGTCGGTGTCCTTCGGATCCACGGCCAGCGGAACCCGGCTTCCGGGCACGCACGAGGAGTTCACCCCTCCCCGGGACGGGCTGGATCTGATGTTGACGCTGGACTATCACATACAAGCGGTGATCGAACGGGAGCTGGATCAGGCCATGGCGCAATATCAACCGGAGAACGCCCTGGTGATCGCCATGCATGCCAAAACGGGCGAAATTCTCGGCATGGCCAGCAGACCCACCTTTGATCCCGCCAAGTACCAGAGCGCCGATCCGCTGGTCTACAACCGGAATCTTCCCGTCTGGAAAACGTATGAGCCCGGTTCCACGTTCAAGATCATCACATTGGCCGCCGCACTGGAGGAAAAGAAAGTGAATCTGAAAGAAGGGTTTCATGATCCGGGCCATGTAACGGTGGGCGGCGCGCGACTCCGCTGCTGGAAGGCGGGAGGGCACGGTCACCAGACCTTTCTGGAAGTGGTGGAAAACTCCTGCAACCCGGGGTTTGTCAACCTGGGACAAAGGCTGGGCAAAGAGAAGCTGTTTGAATATATCCGGAACTTCGGCTTTGGAGAGAAAACGGGCATCGATCTCAACGGGGAAGCCAAGGGCATTTTGTTCCGCGAAAGCCAGGTCGGACCGGTGGAGTTGGCCACCACGGCGTTCGGCCAGGGCGTTTCCGTCACTCCGATTCAACAGGTGGCCGCGGTGGCCGCAGCCGTCAACGGGGGATATCTGATGCAACCGCATGTGGCCAAAGCCTGGGTGGATCCGGAAACCGGAGAAGTGCTTGAGGAGATCAAGCCGAAGGTCAAACGGAGGGTGATCTCCGAAAGCACGTCCCGCCAGGTTCGGGAAGCTCTCGAAAGCGTCGTGGCCCGGGGCACCGGCCGCAAGGCGTTCATCGACGGGTACCGGGTGGGCGGCAAGACGGGAACCGCCCAAAAAGTGGGACCGGACGGGAGATATTTGCAAAACAACCATATTGTTTCGTTCATCGGATTTGCTCCGGCCGACGACCCGCAACTGGTGGTTTACGCGGCCGTGGACAACCCGAAAGGCATTCAGTTCGGCGGGGTGGTGGCGGCGCCAATCGTCGGTGACATTCTGGATGAGTCGCTCAGGTATTTGCAGGTACCCAAACGGAAAAATCAAATTCCGCCCGAAGACACACCGCAGACGGTTCCGCTGGTGACGGTTCCGAAGCTCATCGGGGAAGATGTCGACAAGATTCGAGCCAGTCTGTATTCTTTCCCGCTGGAAGTTCGGGGACAGGGCAACGTGGTGATCGATCAGATCCCGAAACCTGGGGAGAGAGTGAAGAAAGGAACGGCGGTTCGCATTTTCTTGGATCAAAAATGATCAAAATCTATTCGAGTGACAAATAAAAGAAAGGAGATTAAAATAGGTTATGTGCAAAAACCTGTGCCAGGACTCCCCTGGCATTTTGTGTTGTCTTTCCGTTTTTTGCGAAGGAGGAACGAGATGCGACTCGAAACGTTGATCCGGCCGCTGCTGAATTGCCGGACCACGGGAGATACCGGGACGGAAATCGGCGGAATCTCCATCGACTCACGCGAGGTGAAACCGGGAGATTTGTTCATCGCCCTCAGGGGATTCACCGTCGACGGTCACCGGTTTGTCCGGCAGGCCGTGGAAAAAGGCGCGGCGGCGGTGTTGGTGGAGGAGCCGGTGGAAGCGTCGGTGCCGGTCATTCAAGTTCCCGACACCCGTCGGGCCATGGCCGTCGTGGCCGACCGGTTTTACGGGATGCCCACCCGTGATCTCAAACTGATCGGCATCACCGGAACCAACGGGAAAACCACCACATCGTACCTGATCGAAGCCTTGCTTGCCGGCGTGGGCCGCAAGACGGGAGTGATCGGAACGATCCGGATGAAGATCGGAGATCGCGAGTTTCCGGTGAAGAATACGACACCGGAAGCGGTGGAGTTGCAAAAAATGTTTCGGATGATGTCTGACGAGGGTTGTGAGTATTCAGTCATTGAGGCCTCGTCCCATGCCCTGGATCTGGGGAGAACGCGGGGATGCCGGTTTCGCATCGGCGTCTTCACCAATTTGACCCAAGATCATCTGGATTACCATGGTACGATGGACAACTACCGGGAGGCCAAAGGACTCCTTTTCAGCCAACTCGGCAACGACTACCGGGAAGATCCCCGTCAGACGCCTTGCGCGATTCTCAATGCGGATGACGATGCTTCCGCCTATTTCGCCCGAATCACGCCGGCACAGGTCATCACGTACGGCATCGACCGACCGGCGGATGTGCGCGCGGAAAACATTCGGATCACTCCGGAAGGAACTTCGTTCACCCTGCGGACGTTCAAGGGCGATGCGGAACTTTCGCTCCGGTTGATCGGCAAGTTCAACGTCTACAATGTGCTCGCCGCCGTCAGCGTGGGACTGGTGGAAGGGTTGGAGTTGCCGGAGATCTGCCGGATCCTGTCCGTGGTGGAAGGAGTCAGCGGGCGTTTCGAACCGGTGAGGGCCGGGCAGCCGTTCACCGTGTTGGTGGACTACGCGCATACGCCCGACAGCCTCGAAAACGTGCTTGCCACGGTGAAAGAGCTGGCCACCGGCCGGATCCTGACCGTGGTCGGTTGCGGGGGGGACCGGGATCGCACCAAACGTCCGAAAATGGCAAAAATCGCCGCGGAAATGAGTGATGTGGCCATTTTCACGTCGGACAATCCCCGGTCTGAGGACCCGGATGCGATCATTCGGGACATGTTGACCGGCGTGCCGGAAACGGGGGCAAACCGGGTGCTGTCGATCGTTGATCGGCGGGAAGCCATTCATCATGCCGTGAATGTGGCGAACCCGGGAGACATCGTCCTCATCGCCGGCAAGGGACACGAAACGTATCAGGAAATCAAGGGAATCCGTCATGATTTCGATGACCGGCAAGTCGCCCGGGAGGCGATTCTCCGGCGGAAGGAAAGCGGGGGAGTGGAATGATCCGACGGACATGCACATGGATTGCCCATGCAACCGGAGGCCGGTTGCACGGTACGGCGGCCGACCGGACATTGCTCGTGAAGGGAGTTTCCACGGACACCCGCAATCTTTGGGAAAACTGTCTGTTCGTTCCGCTTTCGGGGGAACGGTTTGACGGACACGCGTTCCTGAATCAAGCGGTGGAAGGGGGAGCTGCCGCCGCCCTGTGGCAGGAAGACCGTCCCCTGCCCGACGCGGACATTCCGCTCATCTTGGTCAAGGATCCGTTGACCGCCCTGCAACGGCTGGCTTCGGCCTGGCGCCTGGAACTGGGCATTCCCGTGGTCGCCGTGACTGGGAGCAACGGGAAAACCACGACCAAAGACCTGATTGCCGCCGTTTTGTCGGTCCGTTACCGGGTTCACAAAACATCCGGCAATTTCAACAACCACATCGGAGTGCCGCTCACCTTGCTGTCCATGCCCGAAGACACGGAAATCGCCGTGGTTGAGATGGGAATGAACCATGCGGGGGAGATTTCCGTTCTCTCCAAAATGGCTTCCCCCGACGCGGCCGTCATCACCAACATCGGTGAATCACACATTGAATTTCTCGGCAGCAGGGAAGGAATCGCCAAAGCAAAATTGGAAGTAAGAGAAGGGCTCTCCTCGAATGCTCCGATCGTGTTTGACGGGGACGAGCCGCTTTTGGAACGTCTCCTGGAAGGGGAAACGCGTCCCCTGATTCGCGTCGGATGGGCCGGACGATCGGAGGAATCACCGGTCGAACCGGAAATGAAGGGATTTGAAGGATTCGAGTTCCGGTCGCTCCGGACCGGCCATCGTTTCCGGTTGCCGCTTCTGGGACGTCACAATCTGAAAAATGCACTCATGGCGGTGGAAATCGGTCGACACTTCGGAATGAAGGATGAGGAAATTTCCCGGGGATTGGAAAGCGTGAAGCTGACCGGCATGAGGCTGGAACCCGTTCGTGCCCGAAACGGGTTGACGATCGTCAACGATGCTTACAATGCCAGTCCCACCTCCGTGAAAGCCGCGCTGGACCTTTTGGCCGAACTGGAACCCGGAAAGGAAAAGTGGGCGCTCTTGGGAGACATCCTCGAAATCGGCAAAGATGAGGAGGCTTATCATCGGGAGTTGGCCGGTTATGCCATTCGCCGTGGAGTCATCAGGCTATATACGTACGGACGGCGGGGCAAATGGATTCATGAAGAAGCCCTCGCCCTGAACCGGGATCCTGAGCGGGTGATCCGGCACTTTGACACGCATGAGGAGGCCGTTCGGGTCCTTGGAGAGGAAGGATCGTCCAAGGCTCTTCTCTTGGTGAAAGCGTCCCGTGCCGCCCGTTTGGACCTGGTGGTTCACAATCTGACAGAAGGAGCGTAGGGGAACAATCATGGGTAATATCGACATTCGCATTATTCTGGTTCCACTCGCGGTCGCATTCGGAATCGCCGTATTCATGGGTCCGATCATCATTCCCGTTCTGAGGAGGCTCAAATTCGGACAGGCCATCCGGGAAGAAGGACCGCAAGCGCACTTGAAAAAAGCGGGCACTCCCACCATGGGCGGCGTGATCATTCTCACCGCCATCGTCCTGACGGCCATTCCGTTCAGCAGCTTTGTGCTTCTGAATTCCGACAGTCAGCAAGTGATCAACGCCGACTTGTTCTTTCTCGCTTTTGCCACGCTCGGATACGGGATCCTCGGTTTCCTTGACGACTACATCAAGGTGATCATGAAACGGAATTTGGGGCTGACCGCCAATCAGAAACTGCTGGGGCAGCTCTTCATCGGATTGGTCTTATTCTGGGTACTCATGGAGGCCCGTGCCGGTGCCGAAGGGCAGGGCTTCATTTTCAAGGTCACCTTGCCGGGAACCGATTTCACCATCGACCTGACCTACGGATATCTTCCTCTTCTGTTGCTGATGATGATCGGGGCATCCAACGCGGTCAACCTGACCGACGGACTGGACGGCCTGCTCGCGGGAACCGCGGCAAGCGCCTATGCGGCTTACGCGGTGATCGGAATGATGCAGAGCAACTACACCGTCGCCATTTTCTCCACCGCCGTGGTCGGAGCTCTCCTCGGATTTCTGGTCTTCAATGCCCATCCGGCCAAAGTGTTCATGGGTGACACCGGATCCATGGCGCTCGGCGGGGGGATCGCCGCCCTTGCCGTGATCACGGAAACCGAACTGCTCCTTCCCATCATCGGAGGGGTGTTCGTGGCCGAAGCGCTTTCCGTGATGATCCAGGTGGCTTCATTCAAATTCCGCGGCAAACGCGTTTTCCGGATGAGCCCGCTCCATCACCATTTTGAACTCTCCGGCTGGTCGGAGTGGCGGGTGGTCACCACCTTCTGGGTGGTCGGATTCTTCCTGGCCGTCCTGGGGGTTGCGCTTGAGGTGTTCTTCGAATGAATCTTTCAAACCGATCGGTGGTCGTGCTCGGCATGGCCCGGAGCGGTGCGGCGGCTGCCCGGCTGCTGCACCGGCTCGGGGCCCGCGTTGTGGTGAACGACCGAAAAACAAGGGATGAATGTCCGGAAGCGACTGAACTGGAGAAACTTGGGATTCCGGTGGTCCTCGGCGGTCATCCGGACGGCCTGGTGTCGGAAGAAGTGGATCTTCTCGTCAAGAATCCGGGCATTCCGTATCACGCCAAGCCCGTGCAGGAAGCGCTCCGTCTGGGGATTCCGGTGATCACCGAAGTGGAAATCGCAGGATGGCTGGCTTCCTCTCCCATGATCGGAATCACCGGCTCCAACGGAAAGACGACGACAACCACTCTGGTCGGAGAGATGCTCCGCCGCGGGGGATTGAAACCGGTGGTGGCCGGAAACATCGGACGGGCACTCACCGAAGCGGTCACCGATGCCGGGCCCGACGAGTGGTTGGTGGTGGAACTCAGCAGCTTTCAACTGAAAGGAACCGATTCGTTCCGTCCCCGCATTGCCGCATTGCTCAACGTGTTCCCCGCTCATCTTGACTACCACGGCTCCATGGATGATTATGTCCGGTCCAAAGCACGGATTTTCGCCAATCAATCGGAAGAAGACATTGCGGTCCTGAATGCGGGATCAGAGATCTGCAGAAAGATCGCGGAAAGTGTCCGCAGCCGGATTGTCTGGTTCGGTCGGACCGACGAACGGGATTGCGGCGCGTTTGAAAGAGACGGCCGGATCATTTGGCGGGATTCCACGGGAGAGCGGGAGATCATGCCCGTTTCGGACGTTCTTCTCCGGGGACCGTTCAATCTGGAAAACGCCTTGGCCGCCGTTGCGATCGCACTTTCCGCGGGATGCCCGGAGGACGCGATCCGGGAAGCTCTCCGCACTTTCCGGGGAGTGGAACATCGGCTCGAATTTGTCACCGAACGAAGCGGCATCAAATTTTACAATGACTCGAAGGCAACCAATCCGCAAGCCGCGATCCGCGCCTTGACATCCTTTGAAGAGCCGGTCGTCTGGATCGCCGGGGGATTGGACCGGGGAATCGATTTCCGGGAGATGGTTCCCGTCATCAAGGAACGTGTCCGGGTCATGGTCGTGTACGGACAGACCCGGGAGATGCTTGCCGAACGGGGAAAAGATGCGGGCATTCCGGTTCACGTGACGGAAGACGTCCGGGAGGCCGCACGGATCGCGGGCACGTTGGCCCGTCCCGGAGACGTGGTTCTGTTGTCGCCCGCCTGCGCAAGTTGGGACCAGCACGCCTCGTTTGAAGAGAGGGGGAGCATATTCAAGGAGACGGTGCATAGTCTTCAAATATAGGAAAAGCCTTCTCCACTCTCAAGAGGTGAACCGTCCATGAAGCGAAACGCGGCCGCTCCCGATTATGTGATCGTCGTCGCCATTTTCCTGCTCCTTTCCATCGGAGTGGTGATGGTTTACAGCGCCAGTGCGGCATTTGCCCAGTTCAAATACGGCGATGCCTTCTATTTTGCCAAACGCCAGTTTCTGTTTGCCTTGCTGGGCGTGTTGGCCATGTTTTGGATTGCCGGCATCGATCCCCGCAAATTTTACCGGTATGCAGATGCAGCACTGATCATCTGTTTTGTATTGCTCATCATCGTGCTGATTCCGGGTGTGGGCATCATGCGAAACGGAGCGAGGAGCTGGCTGGGGATCGGCGCGTTCAGCATCCAACCGTCGGAATTCATGAAACTGGCCGTGATTGCGTTTCTGGCCAAGCTCTTTTCCAGACCCGATTACGACTTGACAAATTTCAGGAAGGGATTCCTGCCGGGATTGCTCATCCCCGTGCTGGCCTTCGGACTGATCATGATGCAACCGGACCTCGGAACGGGGGCGGTGCTGGTCGGAACGGGTCTGTTTCTGCTTCTGGCGGCCGGAGCGAGAATGAAACATCTGGGCGGCGTGATGGTCTTGGGAGCGGCCGGGTTTGTCGGGCTCATTCTGGCGGCTCCGTACCGAATCCAGAGAATTGTCGCGTTTCTCAACCCCTGGCAAGATCCTCTCGGTGCGGGATATCAGCTGATTCAGTCGTTGTATGCCATCGGACCGGGAGGGCTTCTCGGACTGGGGCTCGGAATGAGCCGGCAAAAACATTTGTATTTGCCTGAACCGCACACCGATTTCATCTTTTCCATCCTGGCGGAAGAGCTGGGCTATCTCGGAGCGGCCGGCACCGTCATTCTGTTCGCCGTGATCGTCTGGCGCGGATTCCGGGTGGCGATTCATTCTCCCGACATGTTTACCGGGCTTCTCGCCGCCGGGATTACCGTGATGATCATGCTGCAATCGGTCATCAACATCGGCGTGGTGTCCGGAGCGTTTCCGGTGACCGGCATCACCTTGCCATTTCTCAGTTACGGAGGCTCCTCGCTGACCCTGTCGCTGGCTGCGGTGGGAGTGCTCTTGAATCTCTCGAGAAACGTGGAACATTAGAACCATTTGAAACCGGAGGAGAATTAGGGATGAAGCGGATTCTGCTTTCCGGAGGCGGAAGCGGCGGCCACATCTACCCTGCGCTGTCGATTGCCAGAGCGGTCAGGCGCAAATACCCCGGAGTGGAAATTGCCTACATCGGTACGGAAAAAGGATTGGAATCCAGGATTGTTCCCAAGGAAGGGAACATTCATTTTTATACAGTAGAAATACAAGGATTCAAACGGAGTATCTCTTGGCAGAATGTAAACACCATCCGCAAGTTTTTGAGGGCTGTGGACCGGGCCAAGGAAGTGATGAGAGAATTCCGGCCGGACGTGGTGGTCGGAACGGGCGGATACGTCAGCGGCCCTTCCGTTTATGCGGCGTATCGGTTGGGAATCCCCACGCTGATTCATGAACAGAATGTCGTTCTCGGCATGACCACCAAATTTCTCTCACGCTTTGTGGACGTGGTGGCCATCAGTCTGGAAGAATCGCAGAAATACTTGGGGAGAGCCAACCGGATCGTGTTCACCGGCAATCCCCGCGCCACGGAAGTGGCTCGGGCCAACAGTGCGGCCGGACGGAAGTCGCTCGGGATTCGTGACCCTCACAAGCCGATTGTCCTGTTCATCGGCGGAAGCCGGGGCGCGCGGGCCATCAATGAGGCCGTGCTCGAAATCATTCCCCGCATGTCCGAAATGCCCAAGGTGCACTTCGTCTATGTGACCGGTGAAACGCATTATGAGGAAATCCGGTCGCGAATCACGGATGTACCGCCCAATCTCGACGTCGTTCCGTTCATATACAACTTGCCGGACGTGCTTGCCGCCACCTGGCTGGTGGTGGGAAGAGCGGGAGCTTCGACCCTGGCCGAGTTGACAGCGCTCGGATTACCCTCTATTCTGATTCCGTCCCCGTTCGTCACCAACAACCATCAGGAAGCCAACGCCCGTTGGTTGGAAGAGCAAGGGGCGTCCAAGATGCTCCTCGAAAGTGAATGTACGGGGGAACGGTTGTGGAACGAAATGAAACGGCTTCTTGAGAATCCCGAGGAGCATGACGCCATGAGTGAAGCGGCCCGAAGATTGGGGCGTCCGCAGGCCGCCGAGGTGCTCGTGGCCGAGTTGGAGAAGATCGCCAAAAAAAGGGTGGACTCCTGAGTGGCGGAGTCAATCCGGCGAGGAGGCAGCGCAATGAAGAACATCGTGGAAGAACTTCAAAGACGCGGAGTGACCGATGTCAGGGAACGAGAACCCCTTTCCCGGCACACGACATGGAAGGTGGGCGGACCGGCGGACATTCTGGTCTATCCCAAAAACGGGGCCGAGCTGGAAGAGACGATGAGGATCGTTCGGGAACATCGCCTCCCTTGGACCGTGATCGGAAGAGGCTCCAACCTGCTCGTTCGCGACGGGGGAATCCGCGGGGTGGTGATCAAACTGGACGAAGGCTTCAACCACCTTCGGATCGAAGGGACCCGCGTGACGGTCGGAGGAGGGTATTCCACCATTCTGCTCGCATCCGTCACCGCCAAAAAAGGTCTTTCCGGATTGGAGTTTGCCGGCGGAATCCCCGGAAATGTGGGAGGAGCGGTCTACATGAACGCCGGTGCCCACGGTTCCGAAATCTCCCGCGTTCTCCGCAATGCGACCGTGCTCCTTGAATCGGGGGAATGGGTCACCCTGGACAACCGTCAGCTGGCGTTTCGGTACCGGACTTCCATTTTGCAAAAAGAATTGCGCGGCATCGTCACGGAAGCGGTGTTTGAACTGGAACCGGGAAACAAGGAAGAGATCGGGGCCAAGCTGGCCAAGTACAAGGAGTATCGCCGGTTGACGCAGCCGCTTCAATTCCCCTGTGCCGGCAGTGTGTTCCGCAATCCTCCGGGAGACCATGCCGGACGGTTGATTCAGGAAAGCGGGTTGAAGGGATTCCGGATCGGGGACGCGGAGGTGTCGGAGCTCCATGCCAATTTCATCATCAACCGGGGCCAGGCGACCGCCGCGGACATTTTGGGATTGATTCGGCACATCATCCGAACGGTGGAAGAAAAACACGGGGTTCGATTGGAACCGGAAGTTCTCGTCATCGGAGAAGATGGATTGCCGGATGAGTCGGGAAATATTCATTCGTGAAAAAAAGCATATGATACAAGAATAAAAAACAGTAGCACGGTTCGTGCCGCTGTTTTTTCTGTCATTGGAGACTGTGAGAGCGTAAAATTTGTGGTAATATATAGGAAAGATTTGCTTTTTTACGCTCTCTCCCGGTCTTGCGGGAGCGGACACGGAAAGGAGTCTTTCCCCATGCAGGAACGCGTTCCCGCCTTGAAAAACCGGGTCGGGAAAAAGCGACCCCCTTCCCCGTGGGCCTTATTGTTCATCACTCTTTTTTTTGCCGGCACCCTGATGGTGCTGTTTCTCCGCTCACCGCTCAGCAAGCTGGAAACCATCGAGACGGCGGGAAACCGGATGCTGTCCCGGGCCGACATCTTGAACCGCATCGGAGTCAAACCCGGTGACTGGTTTTTCCTGGTCAGCGGGGAAGAGGTGAAAAAGCGGCTTGAAGAGATGCCCGAAGTCAAGGAAGCCCGGGTGGTCAAAGAATTTCCCAACCGATTGTACATACGCGTGGAGGAAAAACGGCGAATGGCCGTTTTCCGGGCGGGAAACCGGCTGGTTCCCGTGCTGGAAGGAGGAGTCGTCCTTCAGAATCGGACGGTCGGGACCGCGTCGGTGAACGAGCCCGTCTTCGAAGGATGGAGCGTGCCGGACGATTTGCTGAAAGAAGCGGTGAACCGATTCGCCGCCCTGCCGGAGGCGATTCGCGCCGAGATCAAAACGGTGTCTCCGGCTCCCGGAAGACCGGATCAGGTTCTCATTCGCACCGCAAGGAACCACAACGTGATTGTCAGGGCCGGGGACCTGGACCGCAAAATGGTGTATTATCCGGCTTTTTACGGACATGAACCGGGAACGGTATACCTGTTGGAAAGCATCTGGTATTCGCGCGAAGGGCCGGACCCGGGAGTGGAAGAGAAGGACGACGAGCGGAACGAACACCCCGCGAAGGAATGAATGATCAAAGAAAAATGACAAGTTCAAAAGGTGTTCCCCTTCCGTCTGTTGAATTGGTTTTAAAAGCATTTCCTCCCATTCCCCATCATCCACCCGATACCAGTGGTCGACATTCGGGCAAGGAGGTGCCCAGGATTGAGCAATGAAGACTACATCATTACATTGGATCTCGGTTCATCGCAAACGCGTGTCATCGTCGCCGAAATCAACCCGGACGGCTCGACGCACATCGTGGGTGTTGGAACGGCGGAATCCCAGGGAATGAAAAAGGGAGCCATCATCAATATTGATCAGGCGGTTCATTCGATTCGGGAAGCGGTGGACCATGCCGAGCGCATGGTTGGTATAGAAATTTCTGAGGTGTATGTAGGAGTTTCCGGTCACCATGTTTCCCTGCAGTCCAGCCATGGAGTGGTCGCGGTATCGAGTGAAGACCGTGAGATCAGCATCACCGACATTGACCGGGTATTGCAGGCGGCAAGGGTCATCCCTCTTCCTCCGGAGCGGGCCATCATCGAGGTGGTTCCGAAACAGTTCATCGTGGACGGATTGGATGACATTCGTGACCCGCACGGCATGATCGGCGTCCGTCTCGAGGTGGATGCCATCATCGTGACGGGAGCGAAGACCCTGATCCACAATCTGCTCCGTTGCGTGGAAAAAGCCGGACTGAACATCGCGGGCATGGTGTTTTTGCCGTTGGCCGTGAGTGAGCTTTGTTTGACCCCTGACGAAAAGAATCTCGGAGCCGTCATGGTCGACATGGGCGGGGGAACCACCACGCTGACGGTGTTCCGAAACGGACATCTGGCGGGAACTTCCGTGATTCCCGTCGGAGGGGAATACATCACCAACGACATTGCCATCGGCCTCAGAACGCAAACCAGCACGGCGGAAGAAGTGAAGATCCGTTACGGGGTCGCATCCCGGGATTTTGCGGACGTGAAGGAAACCTTCCAGGTGCAAACGATCGGAACCAGCAGGCAACGGACCGTCTCCCAGCTGGAATTGACACAGATCATCGAACCGCGGTTGGAAGAAATGTTTCATTTGGTTCGGCAACAGGTTCGTTCCATGGGATTTCCGGAGGAACCGGCCGGAGGTTACGTGCTCACGGGAGGTGTCATGGCCACCCGTCAGATTCTTCATGTTGCGCAAAAACAGCTGGGGGCCGCGGTGCGCATCGCCGTCCCGAAAAACATCGGCGTCAAGGAACCCTCCTACTCCGGCGGAGTGGGCATGGTGCACTATCTGCAAAAACGGGGTGTGATTCAAATGAATCGCCCCAGACCTTCCCATCCTCCCCGTCAGAAACAAAAGCGCGGTCCGTCCGCGTTTGAACGGATGAAAAGCTGGCTCAGTGAATTCATTTGAGACGGAAAAAACGGGATCGCTCGCTTCGGGAAGAGCTTGAGATGATTTGGAGGGACAGGATTATGTTGGATTTCGAATTCGAGATGGATCAAATCGCCCAGATCAAGGTGATCGGTGTCGGCGGCGGAGGGAGCAACGCGGTCAACCGGATGATCGAAGCCGGCGTTCAAGGCGTGGAGTTCATCGCCGTCAACACGGACGCCCAAGCCCTCAATCGTTCCAAGGCTCCCATCCGGATGCAGATCGGGGAAAAACTCACCCGGGGCCTGGGAGCCGGGGCCAAGCCGGAAATCGGGAAAAAGGCCGCGGAAGAAAGCCGCGAACAGATCGTCAACGTTCTCAAGGGAGCGGACATGGTGTTCGTCACCGCCGGAATGGGAGGAGGAACCGGAACCGGAGCCGCTCCCGAAATTGCCGCCATCGCCCGGGAATTGGGGGCACTCACGGTGGGAGTGGTGACCAAGCCGTTTTCGTTTGAAGGAAAACGGAGATCTTCGCAAGCGGAACAGGGAATCGCCGCGCTGAAGGAGAACGTGGACACCCTGATCGTGATTCCCAACGACCGGCTGCTGGACATCGTCGAGAAAAACACTCCCATGTTGGAGGCTTTCCGGGTGGCGGACAACGTTCTCCGTCAAGGAGTTCAGGGCATTTCCGACCTGATCGCCGTACCGGGTCTGATCAACCTTGACTTCGCGGACGTGCGGACGATCATGACGGAACGCGGTTCGGCGCTCATGGGGATCGGACAGGCTTCCGGAGAAAACCGGGCAGCCACCGCGGCCAAAAACGCCATCTGCAGTCCGCTGCTCGAGACTTCGATCAACGGAGCACGCGGTGTTCTCATGAATATCACGGGCGGCTCCAACCTCAGCTTGTATGAGGTTCATGAGGCGGCCGAAATCGTCACCCAGGCGTCCCATTCCGAGGTGAACATGATTTTCGGCGCCGTGATCAACGAAGATCTGAAAGATGAGATCATCGTGACGGTGATCGCGACGGGCTTCGACGAAAACCAGAACGAACAGGTCATTCGTTCGAAACCGCCGTTCGGTCTCGACCAGAAAAAAAGTCAGGTCCCCCCGGTGATTCCCTCGCTGGGAGGATTGCGCAATCCGATGGCGGATGAAAACAAGGAGACCAACGTGATCGACAACTACAGCGGGTTGGAGGTCCCCGCCTTTTTGCGCAATCGCAAAAAGTAAGGGTTCGGGTGCCTGTCGAATCCGCGTGATGGAGGAGTTTCCCCTGATGGGAAACTTCTTTTTTTTGTGTTCGGATTCGACGAAAGAAGTCAATCCTTCCGGGCAAGTTTCAACAGACTTTGAAATATGGATTCAGATATACTTGTTCACACCTCCATGTACAAGGGAGCGAAACCGGTGATTGTCTACGCGGATCTCATCTTTCTTCTCAACGCATGCATCGATTTTTTGCTGCTCTGGCTGGTGGCGGGCATCCGGAAACAGACCGTGTCACTCGTACGTCTGGCGCTGGCGGCCTTGACCGGCGGGCTGTATTCCATGCTTTATCTGTGGCCCGAATGGGCACCGGCATATTTTCTCCCCGTCAAATTGTCAGTGTCCGTCATCATGGTCTGGATCGCGTACGGATTCCGGCATCCCGTGTCGTATCTCCGCAATTTGGGCATGTTTTACCTGGCTTGTTTCATTGCCGGCGGGGCGATGGTGGCCGCTCATTACATCCTGACCGGAGACAGTCGGGTGGCGGGCGGGGTGCTCATGACTTCTTCCGGAACAGGATGGGGTTCCCCGGTCTCTTGGGGACTGATTCTGATCGGTTTTCCGCTGGTGTGGGCCTATACGCGGTTTTCGCTGAGATCGCTGGATGAACAAAAAAGAGTGGAGCAATTTCTGTTGCCCCTCAACATCAAGGTGTCGGGCAAAGAACTGGAACTGACCGGCTTCGTCGACACCGGCAACCAGCTCAGGGATCCGTTCACCCGTTCCCCGGTGATCATGGTCGAACTGTCGGCACTCATCCCGTTGCTCCCCAAAGAACTGATCGAGGTGGTCGAAACAGGAGGATCGGGGGAAGGATGGAACCGGCTGCCCGGGGAGTGGATGACCCGAGTGCGAATGATCCCGTTCCGGGCGGCGGGAAACCGTGGAGGGATGCTGGTGGTGTTCAGGCCGGATGAAGTTTCGATTTTTCAGGGCGGGATCCGGCATAATCCCGGAAAAATCCTCATAGGTATAGATGTCGGACAATTGTCGTCCGACGGAACCTATCAGGCGATCATTCATCCCTCATGTCTCGGAGCCCAAGGTGAGTGGAACGGAAATCATTTGGAGGAGGCAAACGCATGAAAGCAAAATGGAAACTCCGGTTGATGCTGTTTTTGTACCGTCTGCTCCTCAGATTGGGATGGAAGGGGGAAGAAGTTTACTACATCGGCGGAAGCGAGGCTCTGCCGCCGCCGTTGACCCGGGAGGAAGAAGAACATCTTCTGGAGCTGCTTCCCACCGGTGATCCGGCAGCGAGGGCCATGCTGATCGAGCGGAATCTCCGCTTGGTGGTCTATATCGCCAGAAAATTCGAAAACACGGGGATCAACATTGAAGATCTGGTTTCCATCGGGACCATCGGGCTGATCAAGGCCGTCAACACGTTCGACCCGTCCAAGAAGATCAAGCTGGCCACCTATGCATCCAGATGCATCGAAAACGAAATCCTCATGTTCCTGAGACGAAACAACAAGATTCGTTCCGAAGTCTCGTTCGACGAACCGCTCAACACGGATTGGGACGGAAACGAGTTGCTCCTGTCCGACGTGTTGGGAACCGACAGCGACTTGATCTACCGGGACATCGAAGACGAAGTCGACCGCAAAATCCTGCGAACGGCTCTTTCCAATCTCTCAGACCGGGAACGGAAGATCATGGAGCTCCGGTTCGGACTCAACGGAGGAGAAGAGAAAACGCAGAAGGACGTGGCCGATCTGCTCGGAATTTCACAATCTTATATTTCCCGTTTGGAGAAAAGGATCATTAAGAGATTGCGTAAAGAATTCAATAAAATGGTTTAATTTCCATGTCATTATAAAACCCGCTCCTCAGGACATACTGTCCAGTAGTTTGCGTCTTGAGGAGGGGAAATCATGGCGAGAAACAAAGTGGAAATATGCGGGGTGGACACATCGAAGTTACCGGTGCTGAAGAACCAGGAGATGAGAGTGCTGTTCGCCCGGTATCAGGCCGGGGATCGCACGGCCCGGGAAAAACTGATCAGCGGCAATCTCAGGCTGGTTCTCAGCGTCATTCAGCGTTTCAACAACCGCGGAGAATGTGCCGACGATCTGTTCCAGGTGGGTTGCATCGGACTGATGAAAGCCATCGACAATTTTGACCTCGGACAGAACGTCAAATTTTCCACTTACGCCGTTCCCATGATCATCGGTGAAATCAGGCGGTACCTGCGTGACAACAATCCGATCCGCGTGTCCCGTTCGCTTCGTGACATCGCCTACAAGGCCCTGCAGGTGAGGGATTCGCTTACCAACAGGCATTCGCGGGAACCGACGATCACCGAGATCTCGGAAGAATTGGGAGTCCCCAAAGAAGACGTGGTATTTGCGCTGGACGCCATCCAGGATCCCGTTTCGCTGTTTGAACCGGTTTACCAGGACGGCGGAGATCCGATCTATGTGATGGATCAACTCAGCGACGAAAAGACCAAAGACATGCAATGGATCGAAGAGATCGCCCTCAAAGAGGCGTTGGAAAAACTGAACGGACGGGAGAAAATGATCCTCTCCATGCGGTTTTTTGAAGGAAAAACGCAGATGGAAGTGGCCGAGGAAATCGGAATCTCCCAAGCACAGGTATCCAGACTGGAAAAAGCGGCCATTCAGCAGATGAACAAGTTCATCCAGTAGGTTTCATTCCGTCACGCGTTGCCCTCCGGTTCTTTTCACGAAAAGGACGGGGGTTTTTTGTTTGTCCGCTCATATACATGAAAAAAAGGGGAAACGGAGGCAAACGGCATGAAAATTTCCGAGCTTCAGGCCAAGGATGTCGTCAATGTGTCCGACGGGCGAAAGCTGGGACAAATCTGTGACCTGGAATTGGACCTTCTGAACGGAAGAGTGAAAGCGATCGTCGTTCCCGGGGAGAGCCGCCTGTTCGGATGGATCAACGGCGGGCAGGAATGGATCATTCCGTGGAATCAAATCGTCCGGATCGGCTCGGACGTGATATTGGTCCGGTTGGAAAGCGGAGACAGGGGAATGCAAAGACATGACCGCTCGGAGTTGTTGCCCGATCAGATCGATTTGTGACTCCTTTTGTCCCTCCGAAAAGATGTGTTAAGATGGATGGAAGGAGGGAGAGCATGGAGCCGTTCGTGTATCGGGAAACGGCCGGGGTGCCTCTTTTGGTTCTCGAAGAGTGGGAGAGGGAATTTCCCCGGCTGACCGTCGGCTTTACAGCGAGAAAACGGGGCGAAGACGAGAACTGTCGGAATTATGCGCTTCATGTGGGAGACGCCCCTGAACAGACTTTGGAAAATCGCCGGAAACTGGCCCTGTTGCTGGGCATGTCCGAGGACGCCTGGACTTGCGGGGAACAGGTTCACGGCGTACAAATCGTGGAAGTGACCCGTTCGGAACGCGGTCGGGGAAAAGATTCACGGACAACGGCTTTTCCGGATACGGACGGAATGTTCACCGCCGAACCGGGGGTGTTGTTGGCCTCTTATTATGCCGATTGCGTTCCTCTGTACTTCTGGGCTCCGGATGTGCAAATCGTCGGAGTGGCCCACGCGGGATGGAAAGGAACGGTGGGAGGCATCGCCCGCCGCATGGTGGACAAGCTGGCGGGCCGCGGCGTGGATCCCGGCCGTTTGCGCGTGGCGATCGGGCCGTCGGTGGGCCCTTGCTGCTATGAAGTGGACGAACGGGTGATCCGCCCTCTGGAGGACATGTTGGGGGATTTGACCGGTGTGGCGGAAGCCACCCTTCCGGGAAAATGGCAACTCGATCTGAAACGGGCCAACCGGGAAATTCTGATCCGGACCGGAATCCGTCCCGAACACGTCCTGACGAGCGGGTGGTGCACCTGTTGCCATGATGCCCATTTCTATTCCCATCGCCGGGACAAGGGGAAAACGGGACGGATGACGGCGTGGATCGGAATCAGGGAGAGTGGATGCTGATGGAAGAGCTTTTGCAAAGAAAACAACGCGTGATGGAGACCATCCGTGAAGCGTGCCGTCGATCCGGGCGGGACCCCGGGGATGTCCGGGTCATCGCCGTCACCAAGTATGTGGATGCGGAAACCACCCGAAACGTGCTGGATGCGGGGCTGGAACACATCGGCGAAAGCAGGGCTCAGGACGCGAACGTCAAACACAAAATTCTCGAAGGCAGAGGAACCTGGCATTTCATCGGCCATCTGCAGCGCAACAAGGTGAAAGACATCATCGGAAAATTCGTGTATGTCCATTCGCTCGATCGTTGGTCTTTGGCCGAGGAGATCGACAAACGGGTCAAAGCGGCCGGAGTCGGTCCGGTTTCCTGTTTCATCCAGGTGAACGTGTCGGGGGAACAAACGAAATTTGGAATTTCCCCCCGGGAATTAGAAGAATTTGCGAGGGAAACGGCGAATCTATCCGGTATAGACATCGCAGGGCTGATGACCATGGCCCCCGTCGTCGAACATCCCGAGGAAGCCAGGCCGGTTTTCCGGGAGCTTCGGCGACTGAGGGACCATCTACTCCGGCTTGAGATTCCCCGTCTCCGGCCTGTTCACCTGTCCATGGGGATGTCCCAGGATTACGGCGTTGCCGTCGAGGAAGGAGCGACATGGGTTCGACTGGGCTCCGTGTTGGTGGGAGGAGGAAAGCGGGGAGGATAGCCCGTGTCAAGGAGGCGATTCCCGTGACGTTTATGGATCGGATCATGGGCTTTTTCGGTGTGGGCGGCGAAGAAGCTTATGAAGAAGCGGAAGTCGGGACGGAGCATGCCGCCGCCGCGACGATGAAAGGACGAGGCAACGTGGTGTCCCTTCATACGCAAAAGAGCGTGAAGATGGTCCTTTGCGAGCCGAAGAGCTATGAAGACTGTCCCGAGATCGCCGATCACCTGAAAAGCCATCGACCGGTCGTCGTCAATCTCCATCTCGTCAGAAGGGAGTTGGGCGTGCGGATCATCGACTTTCTGAGCGGAACCGTTTACGCTTTGGGAGGATCGATGCAACAGGTCGGCAAAAACGCGTTCATTTGCACGCCCGCCAACGTGGACATCCAGGGAACGATTACATCGGATACGTTTCAAGAAGAGAGAACGTGATGGGGTGGAACCAATTGATGATTTACTCGATTCTGAACTGGGCGTTTCAAATTTATTCAATGGTGATTTTCATCTATGTCATCATGTCATGGCTGCCGAACGTGCGGGAGTCCGCCGTCGGCGTCCTGTTCTCGAAGTTGTCGGAACCGTACCTTTCCGTGTTTCGCCGCATCATTCCGCCCATCGGCATGATCGACCTGTCTCCGCTCGTGGCGCTGTTCGCGCTTCAGTTTGTGAAAGCGGGATTGTTCACCGTGCTGAGTTGGGTGCTCTGAACCATGAGAAACGATGAACACCTGTTCATGCATTTTCGACCGGAAGAGAGGAACGTGGCGGAGCGGGCGCTCGATTGGGCCAGTCGAGCATCAAGACGCCACTGTCCCGTTCTCACCCCGTTTCTCGATCCACGGGAACAATTCATCCTGCAATCGGTGGCGGGGCGGGAGCCGGACCTGATCCTGCAGGTCGACGGAGGGTACCCGGAGGCCGAACGCAAGCGGGCGATCATCATGCCGGACTGGCACCCGGAGGATCCCGGCCTGTTCGGTCTGTCTTTTCTCCGGATGGAAAGCGAAGCGGGGGAAAGGCTGGAGCATCCGGACGTGTTGGGGGCTCTCTCCGGGGCGGGGATCCGGCGGGAAAAAATCGGGGACATCCTCCCGCACCGCACGGGGGCGGACGTGATCGTGGCGGAGGAGAACGGAGATTACATCCGCTGTCAAATTGGACAGGTCGGGAGAAAACATGTTACCATAATGCATATTTCCCGCGAAGAACTGACTCTTCCCGAACAACGGGGGATGCACCGGACGGCGAACGTGGCTTCCATGCGACTGGATGCCCTGGTGTCCGAAGGATTCCGGGTGCCCCGGAGCCAGGCCGCACTCATGATCCGCACGGGGCGGTGCAAAGTCAACTGGGCGGTGGAACATCGACCCGACCGGACCCTTGAAGAGGGAGATTTGATCTCCCTGAGAGGATTTGGGCGCATTCGTGTAGAAAGAATTGACGGCATTACCAGAAAAGGGAGATTGCGGGTGGATTTGTTCGCTTGGCGATAATCCGTTCATCCCCTTTTCGGAATTTGGCGTGTAGAATTCCGGGAGGATATCTGGTATTATTGTCGAATAGGAGAGATTGCAACAAACCCAGGAGGTGCGGAGGATGTCGCTGACACCTTACGATATACACAATAAGGAGTTCAAACGCTCGTTCCGCGGGTATGACGTGGACGAGGTGAACGAATTTCTTGATCAGATCATCAAAGAATTCGAGATCCTCACCCGCGAGAAACTGGAGCTCGAGCAACAGGTCGAAGAGCTTCAGGCGGAAATCGAGCGCCTGATGGAAGGCGAATCGATGTTCCAAAATCAGGCTCCGCAGCCGCAACAGCCGGCGCCGCAACCGATGCCGCCCGCCCAGTCGACGATGCCGCCGATGCCGCAATATCCCGAACCGGTTCAGATGCAACCGACGGCCGCCGCGCTTTCGTCGATGGAGCAAAGCATCCACAAGTCGATTCGCGTGGCTCAGGAAGTGGCCGAAGAAGTGCGTCTGAACGCGAAGAAAGAAGCGGAGCTGATCGTTCAGGAGGCGGAGAAAAACGCCGACCGGATCATCAACGAGGCTTTGCAGAAAGCGCGCGCCATTCACAGCGAGCTGCTGGATCTCAAGCAAAAAGCCACCATTTACCGTGCCCGCTTCCGCACACTGGTGCAATCCCATCTGGACATTCTCGAAAACTCCGATTGGGAGTCTTTGGAAGAACTGGAGAGCGGTCTGGAAGAAAAGGGAAAACAAATCGAGCAAATGGCCGAGCGTGGTCAACCCGCTCCCGACATGATGATGGAACAGCCTGCTCCGCATGCGCATGAATTTACGCAGGAATTCCATCAGGGCATGGAAGATCCGGCCGTCATGGATGAAGTGGCAGCCGCCAATTACATGGAAACGCCGGAAGAAGAACCGCGTCGGGAACTGCGTCGAACCTCCCGGAAGCTGAAGAAAAAAGCCATGTTCTGATCCGGTGACGGGAGATCGCCGGTTCAGGACAACCCATACCGCCAACAGTCATGAAAGGGAAGAGTAGATAGAGGACACCGGTCACAGCGAATTAGGGATGGTGCAAGCCTAATCCGGGTTTCTATCGAAAATCACCCTGGAACTGTCGCCTGAAAAAAGGAGTAAGGTAGACCGCGTCATCCACGTTACGGATGATAAAGGGGATCCGTTTCCCTGCGTTTCGGCGGGGTACGGATCCAGTAGGGTGGTACCGCGGGAGCCTTCTCGTCCCTGGAGGATGAAGAAGGTTTTTTTTATTTATCGTAACGAATGAAAGGAGTGAAACGTTGATGGACTACAGCAAGACACTCAATCTTCCCAAAACCGGTTTTCCCATGAGAGGAAATCTGCCCACCCGCGAACCCGAATGGCAAAAATGGTGGGAAGAAAACAACATTTACAACAAGATGCTGGAAAAGCGGAAAGGTGCACCCAAGTTCATTCTGCATGACGGTCCGCCTTACGCCAACGGCGACATCCACATCGGGCATGCCCTCAACAAATCGCTGAAAGATTTCATCGTTCGTTACAAGGCGTTGAAGGGATTTTACGCCCCGTACGTTCCCGGATGGGACACCCACGGTCTTCCCATCGAGCATGCGATCGTCACGAAGAAAAAAGTGGACAGAAGCAGCGTCGATCCGGTGACGTTCCGCGAAATGTGCAAAGAATACGCGCTGTCCTACATCGAAAAGCAAATGGCGCAGTTCAAACGGCTCGGTGTCACCGGTGACTGGGAACGTCCGTACATCACTTTGTTGCCCGAGTATGAGGCCGCCCAGATCCGCGTGTTCGGCCAAATGATGAAAAAGGGGCACATTTACCGCGGAAAAAAATCGGTTTACTGGTCTCCCACTTCGGAAACCGCCCTTGCCGAAGCGGAAATCGAATACAAAGACAAGCGTTCCGCATCCATCTACGTCTTGTTCCCCGTCAAGGACGGGAAGGGATTGCTTCCGGAAGACAGCCATGTGGTGATCTGGACCACCACGCCGTGGACGTTGCCCGCCAACCTGGCCGTCGCTTTGCATGAGGACCTCGACTACAGCCTGGTGGAAGCCGCAGGGCGGAAAATGCTGATGGCCACGGGATTGGTGGAAAACGTGATGAAGGTGGCTGAGATCAACGATCATGCCGTGGTGAAAACGTTCAAGGGCAAAGAACTGGAAGGCGTGGTCTGCCGCCATCCGTTCTATGACCGTGAAAGCCCGATCGTGTTCGGCGATCACGTTACGCTGGAGGCCGGAACGGGTTGCGTACATACCGCACCCGGACATGGGGAAGAAGACTTCCAACTCGGCATGAAATACGGGCTCGGGGTGCTTTGTCCGGTGGACGGAAAAGGCCGCTTCACCGCGGAGGCTCCCGGATTTGAAGGTCTTTTCTACGAAGACGCCAACAAAAAAGTGACCGAAATCCTGGAAGAGAAAGGTCTCCTGCTCAAACTGACCTTCATCACCCACCAATATCCGCACGACTGGCGGACCAAAAAGCCGGTCATCTTCCGGGCGACGGAGCAATGGTTCGCTTCCGTGGACGGATTCCGTCAAGAGATGCTGGAAGTGATCAAGAAGGTGAAATGGACGCCGGCCTGGGGTGAACTGCGGATGCACAACATGATCGCGGATCGCGGAGACTGGTGCATTTCCCGTCAGCGCATCTGGGGAGTGCCGCTGCCGATCTTCTATTGCGATGCTTGCGGCGAACCTCACGTGACGGACGAAACGATCGAACACGTGGCATCCCTGTTCGAGAAGGAAGGCGAAGGCTCCACCGCCTGGTACGCCAAAGACGTGAAAGAACTTTTGCCGCCCGATCAGAAATGCGGTCGGTGCGGAGGAACCTCTTTCCGCAAAGAGACGGACACCATGGATGTCTGGTTCGACTCGGGCAGCAGCCATGTGGCCGTGTTGACGCAGCGCGAGGAATTGCGGTGGCCGGCTGACCTGTACCTGGAGGGATCCGACCAGTACCGCGGCTGGTTCAACTCCTCCTTGTCCACGGCGGTGGCCACGCGCGGAGAAGCGCCGTATCGGCAAGTGCTCAGCCACGGATTCACCATGGACGGGGAAGGGCGCAAAATGTCCAAATCCCTCGGCAACGTGGTGGAACCGGCGAAAGTGATCAACCAGTACGGGGCGGACATCCTGCGCCTCTGGGTGGCGGCTTCCGATTATCAATCCGACCAGCGGCTTTCCGACGCGATCCTCAAGCAGATTGCCGAGGTTTATCGGAAGATCCGCAACACGTTCCGATTCCTGCTGGGCAATCTCGGCGATTTTGACCCCGCGAAAGACCGGGTGGCCTTCCCTTCCATGACGGAGCTGGACCGCTACGCGCTCTCGAAGCTTCAGGAACTGGTGGAACGGGTGACGAAGGCGTATGACGAATACGACTTCCATCAGGTGTACGTGCTGATTCACAATTATTGCACCGTGTTTCTCAGCCAGTTCTACCTTGATGTGCTGAAAGACCGGTTGTACGTGCTGGCGAAAGACGACAGGGTGCGCCGTTCCGCGCAAACGGTGATGCATGAGACCCTGTTGAGCCTGGTGCGGATGGTCGCTCCGCTGATTCCGCACACGGCGGAAGAAGTGTGGCAGCACACGAAAGGCGTGGAAGAGATCAGCGTGCACCTCAGCGATTTCCCGGAAGCCGATCCGACCGTACGGGATTTGGAACTGGAACGAAAATGGGACCAACTTCTGGAGATCCGGGACGAGGTATTGAAGGCGCTCGAGGAAGCCCGTTCCGAAAAGCGCATCGGTCAATCGCTCGGAGCCGTCGTGGAGCTGACCCCGTCTCCGGAAGTGGAAGAACTGTTGCGGCACACCGATGAACTGGAACAATTGTTCATCGTGTCCGGCGTCACGCTCAATCCCGCTTCCTCCGATGTTCCGGAAGGACGGAAAACGGTGGTGGCGGTTCATGTGGCCGAAGGGGAAAAATGTGAACGCTGCTGGGTGGTCACTCCCACCGTCGGACGCCATGAAGACCATCCCACCCTGTGCGGACGTTGCGCGATCATCGTTCGCGAACATCACGCATCCACCGAAACCAACTGAATCGTCCGGGATGATGCAAAAAAACACGGGGCCAAGTTCCCCGTTCCAATCGCCTGTGCATGGTCCGGGTCACGTGTCGGGTGACCCGGATTTTCTTTTTCCAAATTCGTGATCCGTGGATCCCGGGAGGGCTCCGTGATCTCACCGACAGCATTCGGGAGAGGAGGGATCAGGAGCCGGAATCTCCTCCGCCCCAGCCGTCGGACATCGGGGGAAGTTTGTCCATGGATTCATTCGGACGGGGCTCCCGTTCTTCCACGGTATTTTTTTTGCCCGCAAAAAGGTGGAACCCGACGCCGACGACGATCGCCAACACGGCAATGCCAATCAGGATTTCCATTGATGAGGTGCCTCCCGAACGTTTTTTGAAGATTTCGCAAATGACGTTTCATTTCCTTTATTGCCCCGGTTGCGGAGGATGAAAACGTCCGTATGGACCGCTTCCGGCGATGCAAATCATTCCAACGTCGGCGTTTGTGACAAACGGTTGAGGTGCGATGTGTCATTCAACTTGACGATCGTCCGACAGCCGTGTTTGTCCAGCTTCAAATGAACGATGCAGCATGGATCCAGGTGATACATGATATTGGCCAGATGATGGTCTTCATGAATCCCGAGCCACCAGTGAATCATGCAGATCATCGCATTGGAATGGGACACCATGACGGCAAGATCTTCCTGCCGTTCATCCCGGATCCGGTTCATGAACCGGCAAATGCGGTGATGCAGCATGCGCCAACTTTCTCCTTCCGGATAGGGAATCCAGTCAATGGCCGGTTCGGAGAACGGGTTTTCCATCTTGCGTGCTTCCTCCAAAGGAAGGTTTTTGGCCATTCCGTTGTTCAGTTCGCGCAGGTCCCGTTCCACCTGTGGCTCCTTTCCGATGATGTCGCCGATGATTTGAGCCGTCTCCAGCGCCCGCTTCAGATCACTGGAACAGAAGTGAAATGCCCGTCCCGCCAACATTTCATCAAGTCGATGACCGGTGGCGACGGCCTGTTGACGACCGAATGCCGTAAGCGGCAAATCCGTCCAACCGCCGGTGATTCCCTTGACGTGATGTTCTGATTGGCCGTGTCTGACAATGATCAATTCTTTCAATTTGTCCCTCTCCCATCGTCTTGCAACGTGTTGGATTTACACCGGGTCACCCGTGACATTCAACCGTCCGGGAAGGAGGAAGCGGCTCTTCCCACCAACCTCCCTTGATGACAGAATGAAAAAGACACGGTTTTCAACTCGGGGCGTTCCCGGCAAAGGTTCCCGAAACGGATGAAGACCCGGTCCACATCATGGACCGGGTCTCATGGTGTCTCATGCCGCATCTTGCGACGAATGCTTGCCTTTGTGGACCGCGAAAGCCGTGACGGTCAGAATGGTGAACACGGACGCGACGATCAGGGTGCTGATCCGGTTGTCCGGATTGAACAGAAAGAAGCCGAGAATCACGATCAACAACACGGCGGTCAATCCGACGGAAACGGGACCCAGCGGTGTGCGGTAAGACGTTTCAACCCCCGATTTTTTGCGCAGCCGCAGATATGACAGACAGATCAGGATCCACATGAACAAAACGGAGAAACCGGGAATGCCCATCAAATACCGGAACACGGATTCCGGGGCGAAGAAGGCGACCATTGTGCCCAGCATCAGCCCTGCCATGCTGACCCAGATCCCGGCAACCGGCACGCCTTTTCTGTTCACCCGGGTGAACGCTCGGGGCGCTTCCCCCTGTTCGGCGAGTGAATGGAGCAACCGGCTGGTGGCGTACATGCCGGTGATGGCCGCGGACAAAACGGCGCTCAACATGATGGCGTTCATCACGTGAGCCGCTCCCTTCAACCCGACCGAGGACAACACGTGCACAAACGGACTTCCCTTCGCGGACGCTTCATTCCACGGAATCAGACCGGTGATGACCAGCAGCGGAAGCACGTAGAACAGAACGACCCGAACCATCACGCCACGGATCACGCCGGGCAGCGATTTTTCAGGATCTTTCATTTCCCGAAGGGTGAGACCGATCATTTCGGTTCCGCCGTAGGAGAAGACGACCACCAGGAGAGCCGACAATACGCCGGTCATTCCGTGGGGCAAAAATCCGCCGTGCGCCGTCCAATGGTGACCGTTTGGCCCGTCACCCGCCCCCGGGATGATCCCCGTGAGAATCAATCCGCCGAGCAAAATGAAGATGATCAATGTTCCGATTTTGATTCCGGCCAGCCAGTATTCGATCTCGCCGAAGAGGCGCACGCTGGCCAGGTTGACGGAAATGATGAACAGGGATGAAGCCAGACTCAAAAGCCAGACCGGAACACCGGGAAGCCAGTAGGACAGAAACGTTCCCGCCACCACGACTTCCACGGCCATGACGAGAATCCAGTTGATGAAATAGAGCCAACCGACAAGAAGGGAAAGGCGGGGGCCGAATGCGTCATGAACCAGACCGCGCAGATCTCTTCCGGGATGGCGCAGTGCCATTTCGGCCATGGCGCTCATGACGACGAACAAGAGAAGACCGGCCAGCAGATAGGCGATGACCACTCCGGGACCGGCGGTGGAAATGGTTTCGGAGCTGCCCTGAAAGATTCCGGCACCGATCGCACCGCCGAGTGCCATCATGCGGACATGCCTTGGAAGCAAGGATTTATTGAGAGAAGCCATATCGTCACTCCTGTCTTTCTTTATTGCAAAAAAGCATAACAGCATGAAAGAAAAATGTGAAGCCTTTCCGTAAAAGGCGAACATTTTCAAAGATTCCGCAGGCGCATGAATCGACTTGACCTTTTCCACCAGTCTTTCCGCCAAGCGGACACATGAAAAGCCGGTGCCGGGAAAACGATAGAATACAAATCCAACAATCCGGAGGGAAGGGCATGAATCAGGAGCAACTGAACCGGCTTCGACGGCAACTGCTGGAGGAACAGCAAGAGATCGAAAGACGGCTGCAAAGGAATGATCATTACGGCATGGAGTCGGCGATGAATGAATCGGTGGGAGAATTGTCGGGCTATGACAACCATCCGGCCGATTTGGGAACGGAAATGTTTGAACGGGGGAAGGATTTGGCGCTGAATGAACAGGATGAACATCACTTGAGGGAAATCATGGATGCACTCAGGCGGATGGAAAAAGGGACGTACGGAATCTGCCAAACATGCGGTGCGGAAATCCCGTTTGAACGGTTGGAAGCGGTCCCCACCGCCAAATATTGCGTGGACCATCATCCCGAACAACATGTGTCCGCGCGAAGACCCGTGGAAGAACGTGTCATCCGGCCCGGATCTCATTTCCTCGACGAATCGGACGCCGCGTTTTTTGACGCGGAAGATTCCTGGCAGGAAGTGGAACGCTACGGAACGTCCAATCCCCCGGATTTTTTCCGGGATGCACAGTCTTACAACCAACTGGTGATCGATGCCGGGGAGCAGCGGGGGTATGTCGATTTGGTGGAAGGTTTCACCATCACGGGGATGGACGGACGAAACGAGGGGTTGCCGGAGATCACCCACAATGAAGCATTTCGCCGCAAGGATCAGGAAGAAACGATG
Organism: Staphylospora marina; assembly: GCF_003856495.1. GTDB lineage: Bacteria > Bacillota > Bacilli > Thermoactinomycetales > Thermoactinomycetaceae > Staphylospora > Staphylospora marina. The sequence goes on along the minus strand of NZ_CP034118.1, from coordinate 1,655,585 downwards.
GAAGAGGAGAGGCGGGGAGAAGGGTTCCGGGGAGGATCATGAAGCGAAGCGCCCGGAAGCGTTTGCGGGTGGCTGAATGAGCATGAACCGGTGCGATCATTTCGGGAATCCGCCGACCGGTTTCGTTTCGGCCATCCACCGCCGGTGCCGTGCCGGGTCCTTTCCCTTTTCCGCCTGCCGTTTCTGTGCTACAATCAGATGGAAAAAAGTTGGTCACAGGGCTGTGTGAGACAGGAGGAAGATCGTTGAGACATTTTTTTGCCGCACTGTGCATCCTGCTCTTGGACCAATGGACCAAATGGTTGGTTGTTCACAACATGAAGCTGTACGAGTCGATTCCGGTGGTGGACGGATTTTTCTTCATCACCTCTCACCGCAATCGGGGGGCGGCGTTCGGCATCCTGCAAAACCAACAATGGCTGTTTGTCTCCGTGACGATTGTGGTGATCATCGTCATCATGTACTATCTCTGGCAGCTGAAGAACACGCAACCGTGGATGTCCTTTGCCTTTTCGCTTGTCCTCGGCGGTGCGTTCGGAAACCTGGTGGATCGGATCCGGATTGGAGAAGTGGTCGATTTCCTGCATTTCCAGTTCGGTTCTTATCATTTTCCGATTTTCAACGTGGCTGATTCGGCCATCGTGGTCGGGGTCGTCATCCTGATGCTGATCACGTTGTTCACTCCCTCGCAGCCCAAGGAATCCATGACCAAAGCGGGGGAATCTTGATGGAAGACGCATTGGAACAGGTTGAACGACACGAATGGGAAGTGACGGAAGACTACGAAGGAGAACGGCTGGACAAATTCATTCCTTCGTTCAATGACGAATGGTCCCGGGTTCGTGTTCAGGACTGGATCAAAGACGGACGGGTCCTGGTCAACGGACAGCGCAAGAAGGGAAGTTACCGGCTGATGCGGGGGGACCGGGTGGAGCTTGACGTGCCGCCTTTGGAAGAGCTGGCGGTCGAAGCCGAACCGATTCCGCTGGATGTGCGCTACGAAGACGATGACGTGATCGTGGTCAACAAACCGCGGGGGATGGTGGTTCATCCCGGGGCAGGCAATCACTCCGGAACGTTGGTCAACGCACTCCTGCATCACTGCCGCGGACAGTTGTCAGGAATCGGGGGAGTGGCCCGGCCGGGCATTGTTCATCGGATCGACAAGGACACTTCGGGTCTGTTGATCGCAGCAAAAAACGACCTTGCACATCAATCACTGGTATCCCAACTCAAAGCGCATTCGGTCGACCGGGAGTACGTGGCGCTGGTTCACGGTGTGATTCCGCATGATCACGGAACGATCGATGCGCCGATCGGCCGGGATCCGCAGCACCGGCAGCGGATGACGGTGATCCACAAGAACAGCAAACATGCGGTCACCCATTTCACGGTCAAAGAACGGTTCCGGGACGTGACGCTGGTGGAGTGCCGGCTGGAGACAGGCCGGACCCATCAGATTCGCGTGCATATGAAATACATCGGTCACCCGCTGGTGGGGGATCCGGTGTACGGACCGAAGAAACGGGATTGGCCGATGGAAGGGCAGGCCTTGCATGCGCGGGTGCTCGGGTTCGATCATCCGCGGACCGGCGAGCGAATCCGGCTGGAGGCGGAATTGCCGGAAGACATGGAAAAGCTGCTGCGCATGCTGCGATCCGGTCGATGACGCCATTTTTTGTTTGACAAGATGGACATCCTCAGCCATAATTACATGTAAACGTGTGGAACCTTTAAATCCAGTCCCGTGAGGCTGGCAAGGGAACGGCAGCTGAATACAGGGGACCTGCGGTCCGGAATGGAACCGTCGTCCCGTCATGCGCTTTGGTGCATCGCGGGACGCGATGAAACGACGGCCGATGGCCATCGTTTCGCACGGCGCTCCGGTTGCCGCACAGGTCTGAAGTTTGAGCACAGCCGCTTCTTGTCCGCCCGGGACGGGAAGCGGTTTTTTCTTGTCAAGGAAGTACTCCCTGGGAGGTCATGTGCATGAACGGCAAAGTGATTCTGGACGAAGCCGCCATCCGACGTGCCTTGACCCGGATTGCCCACGAGATCCTGGAAAGGAACAAAGGGGTGGAAGATTGCGTGTTGGTCGGCATCCGGACCCGGGGCATCCACCTCGCGCAACGTCTGTCGGAACGAATTCGGCAGATTGAGGGGCGAACCGTGCCGATCGGCGAGCTGGACATCACCCTGTACCGGGATGATCTGACGGAAAAGGCGGATCTTCCGGAAATCCGGGGAACCCATGTCCCTGAAATCCGGGGCAAAAAAGTGATTCTGGTCGATGACGTCCTGTATACCGGACGAACGGTGCGCGCCGCCATGGATGCATTGGTGGATCTCGGTCGCCCGCAAATGATCCAGCTGGCGGTGCTGATCGATCGGGGACACAGGGAATTTCCGATCCGTCCGGATTATGTCGGGAAGAACGTTCCCACGTCCCGCAAGGAGATCGTTTCGGTGGCGCTGCGTGAGTCGGACGGGGTGGAAGATCATGTCAGCATCCGCACCGCATCCGGCGTCACGGCCTGAATCCGGGTGGTTCCGGAGAAAAAATCCATTCTGAAACTCCCTTTAAAGACGGTCCCGTGAGGCCGGCAAGGGGAACGCGATGGTTGGTAACGCGTGCAATGGTGATCGCGTCTCTTTGCCGTGCCGGCAAAGAGCTTTTTTTATGCGCAAAGAAGGAGATGATAAAGTTGAATCAACGCATTCGCATGGATGTTCATGAGAAGCCGAAGCTGTTGACCTGGATCGCGCTGAGTTTTCAGCATCTGTTTGCCATGTTCGGGGCGACGATCCTGGTGCCGATTCTGACCGGGTTGGACCCGTCGGTGGCCCTGTTGACCAGCGGATTGGGAACGATCGCCTACCTGCTCATCACCCGCGGCAAGATTCCCGCGTATCTCGGTTCTTCCTTCGCATTCATCGTTCCGATCATCACCGTTTCGATGGGCGGCGTCGAGATGGGCAAGGCGTTGTTCGGCTGTTTCGTGATCGGCCTGATGTACGCCCTGGTCGCCTTGCTGGTCCGGAAATACGGTGTGGGTTGGCTGGACAAACTGCTGCCGCCGGTCGTCATCGGTTCGGTGGTCATCGTGATCGGTCTGGCGCTGGCCGGCGTGGCCGTGGACATGGCCAGCATGAAAGACGTGACGCAGGATATGCCGGGAACCACCGCCGAGTGGCAAGCCGTGCAAGGAGACATCAAGAGCGTTGACGCGGACAACGGCACCGTCACCCTGCACGTCTATTCGCTGGAAAACTTCGGAGTGGCCCTCGCCACGCTGGCCATCGCCATCATCGCAAGCATCTTCTTCCGCGGGTTCCTGAACATCATTCCGATTCTGATCGGAATCATCGGGGGTTACCTGGTGGCTGTCGCATTCGGAATGGTGGATTTCACTCCGGTCAAGGAAGCGAAATGGTTTTCCGTGCCGGCGTTTGTCACCCCGGTCTTTGATCTGAAAGCCGCTCTGGTGATGATTCCGGTGACGCTGGTCGTGCTCGCCGAACATATCGGACATCTGGTGGTGACCTCCAACATCATGGGGCGGGATCTGGCGAAAGATCCGGGATTGCACCGCTCCCTGATGGGCGACGGCGTGGCCACTTCGATGGCTGCCCTGATCGGCGGACCGCCCACCACCACCTACGGAGAAAACATCGGTGTGATGGCCATCACCCGGATCTTCAGCGTGTGGGTGATCGGCGGTGCCGCGGTGCTTGCCATGAGCTTTGCGTTTATCGGAAAACTGTCGGCCCTGATCCGCACCATTCCGGTTCCGGTGATGGGCGGGGTCTCCATTTTGCTGTTCGGCATCATCGCTTCCGCGGGTCTGCGGATGCTGATCGACAACAAGGTGGATTTCAGCAACCGTCGCAATCTGGTGATCGCTTCCGTCGTCCTGGTGATCGGGATCGGCGGCGCCGTGTTGAAGTTCGTCGACATCCACCTCGAACTGGAAGGCATGGCGCTGGCTACGGTGGTCGGCATTTTGCTGAATGCGGTTTTGCCGGAAAATCAGGAAGATGAACCGGAGACTGCAGCCCCCGAAGCGGTTTGAACCCCCTGAGCCATGAAGCAGAGGAGGAAACGGAATGTCCGCACTCCATCTCGGGAATCATGTTCATTTGCTCGACACGTCCGGGCTTGATCGATCGGAAATGACGGAAATCCTCGACCGTGCCGCCTGGTGGGAGAGATCCTGGACACCGGGAACCGCACCGCTGGCCGGCCGGTTCGCCGCCAATCTGTTTTTCGAACCCAGCACGAGAACGCGCTTCTCGTTTGAAGTGGCGGAAACTAAGCTGGGGTTGCACGCGATGAACTTCACGCCGGAGATTTCCAGCACCGCCAAAGGGGAATCGTTGTACGACACGGTTCGGACGCTTGCCTCCATCGGGGTGGAAGTGGCGGTCATCCGTCATTCGGATCCCGATGCGATCCGGGCACTCGTGCACAGAGATCCCGGGCTTGCCGTGATCAATGCCGGGGCCGGCAGTTGGGCCCATCCCACCCAAGCCCTGCTGGATTTGTACACCATGCGCAAGCGGTTCAAAGAGCTGTCCGGGCTCACGGTGGCGATCATCGGGGATCTGGCTCACAGCCGGGTGTTGCGGTCCAACATCCATGCGCTGAAAACGTTCGGCGCCCGGGTGATCCTGTCCGGACCTCCCGAAATGCGGGCCCCCGAACTGGAGGCGGAAGCGGCGTATGTGCCGTTCGAGTCGGCGCTGGCCGAAGCGGACGTGGTGATGCTTCTGCGCGTGCAGCTGGAGCGGCACGACCGGCGCCTGTTCTCCTCGGCCGAAGAGTATCACGCGGCATACGGGCTCAATCATTCACGGTTGGAACGGATGAAGCCGCACGCGGTGATCATGCATCCCGCGCCTGTCAACCGGGGAGTGGAAATCGACGGAGATCTGGTGGAACATCCGCGCTCCCTGATTTTTGAACAGATGTCCAACGGAGTCTGGATACGCATGGCTGTACTCGAGCGGGCATTGGAGGGTGGAAGGAAATGAAAATACTGTTCAAAAACGGGTGCATCCTGGAACCCGAAACGGGAGAATTGGTCAAGCGGGACATTTTGATCGACGGCGGCCGGATCGCGGACGTGGCTCCGGACATCCCGGAGTCTTCACGGGAAGGCGCGGAAGTGTGGGATGTATCCGGTAAATTCATCTCCGCCGGGTTCATCGACATGCATGTTCACCTGCGGGAGCCGGGCTTCGAGCGAAAAGAGACCATTGAAACGGGAACGAAGGCCGCGGCCAGGGGAGGATTCACCACGGTGGCCTGCATGCCCAACACCCGGCCTCCGCTGGATACGGCCGACAAAGTGAGACAGGTGCTGGAAAAGGCACGGGAAACGGGATCCGCCCGGGTTCTTCCTTACGGTGCCATCACGTTGGGGCAGCGCGGCGAGGAGTTGACGGACATGGCCGCGCTGAAGGAAGCCGGCGTGATCGGCGTGACCGATGACGGTGTCGGGGTGCAAAACGCGCGGGTCATGAAAGAGGCGATGCGGCTCGCCTACTCTCTCGGTCTGCCGGTGGTGGCCCATACGGAGGACAATGATCTTGCGCGCGGCGGATGCGTCCATGACGGCATGTTCGCCCGTCGCCACGGACTGCCCGGCATTCCTGGGGAAGCCGAATCGGTGCAGGTGGCCAGGGACATTCTGCTGGCGGAGGATGTGGGCGTGCACTACCATGTTTGTCACATCAGCACGGCACAAACGGTTCGGCTCATTCGGGAAGCCAAGGCGAGAGGTCAGAAAGTCACCTGTGAAGTGACGCCCCATCACCTTCTCCTCTGCGACGAGGACATTCCCCATCCGGACGGCAACTGGAAGATGAACCCGCCGCTCAGGTCGGCCGCCGACAGGGAGGCACTGATCGAAGGATTGAAGGACGGAACGATCGACATCATCGCGACCGATCACGCTCCGCATACCGCGGATGAGAAAGCGCAGGGCATGCGTCTCGCTCCGTTCGGCATCGTCGGGTTGGAAACCGCGTTTCCCCTGCTCTACACCCATTTGGTGCTGAAAGGAATCCTCACCCTGAAGGAGCTGGTCGACAAATTGACCGTCAAGCCGGCCGAAGTGTTCGGTCTTCCCTGGGGCCGGCTGGCACCGGGCCTTCCGGCGGATCTGACGGTGATCGATCTGGAGCTGGAACGGCCGATCGAGCCCGACACATTCCGATCGAAGGGGCGCAATACCCCCTTTGCGGGTTGGAGGGTGAAAGGCTGGCCGGTGCTCACCTTGCTCGGCGGGGAAGTGACCTGGGATCAGGCGGAAACGGCGTTCACCTTCGGGGAGTGACATCCCCGAAGGTGTTTGACAAGGAGGGAGAACGTTGAGACAGGCGAGATTGATGCTTGAAGACGGAACCCTGTTCACCGGCGTGTCGTTCGGTGCGGAAGGGATCACCATGGGGGAAGTGGTGTTCAACACCGGCATGACCGGTTATCAGGAAATTTTGACGGATCCGTCCTACTGCGGACAAATCGTTTGCATGACCTATCCGCTGATCGGCAACTACGGCGTGGCCCGTGACGACAACGAGTCGCTTCGCCCGTGGGCGCAGGGGTTGATCGTGCGGGAATACGCGGAATTTGCCAGCAACTGGAGAAATGAACAGACCATCGGGGACTTTCTGAAAGAGTACGGCATCCCGGGAATCGCCGGCATCGACACCCGGGCGCTCACCCGCCGCCTTCGCGTGCACGGAACGATGAAGGGGGTCCTCACCACGGGGGATGAGTCGGAAGAAGAACTGCGCGAGCGTTTGCGGTTGCCGCTGATGCGGGACCAGGTGGCGCGGGTCAGCACGAAGAGCATTCATATCGCCCCCAGCTACGGAAAACGCGTGGTCTTGATGGATTTCGGCGCAAAACACAACATTCAGCGGGAATTGGTGGAGCGTCAATGTGAAGTGATCACCGTGCCGTACAACACCTCCGCCGAGGAAATTCTCCGCTTCAAGCCGGACGGGGTCATGCTCTCCAACGGTCCGGGAGACCCGAAAGACGTTCCCGAAGCGATTCTCACCATCCGCAAGTTGCTCGGCAACGTGCCGATTTTCGGCATCTGTCTGGGGCATCAACTGATGGCTCTCGCTTGTGGCGCCAATACGGTGAAACTGAAGTTCGGTCACCGCGGCGGCAACCATCCGGTGAAAGAGCTGGCCACCGGCAGAACCGTGATCACTTCGCAAAATCACGGGTACGCCGTCGATGCCGATTCCATCCGGGGGACGGATCTGGAGATCAGTCACGTCGCCCTGAACGACGGGACGGTGGAAGGGCTCGTGCACAAAAAGCTGCCGGCGTTTTCCGTCCAGTATCATCCCGAATCGGCACCGGGACCGCTTGACTCCGGCTATCTCTTTGACCGCTTCCATGAGCTGATGGAGTCCTTCGCGCGGAAAGGGGAGACGCAGCATGCCTAAGGATCCTTCGCTGAAAAAAATTCTCGTCATCGGTTCCGGCCCGATCATCATCGGACAAGCGGCCGAATTTGATTACGCCGGAACCCAGGCTTGCCAGGCTCTCAAGGAAGAGGGACTGGAAGTGGTGCTCATCAACAGCAATCCGGCCACGATCATGACCGACACCAACATGGCCGACCGGGTGTACATCGAACCGCTGACGGCCGAATTCGTGACGCAAGTGATCCGCAAGGAACGGCCCGACGGGCTGCTGCCCACCCTGGGAGGTCAGACGGGGCTCAATCTGGCGGTGGAACTGGCCGAACAAGGCGTGCTGGAGCGGGAAGGCGTCAAGCTGTTGGGAACGGATCTCAGGGCCATTCAATGCGCGGAAGACAGGGACCTGTTTCGCAGCCTGATGAAGAGAATCGGAGAACCGGTTCCGGAAAGCACCATCGTGCATACCGTCGAAGAAGCGGTGGAGTTTGCCGGCAAGATCGGCTACCCGGTGATCGTCCGACCGGCCTACACGCTCGGCGGAACCGGAGGCGGCATCGCCACCCACGAGGAAGAATTGCGGGAGATCGTGGACAACGGCCTCCACTCCAGTCCGATCAATCAGTGCCTCATCGAGCAGAGCATCGCCGGTTACAAAGAGATCGAGTACGAAGTGATGCGTGACGCCGCGGACAATTGCATCGTCGTCTGCAACATGGAAAACTTCGATCCGGTCGGCATCCACACCGGAGACAGCATCGTGTTCGCTCCCAGCCAGACGCTTTCCGACCGGGAATACCACATGCTGCGCACCTCGGCGCTGAAAATCATCCGCGAGTTGGACATCCGCGGAGGCTGCAACGTCCAGTTTGCGCTGGACCCGCACAGCTTCCGGTACTACGTGATCGAAGTGAATCCGCGGGTGAGCCGCTCATCGGCACTCGCATCCAAGGCGACCGGTTACCCGATCGCACGGATTGCCGCCAAAATCGCCGTCGGCTACCGGTTGGACGAGCTGAAAAATCCGGTCACCGGACAAACGTACGCCTGCTTTGAACCGGCGCTGGATTATGTGGTGACCAAGATTCCGCGCTGGCCGTTTGACAAGTTCGCATCGGCCAACCGGAGCCTGGGAACCCAGATGAAAGCGACCGGGGAAGTGATGGCCATCGGCCGCACGCTGGAGGAATCCTTGCTCAAAGCGGTCCGCTCGCTGGAGATCGGGCGCGATTCCCTCATGTGGCCGGAGGCGGCGGAGCTGTCGGAAGAGGAAATGCGTCGCCGGCTGGTCAAGGCGGACGATGAGCGCCTCTTCCTGCTTGCGGAGTGGTTCCGCCGGGGACACAGCCTGGAGGAAGCGCATCAACTGACCCGCATCGACCGGTTCTTCCTGTACAAACTGAGCCGGATCATCCGGATGGAGCACAGCATCGCCGAAGCTTCCGAACTGAGCGGCGAACTTTTGCTGGACGCGAAACGGATGGGATTCACCGACAGGACCATCGGTCGGCTGCGCGGCCTGACGGATCGCGAAGTGCGCCGATTGCGCAAGGAACGCGGCATTCTCCCGGTGTACAAAATCGTCGATACCTGTGCCGCCGAGTTTGAAGCGGAAACGCCGTATTATTACTCGACGTACGAAACGGAAGACGAAGTGAATCCGGGCAAAGACAAGAAAAGCATCATCGTGTTGGGGTCCGGGCCGATCCGCATCGGGCAGGGCGTGGAATTCGACTACGCCACCGTTCACGCGATCTGGGCGCTGCGCGACGCAGGTTACGAAGCGGTGATCGTCAACAACAACCCGGAGACGGTCTCCACCGACTTCAACACGTCGGATCGCCTGTATTTTGAGCCGCTATTCAAGGAAGATGTGCTGAACATCATTGAGAAAGAAAATCCGGTGGGAGTCATCGTCCAGTTCGGCGGACAGACCGCCCTCAACCTGGCACGCGACCTGAAAGAAGAGGGAATCCCCATCATCGGTACGTCCCTTGAGGCGATTGATCGTGCCGAAGACCGGAAGAAGTTTGAAAAACTGTTGAAAGAAGCCGGAATCGCCCAGCCGCCCGGTTCGGCCGTCACCTCGACGGAAGAGGCGGCGGAAACGGCGAAGCGGCTCGGCTATCCGGTGCTGGTTCGGCCTTCCTATGTGCTCGGCGGACGGGCGATGGAAATCGTCCACAGCGAAGATGAACTGCGCGCCTACATGAAAGAAGCGGTGAAAATCAATCCGGAGCACCCGGTTCTGATCGATCGCTATCTCCTGGGCAAAGAACTGGAAGTGGATGCCATCAGTGACGGAACCGATGTCCTGATCCCGGGAATCATGGAACACATTGAGCGGGCCGGGGTTCACTCCGGGGACTCCATCGCCGTCTATCCGGCACAGTCGATCACCGAGGAACAAAAACGGCGCATCATCGAGATTACCACGGACATTTCCCGCGCTTTGGACAATCGGGGGCTCATCAACATCCAGTTCGTCCTGTTCAAAGGCGACATCTACGTGCTGGAAGTGAATCCGCGGGCATCCCGAACCGTCCCGTTCCTCAGCAAAGTGACCGGCATTCCGATGGCCCAGGTGGCCACCCGGATCATGCTCGGACAGTCACTGGCGGAGCAGGGTTACTCCGGAGGACTTTGGCCCGAGCCGGAAGAAGTGGCCGTCAAGGTACCGGTCTTCTCCTTCGCCAAATTGCGCCGCGTCGACATTACGCTGGGACCGGAAATGAAATCGACCGGTGAAGTGATGGGACGCGACCGGGATTATGCCCGCGCCGTCTACAAAGGTCTGCTGGCCGCCGGCATTTCCATGCCGCGATTCGGGACGGTGGTGGCCACACTGGGGGACAAAGACAAAGAAGAAGCCGTTCCGCTCATTCATCGTCTGCATCGCCTCGGTTACCGAATCGTGTCCACCAGCGGCACCGCCGATATTCTGGAAGCGTCCGGATTGCCCGTGGAGCGAGTGAAGAAGCTGAAAGAGGGTTCGCCCAACATCCTCGATCTCATCCGCCAGGGCAAGGCCGACTTGGTGATCAACACCTGGACCCGCGGCAAAACGCCGGAGAGAGACGGCTTCCGCATCCGCCGGGAAGCGGTGGAGCACGGCGTGGCATGTTTCACCTCCCTGGATACCGTCTCCGCGCTGATCGACACGCTGGAATCCATCTATATGGGGGCCGAGCCCATCGGTCAGCCTCTCGTGCCGCCGAAACGTTCCAAAGAACGGGTGGTCACCGCCTGATCCCGCTCAATCGGAACGGGGGACTCCGTGGTCCCGAAGGAAAGCGGATCCCTGTTCTCTCAGACATGAACCGGTTGAAAGGAAGGTTTGCATGAACGCACCCGATCGCCGCGTCATCGTGGCCCTGGATCTGCCGGATGCCGAAGCGGCGGAACACCTGCTCGCGAAATTGCTGCCCAGGAAACCGTTCATCAAGGTGGGGTACCAACTGTTTTACGCCGTCGGTCCCGCATGGGTGGCTCGCAAAAAGGAAGCCGGCTTTCCGGTGTTCCTCGATTTGAAGCTGCATGACATTCCCAATACGGTGAAAAAAGGCGTGGAATCACTGGGAAGACTCGGGGTGGATCTGCTGACCCTTCATGCCTCCGGAGGAAGCGCCATGATGGAGGCAGCCCGGGAAGCGGCGGAGAAAACGGCTTCGGGCACGCATCGCACCCGGCTTCTCGCCGTTACACAGCTGACCAGCACCGACCGGGAGATGTTGAATGACGAGCTCGGCATACCGGGGACGGTCGGGGAACATGTTCTCCGACTGGCGCGGCTGGCCCAACGCTCCGGCGTGGACGGCGTGGTTTGCTCCGGGCATGAGGTTCGCCGGATCAAGGAAGTGACCGGTTCCGGATTTCTGGCCGTCACGCCGGGCATCCGTCCCGCCGGAACGGACGCCGGAGACCAGAAACGGATCATGACCCCGTCTTTGGCCATCAAAGAAGGCGCCGACTTTCTGGTGGTCGGCAGGCCGGTCACGGGAGCGGCGGATCCCGCGGCCGCCTATGAGGCCATTCTTCGGGAAATCTCACACACGGACACAAGGAGTGGACACGCATGACCTGGACATTGCAAGAGGCGATCAACCGCACCGGCGTGTTGAAGGAAGGTCACTTCCTGCTGTCTTCCGGCCGGCACAGCAATCGTTACATGCAATGCGCTCTGCTGTTGATGCATCCGTCGGATGCGGAAGAAACCGGCCGCGCGCTTGCCGACCGTTTCCGCGACTTGTCCGTCGACATTGTCGTCGGTCCGGCGCTGGGAGGTGTCATCATCGCCCATGAAACCGCGCGCGCCCTCGGTGTTCCCTGCCTGTTCGCCGAACGCAGGGAAGGGGTCATGACGCTGCGCCGCGGTTTTTCCGTCAAGCCCGGACAGAAAGTGTTGGTGGTGGAAGACGTGGTCACCACCGGCGGGTCCGTCAAGGAAGTGATTGCGCTGCTCGAGGAAACGGGGGCGGAGATTCTCGCCGTCGGTTCGATCATCGACCGGACGGGCGGCAACAACCCGTTCCCCGTCCGCTACGAAGCGCTGATGAGCGTGGAGATCGAGTCCTGGACTCCGGAGGAATGCCCGCTCTGCAAACAGGGAATTCCCGCCGAAAAACCGGGCAGCCGGACAAGCAAGAAGTGAATCGATGGACTGCTGGTTTGCACCCCGGAACGGAGACGTTCCGGGGATTTTTTTCAAGGAAGCATCACGGATTGACCGACAACCTCCAAGTCAACGGCTGTGCCTGTTGTCCCCGGAGGCTGTTCGGATATGGGCGGTTTCCACGTCAAAGCTCCTTCTCCATCACCCACGCGATCCGCTCCCCCGCATGGTCTTGCGGCAAGCCGTATACTTCCTTCTTCATGACTTTGCGAAATCCCAGCCGTTCCCAAGCCGCCTGTGCCGGGTGATTTCCGAGCAACACCCCGAGACGGACGGCGGTCCATCCCATCCGTTCCGACGCCAGAGTCAGGAAGTGTTCCATGACTTCCCGCCCCAGCCCTTGGCGGTGCAAGTCCTTGCGGAAAATGAGAAAACCGATCCAGGGAAAGCCGTCACGCGGGTTGCGACGAAGGTACGTCAAGATCCCGCAGGGGACTTCCGATTTGTCGAACAAACCCAGCATGCATTCATCCGGGTTGGTGTTTGCTTCCTGCCAATCGTGTTTGAGCCGCGCAAGGGAATAATCCGGTCGCCCTTCCGAGACCCGGAGAAAAAAACGGTTGGTGCGGATCACCTCCAGAAAAGCGTTCAACTCGTCTTCGCGAATCTCCCTGGCTCTGAGGCGTTCGGTTTCAAACTGTCTGATCATGAAAGGAAGTCCTCCTCTTGTGCAAAGAAGACGGGAGCAAATCCGGCTTTCGTTTCCGCCGGAAAACGGCGGGCCGGAATAACTCCCGACTGCAAAGTGTGACGGGGTTTTTGTCCGCAAGCGGTCAGATCCCCAGTTTTTTCATGGTCTCGGAGATCTGTTCCAAATGGCGCCGCTCATGGTATTCCAGGAACGTGATCCACTGCTGAAGACTGAGCATGCCGAACAAGGGATGGCTGAAAGCCCTGCGTCTCAGGTCTTCGGGAGTGAAGCCCTTGATCGCCTCCAGCAACTGTTCGCGGGACCGGGTCAGTTTTTCGGTCAGTTCATCCGAAGAAATCGGTTCGTTTTTCGGCTCAAGCGCCGGATTGGGCACCTTTACGCGCACGCTTCGGTCGAGAACGGTCTCGATGGGTCGTTCGACGAAGGGGGTCTCGCTGATTTCAAACAACCCGTGGCGAATTTGCGAGGCCACCGCCCGTTCCACCAGATGCAGGTGTTCCGCGATTTGGGCCACCGACCATTCCGCATCGGACGGTCTTCGGTTCAAATCTTTATGTGAAAGGGAACGGATTGTTTGCAAAAGTTGTTGGCGAATCCCGGTGAGGGAAGACAGAGGCATGAAGGTTCCTCCTCGAATGTGTTTCCGTTCATTTCTGCAAAGAAACCGGAATTCCTGCTAGAAATTTGAAAATGAACATTGATTTATTTGCAAAAAAAATGAAGGACCTGCTTCCTCCACAGGCCCTTCACTTCGGGTCAGCCTTTGGGTTGACGCTTGAGCAATTCCCGCACCATGTCCGGATCGGGAGTGACGAACAGCGTACGTTGTTTTTCGTAAATGACGAACCCGGGTCTGGAGCCGGAGGGCTTTTTCACATGCTTCACCAAGGTGTGGTCGACGGGAACCTGGGCCGAATCCCGGGCTTTGCTGAACCACGCGGCAAGCATCGCCGCTTCCAGCAGGGTGCGCTCCGGAAATTCACGGGCGCGGATCACCACGTGAGAGCCGGGGATTTCCTTGGTGTGCAGCCAGGTGTCGGTGGGGGATGCCAATCGGTGAGTCAACCGGTCATTTTGTTTGTTGTTCCGGCCGATCTGAATCGTGATGCCGTCCGACGAACGGACGGAGAGCGGTTCGGGATGGTCTTTCTTGCGCCGGTTCTGCTTGCGCGGCTGAGACTTGAGCCATCCTTCTTCCTCCAACTCCTCCCGGATTTCTTCCAGGTCCCGGATCGAGGCGTTTTCCAGCTGAACCAGCACCGATTCGAGCCAGGCATTATCCTCTTCCGCTTTGCGGATCTGCTCCTCGTTCCATTTCACGGCCGCTTTCAGTTTGTTGTATTTCTTGAAGAAGCGCTGGGCGTTTTCGGAGGGAGACAACATCGGATCCAGCGGGATGACCAGTTCCCGTCCTTCCGGATCGTAATAGTTGATCACGCGCGCTTCCGTGTCTCCGCGTTTGACGAGATGCAGATGGGAGGTGAGCAATTCACCGTGCACACGGTATTCCTCCGCTTTGTCCGCTTCCTCCAGCTCCCGTTTCAAGATGTGAATCTTTTTGACGTTTTTCTCGATTTCGCTTTTCAGACTGCGGACGAGATCCTGGGTTTGCTGGCGGATCCGGTCCCGCTCCGCCTTGCCGAAGTAAAAACGGTCGAGACATTCGCTGATCGATTCGAACCGCCGGATTTCCCCGCCGGTGTGGGTCATCGGCCATACGGAATACCCCTGTTTCCCGTCCGTGTCGAACAAGGCGGGCTCATACCGGTGTTCCCGTGCGGCCGCCATGAATCCGGAAAATGTCCGCCAAAGAGCCTCGCGGTCGCCGAGAGGCGCCCGGTGCAAAATTTCTTTCGCCAAGAGGGGGCTCAGTCCCGAAAAGCGTTCCACCATCTGTTTGTCCAGCCGGCCCGCGTTGTAGTCCAATGAGGCGATGAATCCGTCCCGTCCGATCTCGAGCGGATTTTTTTTGTTTTGGGGGGGCGGGGGAGTGTAGCCGGTTCCCGGGTACACTTGCCGGTGTCTGGACACTCCGAAGCCCACGCGCCGGATGGCGTCCAGCACATTCCCCGAATCCGGGTCGATCAGGATCAGGTTGCTGTGCCGGCCCATGATCTCCGCCACCAGCCGCCGGGTGGTCTCAAAGCCCAGTTCATCCCGGGAGCGGATGTCGATATGAAGAACCCGTTCCATTCCGTCCTGGGCGATTCGTTCAACCCGGCCTCCTTCCAAATGTTTGCGCAGCAGCATGCAGAACATCGGCGGTTCGGAAGGATTGTCCGTCGGGTTTTCCGTCAAATGGACGCGTGCATAGGCCGGATGGGCGGACAGGAGGAGTTTGTGCAGCCGTCCGCGGTTTCTGACGTGCAGGAGCAATTCGGTGTCGCTCGGTTGGTACACCTTGACCACTTTTCCTCCGGTGAGAACATTCTCCAGTTCATGTGCCACGGCGCGGGTGACAAATCCGTCAAATGACATGGCGTTTTCATCCTTCTCTGTCTGATTTCCGCTTCTGGTTCGGCGGGATGGGCGCTGATGGACGCCCGCCGAGGTCATGTTTCATTGTACACCAAACTTCCGTGCCCGCACACGGCTGTTTGGCCGGGAGCGTCCCGGACATGTTTGGAGCCCGTCCTGAATAGATTGGAAGTGGAGAGATGGACAAGAAGGAGGAAGCACAATGACGCGGGCACGATTCACGGATTGGGACGCCGAAAAAGTGGCATCCCATTTCCGGGTGGACCCCGGCAAAGGACTGGACGAACAGGAGGCGGCGGAGAGACGGAAGAAGGTCGGAACCAACAGCCTCAGCGAAGGAAAGAAGAAATCCTGGATCGGATTGTTCATCGATCAGTTCAAGGATTTCATGGTGTTGGTTCTGATGGCGGCCACGTTGATTTCCGGGTTGCTCGGGGAATACACGGACGCAATCGCCATCATCGCCATCGTTTTGCTCAATGCAGTGCTCGGATTCATCCAGGAAGTGAAGGCGGAGCGTTCGCTTCATGCCCTGAAAAAACTGTCCGCTCCCCGGGCGAGGGTGCTCAGGAACGGAACCTGGCAACGGGTGGACGCGGATCAACTGGTTCCCGGCGACATCGTGGCGGTGACCGGCGGTGACCGGATTCCTGCCGATCTCCGGTTTTTGAAGACGGAGACGCTGTATGTCGAAGAATCGGCGCTCACCGGCGAATCGGTTCCGGTGGCCAAGACGGCGACCCGGTTGCCCTCCGGCGATCTTCCGCTCGGTGATAGGAAAAACATGGGGTACATGGGAACGTTGGCAGTCCGCGGCAACGGGATCGGAGTCGTGATCGCCACCGGGATGAACACGGAAATGGGGAGAATCGCCCACCTGATCGATACGGCGGAAGAAGTGGAAACGCCCCTGAAACGAAGGCTGGAACAGTTGGGGAAAGTGTTGATCGTCGTCGCGCTTCTTCTGACCGCACTGGTGGTGGTCACCGGCATTTTGCACGGCCATGATGCGTACAAAATGTTCCTTGCCGGCGTATCCCTGGCCGTCGCCGCCATTCCCGAAGGTCTGCCTGCCATCGTGACCGTGGCGCTTGCTCTCGGAGTGCAGCGGATGATCCGGAGAAAGGCGATCGTGCGCAAGCTTCCTTCGGTGGAAACGCTGGGCTGTGCCACGGTGATCTGCTCGGACAAAACGGGAACGCTCACGCAAAACAAGATGACGGTGACACGGATCTGGACGGACGGGCGCATGGTGGAAGTGACCGGTACCGGCCATGAGCCGGAAGGAGCATTCCGGGCCGACGGAAGAGAGATTCGCCCGCTCGACCACCAGCCGCTTCGTCGTGTACTGGAAATCTCCGCTTTGTGCGTCAATGCCCGGCTGGTGAAGGAGACGGACAAGGGAGGCATGTTCCGAAGGAAAAAAACGGAATGGACGGTCGACGGGGACCCGACCGAAGGAGCACTGGTCGTGGCAGCCGCCAAGGCGGGGCTGCATCAGGACCGGATGCAATCCGAGTGGCGGCGGATCCGCGAGTTTCCGTTCGACCATGAACGCAAAATGATGTCGGTCATCGTGGAACGAAAAGACGGGAGAAAGATTTTGTACAGCAAGGGAGCTCCCGACGTGCTCCTGGACCGTTGCACGCACATGCTGTACCAAGGCAAGATTCTGCCGCTGACGGATGCGCTCCGGGCCGTGGTGCTCAAAGTGAACGAGGAACTGGCGGGACGGGCCCTCCGGAATCTGGCCTTTGCCTGGAGGGAGCTCGACCGCTCCGCGGAAAACGGAAAGGAATGGCAGCTGGAGCGCGGGATGATCTTCGCGGGGCTTGCCGGCATGATGGATCCGCCGCGGGAAGAAGTGAAAGAATCGATCAAACGGTGCCGGCAGGCGGGGATCCGGACGGTGATGATCACCGGTGACCATCAGGCGACGGCCGAGGCGATCGCCGTGGAGCTCGGCATCAAGCGACCGGGCGGTTTGACAGTCACCGGAGCCGATCTCTACAATATGAGTGATGAAGATTTCCTGCGAAAAGTGAATGATATCGACGTGTATGCCCGCGTGTCGCCGGAGCACAAGCTTCGCATCGTGAAGGCCTTGCAAAGTCAGGGGCATGTGGTGGCGATGACGGGAGACGGCGTGAACGACGCGCCGGCGATCAAGGCCGCCGACATCGGCATCGCCATGGGCAAAAGCGGCACGGATGTTTCCCGTGAAGCTTCTTCCCTGGTGCTGGCGGACGACAATTTCGCCACCATCGTGGCGGCCATCGAGGAAGGACGGAACATCTACGAGAATATCCGCAAATTCATCGCCTATCTGCTGGCAAGCAACGTGGGAGAAATCCTGATCATGTTTCTGGCCATGCTGGCCGGTCTGCCGCTTCCGTTGGTGCCGATCCAGATTTTGTGGGTCAACCTGGTGACGGACGGATTGCCTGCGATGGCACTCGGCGTGGATCCCGCGGAGGGGACCAACATGAACCGGCCGCCGCGGGACAGCCGCGAAGGGATTTTTGCACGGGGAGTCGGTTGGAAGATCGTCACGCGCGGCCTGTTGATCGGTGTTTGTTCCTTGGCGGCGTTCTGGATCTCCTGGGCCGAATCCCCCGCCGATCTGGCCCGGGCTCAGACCGTCACGTTTGCCACCCTGGTGTTTGCCCAGCTGATTTACGTGTTTGACTGCCGGTCCCGCACCACCATATTCGGCCGCACGCCGTTTGACAACAAAGCGCTGGTGTTGGCCGTCCTGTCTTCGGCGCTGATGCTGCTCACCGTCATCTATTGGCAACCGCTTCAGCCCGTCTTCCGGACGGTGCCGCTGGGAGTCAGGGAATGGATTCTGGTCGCGGTGACTTCTTCGTTGCCGGTTCTTGCAGCCGGGCTTCTGGATCAGCTGGTGCCGGGGCGGCTCCGGATGCGCAAAACCGCCGCACACGGGGGCTGACACAGAAAAAAGAGGGATCAACATGAAATTCACCAAGATGCACGGTCTGGGAAATGATTTCGTCGTGGTACGGACGGAAAGAACGCCCGATCCCCGGGAAGCCGGGAAATGGGCCGTCCGGTTGTGCGACCGTCACACGGGGATCGGGGCGGACGGCCTCGTGGTGATCGCCCCTTCGCAGACGGCGGACGTGGCCATGCGCATTTTCAACAGTGACGGTTCGGAAGCGGAACAGTGCGGAAACGCCGTTCGCTGCGTGGCACGGTATGCCGCGGAGCGGATCGTCGGCTTGAAGGAATGCTTGACGGTGGAAACCAGGGTGGGACCCCAGACCGTATGGACGGAAACGAAAGACGGCCGGGTCCGGCGGATCCGGGTCGACATGGGGGAACCGGTTCTGGAGCCGGCGCGGATTCCCGTCCGAATGGAAGGTGCCCGGGCGGTGGAACGGGAAATCGCGGTCGGTGACCGCACGTTTTTCTTTACCGCCGTTTCCATGGGCAATCCTCACATGGTCATCGAAGTGGAAGATGCTGTTTCGTTTCCGGTGGACACCTGGGGACCGCTTCTGGAAACGCATGAGTGGTTTCCTGCCCGGACCAACGTGGAATTTGTCACGTTCCACTCTCCCGAAGAGGTGACCATGCGCGTGTGGGAGCGTGGAGTCGGTCAGACCATGGCCTGCGGTTCCGGTGCCTGTGCGGTGGTGGTGGCGGGCGTGTTGACGGGGCGGTCCCGCCGCCGGGCGTTGGTGCATCTGAAAGGCGGGGACCTGTGGATCGAATGGAATGAACGGGATGGTCACGTCTACATGACGGGACCGGCCGAATTCGTGTTTGAAGGGGAATGGCCGGGACCGGGTTTGTGAGATCGCGCATGGCATCCCCGACCCGATCGGGATGTCGCGTGGGGAGCTGAGACCGCAACGAATGCCGGGGGCTGGGCGGCATGAAGGCCGATCGTCATTTGCGGGACTGTTTCCGCGTGTCCGAACAAAAGAGCACGCAGGAAACAGTCCCTGTTTTTCATGCGCGTATGGCACAAGCGGTTCCGCCTGTTTCGGCGGTTCGTCCCCGGCCAAGAGGTCATTCTCCCGGCCGGTCGGAGACACGGCGGGATCACTCGTTGTTTCTTCGCTTGCGGACGGCCCTGATCAGGAAAAACGTGCCGGCGGTAATGGCGAGGATCAAGACTCCTCCCCAGGTGAACGGATTGGGAAAGGTCTTCCGGATCCAAATGCGGTTGTGTTCCCCGGGGCGGATGTTCCAGGTGAGCGTCCGGCCGTCATCGCTTGCGGAGGTGGCGTTGTGATCATCGGGTTTCACGGGAAGGCTGAGGATGAACTTCAGGTTCATCCGGTCATACAGGAGCTGCTCCAGGCCGAACAGATCGCTTCGTTTCCATCGGGTGAGGTCCACATCCTTGTCCAGGGTGACGGTGGTGAACAGAAGATCGTGGCGGACGCTGAGCGGACGGTCATCCGGACCGGAGAAAACGGATACGCCGTCCATCCCGGCAGGTTGCACGGCTTCGTGAACCCACTCGCGGAATTCCGTTCCGGGCGGTTCTTTGACGATGTTTTCCACCTCCTTCACCGCGATCCAACCTTGCAGGTCTTTTTCGGTGACCGGGATGATCCGGTATCCGCTTTCCCGCAGACGGTTTTTGACCGGTTCCAACCGGGAGAGGATGAGCTCGTTGGACACCACTTTGTATTCATACGTGCCGGACCCGTCCACATGCAGGGTCAGTCGGGCGTGGGCGTTCACGCAGCCCGCCGCCAACAGTAAGAGAAAACAGAGAATCATCCTGCGACTCAGGGAGACGGAGGTCATGAACCGATTTCCTCCTTGGCATGAATCCAGGTGCGATACAAGGCTGTGATCTTGTTTCATGCACACATTCGAGCATCTGCACCTCCATGCCTGCCGACGCTTGAAATCGATCGGCCTCCTTCCGAATCCGGCGGGTGATGAACGGTCGGACAGGATGATCGGGAACAAAACGGGAGATGCAGAGGCGCATGAGGCGTTGGCGGATTCATCCGACCGATTCCAAACGGCGGATGTTTTCCGAATTTCGAATGTAACCGGTTCCATGTTTTGAAACCCGGAAGGCGATTGCGTTACAATGGGTGGGGACTTTTGAAAATCATTCTTGCAGAGCTCACGGGAGGGGACCATGGAACCGATCATTCGCTTTGACCATTCGGCGGCCGCCGGATTTTTGGCGGAGCATGAACTGGAACATCTGGCTCCGGCCGTCAAAACGGCCCATGACCTGTTGCACACCGGTACCGGAGCGGGATCCGATTTTCTCGGATGGGTCAACTGGCCCGCCGAGTATGACCGGGAGGAATTTGCGCGCATCAAGGCCGCGGCTGAGCGGATCCGTCAGGATTCCGACGCCCTGGTGGTGATCGGCATCGGCGGGTCCTATCTGGGGGCCCGGGCGGCCGTGGAGATGTTGTCGCATACATTTTATAACCAGCTGCCGCGGGACAAGCGGGGCGGCCCGGAAATCCATTTCGTGGGGCATCACATCAGCAGCGATTATGTGGCCCACCTGCTGGACGTGTTGGAGGGCAAGCGGTTCAGCATCAACGTGATCTCCAAATCGGGAACAACGACCGAGCCGGCCGTGGCTTTCCGGATTTTCCGGGAACATCTGGAAAAACGCGTGGGCAAGGAAGAAGCGGCCCGGCGGATCTATGCCACCACCGACCGGAAAAAAGGTGCACTGCGCAAACTGGCCGATGAAGAAGGATACGAAACGTTTGTCATCCCCGATGACGTGGGGGGACGTTATTCGGTGCTGACCGCGGTGGGGCTGTTGCCGATCGCCGTCGCCGGCATTGACATCGACGCGATGATGGCGGGGGCGGCCGACGCCATGGAGCGCTACCGGACGCCGGATCTTTCGGAAAACGACAGCTACCGGTATGCGGCCGTCCGCAATTCCCTGTACCGCAAAGGGAAAACGACGGAGCTCTTCGTCACGTATCAGCCGGCTCACGTCTTTTTTGCGGAATGGTGGAAACAGTTGTTCGGAGAGAGCGAAGGAAAAGACGGCAAGGGCATTTTCCCGGGTTCCGTCCATTTCACCACCGACCTGCATTCCATGGGGCAATATGTACAGGAAGGGCTTCGGAACCTGTTTGAAACCGTTTTGTTCGTGGAAAGATCCCGCACCGCCGTCGTACTGCCGGAAACCGCCGATGACCTGGACGGACTCGGATATTTGGCTGGCAAGGAGCTCGACTTCATCAATGCCCGGGCGTTTGAAGGTACCATGCTGGCCCATGCGGACGGAGGCGTGCCCAACCTGGTCGTCAAACTGAAGGAAATGAATCCGTACGCGTTCGGTCACCTGGTGTATTTCTTTGAGAAAGCGTGCGGCATCAGCGGCTATCTCCTGGGCGTCAATCCGTTTGACCAGCCGGGAGTGGAAGCATACAAGCAAAACATGTTCGCCCTGCTGGGCAAACCCGGTTTCGAACAACGTCGGGAGGAACTGTTGCGGCGACTGGGACGGAGCTGATCCGTCCGCGTGAAACGGCAAGAGGACCGGTTTTTCCGGTCCTCAACCATGACACACCGAACCGGCGAAGCATCCGCCGGCAACAACGTCACCATCTTGTCAACGTCACGGACGGGATTCTTCCCGTCCTTTTCTGTTTTCCGGTGGACTCACTCAACCGGTTTCAGCATCGTCCGCTTCATTCGTTCCAGCTTTGAGGCCGTTTCTTCACGGGTGGATCCCACCGCGCCGAAGTAGAACTTGATTTTCGGTTCGGTGCCCGAAGGACGGACCGCCACCCAACTTTCGTCCGCCAATTTGAATTTCAGCACGTTGGAAGGAGGCAGTCCGGCGAATCCGTGAGCGTAATCTTCCACGGAAAGAACCGGGATTCCGCCGATTTCCGAAAACGGCGTCCGGCGAAGGGCATCCATCCACGCTTCCATTTTCCTGAGACCGTCCGCGCCCGGGAGCGTGTAGGAAACCAGCGTTTCCTGATGCACCCCGTGTTCGGCGAACAGCCGGTCCAGCACATCCACAAGGGTTTCACCGCGAAGCTTGTGCCATGCGGTCATCTCGGCCGCCAACATCGCCGCCTGCACGGCATCCTTGTCCCGGACAAAATCCCCGAACAGATAACCGTAACTCTCTTCATACCCCATCAGAAACGTATGAGTGCCCGATCTCCCGGCTTCCTCGATTTTTTCGGCGATGAATTTGAAGCCGGTGAGAAGATCCACGGTGGCCACGCCGTACGTATCCGCCACTTTGCGTCCCAGTTCGGAAGTGACGATGGTCTTCAGGATCAAGCCGTTTTCCGGCAGGATCCCCAGCTCCCGTCTCCTCTCCAGCATGTAGTGGAGCAGCAGCGCCCCGATCTGGTTTCCCGTCAGCGGCACATATTCTCCGCCGTGACGCACGGCGACGCCCAACCGGTCCGCATCGGGATCGGTGGCGATGACCAGATCCGCATCCTTCTCCGCGGCAAGCACAAGCGCCATCCGGAGCGCTTCCGGTTCTTCCGGATTGGGGGAAGGAGCGTGGGGGAATGCCGGATCCGGGGTGGCCTGTTTATCGACGATATGTATGTGACGGATGCCCAGTTCGGAGAGAATCCCGGTGACCGGTCGCAGTCCGGTTCCGTGCAGCGGCGTATAGACGATGCGCAGATCATCGGCCGCTTGACGGATGACGTCGGGGCGAAGGGAAAGGGATTTCACATGCTCCATGTAGGCTTCGTCCACTTCCGGGCCGGGGCGGAGGATCAGTCCTTGCTTTGTCCCTTCGGCGAGCGAAAGAACATCCAATTCGATTTCATCCTTGACCGCGGCGATTTCCCGTTGAATCTGACCGGCCGTTTCGGGGCCCGATTGTGCCCCGTCGGGTCCGTACACCTTGTATCCATTGTATTCCGGCGGGTTGTGGCTGGCGGTGATCATCACTCCCCCCCGTGCTCCCAGATGGCGGACGGCGAACGACAACACCGGCGTGGGCCGAAGTTCCGGAAACAGGTACACGGGAATGCCGTGCGCGGCAAAGACCCCTGCGGCCTCGGAGGCGAATTCGGCGGAATATTTCCGCGAATCGTGGGCGACCACCACTCCCCGTTCGTGAACATCGGCGAACTGTTTGAGCAGGTGGCGGGCAAATCCGGCCGTCGCCCGGCGGACCGTGTAGCGGTTCATGCGGTTCGTGCCTGCACCGATGATGCCGCGCATTCCCGCCGTCCCGAACGACAGGTGGCGTGAAAACCGGTCTTCGATCTCGGCGGCGTCGCGCAGCGATTCCAATTCTTTTCGCGTGCCGGGATCCAGCCGGGGGTGATTCAACCAATGCAAATATGTTTCATTCATGGTATTTCCTCCCGATGAGTGATCACATCTTCATCATAATGCCTGCATCCGGCGGGAAACAACGACCATCGTCGCCGTTTCGTACGGATGATCCTTTTTTGAAGCGCCATCTGCGGTGAAATCCGGGGGGAATGCTCATTGTCGTCGGTTTGAAGATTATGTCATAATGAAAAAGACCGGCTGTCCGTATTTTTTTTTGCATCGGTTCATTAACAAGACCGCATTTCAAGGCGTCAGAGGAGAGGATGAAACCATGGATCGGCTGGAACGGTTGATGAAAGAGTTGACGGAAGCGGGTGGCATTTCGGGATTCGAAGGGGAAGTGCGCAAAAAAATGGAAGCGTATCTGTCCCCGCTTTCGGAAGAGCTTCTCCGTGACCGGCTCGGAAGCGTGGTGGGAAGGAAAACCGGAGATCCGAACGGCCCGAAAGTGCTGATCGCGGGACATTTGGATGAAATCGGCTTCATGGTGACGGGCATCACGGAGAAGGGGTTCCTCCGTTTTCAAATGGTGGGATCCTGGTTGCCGCACAACGTGCTGTCCCATCGTGTTCGCGTTCGCTCGCGCAAAGGGGAGTATCTCGGGCTCATCGGCTCCAAGGCGCCGCACGTCATGCCGCTCGAAGAGCGCAGACGCTTGGTCGAATTGAAGGACATGTTCATCGACGTCGGGGCCTCAAGCCGTGAAGAGGTGGAAGAAATGGGCATCCGTCCGGGAGACCCCATCATCCCCGAATCGCCGTTCTTCACCATGAAAAACGGGGAACTGTGGGGAGGCAAAGCCCTGGACAACCGGGCCGGCTGTGCGTTGGCCGTCGAATTGCTGCACGCACTTCAGGATACGGACCATCCGAACATTGTGTTCGCGGGTGCCACGGTCCAGGAGGAAGTGGGGTTGCGCGGAGCGGAAACCTTGGCCAATCTGGTGGAGCCGGACGTGGCCATCGCCGTCGACGTGGCCCTGGCGTACGACACGCCCGGTCATGAGAATCATCCCCTCCAGGCGGATTTGGGGAAAGGTCCGGTCCTCTTCCTGATGGATCACTTCCTGATCGCACATCAGGGACTGCGCGACTTCTTGCTGGAAACGGCGAAAGACCTGGACATTCCGGTGCAGTTTGAAGTGATGATGGGCGGTGGCACCGACGGGGGAAGATTCCACCTGCAAGGAATCGGATGTCCCACCATCGGCATCGGCTGCCCCACCCGTTACATCCACAGCCATAACGGCATCATGTGCAGAAAGGATTTTGAACAGACCGTCCGGCTGCTGAAAGAACTGGTTCGCAGGCTGGATCGCCGCAAGCTGGAAGAATTGCTTGCCTGACGGATTGAGGGCTTTTCCCGACTCACCGGAAAATCGAAAACGGGGGCATGCACGGCGTTTGACAGTCCGCGGTTCATCCGCGGACTTTTTTGTGCAATTTTTCCCATTCAAAAACAGACTTGCATCCTTCTGTTGATTAAATTAATATAGTAAACGTGCTTTTCATTAAATGGTCAATAAATTTCATAAGTTCAAGAGCGGCTGATGACACACGGTTTTCAATACCGTGAAAAGAAAGAAAAAACAGCCGATTTGATGGAGGGGAGGAAAAACATCAAAGAGAAAGCGCATTCATCCGCTGGATCGGGGATTTTTTCATTTGTTTTGATCCGTTCCATTTTTCTGTCTGTTTCACCAATTTCAGCATTTTTGTTTTGATTTTAATTTTTTTAATTGGGGCACAAATTCACCGGTCATTGCTTTCTGAATAAAAATTATTCTCTTGTTGGAAAAATAACCTTCGATTCATGATCGGTGCTGGGAGGGGAATGTCGAGTGAGTCTGTTTCGCACGAAAGATATTGCCGCAATCGTGCGCCAGACGGAAGGCGGCAAGACAAATCTGAAACGCGATTTGGGTGCATGGGATTTGACCATGCTGGGCCTTGGGGCCATCATCGGAACCGGGATCTTCGTCTTGACCGGTACGGGAACCCTCACTGCCGGTCCTGCACTGGTTTTGTCTTTTGTTCTGGCGGGAATCGCCTGCGCGCTCGCCGCGCTGTGCTATGCCGAATTTGCCGCGATGGTTCCGGCTTCGGGTTCCGTTTATACTTACACCTATGCCACGCTGGGAGAGTTTTTGGCTTGGATCATCGGCTGGGATCTGGTCCTGGAGTACATGTTCGCCGTCAGTGCCGTGTCGGTCGGTTGGTCCGGCTACTTCCAGTCCCTGCTGGCCGGCTTTGAGATTTATCTGCCGGAAGTGTTGACCGCCGCACCGGGCGCGAAAGACGGGGTTATCACTTTCTTCAACCTGCCGGCTTTCCTGATTGTTTTCCTGGTGACGTTCCTGCTGGTTCGCGGGATCACCGAGTCCAAGCGGGTCAACAACATCATGGTGGCCATCAAGGTCCTTGTGGTTCTGCTGTTCATCGCGGTCGGCGTGGGCTACGTCAAACCGGATAACTGGCAGCCGTTCGCTCCGTTCGGTTGGGAAGGCATCACCACCGCCGCCGCATTGGTGTTCTTCGCCTATGTCGGCTTTGACGCCGTGGCCGCCGCCGCGGAAGAAACCCGCAATCCGCAAAAGGATCTGCCGAAAGGAATTTTGTGGTCGCTGGGAATCTGTACCGTTCTGTATGTGGTCGTCACCTTGATCATGACCGGAATCGTTCCGTTCATGGACTTCAAGAAAGACATGTCCCACCCGGTGTCTTTGGCGCTGAAATATGCGGGACAAGACTGGTTTGCCGGAATGGTCGACCTGGGGGCCATTCTGGGGATGACCACGGTTCTCCTGGTGATGCTGTACGGTCAAACCCGGATTTTCTTCGCCATGTCGCGTGACGGTCTGCTTCCGAAATCGTTCAGCACGGTTCACGAGAAATACAAAACGCCGTACGGCAGCACTTGGGCTTGCGGTCTGATCGCCGGACTGGTTGGCGGTCTGATTCCGCTGGACAATTTGGCCCAGCTGGTGAACATCGGCACGTTGTTCGCCTTCTCCCTGGTTTCCGTGGGCGTGCTGGTGCTGCGCAAAACGCGGCCCGATCTCCCGCGTCCGTTCAAGGTGCCGTTCGTGCCGGTCGTGCCGCTGCTTTCCGTGGCCTTCTGCCTGTACCTGATGCTCCAACTGTATGCGTTCACCTGGATGGCGTTTTTGATCTGGCTCGCCATCGGGGTCGTGGTGTACTTCACCTATTCCCGCAAGCATTCCAAACTGAATCAACAGCAACAATCCTGATGCCTGAGTGATTCTGTCCCTGACCGGTTTCGGTCGGGGATTTTTTTGTCCGGAAGGACGGGTTCGTCCGAAAAAAGGGAAGCAGCATGAGATCGGAGGAAGGGCTGATGCCGGAGGCGGCACCAGGCCCGTCAAATGGAAGGAAAAAGATGAGGATTTCTCGAATGGCTCGGGATGTGATGGTTACATCCGGAGATCGGCTTCCTGATTGCGGATGAGCTTCATCCGTTGCAGCAGCCGGATGAGCCGGGTTCCCATCGGAAGCAGCCGAAGTTCCGCTTCACCCAGCGTGCGGGTGAGGATCAGGGTGAGAAAATAGATCACGCAAGCGAACAGCCCCAGCCCGGCACTGAGAACGGTGCTGGCCAGACGCGGGGAATCGGACTGCCCGATCCAGCCGCCGGAAAATTTCCAGGCGGCCAGCAAGATGACCGACATGATCAGGGTGGAGAGCAACGGTTTGCCGATCTGCCGTCCCCACTTTAAGCGAATGCCCGTCTTGGCGAGGACCATCCACATGTTGAGCGCGCAGACCACCACGTAGGCCATCACCATGGCCAATGCGGATCCGGTGATGCCCATCTTCGGAATGAAGACGAAGTTTCCCGCGGACTTGACGGCCGCTCCGATCAGGAGATGGCGAACGGGAATTTTGTTGTATCCGAGTCCCTGCAAAATCCCTGAGCTGGTCACGGCCAGCGTGCTGAAAATCGCGGAAAAGGCCAGGACCATCAACGTGGTGGTGCCTTCGTCATCCCGGTACATCATGATGTTCAACGGACGGGCGAGGATGACCAGCATCATCACGCAGGGGAGGCTGACCACCAGGGTCATCAGCCAGGACTGTCCGACCTTGTGTTCGACCGCTTTCCATTCCTGTTTGGCCACATGGGCGGAAATGGCCGGGATCAGCGCCAACGTGAGCGCGGAGGAGAACGTGGAAATCACGTTGACAAACGGTTCTCCCCGGCTGTAGATGCCGAACAGGGTGTTGGTGGCGCTTTCGTCGTAGCCGATTTCCATCAGTAGGCGCGGCACGGTGAACGAGTCCACCAACCCGATCAGCGGCAGCACCAGGGAAGCGAGAGAAATCGGAATGGCAAAACGAAGAATCTTGCCGGCCAGCGGCAACAGCGGCTCCGCGGAGGAGTTGCCGCCTTCCGCATGGCGGGGGCGATGGGCGGTCAAATCCCGGCGATTGTACCAAAGGACCACCGCCAGGCCTCCGAGGGCTCCCAAAAACGCGCCGGATGTGGCCCCGGCGGCGACCCACTCCTTGGAGAAGCCTTCACTCACCATCCACCAGGTCAGGCCGATCACCGCTCCGACGCGGATGATTTGTTCCACGACCTGGGAGATTCCGGTGGGCATCATTTGCTGGTGGCCTTGGAAATACCCCCGGTATACGGCCATCAGCGGCACGATCAGGATGGCGAATGCCAACACCTGCAGCGAAGATTTGGTCGGGGGGTTTTCCAGGAGATGTCGGCTGATGAACTCGGCTCCGAAAAAGAGCAGGCAAAATGCGGCCAGACCGCTGAGCGACAGGATGAGCGACGCCGCTTTCAGCACCCGTCTGGCTCCGAACCAGTCCCCGCCCGCCATCCGTTCCGCCACGAATTTGGAGACGGTGATGGGAATGCCGGCGGAAGCGACCATCAGCAGGATGGTGTAAAATGGAAAAGAAATCCGATACAATCCGACTGTCTCATCTCCGGCGATGTTTTGAAAGGGCATCCAGAAGAGGCTCCCGATCACTTTGGTGAACAGGGTGGCCACACTCAGGATGAGCGTACCCTTGACCAGTTTGTTTGCCATTCATCAACTTCCTTCTGCTAGATTTGTAGAGAAGGGAGCACCATTTCTTTTCCGCCGGTCGGGGAAAAGAAATTTCCTTCTCGAAATCCGTTTTACTATTTTATCAGGAACGCCGGAAAAATCACACGACAGAAATTCGAAGAGAGGGAAAGGACCGGATTTTCACTGGATGCCGGCGGGGCGTTTCGGATATGATGGGAAGCGGACAAGTCATGCGAACAAACCTGGAAAGAGGGGTCGTATGAAATCGGAAAATGCCGTTTTCAGCATGACGGGGTTCGGACGAGGGGAAGCGGAGCACGAAGGAATCCGTGTCGCGGCGGAAATCCGCTCCGTCAATCACCGGTTTCTGGAGATTCAGGTGAGGCTTCCCCACGGCTTTTTGTCTCTGGAAGAGGCGGTGCGCAAAGAAGTGCAAAGCGCCGTTCGCCGCGGACGCGTCGATGTGTTCATCACGGTGGAAGCCGCGTCTCTTCCGGAAAGATCCGTCCAGATCGACTGGGAACTGGTCCGGAAGTTGATCGAAGCGGGGCGGGAGTTGGAGAAGAAGATGGACATCCGGTTTGATCTGACGGTTTCGGATCTGATGGCAAGACCCGAATGTTGGATCATCGGAGAACCGGATCCCGATGTCGGGAAGTGCCTGCCGCAGGTGATTTCCGCCGTCCGTGAGGCGGTCGGACGTCTGCGGGAGATGAGGTTGGCCGAAGGGGCGAGGCTTCGGGATGAGTTGCTGGAGCGGCTCCGGTCGCTCCGGGAAGTGGAAGCGTCCATTCGCCGCGAGGCGGCTTTCGTGCCGGAACGGATGGCCGGCAGGATCCGCGCCCGGATGGAAGAATGGCTGAAAGAGGCCGACATTCCGGAGGAGCGGTTGTTGGCGGAAGCGGCGATCTGGGCGGAAAAGGCGGACATCACGGAGGAATTGACCCGGCTGGACAGTCACTTGCGGCAATTCGGCGAAGCGCTGGACAGTGCGGAGCCCGTCGGCCGGCGCCTCGATTTCCTGATTCAGGAGATGAACCGCGAGATCAACACCATCGGCTCCAAAGCGGGGGTGGCGTCGATCAGTGAGCGGGTGATCGAGGCAAAGAGCATTCTTGAAAAAATGAAAGAACAAGTGCAAAATATCGAGTAAGCTCATTGATTCACCGGGTGAAAGAGTCTAGAATAACCCTAGCAGGTGTTTTTGACGATCACCCTGGCAGGTGTTTTTGAGGGCCGCTCGCGCCAACCGCGGGCCAACCGGAGAGTATCGAAGGGGGAACCTTGACGTTGGGCATCAAGTTGATCAATATCGGCTTCGGCAACATTGTTTCCGCCAACCGGATCGTGGCGATCGTCAGCCCCGATTCCGCCCCCATCAAGCGGATCATTCAGGAAGCCCGCGAGAGGGGCGTGCTGATTGATGCGACGTACGGAAGACGGACCCGGGCCGTCATCATCACCGACAGCGATCATGTCATTCTTTCGGCGGTCCAGCCGGAGACCGTGGCCCATCGCCTGGCCAGCAAGGAACAGAGCGATGAGATGGTGGAATAGGGAAGGAACCGACGAATGAAAGCTGCTTACCAATATCGGAAAGAAGGACTTCTGATCGTGGTGTCGGGCCCCTCCGGGGTGGGGAAGGGAACCGTTTGTTCGGCGCTGCGCAAGCGCATGCCGCAACTGGTTTATTCCGTTTCCGCCACCACGCGGAAACCCCGCGAAGGTGAGATCGACGGGGTCAACTATTTCTTCAAATCCGTGCCGGAATTCAAACGGATGATTGAAAACGGCGAACTGATTGAGTGGGCCCAATATGTGGGAAACTATTACGGGACACCCCGGCGGTTCGTGGAAGAAACGCTCGCCCAAGGCAAGGACGTCCTGCTGGAGATCGAAGTGCAGGGGGCCATGCAGGTGAAAGAGCGTTGTCCGCACGGTGTGTTCATTTTTCTGGTTCCGCCCAGCATGGATGAGCTGCTCAACCGCATCAAGGGGCGCGGAACCGAAACGGAAGAAACGATCGCCGACCGGATGGGGGCCGCCGCGGATGAACTCAAGCAGATTTGCCATTATGATTACGTCGTGATCAATGACGAGGTCGAGCGGGCCTGCGACAGGCTGGAGGCGATCATCACCGCCGAACATTGCCGGCGCGACCGGTTGATCATGGAAACGTAAACAGAAGGAGGGATTCAAGTGCTGTATCCGTCCATCGATCATCTGATGACCAAAGCGGACAGCAAGTACTCCCTGGTGGTTCTCGCATCCAAGCGGGCGCGTCAACTGCTGGACGGCGAGGAGTCCAAGGTGAAGCCCAAACCGTTCTCCAAAAAATACGTGGGAATGGCACTCGAAGAGATTGCCGCCGATCTTTTGGTACCGGAAAACGGTTCGGAAGAAAAGTGACAACCTGTCATGGGTTGTGCGAGAGCTGACAATTCGTTCAAACGATTGAAAGGGATTCAGGAGGCTCCTTTCGGACGGGTGACGGGGAGAGCCGTTCCGAATCCCTTTCGGTGCCCGTTGGAACATGGTTTGTACGCCCGCACAACCCGTCATGGGTTGTTATTTTTCTATGAGCGACAACAGGGGGCAAGAGCATGAACGGAAAACGAATCGTACTAGGCATCACGGGCGGCATCGCCGCATACAAGGCAGCCACGGTGGCGAGCCGGTTGACCCAGGCGGGTGCGGATGTCCGGGTGATCATGACGGAAGCGGCCACCCGCTTTGTCACTCCGCTCACGCTCCAGATTCTCTCCCGCAATCATGTGTCCGTCGATACGTTTGATGAGAGGAATCCGGCCGTGGTGAATCACATTGACCTGGCCGACCATGCAGACCTGTTTGTGATCGCGCCGGCCACCGCCAATCTGATCGCAAAGCTGGCGCTGGGTCTGGCGGATGACATGCTGTCCACCACGCTGTTGGCCACCCGCGCTCCCATCGTCATCGCACCGGCCATGAATGTCAACATGTATCGAAATCCGGCCGTGCGACGGAATCTCGATGAACTGCTGAAAAGAGGGGTGTTTCTCATCGAGCCGGGAGTGGGCCAGCTCGCCTGCGGGTATGTCGGGGAAGGACGCATGGCCGAGCCGGAGGAAATCGTGGCATGGGTGGAGCGATTTTTCTCCCGGGAACGTCCGCTCGACGGAAAAAAGGTGCTGATCACGGCGGGGCCGACGCTGGAGGCGATGGATCCGGTTCGCTACATCTCCAACCACTCGTCGGGGAAAATGGGGTTTGCCCTCGCCGAAGCGGCCCGGGAAGCGGGAGCCGAGGTGACGCTGGTCAGCGGGCCCGTTTCGCTTGACACGCCCCCGGGAGTGAAGCGGGTAGACGTGCGCAGCGCGGAAGAAATGTTGGAGGCGGTTCTGGCCGCCCTTCCGGACGTCGACGTGATCATCAAGGCGGCGGCGGTGGCGGATTACCGGCCCAAAACAACCTGGTCCCAAAAACTGAAAAAGACGGCCGATACAATGGTGCTCGAATTGGTGAAAACGGCGGACATCGCCGCGGAAGTGGGAAAACGGAAGAGAACCGATCAGCTCTTGGTCGGGTTCGCGGCGGAAACGCAGGATCTGGAACGTCATGCCCGGTCCAAACTGGAACGGAAAGGGATGGACCTGATCGTCGCCAATGACGTGACCCGGCCGGGGGCCGGATTCGGGACGGACACCAACATCGTGTCGGTGTATGACCGGGACGGTTTGGTCTTGTCGTTGCCTCAAATGGACAAAAAAGAAGTGGCCCGGCGACTGATCCGGTTGGTCGGTGAGAGGCTGCATGCGCACTGAACCTTTGGTGGCCGAAGTGGTGGTTGACGTGCCGGCCCGGGAGACGGACAAAGTGTTCGACTATCTGGTGCCGGATGAACTCGCTCCGGTGGTGGAAGCGGGCAGCCGGGTGCAGGTTGAATTCGGCACGCGAAAACGGGTCGGGTATGTGGTGGGGCTGAAACGCGGATCACGGACGACCCGGCTCAAGGAAATTCTGGACGTGATGGATCTTTTGCCCCCGTTGACCCCGGAGCTGGTCAGGCTGGGGCTTTACATGGCCGAAGAATATGTGTGCCGGGTGATCACGGCGTTCACCGCCATGGTGCCTGCCGTGCTCAAGGGGAAGTACCGCCGGGTGGTCGTGCTCCGGCCCGAGGCATCCGACAAACCCGAGTCGCTGCTGAGCCTGTCCGCGGAATCCCTCTTTCAAGTGCTGTCGGAACGAGCCGAAGTGGATGTGGAAGAAGCGCTGAAGCTTCCGGGCATCACTCCCGGCGTGCTGCGGGAATTGGAAGCGGAAGGGCGCATCGCGCTGGAAGAGCGGGTGGGAGACAGAAGCACGCACAAACGGGTGGTTTGGGTGAAGCCCGCGGATGTTTCCGGGCTGGAAGAGGCGATGCGCGCTTTGCCGGCGCGTGCAATCCGCCAACGGGAGATTCTCCGGCGCTTTTCGGAACATCCGGAAGAAGTGAGCCTGCCGGAGCTGCTCAGGAAGACGGGGGCATCGCGCCAAACGGTGAAATCGCTGGTTTCCGCCGGCGTTCTGCTGTGGGAAGAGCGGGAGTCGTACCGGGATCCTTCGGGGGGCAAACCCGTGGAACGAACGGAACCTCTGCCGCTCACGGATGAACAGGCTTCCGCCTTGGCGGCCATCCGGGAACCCCTTCGAAAAGGGCGTTTCCATTCCGTCTTGCTGCATGGGGTGACCGGGAGCGGAAAGACGGAAGTGTACCTTCAGGCGATCGAGGAAGCCTTGCGGTTGCAACGGGAGTCCATCGTGTTGGTCCCGGAGATTTCGTTGACTCCGCAGATGGTCAAACGGTTCAAGGGACGATTCGGGGATCAGGTTGCCGTGTTGCACAGCGGGTTGTCCGCGGGTGAACGGTACGATGAATGGCGAAAAATCCGCCGCGGGGAAGTCAAGGTGGCCATCGGAGCCCGATCGGCCGTTTTTGCCCCTTTTCGCCGCCTTGGCCTGATCATCATCGACGAGGAACACGAGTCATCCTACAAACAGGAAGAAAATCCGAAGTACCACGCCCGCGAGATCGCCAAGTGGAGAGCGAGGGAGCACGGAGCGGTTCTGGTTCTCGGTTCGGCCACCCCGTCCCTGGAAAGTTATGTCGCCGCGCGAACCGGAGGACATGAGTGGGTGAGGCTGGAGAAGCGGGTTCACGGCCGACCGCTTCCACGGATCGAAGTGGTGGATCTTCGCGAAGAATTGCGTACGGGAAACCGCTCGATGTTCAGCGGTGTTCTTCGACGGGAAATCGAGGGAGTCCTCCGGAGAGAGGAGCAGGCGGTCCTGTTTCTCAATCGCCGGGGCTTTTCCACCTTTGTCATGTGCCGGGAGTGCGGAGAATCGCTGATGTGTCCTCACTGTGACATCTCCCTGACGTTCCACCGCACCAACCGGACCGTTCGCTGTCATTATTGCGGGCATGCCGAACCGGTGCCCGCTGCCTGTCCGGGATGCGGCAGCCGTCACATCCGGCATTTCGGCGCCGGAACGCAGCGGGTGGAAGAGGAGTTGACCCGCCTGTTTCCGGGGATCCGGGTGATTCGGATGGACGTGGACACCACCGGGACCAAGGGTGCGCATGAGCGGTTGTTGTCCGCATTCGGGGAAGGTCGGGCGGATGTGCTCCTCGGCACGCAAATGATCGCCAAAGGGTTGGATTTTCCGGGAGTGACGCTGGTGGGCGTGATTGCCGCGGACACCATGCTTCACCTTCCGGACTTCCGGGCATCCGAACGGACGTTCCAACTCCTGACGCAGGTGAGCGGTCGGGCCGGAAGGCACGAACGTCCGGGAAAAGTGGTCATCCAGACTTACAGTCCGGAACACTACAGCATCGCATTGGCGGCGGCGCACCGGACGGAGGAATTTTACCGGGAAGAAGGCAGGCTCAGAAAGCGGCACGACTATCCGCCGTTTTGCGGCCTGTTCACCATCCTGCTCAGCCACCCGGACCGTGTGAAACTGCTTCGGGCCGGTCAGGAGTTGGCACGGTTTATCGGCGGAAGACTGCCCGGCGATTGCCGGATGCTCGGTCCCGTTCCCGCTCCCGTTCCGAGGATCAACGACCGGTACCGCCTGCAACTGATCATCCGGCATCCGTCGAAGGCGGAAACGGCAGATCCCGTAAAAAGCATCCTGAGGAAAGCGGAGGGTCTGCTGAACGATCCCGAATTGCGGATTCAGCTGGATCGCGACGGAGTGTTGCCTTGAAAGTCATTGGAAACCCGTTCCCGAACCCGGGTTTGTTTCCGGGAACAACGTTCTTGGCCGGCCGTGGAAAACGGTCGGCGGATCATTTCGGAGGCGGACCGGCAAAAGCCGTTTCGCCGGAGAGGAGCTGAAAAAGTGGGAATCAGACGCATTGTTCAATATCCGGATCCCGTCCTCAGAAAGAAAGCCGTTTTGGTTTCCCGTTTCAACGAGCGGCTTCACAAACTGTTGGATGACATGGCCGAAACCATGTACGACGCGAGAGGAGTCGGGCTGGCCGCTCCGCAGGTGGGCATTTCCAAACGGGTGATCGTGGTGGATGTCGGAGACGGGCTGTACGAGATGGTGAACCCCGAGATCGTGGCCAAAGAGGGAGAACAGATCGAACCCGCGGAAGGATGCCTCAGCATCCCCAATCTGCTCGGAGTGGTGAGACGGGCCCGTTGGATTCGGGTGAAAGGTCAGGACCGGTACGGCAATCCGGTGGAACTGGAAGCGGAAGATTACCTGGCGAGGGCGTTCCAGCACGAAATCGACCATCTCAACGGCATTCTCTTTCCGGACGTGGCCGACCGGGTGTTCAGGCCGGAAGAATCGGAGGAAGAAGACGAGTGAACAAAGAGGTGCGCATCGTATTCATGGGAACGCCCGACTTTGCCGTTCCTTGCCTCGACACGTTGGTCAACGAAGGATATCGCGTGGTCGGGGTGGTCACCCAGCCGGACCGTCCGCGCGGTCGCAAGATGGAGTTGACGCCTCCGCCCGTCAAACGGGCGGCTCTCAAGTGGGGGCTTCCGGTGTTTCAGCCGGAAAAACTGCGGGAACCGGATGCGCTGGAGCAGGTGCTGGCGCTTGAGCCCGATCTGGTGGTGACCGCCGCGTACGGACAGATTTTGCCGGAGCGGCTGTTGAAGGCCCCACGGTTCGGTTGCATCAATGTGCATGCCTCTTTGCTTCCCCGGTACCGGGGAGGCGCGCCGATTCACCGGGCGATTGTCAACGGGGAGAAAGAAACGGGCGTCACCCTGATGTACATGGAAAAAAGGCTGGACGCCGGAGACATGATTGCCCAAAAAGCCGTTCCGATCACCGAACGGGATCATGCCGGCTCGATGCATGACAAGCTCAGTTTGCTGGGGGCCGAGCTTTTGAAAGAGACGCTGCCGAAATTGCTCGCGGGAGAGGTGCAGGCCGTTCCCCAGGACGAAAGTCTGGCCACGTTCGCTCCCAACCTGACAAGGGAAGATGAACGGATGGATTGGAACCGTTCCGCCCGTGATCTTGCCTGTCAGGTGCGCGGACTTCATCCCTGGCCGGTGGCGTTCACCACCTGGAATCAAAAACCGCTCAAGGTTTGGTGGGCGGTGGCGAAGGACGAGCCGGCCGGTGCGGATCCCGGAACGATCGTCCGCGTTGAGGAAGACGGCATGGCCGTGGCGACCGGTCAAGGAATCCTGTTGCTCACCGAAGTGCAACCTGCCGGAAAAACGCGCATGTCGGCGGCCGAATTTGCGCGGGGCCGGCGGATCAAAGCCGGCGAGAGATTGGGGGAAGGCTGATGCGCAAGCGTCGGACCGCCCGGGAGACGGCCCTGGACCTGCTGATTTCGGTCACCGACCGTGAAGCTTACAGCAACGTCGCTCTGAACAGGGAATTGGAAGCTTCCGGATTGCTCGCCAAAGACCGCCGGCTGGTCACCGAACTGGTATACGGCACGCTTCAACGCAGAGGTACCTTGGACTGGGTGTTGACCCGTCTGGTGAAAAAAGGGCCCGATTCCCTTCAGGATTGGGTGCGGGAGCTGCTCCGGATGAGCTTGTACCAGCTCCTGTTTCTGGACCGGATCCCCGAGCGGGCCGCCGTGCACGAGGCGGTGGAAATCGCCAAGCGGCGGGGACATGCCGGCATCGCCAAGTTGGTCAACGGAGTCCTGCGGGCGTGGGGGCGACGGAAAGAGGAGCTGCTCCCTCCGGTACATCCGCGCACGATGGAGGAAAAAGTGGCGGCATGGTCGGCGCCCGCCTGGTTGATCCGCGGCATGGAACAGGCATACGGAGAAGAAGCCGCCCGTCGTTCGCTCGAACTCTGTCTGACACCGCCGGACGTCAGTGTGCGCGTCAACCGTTTGAAGATGGATCGGGAGACGTTCATCGCCCGTTGGAATGAAAGCATGGAGGGAGCGGCCGAAGCTTCCTCCGTGGCCCCGGAGGGGGTTCTCATCCGTCGTGGCGGAAATCCGGCCTCCTCCGATCTCTTCCGTCAAGGGGCTTGCACGGTGCAGGATGAGAGTTCGATGTTGGTGGCCAGGGCCGTTTCCCCGAAAGGCGGCATGAAGGTGCTCGACATGTGTGCCGCGCCGGGCGGAAAAACGACGCATCTGGCGGAGCTCATGGGAAACGAAGGGCGGGTGCTGGCGTTCGATGTGCATGCACACAAAGTGGAACGGATCCGGGAACATGTCCGAAGACTCGGCCTTTCCGTGGTGGAGGCCGCCCGGGAAGATGCCCGGACGTTGCCGGACCGGTTCGGGGAAGAGTTCGACGCCGTACTTCTCGATGCCCCCTGTTCCGGATTGGGAGTGATCCGCCGCAAACCGGACATCAAATGGAGCAAAGATGCGGAAGACTCCACCTCCCTCGTTCCCCTGCAACGGGAATTGCTCGATGCGGCCGCCAAGCTGGTGAAGCCGGGCGGCACCTTGGTCTACAGCACCTGCACGTGGGAACCGGAGGAAAACGTACGGCAGGTCGAAGCGTTTCTGGCCCGTCATTCCGGATTCATGCCGGATGATTCGTTGTCGCGTCTTCTTCCGGAAGCGGTGGCGAAAACGGCGATCACCGGCTCCGGCTGGGTGCAAATCCTTCCGCACCATTTCGGCAGCGACGGATTTTTCATCGCCAGGCTGAGAAAAGCAGGGTCGCCTTAGAGCAGCCCCCCGTGTTCCTTCCGGGAACCGGGAGGCTGTTTTTTTGGGGATTTGTTCTGTATTTTCTGTATGATTCCTTTGACAATCCGGGGGGGTGTGTGGTAATATACTTACAAAAAGTAAGTTTGTTCACATCCATCCCGCGAAGAGGTGAATGACCATGGATTGGGCAAGTCTGGGACTGCTGCTGATCCGGTTGGTGATCGGGCTGACGTTTGTCGGGCACGGGTTGCAAAAGCTCTTCGGATGGTTTGGAGGAGGA
Source organism: Staphylospora marina (assembly GCF_003856495.1). Classification (GTDB taxonomy): domain Bacteria; phylum Bacillota; class Bacilli; order Thermoactinomycetales; family Thermoactinomycetaceae; genus Staphylospora; species Staphylospora marina. The sequence continues at coordinate 1,617,555 of NZ_CP034118.1, read as the reverse complement.
GGGCTCAAAGGAACGGGAGCCTGGCTGGAATCGCTCGGCATCCGGCCCGGAACGGGCATGGCGCTGTTGGCGGGACTGGCGGAAACCGTCGGAGGCCTCCTGTTTGCGGCCGGGTCTTTCCTGTGGGTGTCGGCGGTTCTGTTGTCGGCGGTGATGTTGGTGGCCATCAAAACCGTTCACGCCAAAAACGGATACTGGATCACGTCCGGTGGGATGGAATATAATGTGGTCCTGATTGCCGCGGTCGCGGGCATTGCCATGGTCGGACCCGGACAATACGTGTTGTTCTGACAGTCAGAGGTGATGAAGAAGCATGATACGCATCATTCGTTCCGAAGAACGGTTTCATGCCGACTATGGTTGGCTGGATACGCGATACGGGTTTTCTTTCGCCGGGTACTGGGATCCCGAAAATGTCCGTTTCGGTTCCCTGCGTGTGTTCAATGAGGATGTCATCCAACCGCGGGGCGGCTTTGACACCCACCCCCATGACAACATGGAAATCATGACCTATGTCATTTCGGGAGCTTTGGAACACCGGGACAGCATGGGCAACCGGGAAGTCATCCGGGCGGGAGAAATCCAGACGATGACCGCGGGGACGGGCATCCTCCACTCGGAACACAATCCGTCCGACACGGAACCGGTGCATCTGCTCCAGATCTGGTTTCTCCCTGAGCGGCGAAATCTTTCCCCCTCTTACGCGCAAAAGCGCTTCTCGGAAGATGATATGAAAAACCGGTTGCTCCCGGTGGTTTCGGGCCGGAAGGTGGAGGGAACGCTTCATCTCAACCAGGACGTGACCGTGTACCTGTCCCGGATGGATGCGGGGCATGAGCTCGATTTCGTGCAGGAAGAGGGCAGACGCATCCATCTGTTCGTGATCGGCGGAGAAGTGGAAGTATCCGGGAACACACTCAAAGAAGGGGATGCCGCACGGGTCACCGACTTGCCCCGGCTTTCGCTGAAAGCTCTTTCGAATGCGCACCTGATGCTGATGGATCTGGCCTGACGAAGGTCGGATGAAACATTCAACTTGCAAGATCAACGCCGCCGGACATCCGGAGGCGTTTTTTTGGTTGACCGGTCTATCCGGTTTTCTTTTTTTGCGACAAATCCCCGTGAAGCGGACTTTCTTCCGAATTCCCCCCTTCATCCGCATAACCTGTTGCGTTTGTTGGCACGATAAGCCAAGACGCAAATCGGCTCGGCAGTTTGACGGAAAGGGGACAGGATCGGATGAAACGTTCGTTTCGCGTTCTGCGTGAACAGGCACGGGAACGCAAAAGAAGGAAGGTGCTCGCGAAAGAGTACGAGCGGAAGCTGGAAGAACGGACGGGCAAACGGAAACTGCGCGGGAGTTTGACCGAGAATCTGGAAGATGTCAGCGAAGTGCTGGGGGATTGCGCGGATGTGGTGGTGCGCGGCTTCGAGCTGAAGGGGAGCGAACGCAAGGCGGCGATCATCTACATCGATGAATTGACCAACAAGCAGATCCATCACGATTATGTCATGCGTCCCCTTTTGACGGCGGAAGTGGAGCGCACCACCGATTTGTGGGAAGAAGTGACGGTCAATGTCGTGCAGGCCGGAGAAACGAAAACGGTCGATGACTTGTCCACCGTCATCGACGGCATCTTGAGCGGGGATACCGTGTTGTTCATTGACGGGTATGCCAAGGCCCTGCTGATCGGAAGCAAAGGCTGGGAGGCAAGAAGCGTATCGGAAACCCGGGCGGAAGCGGTCATCCGCGGCCCTCGGGAAGGACTCAACGAGACCCTTTCTTTCAACTGGTCATTGATCCGTCGCCGCCTGAAGGATCCGGATCTCCGCATCCGCAACTTCACCGTGGGAGTGCGGACCAAAACACTGGTCAGCATGTTATTCATCAAAGATGTCGCCCATCCCGACATCGTCAGGGAAGTCGAAAGCAGGATCAAGGAAATTCACATCGACGGCGTGTTGGAGACCGGTTACATTGAGGAGTTGATCCAGGATCAAATTTGGACCCCGTTTCCGTTGGCTCAGAATACGGAACGTCCGGATGCGGTCGTCGCGCATCTGTTGGAGGGGAAAATCGCGATCCTGGTTGACGGCACTCCGCACGCCCTGATCGTTCCCGCCGTCTTCTCCCAGTTCTATTCCAGCTCGGAGGATTATTACGAGCGATACATGGTGGCCACCTTCCTGCGATTCATCCGGTTGATCAGCTTTTTGATCGCCCTGTTCCTTCCTGCTCTGTACATCGCGTTTGTGTCTTATCATCCGGAAATGATTCCGTCCAACCTGGCGGTGGCGATGGCGGCCGGACGGGCCAGCGTGCCGTTCAATCCCGTCCTGGAAGCCATGCTCATGGAAGTCAGTGTGGAGATCTTGCGCGAGGCCAGCATTCGCCTGCCGGGGCCGATCGGTCCCACGATCGGTATCGTCGGCGGTTTGGTGATCGGGAACGCGGCGGTGTCCGCGGGACTCGTCTCACCGGCGATCGTGATCGTGGTGGGATTGACCACCATCAGCTCGTACGCCAACCCGAACTACAACTCCGCCATTTCGATCCGTCTGCTCAGGTTCCCGTTCATGATTCTCTCCGCGGTGTTCGGGTTGTACGGCATCATGTTGGGCATCATGATCCTCATGCTCCATCTCGTCCAGCTGCGTTCGTTCGGCGTACCGTACATGGCCCCGTGGTCACCGCTCAATCTGAGTGACTTCAGGGATACGCTGATTCGGGTGCCGTGGAAATGGATGAGGAAACGTCCTGCCATCTTCCGGACACCCGAACTGAAGCGACAGGAAAGGAAGGAAACCTGATGAGTCATTCGGTGATAGATTCGGGCAAGCGATCCGTGACTCCTTACCAGGCTTTCGCGCTGGTGCACTCCACCATGTTGGGAGCGGGGGTTTTGTACCTTCCGAGGGATGTGGGCGTGGAGGCGGGGAAGGACGCCGTCTGGGTGGTTCTCTTGAGCGCCCTTCCCATCCTGCTCTTTCTGTACTTCATCTCAAAGTTGCTTCGGCGGTTTCCCGGGGAAACGCTGGTGGAATTCGCTCCGAAAATTCTCGGGCCGTCCCGGCACCCGAACGTGGGACGCTGGATCAGTTTTCTGCTGATTCTCCTGCCGCTCGGCGTGTTTTGGATCTTGGGATTGGCCTACATGGCCCGGATGTTCGGAGAGTCCGTCGTCACCGGGGTTCTCCTGCGCACACCGATTGAGGCGGTCATCCTGTCGATTCTGTTTGCGACGGCGGTGGCGGCCGGCAGCAAGGTGGGGGTGCTGGTCCGGTTCAATGAGCTGCTCCTCCCGCTGACGTTTTTTCCCGTCATCTTCGTGATTTTCTCCACCTTGCAGCGCGGGGATCTCATACGGGTTCTGCCGCTGTTTTCCGCGGACTGGAAGCAGATCGTCAGCGGCATGGCGATCGGGATGCTGGCGTACCCGGGATTCAAGATCACCCTTATTTTCGGCGGGTATTACCAGCAGCCGGAATCATCGGCAAAATCCCATACGGCGGCGGTGCTGACCGTGACGTTCATTTACTGGCTGCTGGTGATCAACGCGATGAGCGTGTTCGGGCCCCATGAATTGGTCCAGATTCTGTGGCCGGTGCTGGAATCGATGAAGGAGATTCAGTTCCAGAACTTCATATTGGAACGGATGGAAGCCGGAATCCTGATCATCTGGGTGATCGCCGTTTACACGACGATGGCCAACCTGTACGCCGCGTTCATCGAGATGACCATGCAGCATTTCCGGCTCCGGGAGCGCTGGAGAAAATGGTTGGTGCTTGCATGCATCCCGGTGATCTACTACTTGGCCTTGATCCCGGAAGACCTGCCGCAATCCATCCGGTTTTCACGGTTTATCGGAGTCACTTCTCTGGTATTGGCAGGGACCATTCCTCCGATCTTGCTCATCTTGGCCATGATCCGTCGCAAAAGGAGGGGGAGGGAGCATGAGACGGCTCATTCGGCGTAACATTGCGGCTCTTTTGTTGATCTCCCTTTTGTCCGTGACGGTGACGGGATGTTGGGACAACCAGCCGATCGAAGAGCGGTCCATCGTGGCGGCGTTGGCCATTGACAAGGCCGAACAGGAATATGAAGCAACCGTGCAGATTCCCGTTCCCGCGCTGATTGTCGGGGGAGGCGGCGACGAAGGAGGCGGAGGCGGGAAAGGAGGGCCGGATTCCGTCCAGCTGTTTACGGGCAGAGGAAAAAGCTTGGCGGAAGCGTTGCTGGACATCCAAACCAGGGTCAATTATCCCCTCTTCTACGGACACACTCAGATCCTCCTGTTGAGTGAAGAGGTGGCCCGGGAGGGAATCAGCAACATGTTGGATTTCATGCGCAGACATCCCGAGTTCCGTCGCAGGTTGTGGCCGGTCATCGTGACCGGGAAGGCCAAGGATGCGCTGGTGATTCGGACCCGGCTGGAACAAATCCCCACCACATACCTGCGCAATCTCATCGAGACAAACTTGGCAGGAGGAAAGGCGACCAACAATGCCTTGGGGGATCTGTACATGAATCTGTCCGATCCCCACCAGCAAGTCATCCTGCTGAATGTGGTGGAGGCCGAAGAGTCCGACTACAAGCTGAAAGCATTGGCGGTTTTCAAAGGGGACAAGATGATGTGGAGCATTCCCCATCCGCTTTCCAACCCGGCCTTTCACATCATCCGGAAAAAAAAGGGGTGGAACATGGTTGTTCAATGTCCGGGTGATCAGGGGAACATCGTTTTCCGCCCGACGGGTGTGAAGAGACGGATCAAGATCAACGCCAAACCGCGGGTCGACATCGATGTGGAAGTGGAAGGAAACGTGGAGGAAACCACTTGCCGCACCGACCTGTCCAAAGAGCACTTCGTCAAGCAATTGGAAAACCGGGTGAAAGTCGCTTACGAGCGCCAGGCGCAGAACCTCGTGCGGGAAGCTTACCGGGAGCGGGGGATCGACCTGTTCAAGATTCACGCCCGGGTTCACGCGTTTCATCCCGAACTGTCCAAGACTTTTGACCGACCGGACACGATCCGCACCCTTCCCGTGAACATTCGTTACACTGTGCAAGTGCGGCGGATCGGTCTGGAAGCTCAGTAACCGGGGAATTCAGCCCCGTCCCCTTCAAAAGGGACGGGGCTGTGATATAATAAGTAGAGTTTCGGAACATGAAACCGAACGGGCAGGAACGGACATGTTTCAAGGGGAACCTGAATGGGGCGGCTCCCGGTTGGACGGGGCATTTCTCGCCTCATGACCCCAATGAAACATGTTTCTCGTTTTCGGCGCCGGATTTGAGGAGAATCGACAATGAATCCTTTTGCATATGATTTGACGTTGGATGAATGGAAAGAATGGATGGCTTCCAAAGGGCAGCCCCGCTGGAGAGCCGACCAGGTGATGGACTGGCTGTATTCCGCGCGTGTGAAGACGTTCGGGGAAATGAACAATTTGCCCAAGTCGCTTCGCGAAGAGCTGGAAGCGTCTTTCCGGCTTCTTCCTCTGGAAGTGATCACCCGGCAAACGTCTTCGGACGGGACGGTCAAGTTTTTGTTCGGTCTGCATGACAAACATGCCATCGAGACCGTCGTGATGCGACACAACTACGGAATCAGTGTCTGCGTCACCACCCAGGTGGGGTGCCGGATCGGTTGCACGTTCTGCGCGTCCACGCTGGGAGGCCTGAAGCGCAATCTGTCCGCCGGGGAGATTGTGGCCCAGGTGGTGGAAGCACAGCGGCATCTGGACGAGACCGGTGAGCGCGTCGCTTCGGTCGTGGTGATGGGATCGGGCGAACCGTTTGAGAATTACGACGAAACCATGAAGTTCGTGAGGATCATCAACAGTCCCAAAGGTTTGAACATCGGGCAGCGTCACATCACCGTTTCCACCAGCGGCGTCGTCCCCAACATTTACCGTTTCGCCGATGAAGGCTGGCAGGTGCGACTCGCCATTTCCCTGCATGCGCCCAACCAGGAGCTCCGTTCCAAACTGATGCCGATCAACCGGAGATATCCGCTGGCGGAGCTGCTGGACGCATGCCGGTATTACATTCAAACGACCGGCCGGCGGTTGACGTTTGAATACGCGTTGATCGGTGGAAAAAACGACGGGGAAGAAGAAGCTCACGAGCTGGGAGAGCTGCTCAAGGACATGTTGTGCCTGGTCAACCTGATTCCCGTCAATTACGTTCCGGAACGCAATTACACCAGGACTCCGCGGAACCAAATTTTCAAGTTCAAACGGATTTTGGAGTCGTACGGGGTCAACACCACCATCCGGCGGGAACAGGGGCACGACATCGATGCAGCCTGCGGTCAGCTGAGGGCGAAACACGCGAAATTGTTGAACAGCTGAGGACAAATGCAAAAAACTTGCTGGCTTCCGTGGAAATTCTGCTATCATGTTTCATAGACCACTTTTCTGATGGAACTGATTCCACATCATGTGTCTCATGCATTCACTTTTTTTCCAGTCGGAAACGGGCAGAGAGAAAGGAGCAACCAATGTGGAGATCACACGGCGTTCGGATGTCGGCCGGGTCCGGGATCTCAATGAAGACAGCACGTCTCTGGTCATGACGGGCACCGGAGCCGTGATCGCGATCGTCGCGGACGGAATGGGCGGACATCAGGCCGGCGAAGTGGCAAGCCGGGAAGCGGTAACCACGGTTGAACACGTTCTTCGTGCCCAACCGCTCGACCTTTCGACGGATGAAAAGAGCGATCTGCTCCTGCATGCGGTCGGGAGAGCCAATGAAAAAATTCACGACATGGCCAGCCGGTACAGGCAATATCATGGCATGGGGACCACCGTGATCGCCGCCATCGTGGATGAGCGTGAAATCGTGCTTGCCCACGTGGGGGACAGCCGTGCCTATGTGCTGCACAAGGGCGGATTGTGGCAGCTGACCGAGGATCATTCCTACGTCAATCTCCTCAGGAGCAAAGGTCTGATCACGCCCGAAGAGGCAGCCAACCACCCGCAGCGGAACATGATCGTACGGGCCGTGGGGACGATGGACGAAGTGGAAGTCGATCTGATCAACACGCCGTGGAGTCCGGGGGATCTGCTGCTGATCTGTTCGGACGGACTGACGGACATGGTCAGCGAGCGTGACATCGGTCTTGTGCTTTCCGCTACGGACATGACCGTGGACGAAAAAGCGGACCGGCTCGTGGAGATGGCTCTTGAAGCCGGAGGACACGACAACATTTCCCTGATCCTGATACACCATACGGGACACACGCGTACCAGCCATGCTCAAGGAGGATCGAGATAATCATGCAGATGGAAGGGAAGAAGCTGGGGGGGCGTTATGAGGTTCTCAGTCGCATCGGCGGCGGAGGCATGGCGGTCGTTTACAAGGCGAAGGACCTTTTGTTGGGCCGCTACGTGGCGATCAAAATTCTCAGCGAATCCCTCAGCAATGATTCGGAGTTCATTCGCAGGTTCAGTCGGGAAGCGCAGGCCGCGGCAAGTCTTTCCCATCCCAACGTCGTGAACGTGTACGACGTCGGTCGGGACGGATACACCCACTACATCGTCATGGAACTGGTGGAAGGCCCCACCCTCAAACAGTATATCCAGGAACGGGGACCGTTGCCGCCACAGGAGGCGGCGGCCATCGCCGTCCAGATCTGTGACGGTCTGGCTCACGCCCACGACAATCAAATCGTCCACCGGGACATCAAACCGCACAACATCCTGCTCGGATCCAACGGACGCGCGAAGGTGACCGACTTCGGCATTGCCCGGGCGGCCAGCTCGTCCACCATCACGCAGACCGGTTCCGTCATGGGGTCCGTCCATTACTTTTCTCCGGAACAGGCCCGCGGCGGCGTCATCGGGGAAAAATCGGACATCTATTCCCTCGGGATCGTGCTTTACGAGATGCTGACCGGCGAGATTCCGTTCGACGGCGACTCGGCGATCAGCATTGCCCTGAAGCATCTGCAGGAGATTCCGGAGGATCCGCGCACCCTGAATCCGTCGATTCCGGAGGCCATGGCACGGATCGTGCTCCGGGCGCTGGAGAAGGATCCGAACAAACGCTTCGCCTCCGCCCGCGAGATGATGAAAGAACTGCAGGTGGCCGCCCGGATGGAACCCGCGGTGAATGCGGACTGGATGAGCCCCCGCAAGCAAGAGGTGTTCCAGACCATTCCGCTGGGAGAGGATGAACCCGACCGCCACGGGCCGGTGGCCACGGCCATGGAGAGCGATTACGCATCTCCCGTGCAGCGTCCGGAGATTCGGAGCGGTCACACCGTACGGGGCACGGTCCAGAATCCCATCGGTCAGCAGACCATGGCCAATCTGGAACGCCTCCGGAACGTCCCGAGCGACAGGGACAAAACCATCTTCCAGCGCACCGTCATCTGGCTGGAAAACGTGCAGGCCAACCTGCCGATGTGGCAAAAGATCCTGTTCGGAAGCATCACCGTCGTCCTCATTTTGCTGGTCAGCGCCTGGGTGTTCAACGCCATCTGGGGCTTCATCAGCAAGGATAAAGCAGGAAATCCCGGCGAGACGCAGGCACAAGTGACCATTCCGCAGTTCAACACGTATGAGGAAGCGGTGGAGTTTGCAAAAAAACACAACTTGCCGGAGCCCGAGAAATCTTTTGACTCAGATGCGAAGGATGTGGAGACGGGCACGGTGACCAAACAAACGCCTTCACCGGGAGATACCTTGACGGGAGATACAAAAATCCAGGTGTGGTTGGCTCCGGACATGTTGCCGGTCCCCAATTTTGTGGGGAAAAAGGAAAATAATGTGAGAGACGCGCTTGTCCCGCAGTACGACACTTTGGGCTTCAGAGTGGAAGCCTATCATTGTGACGAAGGGGCCCCCGTGGAAAAATGGGTGGTTTACAAACAGGAACCGGAAAAATGGGTAGCCCCCAACGGGACGGTAAGATATTACATTCATGCCCCCGGATTCCAAAAATGCAGCAAAGCAAAAAAATGGTCTCAGTAACAACTTTCTTTCAAGGAGGTCATGTATGGCGCAAGGGCAAATTGTCCGGGCGCTCAGCGGTTTCTACTACGTGAAGGCGGAAGACGGCGAAACGTTGAAGTGTCGGGCCCGCGGAGTGTTCAAGTACGAAAAGAAAAAGCTGACTCCGCTGGTCGGGGATCATGTGGAGTTTGAGCGGACGGGGGACGGGGAGGGCTTCATCCTGTCGGTCCGCCCCCGCCGCACGCAATTGATTCGTCCGCCGATCGCCAACGTGGACCAGGCGGTCGTGGTCTGTTCGCTCCGTCAGCCCGCTTTCCAGCAGATGCCGGTGGACCGTTTGCTGGTGCACGGGGAGCGCGAGGGACTGGAAATTGTGATAGTCCTCACAAAGAAAGATTTGCTGGAAGACGAATCGGAAGTGGAGCGGATTCGTTCCATTTACGCGCCCGCCGGTTATCCGGTGATCGCCACCAGCGTGCACACGGGAGAAGGCGTGGATGAAGTGGCGAAGCATTTGGCCGGCAAGGTGTCGGTGTTTGCCGGACAATCGGGAGTGGGCAAATCTTCGCTGCTCAACCGCCTGTTGCCGGGCGCCCGTCTCGAAACGGGAGAAGTGAGCCGGAAGCTGGGCCGGGGCCGGCACACCACCCGGCAGGTGGAGCTGCTCGCCCTACCCGAAGGCGGCCAGGTGGCGGACACGCCGGGATTTTCCCAACTGGCGTTTGCCGGTTTTGAACCGGAGGAGCTGAGCGAATCGTTCCCGGAGATTCTCCGGCATTCGTCGGGGTGCAAATTCCGCGGTTGCCTGCACCGGAGCGAGCCGGGTTGCGCGGTCCGGGAAGCGGTGGACCGGGGAGAGATCAATGCGGAGCGCTTCCGCCATTACACCCAGTTCCTCGAAGAAGTGTTCGAGGCGCGGGAAAGGAGGTACTGACGATGATCCGGATCGCACCTTCCATTCTGTCCGCGGATTTTTCCCGGCTGGCGGAAGAGATCGCCGATGTGGAACGCGGAGGGGCCGATTGGATTCACATCGACGTGATGGACGGCCACTTCGTGCCCAACCTGACCATGGGACCGTTGGTGGTGGAAGCGGTTCGGCCGCATACCCGGTTGCCGTTGGACGTCCACCTGATGATGGAACAGCCGGACCGGTACATTCCCGTTTTTGCCCGCAGCGGTGCGGATTGGATCACGGTACACCAGGAAGCATGCCCGCATCTTCACCGCACCGTTCACCTCATCAAGGAATCGGGGGCCAAGGCGGGAGTGGCGATCAATCCGGCCACGCCGGTGTCGGCCGTCGAGCCGATTTTGCCGGACGTCGATCTGGTTCTCCTGATGACCGTCAATCCCGGCTTCGGCGGACAGCGGTTCATTCCGTCGGTGCTGGACAAGATCCGCCGGGTCCGGCAGCTGCTGGAGGAGCGGGGCCTGTCGGACATCCGGGTGGAAGTGGACGGCGGAGTGGGGCCCGACACGGCACGGATGGTGGCCGAAGCGGGAGCGGATGTGTTGGTGGCCGGGTCGGCCGTCTTCGGACAATCGGATCGGGCGGAAGCCATTCGCCGCATTCGCGGGGAAGCCGGACGGGGGAAGACGGAATGAACCCCGTGCCGGCTTTTTTTCATCGGGGAAAAGGTGAAAGGGAGGAAGGCATGAACGACAAATGAAACGGTTGGGTGTCATCGTGGAGGCCATGGTGCTGGTTCTGCTCGCGGCGGTGTTTCATCGGTTGCTTTCATTTCCGTTGGTTCCGGAAACCGCTCCCGTTTCCCTGATGGCGGTTCCGGTGAGTGCGGCGGCGTTCCGGCGCGGCGTCAAAACCGGCATGATCACCGGACTTCTCGCCGGCGCTCTCGTTTTGCTGGCGGGGACCATTCCCCGGGATCCCGGACCGCTCGATTGGATCGTTCCGCCGGCGGCCGCCGCCTGGGGATGGGCCGGGGCAGTTCCCGTCCGTGAAACCCGGGGCACGGCAAGCCGCTTGATCACCGGAGGGATCGGGCTGCTCTTGGGCGCCGCCGTACGCTTCCTGGCATTGTTCGGGGGGGTGAAACTGTTTGCGGGACCGACCTTTCCGATGGAATGGTTGTGGTTCGTCCTCGCGGAGCTGCTGGCGATTTCGTTGGTGGTGCTTCCTCTCCTCGTCCGGGCGCCGGGTCTTTTGGCGCGGAGGGACGGGAAAACGCAGAGTCATCGGATGGAAGGAGGGGGAACGGAGCCGTGGGAAAACGTCGGGTGATTGTGGTGACGGGCGGAGAACTGACCGATGAAGAGCTGCTTGGACTCCGGAATTCGGAGGATCGGATCGTGGCCGTCGACGGCGGGGCCAAAAAACTGTTGGAGGCGGGAATCGTGCCGGATCTCGCCGTGGGAGATTTCGACACCGCCGGTCCGCAATTCGCGAAAGAATTGGAGAAACGGGGCGTGGCCGTGGAGAGGCTCCCGGAAGCAAAGGCGATGACCGACACGCATTATGCGTTGGAGCGGGCTCTTTCCGGGCAACCGGATGAAATCATTCTGTTCGGGGCACTCGGCGGAGGGCGCGTCGATCACATGCTGGCGAACATCGGTCTGCTCGAATGGCTCGAAAGCCGCGGCGTCCGGGGGATCATCCAGGGAAGTCACAGCCGGATTCGCCTGCTCGCGGGACCGGGAGACATCGCGTTTGTCCGGGACGGGTATCCGTATGTTTCACTGATTCCGCTGACTTCCAAAGTGGAAGGCATCAGGACAAGGGGAATGAAATATCCTTTGTACGGAGAGACGCTCACAAGAGGGATGACCCGGGGGATCAGCAACGAACTGAACGCGGAAAACGGGTCGGTTTCGATCGTCGCCGGGAAGGTGCTGGTCGTGGAAAGCCGCGACCGGTGATCCGCGGATCCCGCGCGAAACTTGGGCCGGGATGCCGGACGTTTCAGGGACCGATCGCTCTCCCGGGAATATAAATAGGGATGGAACCACCTGTGTGAGTGATGCCTGAATGCAGGAGAAGGGGTGAATCCGGCGTGAAATTCTACACGATCAAATTGCCCAAGTTTCTCGGCGGCATGGTGAGGGCCATTCTCGGAGCGTTTCGCAAACAATGACCCTGAAACCGCGGAGAACGCGACAAAGCACCGGTGCATCCGTCTGCCGGTGCTTTGTCGGTCCGTCCGAGGATCCGGCGCATGATTCGCCGGCTCTGTCAAACACGAAAGCACCGGTCGCCGGGACCGGTGCTTTTTCAATGAAGGTCCGGATGATCAGACGCGGGTCACTTTTCCGGACTTCAGGGCGCGGGTGCTCACCCACACGCGTTTCGGTTTGCCGTCCACGAGAATGCGGACTTTCTGAACGTTGACGCCCCATTTTTTCTTGGTTTTCCGGTTGGAGTGGCTGACCTTGTGACCGGTTTTGCCTTGTTTTCCGGTAATGAAGCAACGACGTGCCATTCGTGACACCTCCCGAACGAACAGTTTTCCGCTTCGGCATGCGGCCGGGATCCCCGGCCGCCCGGATTCCTCCGTATGAAGACCAAACACTCGGAAATTGTAGCACACCTGCCGCTTGCTTGCAAGGATCAGGCTGCTTCAGTATGATGGGTGTGGTCCGTTTCCGATCGCCCGAACGGCGGGAACGAACCGGGCGCGGGCGGGGACCGGGACCATCCGCTCTCGCAAGCAAGGCCGATTTTTGGTATATTCTATGTACGAGTAACCACACTCGCAACGATTGAAAGATTCCGCCGACGGATTAGCGGATGGAACCGGCGGAACCGGACGGAAGGGTTGTTTCCGTCCCGGATTCATCGGGGCAGGGACGTGACCCGCGGTGTCCCCGCCGACAACCCAGAACCTCGACCGGGAGGAATATGAATGAGCCTGAATGTATCGACCGAACTCGGACAAATCGAAGTGTCGGGCGAAGTGATCGCCACCATTGCAGGTGCCGCCGCGCTGGATTGCTACGGTCTGGTCGGCATGGCATCCCGCAGTCAGATCAAGGACGGGATCACCGAGCTGCTCGGCCGTGAGAACCTGAGCAAAGGGATTGAGGTCCGCAAAGAGGAAGGAGACATCGTCATCGACCTTCACATCATCGTGGGCTACGGAACCAAAATCTCGGAAGTGGCGCACAATGTCCAGTCGAAGGTGCGATACACGCTGGATCAGCTGCTCGGGCTCAAGGTGAACAAAATCAATATCATCGTGCAAGGTGTACGGTTGGTGAATGAGGATTAAGGAGGAGCGCGTTTGGAACGGCAACAGATTGACGCAGCGTTGTTTCTGAACATGATGCGCGCGGCAGCCCGGAATCTTTCCGCGAACGTGGAAGCGGTGAATGCACTCAACGTGTTTCCCGTACCGGACGGAGACACGGGCACCAACATGAATCTGACGCTCACTTCCGGTGTCAGGGAGATGGAGTTGGCGGCTTCCGCCGGCTCCGTGGGGAAACTGGCTGAAGCGCTTTCAAAAGGATTGCTGATGGGAGCCCGCGGCAACTCCGGAGTGATCCTGTCCCAGTTGTTCCGGGGATTCGCCAAGGGTGTGGCAGACAAAGAAACCTTGACGGCCCGCCAGTTCGCCGATGCTTTCCAGCGGGGTGTGGAAACGGCGTACAAGGCCGTGATCAAACCGGTGGAAGGAACGGTGTTGACGGTGGCGAGGGAAGCGGCGGACGCCGGGATGAAAGTGGCCTGGACCACGGAAGATCCGGTGGTCGTCATGGAGACGGTGCTTCGGGAAGCCCATCGTTCGTTGGCCAAGACCCCGGAGCTTCTTCCGGTGCTGAAGCAGGCCGGCGTCGTCGATGCCGGCGGGCAAGGCTTGGTCTGTGTTTATGAAGGAATGCTCGCCGCCATGAAAGGCGAGGAGATCGAGCCTGTGTCTCCCGTTTCGCAAACGGACGCCGAATCGCTTGCACGGATGGCGCACGACAATGCGCAGGCCAAGGTGGACCCGTCCGAGATCGAACACGGGTACTGCACAGAATTCATGATCCTTCTCAAGACGGACCGGAGACCCACCGAACCGTTTGACGAAGTCACGTTCCGGAAGGAAATGGAACAGTTCGGCGATTCCCTGCTCGTCGTGGCCGACGAGGAACTGGTCAAGGTTCACATCCATGCCGAAAGACCCGGAGATGCATTGAATCACGCGATGAAGTACGGGGATTTGACCCGCATCAAAATTGACAACATGCGGGAGCAATACGAACAAGTGACGGAAGGTCACCATCCGCACGGAACCAAAGAGCCCGAAAAAGCGGAGAAACCCAAACAGAGATACGGCGTGGTGGCGGTTGCGGCCGGCGACGGGATTGCCGGAATTTTCCGCAGTATGGGCGCCGACGTGGTGATCGAAGGCGGACAGACCATGAACCCGAGCACGGAGGAAATCGTCCGCGCGATCACGGAAGCAAATGCCGAACACGTGGTGATTTTGCCGAACAACAAGAACATCATCCTGACCGCGGAACAAGCGGCCGAAGTGACGGGCGCCGATGTCACCGTGCTTCCGACGCGGACCATTCCGCAGGGGATTGCCGCACTCCTGGCGTTTGACCGGTCGGGATCGCCCGAGGAAAACCGTGAACGAATGAACGAAGCGGCAGCCCACGTGCAGTCGGGGGAAGTGACTTACGCCGTCCGGGATTCCAAGGTCGGGGACGTGGAGATCAAATCCGGGGATCTGCTCGGAATCCGCGAAGGAAAGATCGAAGTGACGGGAAGCGATCTGAACGAAACCGCCCGGCGCTTGCTGGACAAGATGTTGGAAGACGGCGGGGAAGTGGTCACCATCCTGTACGGTCGGGATACGGCAGAAGATTCGGCCAACGAGTTGGCGGAAAAACTTCTGGAGGAACACCCGGACCTCGAAGTCGAAGTGCACAAAGGCGGACAACCGGTCTATTACTATATTTTCTCCGTGGAATGACCTGCAGATTTTATCGCCGATCGGCAGCGGAGGTGTCTCAGCATGGCACAAGTGAAAATCATCGCGGACTCGACGTCGGACATCCCCAAGCATTTGGCGGACGGTCTGGGAATCTCGATCGTCCCGATTTATGTGAACATATCCGGCAAGACCTACGAAGACGGACGAACGATCAGCCCGGGCGAGTTTTATGAAATGCTCAAAACGACGGAGCAGCTTCCGACCACGTCCCAACCGTCCCCGACCGACATCGCCGATGTGTACAGGGAAGCCATCCGGGAAGGGTCCAAGGAAATTCTCTCCCTGCACATTTCGTCCAAAATGAGCGGGACGTATCAATCGGCGCTTCTGGCCAAGTCCATGATCGAAGAGGAACAGGAAGGCGTCCGGATCCACGTGCTGGACACCCGCACCGTCACGTACGCGTTCGGGGTGATCGTCCTCCTGACGGCACGCGCGGCGAAAGAGGGAAAATCGCTGGACGAACTGGTTCGGATGGCCGAACGGATTCGCGAGAAGCAGGCATTGGTGGCGCTTGTCGACACCCTGGAATATCTGCAAAAAGGCGGGAGGATCGGCAAAGCGGCCGCACTGGTCGGCTCCCTGCTGAACATCAAACCGATCATTTCCATCAGCGACGACGGGGAAGTGACGGCCATCGACAAGGCACGAGGAAGGAAAAAAGCGTTTTCCCGTGCGTTTGAGCTGCTTCGGGAGCGGGTTCCGGGCGGCGCGGTTCATGTCGGCATCCTTCACGCGAACGAGCCGGAACAGGCGAAAGTCTGGCTGGAGAAAGTCAAGGAGATGTACGACGTGCGTGAGAGCGTCATCGCGGACATCGGTCCGGCGGTCGGGACGCACGCGGGCCCGGGCACGGTGGGGTGCTTGCTTGTACCGCTCGATGACTTGTGAGGAAAGTGGGTTGCAATCATGAAATATCGTACCGTTTTTGATATCATCGGCCCCGTGATGATCGGTCCCTCCAGCTCTCACACGGCCGGGGCGGCCAGAATCGGCAGAGCGGCCCGCAAGATTTTCGGGCGGAAGCCGAAACGCGTCAAGATCACGCTGTACGGTTCGTTCGCCAAGACGTACCGCGGACACGGAACGGACATCGCCTTGGCCGGCGGAATCCTGGATTTTGACACGTTTGACAAACGGATTGTCCATGCTCTTGACATCGCCAAAGAGGAAGGCATCGACATCACCTTTCATCCCTCGGACGAACTGACCGAGCATCCCAATACGGCACGCCTTCTTCTTGAGGATGAGCAAGGAAGCGTGGAAGTGACCGGCATCTCCATCGGCGGAGGAAAAATGGAGATCGTCGAGCTGAACGGATTTGACCTGAGGTTGTCGGGGAATGATCCGGTGCTCCTGGTCCTCCACAAGGATCAGTTCGGCGCGGTGGCCAAGGTGGCGTCCGTTCTGGCAAACCATCAAATCAACATTGCCTTCATGCAAGTTTCCCGGAAAGAAAAAGGAGCCCAGGCATTGATGTCGATCGAGACGGACCAACCGGTCGGACCGGACGTGCAAAGTGAAATCCGGAACCTGCCGGGCATTGACGGGGTCACGGTTTTGTAAGGCATTTTGCGGAGGACCGCCTTCACGCGTCGTGGGGGGCGGTCTTTCCGCGGAAGAAAAGGAGCATGGATCATGAGATTTCGCACGATGGCAGAATTGGTGGAAATCGCCGAAACAGAAAACCTCAAGATCTCCGAAGTGATGATCCTGCACGAAATGGACGTGATGAACCGGTCCCGGGAAGACATCTTTGAAGAGATGAGCCGCAATCTGGATGTGATGGAGCAGGCCATCCAACGGGGAGTGACCGAAGACATCCGTTCGCACAGCGGTCTCACCGGAGGAGATGCAAAACGCATTCAGCAGTACATCAACAGCGCACCGGTGCTTTTGTCCGGAAAAACGGTTCTGGACGCCGTTTCCCGCGCGACGGCCGTTTCCGAGGTGAACGCGGCCATGGGAACGATCGTTGCCACGCCCACCGCCGGTGCTTGCGGCATTTTGCCGGGAACCATTCACACGGCCGCGAAAAAATTGAACTCGGACCGCGAAACCATGGTCCGCGCTCTGTTCACCGCCGGAGCGGTCGGATATGTCATCGCGAACAACGCCTGCATTTCCGGTGCCGCCGGAGGCTGTCAGGCGGAAGTGGGATCGGCGACGGCCATGGCGGCGGCCGCGGTGGTGGAGATGGCGGGAGGCACGCCGTCCATGTCGGCCGAAGCGGTGGCCATTGCCCTCAAAAACATGTTGGGCCTCGTCTGTGATCCGGTGGCGGGCCTGGTCGAGGCACCTTGCGTGAAGAGGAACGCGATGGGAGCGGCCATTGCCATGGTGGCTGCCGATCTGGCATTGGCGGGTGTCAAGAGCGTCATTCCGACCGACGAGGTGATCGACGCCATGTACAAAATCGGGCAAAGCATGCCGGTTGCGTTGAAGGAAACGGCACTCGGAGGCCTGGCCGCGACCCCCACCGGACGGGCCCATGAACGGCGGATTTTCGGCACGACGGACAAAAGCGAATGAATCTGGCGGACATCCCCGTCACAACGCTTCCGGGAGTGGGGGAACGGAAGGGAGAAGCTCTTGCCGAGCTGGGGATCCGCTCCGTCGCCGACCTGCTGGAGTACTATCCCCACCGGTACGAAGATTACCGTTTGAGCGATTTGGCGGCGGCTGAAAACGGTTCCAAGGTGACGGTTCGGGGAATCGTCCGGGGTCAACCCGGCATCCGTTGGTTCGGCAAAAAGCGCTCCCGCATGGCGGCAAGGTTGGATGTGGACGGGTTGTTCATCCGGGTGGCCTGGTTCAACCAGGCGTTTCTCAAGGACCGGATTCGTCCGGGGCAGACCATCGTCGTATCCGGCCGATGGGACAGACATCGCCTGGAAGTGACGGCGGAGAGGACATTCATCGGGGAAGAGGAGCAAAAGAAACATCTCGGTCGACTGGAACCGGTCTACTCCGTCGGCGGAAATGTCAAGATGCAATGGCTTCGTAAACTGATTTACGAAGCTTTTGTTCGCTACGGGAAAGAGATTCCGGAAATGTTGCCGGAAGAGCTGATCCGCCGGTATCGGCTGATGCCGCGGGCAAGAGCCATGTACACCCTTCATTTCCCCCGGGGGACGGAAGACGGGCGGCTGGCCCGTCGGCGAATGGTGTACGAAGAGCTGTTTCTGTACGAACTCAAGATCATGTGGTTGCGCCGGCTTCAGCGAACTTCCGTGCAAGGGATCGCACATTCATTCGACGATGCCGACGTTGAAGCGTTCATCAACGATTTGTCCTTTCCCCTGACCGGGGCCCAGCGGCGGGTGGTGGGAGAAATTCTCGGGGACATGCGATCATCCGTGCAGATGAACCGCCTGCTTCAGGGGGATGTCGGCTCCGGAAAAACGGTGGTGGCCGCCATCGCCTTGTACGCCAATTGGCTGAGCGGTCACCAGGGAGCGTTGATGGTTCCCACGGAGATTCTGGCCGAACAGCACTTCCGATCACTTCGGGATCTTTTGGAACCGCGAGGAGTTCGGGTGGTTTTGCTCACCGGGCATCAGGGAGCGAGGGAGCGTCGTGATGTGTTGGGGCAGATCGGCATGGGGCTGGCCGACGTGGTTGTCGGTACCCATGCGCTCATCCAGGACGCGGTTTCCTTCCGAAGGCTCGGACTGGTGATCATGGATGAACAGCACCGGTTCGGGGTGAGACAACGGGCTTTGTTGCGCGAAAAGGGGGAGGCGCCTGACGTGTTGCACATGACGGCCACTCCGATCCCCAGGACATTGGCCATCACGGTGTTTGGAGAGATGGATGTGTCCACCATCGACGAAATGCCCGCCGGACGTCAGCCGGTGGACACCTATTGGGTCAAAAAAGACACATGGCCGCGCATCATCCGTTTCATCGCCCGGGAGTGCGCATCGGGAAGACAGGCGTATGTGATCTGCCCGCTGATTGAAGAATCGGAAAAGCTGGATCTGCAGAATGCCCAGGAATTGTACGAACAGCTGACCGTCCGTCTCGCGCCGGTGAGAGTGGGTCTGTTGCACGGGCGGATGAGCCAGGCCGAAAAGGAAGAGGTCATGCGTCTGTTTGCGGAAAACGTGGTGCAGGTGCTGGTTTCCACCACGGTGGTGGAAGTGGGCGTCAACGTTCCCAATGCGACGGTGATGGTGGTGTATGACGCGGATCGCTTCGGACTGGCACAGCTTCACCAGCTTCGCGGTCGGGTCGGTCGCGGCGGAGGGGCCTCCACGTGTGTGCTGGTGGCGGATCCCAAGTCGGAACACGGTGTGGAGCGGATGCGCATCATGACCGAAACCACCGACGGATTCGAAATCTCCCGAAGAGATTTGGAACTTCGGGGGCCCGGCGATTTTCTCGGCGTGAAGCAGAGCGGTCTGCCCGAATTCAAACTGGCCGATTTGCAGGAGGACGGGCGCATTCTGGAAGTGGCCAGGGCGGATGCGGCGTCCTTGGTGGAAAGGCCTGATTTCGCACGTCATCCGGAAACCGCTCCATTGTACGGGATGCTGACAAACCTCGGTCTGGACCGGATCACGTTCGATTGAAGCAAGACATCGGACGAGCCTTCGTTTCCCGGAACCGAAATACGACCGCTGCGATTTACCGTTCGGATCACCCGATGTTCCGCCGTCAACGGCGGAGTCGGGTGATTGGTTTTTTCCCGGATCTTTCTCCCCCCGTCACCGCCGCATCCGGTTCGCATAGACTGGAGTGATTGAAGAACCCGGGAAGGGAGGACGCGCTTTGTCAAACCAGGAGTTTTACCGGGAATTGGCGACGGAGATCAATCGAACGCTGGGCCGGAAAGCGGTGTCATCGAGAGAGATCGGAAACTTGGTCGAACAGGCGAAAATGATTCGGAGAACACGCGGTCTGATGGGATTGATGGCATTCGCTTCCGAAATTCCTTACCGCTATTTCACGCCGGAAGAAATCGAGTACCTTCGGCACTCCCCGAGATGGAATGAACTGGGGGATCGACTGATCCGCCTGTTGGTGATGGAAGGGGTGATCACCCCGGCCGAGGCGGGGATGCTCCGGCGATACCTGTGAAATGGGCCGGAGAAAACGGGCGGGAACACAACCGGATGATTGCGCCGTCTCATACTGGTATAGTGTCCCGGATTGGATGTCAAGGAAAAGGAAAGGGAGAGGAACCGAGATGGCGAAGACACGGAAATCGTCCGCCTCTCTGCGCCAAATGATCCGCAAGATCGTGGCCGAGGAACTGGACAGGAGATTCCCTTCGGATCTTCCGCCGGGTTCGCCGTTTGCGGATGAACGCACGGAGAGGGTGAGCGAGTGGGAGGCCCCCGTCCCGGTGATCGACGAGTGGGCGGATGACTGGTTTGCGCCCGTTCCCGAACCGGAGGCGGACCCGCGCTCCATGCGGAATGACGAACCGGACCGCGTCGGCGGACCGCCGCCCGAATCGTCGTTCTGGATGCACGGGGGGCCGGAATGGCCAAAACGCCGCGAGCACCCGGAAGGTTCGCGGAAGTCGGGAAGAAAGTCGGCATCCCATCCGGATGCCCACGAATCTTGGCCGGAGTTTCATGACGAGACGGCATTTCTGCAGAGCCAAAGAAAGAGCCGGAGAAAGCGGTAAAAAAAAAACGGCCCGCCGAGCTGCGGGCCACATGGCATCTTCCACAATATCCCGTGAAAGATCCGATATGGGAGAGGAGAAACCGGAGGAAGAGCTTATGGGGAAACGTAAGTCTTCTCCGCGGTTGACAACATCTTTCGATGCCGTCTTCCCACATTGTTGCCCGTATTTTGCGTTTTATACGCGATGCGGGCAATTTTTGTTTTTGTCGGTCGTTTTATGGTAGGATTAAGCTGGCTTACCGGTGTACGGCCGGACGGCCGCGGAGGATTTTTTTGGTTTTTTCAATCTTTTTTCGGGCAAGGTGTCGAAGATGAGAATCATCGCTGGCAGCAACAGGGGAACCAGATTGAAGATGGTTTCCGGCAAACATGTCAGGCCGACGGCCGATCGCGTGAAAGAGTCGGTCTTCTCGGTGATCGGTCCCTTTTTCGACGGCGGCTGGATTCTGGATCTTTTCGCGGGAACCGGACAACTGGGACTGGAGGCTTTGAGCCGGGGAGCGGACCGCGCCGTCTTCATCGATGAATCTCCCGCCTCGGTGGAGACGGTCAGGATGAATGTGAGGGCGGCCCGTCTCGAGGAGCGTTCGGAAATCCGGCGGGCAAATGCCTGGGCGGCTCTCCGGAACCTGAAAAAGAGGGGGCTCCGGTTTCGGATCATCTTCCTCGATCCGCCGTTCACCGAGAATTATTGGGAAACGGCTCTCAAACGCATCGACGAATACGATCTGCTGGAGGAGGACGGGGTGATTGTGGCGGAACATCCCGCCCGGAACGAATTGCCGCGGACCGTCGGCATGCTCCGGCAGTACCGCCGTCTGGAATACGGTGACACCGCCGTTTCCCTTTATCAGCGGAAATCCCGGGATGAACAGGAGGATGAATGATGAAGATCGCAGTGTATCCGGGAAGTTTCGACCCCATTACATACGGTCATCTGGATTTGATCGAGCGGGGACTCAAAGTGTTTGACAAACTGATCGTGGCCGTGCTGATCAACTCTTCCAAGCAGCCGCTGTTCACCGTGGAAGAACGAAAGGAAATGATCCGGGAAGCCACCCGCCATCTGCCCGGAGTGGAAGTGGACAGCTTCGAGGGGTTGTTGATCGATTACATGAAAAAACGGGAGGCCGGAGTGATCCTGCGGGGACTCAGGGCCATCTCCGACTTCGAATATGAACTGCAGATCGCTTCGATCAACCGGAAGTTGAACGAAGAAGTGGAAACGCTTTTTCTGATGACCAACAACCGACACTCGTTCATCAGTTCCGCCATGGTGAAAGAAGTGGCCAGGTACGGGGCTGACGTGAGCGATCTCGTGCCACCCCACGTGGTCGAGGCTTTACGGGTCCGTTTTGCCCAAAAAGACACCCGCCGGGCGTGACGCCTCAGCGGGTGTTTTTTGCCGCCGGTGTCCGGCTCCGGAAGGACGCCGGGAACCGGAGAAGAAAATAGACAAAACCGACGATGGCCGGAATTTTGAACCATTCCCACCAGAACGGGAGCGAGGGGGTATCACCCGCCGCGAATGCCGGTTGGATCGCCGGAAGATGATGCAGATGCGGCTCCAGCACCGGATACAAAAGCAGCGTGATGATCGCGGCCAGGAATCCGTGAATGATCCGTGCGAAAAAATAGGGGAGATAACGAATGTCGGTCCCGCTGATCATGCTGGCCACCTGCGCGTGGATGGACAATCCGTTCCACCCGATGACCAAGCTCACGGCCGCCAGCTTCAGGACAAGAGGCAGTTCCGGCGAAGCGGCGCTGGCCAACTGCGACCCCAGCGTGATCTCGAAAAAGCCCGCGAGCAAACTGTCGGACAGCTCGGTCGGAAAGGAGAACAGGCGGAGCAACGCGGAGATGGCTTTTTCCAGCAGAAGGGCCGCTCCCACATGCCGAAACAGGTGGGTCAACACGGAAAAAAGCATGATAAACCCGCCGATCAAGAGGAGCGTCTGGACCGCCGAGGTGACCGACTGACCGAGCAACTGTCCGAGGGGTCTGCCGTCCTGGATTCTGGCCCGGTGCATCGCTCTCAAAGCGCGCAGCAAAATGAACCCCTGCTTTTTGTCCGGAGGTCCGGAAGGCGGTGCCTGCGCTTCGTGAAATCTCATCAGGAATCCGACGAGCAGCGTGCTGAGATAATGCGCGGCTGCAAGAATCACACCCACGGACGTGCTCTCGAAGAAGCCGACCGCCACGGCGCCGAAAAGAAAAAGCGGACCGGCCGTGCTGGTGAAAGCCACCAATCTCTCCGCTTCTTCACGGGTCACCATCCGCTGTTCCCTCAGCCGGGCCGTCAATTTGGCACCCATCGGATTTCCGGAAATCAGGCCGACCGTCATGACGAACGCGCCGGCACCGGGAACCCTGAACAAGGGCCTCATCAGCGGCTCCAGCAACACACCGAGAAAATGAACCACTCCGAAACCCATCATCATTTCCGCCGCGATGAAAAACGGCAGGAGCGCGGGAAACACAACGTCCCACCAGATGGACAGACCTCGGATCGAGGAGTGAAACGCCTGTTCGGGATAGAGGACCAGGGCGGCGGCAAGGAAACACGCGGCGAATGAGAGCAGCAGCGTTTTGATCCGGCTTTGGAGAAGAATGTGATTCATGGCATTCGCTCCCTTGTGACAAGCAGGTCAATACATGTCTACGCCGCCCCCGGGGGGTTTAGACCCCCTGTGTCCGGGAAGGGAAAAGGAGGGGAAACGTCATGCGACCGAAGATCGGAGTGGCTCTCAGTTCGGGGGGAGCAAGGGGATTTGCCCATCTCGGCGTGCTGCGGGTGCTCAGGGAGGAAGGGATTCCCATCGATGCCGTTTCGGGGAGCAGCATGGGTGCACTGGTGGCGGTGTTGCTGGCCGGGGGGCTGGATTTGGATTGGTGTTGCCGACTGGCCTCCCATCTCCCGAGGAAGACCTGGTTGGACTTTCAGATGCCCGGACGCGGGTTCATCGCCGGACGGCGGGTGCTGGAACTGCTCCGGATGCTTACCCGCGGAAAAAGACTGGAAGACCTGGAGTTGCCGGTGGCGGTGGTGGCGACCGACCTGGTGCGGGGAGAGCCCGTCATCTTCACCGAAGGTCCCGCCGCCGAAGCGGTGAGAGCCAGCATCTCCATTCCCGGAGTGTTTGAGCCGGTGGACGCCGGCGACCGGCTCTTGGTGGACGGGGGCGTCACGCAGAGGGTTCCGGTGGATGTGTTGCGTGAAATGGGCATGGATCTGGTGATTGCCGTGGACGTGATGCCCGCCGGCGATGACAGACGGGTGGAAACGATGCTTGACGTCATTCTCCGCAGCCTTGAAGTGATGGAAAGGGAAAGGGCCAGACTTCGCGCGACGGTTGCGGATTTCGTGTTTCGGCCGGACGTCTCCGGAATCAGCCCCGGCTCGTTTTCCAAGGCGGCGGAATGCATTCTCCGCGGCCAAGTCGAGGCCCAAGCGCAGATCGGGCGGTTGAAACGCATCATCGAAAACTGGCGGAACGGAGAGACGGATGATGAGATCCCACTGGCGGAATAAACGGAACAAGATATTCGCGCTGCTCGGAGTGATTTTGACCATTTGGGCGCTGTTGATCCTGATTCCCGTCGATTCGTTCGTCATCGGCCCCGGATCGGCCGCCGACGTCAGCCCGCTGGTTCGGGTGGGAGACATCCAACCGAAAGAGAAGGGGGATTTTCTGCTTACCACCATTTCGGTTCGGGAGGCACGCCTGCTGGATCTGTGGGTGAGCCGCCTGACGGACCGGATCGAACTGGTGCCCAAGGAGCAGATGCTCGCCGGTGACGAATCGGAAGAAGAATATGAGCGCCGCCAAAGGGAAAACATGAGGGAGTCTCAAAATCACGCGATCGCAGCCGCTTTCCATGCGGCGGAGAAACCCGTCTCGGTCCGGCATGAAGGAGTGGAAGTGTTGGGGCTTCTGAAAAACCACGCTTCCGGAATTGAAGTGGGGGACCGGATCAGGCGGGCGGAGGGGTCTTTCGTTCATTCGTCGGATGAACTGGTTCGGCTTTTTTCCGCGCATCGTCCCGGTGACACGGTCAAGCTGGAGCTGAATCGCGGCGGACGGACGGTGGAAACGGAGGTCCGGTTGGTGGCCATCCCCGCATCGGACGGGAACGGGCGGAGGGCCGGACTCGGCATCATTCCCATGGAAAGGGTTCGCGTGCACACCGATCCCGAGACGGCGATTCATGCCGGAAACATCGGAGGCCCTTCCGCAGGGCTGATGTTTTCATTGGAAATCTTGGACCGTTTGCTCCCGGAAGATCTCACCCGGGGATACCGGATTGCCGGAACCGGCACCATCAGCGATGACGGCAAAGTGGGGCAGATCGGAGGGATCCGGCACAAACTGGCCGCGGCCGCCGACGAAGGGGCGGACATTTTCCTGTGCCCCAAGGACATCAAGCCCGGTGACTCGAATGAGCGGGAGGCCAAACGGGCCGCCGGCAAACTGGGAGGCGGGATCCGGGTCGTGCCCGTTTCCACGCTCGGGGAAGCCGTCCGGTTTTTGCGTTCTCTTCCCCCGAGGGATCAGGTCTCTTTCAAGTCAAAAACGTTGACAGACCTGATCGGGTGACTTATAATAAACCCTGTTTTTACGCAAGGAGTGGAATCATGCAAATTTCCCTGCACAAACTGCGTCAGGCAAAGGACGGAACCCTCCGATTGGAAGAGAGCGTGAACTTGGACTCTCTGGTGAAGGAAGTGTCCGGACTGGTCCGACTCGATCCGGTGGAGGTGCGGGCGTGCGTGACGCTGCCGGAACCTCACCTGATCGAAGCGGAAGCCGCGCAGGATACCCGGGCGGTCCTGACCTGTTCCCGTTGTTTGCAAGAGTTTCGGGTGGATCTTTCCGGAAGTTGGACGGAACATTTCACCGATGATCCGGAAATGGCCGGGGAGACGGAAGATGGAGAGATTCATCCGGTTGAAGGAGAAACGTTGAATCTGGATCCGTTTGTTCGGGAAGCGGTGTTGCTCCAACTCCCGTACGTGCCGGTCTGCCGGGAAGATTGCAAGGGGCTCTGCCCGGTGTGCGGAGCCGACAGAAATCGGAACTCCTGCGAATGCCGGGTCGAGAGGATCGATCCGCGACTGGCCGTTCTGCAGGATCTGTTCAAGCAGGACGACCCAAAAGACGAGTGAAAACTTCCCTCATATGTGCTACATTCTTATAGGGGGTGAAACGACAATGGCAGTACCTTTCAGACGGACTTCCAAAACCCGCAAGCGCAAGCGCCGCACCCATTTCAAACTCTCCGTGCCCGGCCTGGTGAAATGCCCGCAATGCGGCGAACCCAAGCTGTCCCACCGCGTGTGCAAAGAGTGCGGTTACTACAAGGGTGCGGAAGTGGAAGGCGTCGTCAACAACTGAGCGCCTTCGAGCACGATTCCAAGAGCCGCCGTTTCGGGTCGGCTCTTGTTTTTATTGC
This sequence comes from Staphylospora marina, assembly GCF_003856495.1. Lineage (GTDB taxonomy): Bacteria > Bacillota > Bacilli > Thermoactinomycetales > Thermoactinomycetaceae > Staphylospora > Staphylospora marina. Next base: position 1,591,546 of record NZ_CP034118.1, on the reverse strand, counting down.
AGCGAGTCGCTTTTTTTTGTATACTCATTTTGGTACCAGGTCTTAATAGATAGTATCAATCATAAGGTGGTGACTCCGCTGTGCGCATGCCGAAGAGGGAGCGGCAACGTGCGATGGTCCGCGCACTGGAAGAGGATCCGTTTCAGACGGATGAAGAAATGGCCCGCCGGTTGGGAGTGAGTGTTCAGACCATCCGTCTTGACCGGATGGAACTCGGGATCCCCGAACTGCGGGAACGGATCAAGCACATGGCGGAGAATCATTTTGACCGGGTCAAATCACTCCTGGTGGAAGAAGTGATCGGGGAAATCATAGATTTAGAGCTCGATCGCTCCGGAATTTCGCTGCTTGAAATCAGGGAAGACCATGTGTTTGCGAGAAACGGCATCGCACGGGGACACGTCCTGTTCGCGCAGGCCAATTCCCTGGCGGTGGCGATCGTGAACAGCGAAGTTGCGCTCACCGGCTCCGCCGGAGTTCGGTTTCTGAGACCGGTGAGGGTCGGTGAACGGTGTGTGGCTCATGCCCAGGTGATTAATCGAAAGGCTTCCCGCTTGCAGGTGGACGTCAAGACCCGGGTGAACGGAGAAATTGTGTTTCAAGGGATTTTCGACGTCTATCGGTTGGAAGAAAACGATGTGGGCAGCAGTGAGGGGGAACAGGCATGAGAATTGCCATCGATTTGCACGGCGGGGATCACGCGCCGACGGAAGTGGTGGAGGGAGTGCGCCTTGCCGCCGCGGAGTGGCCGGATCTCTCGATCATTCTCGTGGGCCGTGACGAGAGTCTGAAACCGGAACTTCCGAACGTTTCGTTCAAACGGGTGACGGAAGTCATCGGTCCGGAGGAAGAGCCCGTCAAATCCGTCCGGAGCAAGAAAGATTCGTCGATTGTCGTGGGATGCCGGATGGTCAGGGAAGGGGAAGCCGACGCGTTCATCAGCGGCGGCAATACGGGGGCCCTGATGGCGGCCGGACTGTTTGTCACCGGACGGATGAAGGGAGTGGATCGACCCGCGCTGGCCCCGGTGTTCCCCGTTCTGGGCGGTGGCGGGATGTTGGTGCTCGATGTGGGAGCCAACCCCGAAGCCCGTGCGGAGCACCTTCGTCAATACGCCCTCATGGGCGGAATCTACGCGCAAAAGGTGCTTGGCATCGAAAACCCCCGCGTGGGGCTGCTCAACATCGGGACCGAAGCCGGGAAAGGAACCGAATTGACCAAGGAAGCGTACTCCCTGTTGGATCGGGAGCCCGACCTCCGTTTTGTGGGCAACGTGGAGGCGAGGGATGTGTTGTTCGGTCCTTGCGACGTCCTGGTTTGTGACGGCTTCAGCGGCAACATTCTGCTCAAAAACACGGAAGGGGTCGCGAAGGCGATCTTTGACCGGCTGAAGCAGGAGTTCACGCGCAACTGGCTGAGCAAGCTGGCGGCGGCCGTGCTGAAGCCGGGGTTGGTCCGTTTCAAAAACGACATGGATTACAAGGAGCATGGCGGTGCCCCTCTGCTCGGCTTGGCCGGACCCGTCATCAAAGCACACGGCTCGTCGGACGCCCGAGCGTTCTTCAACGCGATCCGTCAGGCGCGCCGCTTTACCGAACAACAAGTGATCTCTTCCATTGAACAGGAGCTCTCGAAGCAGAAAGGGGCGTAACAGCGGATGAGACCGGTAGGAATTTTGGGAACGGGGGCCTATCTGCCCGAAAAGGTGTTGACAAACCGGGATTTGGAGAAGATGGTGGATACCACGGATGAATGGATTGTCTCCCGCACCGGGATCCGCGAGCGGCGGATCGCGGCACCGGATCAGGCTTCATCGGATCTGGCGGTCGAAGCGGCCCGGCAGGCGCTCGAGCACGCCGGACTGACGGCCGAAGAGATTGACCTCATCATTGTGGCCACGGTCACGCCGGACATGGCGTTTCCCGCGACGGCCTGTCTCGTTCAGGACCGGCTCGGGGCCAAGAAGGCGGCCACTTTCGACCTGTCCGCGGCTTGCACGGGATTCCTGTACGGAATCACGACCGCTGCCCAATTCATTGCCACCGGCGTGTACCGGTACGCGCTGGTGATCGGTGTGGAGTGCCTGTCCCGCATTCTGAACTGGGAAGACCGGAACACGTGTGTCCTGTTCGGGGACGGAGCCGGAGCCGCCGTGCTCGGACCCGTCGAGGAAGGATACGGTTTCCTGTCGTTCGAACTGGGCGGAGACGGTTCCGGAGGGGAGCAGCTGAAACTGCCCGCGGGCGGATCCCGCTTGCCCGCTTCGGAAGAAACCGTGAAAAACAAACTTCACACCGTGTCGATGGCCGGTCGGGAAGTGTTCAAGTTCGCCGTTCGGGTCATCGGCCATTGCACGGAAGAGGCATTGAAAAAGGTCGGCATGACCAAAGACGACATCGATTTCCTCATTCCGCACCAGGCCAACATCCGGATCATCGATTCGGCGATCAAGCGGTTCGGACTCACCGAAGACAAAGTGGTGATCAATCTCGACCGGTACGGCAACATGTCGTCGGCTTCCATCCCGGTCGCTCTGAACGAGGCGGTTCGGGACGGCCGGATCAAGAAAGGAGACACTCTCGTCCTGTGCGGATTCGGCGGCGGGCTCACCTGGGGCGCGGCCGTGATGAAATGGGCAAGAGACTGATCCAATGCGGGAGGGACTGTGCGATGGGCAAGATCGCGTTCATTTTTCCGGGGCAAGGATCCCAACAGGTCGGCATGGGAAAAGAGATCGCAGCCTTCAGCTCTTCGGCGCGGGAGGTGTTTGAGGAAGCGGATCGGGTGCTGGGCGTTTCCCTTTCCGGTCTTTGCTTCGGCGGTCCCGAGGAAGAGCTACGTTTGACGGCCAACACCCAACCGGCCATCCTCACCACCAGCATTGCACTGTGGAGGGCACTGACGGATGAAGTTCACATCCGTCCCGACTTCGTGGCCGGCCACAGCCTGGGCGAATACAGCGCGTTGGTGGCGACGGGAGCGCTGACGTTCAAGGATGCGGTGGCCACGGTCAGAAAGCGCGGCATGTATATGGAAGAAGCGGTGTCGGCCGGAGTGGGGGCCATGTCGGCCGTGCTCAATCTGGACCGTGACAAATTGGACGAAGTGTGCGCTTCCGTCAGCCGGGAAGGACATGTGGTGGAACCGGCCAATTACAACTGCCCGGGTCAGATTGTCATTTCCGGACATGCCAAAGCGGTGGAAGAAGCGGGAGAAAAAGCGCGGGAAGCAGGAGCGCGCCGGGTGGTCCCCCTTCCAGTCAGCGGTCCGTTTCATTCCTCGCTGATGAAGCCGGCGGCAGATCGTCTGGAAAAGGTTCTTTCCGGGATTGACATCCGGGATGCGGATTCGCCGGTGGTGTCCAACGTGACGGCACGGGCCGTGACGGAGGCGGGAGAGATTCGCCGTTTGCTGGTTGAGCAAGTGGCTTCGCCGGTCCGCTGGGAGGACAGTGTTCGCTTCATGTTGAATGAAGGGGTGGACCTGTTCATCGAGATCGGTGCGGGCACGGTGCTCTCCGGTCTGGTGAAGAAAGTGGACCGCAAGGTGAAGACGCTGAACATCCAGGATTCCGCTTCGCTCGCCAAAGCGGTCGAAGAATTGAAATCACTGGGGTGAAGGGAGCGATCACGCAGATGCTGAGCGGAAAGACAGCGGTGGTCACCGGAGGATCCCGGGGTATCGGACGGGCCATCGCTCTCGCGCTGGCGGAAGCCGGGGCGGATGTGGCGGTGTTTTTCGCCGGCAATCATCAAGCGGCCGAAGAAACGGTGGCCGGCATCCAAAAAGCGGGGCGAAAGGGAGTTGCCTTGCAGGTGGACGTCTCCGATTCGGCCCGGGTGGAGGCCGCGATGAAACAGGTACTTGAACGGTTCGGCCGGATTGACATCCTCGTCAACAATGCCGGCATCACCCGGGACAACCTGCTGATGCGCATGAAGGAAGAAGAATGGGATCAGGTGATCAACACGAACCTCAAGGGCGTGTTTCTCTGCACCAAAGCCGTGACCCGTCCGATGATGAAACAACGCGGCGGGCGGATCATCAACATCAGCTCCGTGGTGGGCGTGATGGGCAATCCGGGTCAGGCGAACTATGTGGCAGCCAAAGCAGGGGTGATCGGACTGACCAAAACGACCGCCCGGGAATTGGCCGGAAGAGGCATCACCGTCAACGCCATTGCCCCCGGATACATCGAGACCGACATGACGGCGGCGCTGGATGAAGCGGTCAGCAAGCAAATGCTCGAACTCGTTCCCCTCGGACGCGCGGGCACGGTTCGGGACGTGGCGGAAGCGGTCAAATTCCTGGCTTCCGACGCGGCATCCTACATCACGGGTCAAACCCTGCACGTGGACGGCGGCATGGTCATGCCGTGACGTTTTTATCGATCAAGATGGGTTTGATTGGGGGCTGGTGTTCCCTTATAATACGGAAGGGAGGTGAAACAGATGGCAGATACGTTGGAACGTGTGAAGAAGATCATTGTGGATCGGTTGAATGTGGATCCGTCCGAAGTGACGTTGGAGGCTTCCATCAAGGATGACCTGGGGGCCGACTCCCTCGACGTCGTGGATCTCATCATGGAACTTGAAGAAGAGTTCGAACTGAGCATTGAAGATGATGAGGCTGCGAAAATCACGACGGTCGGTGATGTGATCAATTACATCGAGAAAAACCGTCAGTGAGTGATCATCCATACTTAATGCAATAAAGTCCCGTGAATTTTTGCGGGACTTTATGCACATCTCTCCGGATGGGGACAAAGTCGCAGCTTTGATCGCGGAAAGGCGGTGGACCACATGAAAAAACGCGTCGTCATCACCGGTCTTGGTGTCATCTCCCCGATCGGCAACGATCTTCAGACGTTTTGGAATCATCTTGTACAGGGTAAATCGGGTGCGGGGCCGATCACGCGCTTCGACGCCTCCGAATTTTCCGTAAGAATCGCGGCCGAAGTGAAAGGCTTCGACCCGCTGGATTATATAGACAAAAAAGAGGCACGCCGAATGGACCGCTTTGTCCAGTTTGCCGTCAGCACCGCCAAAATGGCCGTTCAGAACGCCGGACTGGACATGGAACAAGTGGACAAAACCCGTGTCGGTGTCTACATCGGCTCCGGCATCGGAGGGCTCGGCACCTTCGAGGAACAGCACAAAATGCTTCTTTCCCGTGGTCCGCGTCGGGTGAGTCCGTTCTTCATTCCGATGATGATCGCCAATATGGCATCCGGGGTTGTTTCCATGCACATCGGGGCGAAAGGTCCGAACAGTTGCGCCGTCTCGGCCTGTGCCACCGGCACTCATTGCATCGGCGACGCGTTCAAAATCCTGCAACGCGGGGATGCGGATGTGATGATCGCCGGCGGAACGGAATCCACCATCATGCCGATGGCGTTTGCCGGCTTCTCTTCCATGGGAGCGCTTTCCAACCGGAATGATGAACCGGAAAAGGCCAGCCGTCCGTTTGACCGGGACCGCAACGGGTTTGTGATGGGGGAAGGTTGCGGGGTTCTGGTGATGGAAACGCTGGAACACGCCGTGAAGCGTGGAGCGCCGATCATCGCCGAGGTGGTCGGATACGGCATGACCGCCGATGCCTACCACCTGACCAGTCCCAGCCCGGATGGTGAGGGAGCGGCCCGGGCGATGATGATGGCCATGAAAGATGCGGGACTTTCTCCGGATGAAGTGGATTACATCAACGCTCACGGCACTTCGACCGAACTGAATGACAAGTTCGAGACGATGGCCATCAAGACCGCGTTCGGTGATCATGCACGGAAACTCGCCATCAGCTCCAACAAGTCGATGATCGGTCACCTGCTGGGAGCCGCAGGCGGAGTGGAAGCCGTGGCGACTGCCATGACCATCAAGGAAGGCATCATCCCGCCGACCATCAACTACGAAAATCCGGATCCCGAATGCGATCTGGATTATGTGCCCAACGAAGCACGGAAAGCGACGGTTCGCGCGGCTCTGTCCAACTCTCTCGGCTTCGGCGGCCACAACGCGACCATTGCTTTCAAAGCTTGGGAGGAATCTTGAAGTGGCGGGAGCATCCCGTTGGGATTTGGCTGAACTGGAACGGACGGTCGGCATGAAGCTGACCAACCACGGTCTGTTTCTTCAGGCATTCACTCACTCTTCCTTTTCTCATGAACGGAAAAACGGAAAAGGACATCCGGACAACGAGAGGCTGGAGTTTCTCGGAGACGCCGTTCTCGAGCTGGCGGTCTCCGAGTATCTCTACCGCCATTTTCCGGGGATGAGCGAGGGAGAACTGACTCGCACACGCGCCCGCATCGTGTGCGAGTCGTCCTTGGCCGGTTTTGCCAGAGAGCTCGATTTCGGCAAATACGTGCGCGTCGGCAAGGGGGAAGAGTTGACCGGCGGAAGAAACCGTCCGTCGCTTTTGGCGGATGTCTTTGAAGCGTTTGTGGGAGCGCTGTTTCTTGAGAAGGGGCTGGACGGGGTCCGTGAATTTCTGGGGAACTTCGTCTTTCCGAAGTTGGATGACAGGTTGCTCGGCGGGGTGACCGATGCCAAAAGCCAATTGCAGGAGCGGGTTCAACACCTTCACCTCGGACAGCTCCAGTATCGGATTGTCGACGTGCAAGGGCCTGCGCACGACCGTCATTTTGTGGCGGAAGTGCTTCTCGACGGTCGACCGCTCGGCAGGGGTTCGGGGCGGTCCAAAAAAGAAGCGGAACAAATGGCCGCCGCGGAAGCGCTCAAAATTCAAGATCTGAAATGAATGACCACCGATCGAAAGCGGTGGTATTTTTGCTTTTTCGGGGATCCGGCAAATGCGATTCACTTTCGGGATTGCGGGGAATGGAAGAAGAAGAAGGTTGACCTTTTCCGGCCGGGAATACACATGGTTGGAGGGATGAGGATGCTGAAAATCGCCGCTGAGCATCTGTTTCAAGTGTTTTCGATGGCGGCCTTTCTGTTTCCCATCGTCGCGGTGATCATCGCCCTGCTTCTTCTCAGAAGAATGACAACAGCCCTCGAAGAGATTCGCGGGGAGTTGCGTCAACTCCGCATCGAACGCGGGAAAGAGGAAACAAAAGCGGAAAACAAAGAACCGGGACCCACGGGAGACGGCGATGGATCAGCGACGTGATGCTTCGAAAGAACAGGCTCGCCGGGTGATGATTGCAACCGGAAATCCGGGCAAGCAGGATGTCATGCGGAATCTTCTCGCCAGCGTCGGATATTCGGGGGTGTCACCGCGTGAGTCGGGAATTTCCGTGCCCGACATCAGGGAAGACGGCTTCAGCCCGGAGGAAAATGCCCTCATCAAGGCACGTGCGTATGCAGGCCTGACGGATCTTCCCGTTTTTGCGGCGGATTCGGGAATGGAAATCGATGCACTCGGCGGAAGACCGGGAGTGATGGTCCGGAGATGGAACGGGGAATTGCCCGATGATGTGGGAGATGAAGAGTGGTTGGTGCATTTTCTCAGGAAAACGAAAGGGATCCCGCCGGAAAAACGAACGGGTCGGTTCGTGACCGCCTGGGCGGTGGTTAGAGACGGGCGGGAATTCACGCGCCGGGTCCTTCGGGAATTCCGCTTCTCCACGGAGCCCGTTCGGAACATGATCCCCGGATTTCCCATGAGCGCGGTGATCTTCGATCATGATGCTGCCGATGCCATGGAAACGATCTGGCTCCCGGCGTTCATCCGATGGATCCGGGATGAGGACGTTTTCGGATGATTCAAGCCCCTTCCGGAGGGATGACGGTGAGTCTCCATGAACTGAACTGGCTGCCGCATGAACGGGCCCTTGTCTGGAAAAACCGGAGGCAGGTGTTTCTGCCGAAAGAATATGCGCTTCTGGAGTTCCTGGCCAGGCATCCCGGGCGGACATTTTCGCGGGCACAATTGCTGGATCAAGTGTGGACGATGGAAAACCCCGTGGACCGGACCGTGGATGACCATGTGTTTCGCCTGAGAAAAAAACTGAAACAAATCAACGGTCCGTTTCGCATTGAGACGGTGCGCGGAGTGGGTTACAGGTTGACGGTTCCGTCACCGCCCGAGTCCACGTCCGTTTCGATCGATGAGCAGGTGGAGGAAACATTGCTCGGTCTTTGGAGCCGTTATGCCGAACACGGTCGTGGCGATTCCCTCGAGATCCTCGCCGGACACCAAGACGTGTTGGGGTTTCGTTTGCTCGTTTCTCAACGCTGTTTTTTCCATGCATCCCGGGGAAATCTCCGCTGGTTTGTGGAAACGGAAGACATTCCGGCGAAAGAGCGAATGTTTTATCTGTGTTATTTTTATCAGATGATCCTGGAGCGTCCGGAACGGACCATCCGTTTCCTGGAGGAAGCACTGTCGAAAAACCTTCTTGGAGGGTTTCATGCCGAAGAAATGCGTTGGTTCACCCTGATCGAATGCCTGCTTGACTCCGGTCAATCGGAAGAAGCGGAAAGACGGCTGGTGGTTGCCAAAAAACGCATCGGCAAGGATCCCGATCACTGTTTGCGAGTCAGTTTGCGATTCACCGAAGCCCATGCGCGATTGTTGCGGGGAAAGCTTTGCAAGGCCGAAGCGTCACTGAACAGGGCGGAAGAAATGCTGGATCACCGGTTTCGGAGAGAATCGGCCATGCTTCATCTGTATCGCGGGTTGCTTTTCGCCGCACGGGGACAGGAAGCGGCCGGAAAATCTTTGGTGATGCGAGACTGGGAGATCATGGACGCAACCCGCATGTTTCTGAACCGGCTCCATTTCCTTAACCGTTTCGGAAAGCTCCGTGCCAGGCTGGGGGTGTTGGAGTGTCTGGCGGTTCCGCTGAATCGTCGGCGACAGGAACTTCTGGAAGAATGTGAAGCGCCCAGGTACAAGGACCGGATGGAATCAGTGATCCGTCGCCTCCTGTCTGATATTTCTCTGACAATCCCGCGGTAATCTGAGGAAAAGAACGGTGGGAGGTGTGGGAGTTGGAGACAATGAAGAAGAGCGGTTCCCTGTGGAAGAACCGGGCTTTTGTCCGCTTGTACGCGGCGGTTTCCATCGCCATGTTCGGAACGTACCTCGACGTTTTTGCGGTTGCCGTGCTGATCGGGTACGTCTGGAAGGCGGATCCGGTTCTGGTCGGCCTGGTGCCGGTGATGTATGCCTTGCCGGGGGTCCTTCTCGGAAGTTGGGCGGGAGTGTTGGCTGACCGGTTTGATCGCCGGAAAATCATGATCGCGGCCGACTTGTGCACCGCCGGTGTCACCTTTCTCATGATGCTGGCGCCAAACGTCTTCTGGTTGTTGGCACTCCTCTTGATCCGTTCCGCGTTTTCCGTCGTTTTTTATCCCGCCCAGCAGGCGCTCACCAAGCGAATCGTGCCGCATGAACAGCTGGGGCAGGCGATGACCTGGAACGGTCTGGCAGATCAGGCGGCCAAGATCGCCTCTCCCTTTCTGGGAGCCATGCTGATCACGGTGGTGACGCCGCAAATTTGCCTGCTGGTCAAGGGCCTCACCAATCTGGCATCGGCAAGTCTGCTCACCGGACTTCGCGACCCGGAAGCAACGGCTGAGACGGAACCGGCGACCCGGCGGGAAAAAACGGCCTGGAGCGATTGGACGGAAGGTTGGCGGGTGGTCAGGAAGAATCGGATGCTTCTGAGCACGCTTGCATTCTGGGCATTGGGAATATTTGTTGTCCAGATGGTGGATTCTCAGTTTCCCGTCCTGTTCCGGGAGCTCTTTCCCGAATCCCCGCAAATGATGGGGTGGATCATCTCCATGGTCGGCGCGGGCGGGGTTCTCGGCGCCTTGTCCGTTCAACGTGCCGAACGAATTCAAGCCGGATGGCTGTTGGGCGGCGGTCTCGCCGTGATTGGTTCCGGGTTCGGGATGTTGAGCCTGCTTACACCGGCAACCCCGGTTTTTTCGGGCTTTGTCATCGGTTTCATCTCCGGTGTGGGCATCGGGGCGTTTCTCGTCACTTTTCAGACGGTGCTGCAGCGGGAGACGGAAAAGGATTCCGTCGGGCGGGTATTCGGCATTCAAAGTTCGCTTGCCAATGTCTTGTTGATCATCGGACCGATGGCCGGAAGTTGGCTGGTCAAAGGATTGGGAGTGAGGCCGGTTTACGCCTTGGTCGGTGTTGCCGTGTTCACCGTCGGGATGACGGGAATCCTGCTTCGGAACAGACTCTGGAAGAAACCGGACCCGGCAACCGTGGAATCATGGAAGGAGAACGTGACAGCCGACTGAGGAAACCGCAAAGAAGGAAAAACCGGTTGTAAAAAGAACGTGTATCCTTGTTCGGAGCATTCTTGTTTCAGGGAGGAACGGGAACATCGTGGAACGTCATTTGCTCGATGCACTGAAGATTCTGCTCAAGGAAACGTTTGACGGCCCACCTCCGGAAGGGGGAAGCTGGTACACCGAGTCCAAACCGGGGTCCGGACTGTTTGGCACACTGGAAAACGTCTCCGCCGAACAAGCGATGGAACCCACGCCGGGTGGCGGAGCTCCTCTCTGTGCCCATGTCCATCATGTCGCGTATTATCTGGGAGTGGGCAATGCCTTTCTTCGCGGGGAAAAACCGGAGGTGGACTGGTCCCTCAGTTGGAAGGTCCGGATCTCCGATGAAGAGGAATGGAAGCGGCTGGTGGAAGAGTTGCGCCGGGAGTACGGGGAACTCATGAACCATTTGGCCGAAGAGATTGCGTGGACCCCGTCACTGGCCAACGGGGTGCTGGGATGTCTGGCCCATTCGGCCTACCATCTCGGTTCCATTCGGCAAATGGTGAAAGGGATGGGGATTTCACTTCAAAGCAGGACGGGTTGAAAGACCGTTTTTCGCGGAACATCCGACGGCAGGATCTTGCGGGGCACGGCAAGGATGTTCCCTTCCCATGGTGTGCGTCAGGCAACGGAACGTCATTCACGGATTCAATCGCCGCTTTTTTCACGATATACGGGGTGAAACAGATGAACACGCTGACATTTGAAGAGTTTCTCAAAGTGGATATGCGAGTCGGCAAGATCGTTCGGGTGGAACCCAACGAAAAGGCCCGCAAACCCGCATACAAACTGTGGATCGATCTCGGTCCGGAAATCGGGGTGAAAACCAGCAGTGCGCAAATCACCGCCCTGTATCGCCCGGAGGATCTGGAGGGAAAACGCGTCATTTGCGTGGTCAACTTTCCTCCCAAACGCATCGCCGGGTTTGAATCGCAAGTATTGGTCATGGGCGTGGATTCATGCGAGGGAGGTGTGTCGTTGCTCGGCACCGATCACGACGCGCCTCTGGGATCAAGGGTGTACTGACAGGATCATTTTGCCCCCCGCCGGATGAATCATGCGGTTGATGCTTGTTCGACGCAAAACGTTCGTCCTGAAACCGGGGAGGTTCCGTCCGTGTAGGGATTGGAACCCGTTTGTGCGGGGAAGGAACCGTCATCCGGCGGGTTCGGGGGGGTTAGCTCGCTGTTGACGGGCGGTCAACAGCTTTTTTTTGCCGACGAAAACGTGTGATGCCGGATCTTTTCGGTGCATGTCATCAGGCTTTTTGCGGGATGGGACCTTCCCGGGATCATCCCCGGAATTCGTTGATTTGTGTTAAAATATATCAGTTGCGCCTGTTGAAAGGAGGGAGAGCCATGTATCTGAAACGATTGGAAATGCAAGGATTCAAATCATTTGCCGACCGCACCGAACTGGAGTTCGTTCCCGGCATCACCGCCGTGGTGGGACCGAACGGAAGCGGAAAAAGCAACGTGACGGACGGCATTCGTTGGGTGCTCGGTGAGCAGAGCGCCAAATCGTTGCGCGGCAACAAGATGGAAGACGTGATTTTTGCCGGGAGTGACACCCGCAAGCCGGTCGGTTTCTGCGAAGTGTCGATGACCTTTGACAACACCGAACGAAGACTTCCGCTGGACTTTGCCGAGGTGACGGTCACCCGTCGCGTGTACCGGTCCGGGGAGAGCGAATATTTCCTGAACAAACAACCTTGCCGGTTGAAGGACATTCATGAGCTGTTCATGGACACCGGGATCGGAAAAGACGCTTACTCGATGATCGGACAAGGACGGATCGACGAAATCCTCAGCTCCAAATCGGAGGATCGCCGGGCGATCTTCGAAGAAGCGGCCGGCATCGTGAAATACAAATCGCGCAAAAAAGAAGCGGAAAAAAAGCTGGACAACACCGAACAGAATCTGTCCCGGATTCACGACCTGATTCACGAGCTGGAAGGGCAGGAAGAGCCTCTGCGGGAGCAGGCCGAAAAAGCCCGAAAGTACAAGGAGCTCAAGGAACAGCTCAAACAGGTCGAAGTGGGACTGTACGTACATAAAATCCGGACCGTTCATCAGGGATGGCAGGATACGGTCCAGGAAGTGAAACGCTTGAAGGAAGAACAGGTGACGCTCGCCGCCGAGATCAGCACCCGGGAAGCCGCTCTCGAGGAGCTGAAGGCGGAGCTTCATCGGCAGGAAAAGGTTTGGGAAGAAATCCAGGGCGAGTTGTTGTCGGTCAGCGAAGAGCTGGAGAAAGCGGAAGGACAACGCGAAGTGTGGCTGGAGAGGCTCACGAACCGGGATCGCTCCAAAGAGCAGATCCAGCGCCGGATCGCGGAACTCAAAGAACAGCAGGACCGATTGGTCCGGGAAGAACGGGAGCTTGTCGAGCGGCTGGAACAAAAACGGACGGAACTGGATGCGGCCATGGAAGACCTTCGCCGGATCGAGGAGCAATTGTCCGATCTCGCCGCGGACGGAGAGATCTCGCTCGCCGAGTCGATGGACAAGCTGCAAAAGCTGGGCAACCGGATGGCTTCCCTGGAAAGTGAACGTCAGTATCTGGCCGCACAGCTGGAAGAGTTGACCCGAAAGCTGGAGTCGTTCGCGGAAAGGGAAGCGCGGATCGCGGAAGAACGGGTTCCGCTGGAAGAAGAACAACAAACCATCGCCGGGGCGCTTTCGGACATTGAACAAGCCAAATTGGAGGCCACGGAGAAGCTCCGCGCTCTCGCCGCTCAAAAAAGCGCCTTGGAGGAAGAGGAAAAAGAGACTTCCGGCCGTTTGCGAAAAGAAGAGCAATGGCTGCACAGGCTCCGCTCCCAATGGGAATTGTTGCGCGAGATGGAGGCGGATCACCAGGGATTTTTGCAAGGGGTCCGCGAAATCCTCAAAGCCCGGGATCGCGGGCAATCATCGCTCGCCGGGATTCACGGCGCGGTCGCCCAACTGATCCAGGTTCCCGCCGAATACGAAGCCGCGATGGAGACCGCGTTGGGCGGGGCGATGCAACATCTCGTCGCCGAGAACGAGGCAACGGCCCGTTCGGGAATCGCCTATCTGAAAGAAAAACGGTTGGGCAGGGCGACGTTTTTGCCGCTCGACGTGATCCGACCGCGCAGCCTTCCGGAACATGAGCTGCGAAGAGCCGGCGGGATTGACGGATTTGTCGGAGTGGCGTCCGATCTGGTGAAGACGGAATTGAGGTACCGCCACCTGGCACAGCATTTGCTCGGGATGGTGTTGGTGACACGCACGTTGGAACAGGCCAATCGCATGGCCCGTGAATTGGGATACCGGTACCGGATCGTCACGCTGGACGGAGATGTGGTCAACCCCGGGGGATCGATGACCGGCGGAAGCCGTCAGAGCAACCGAACCCAACTGTTGGGCAGGACGAGACAGCTGGAGGAGCTGGAAGCGAAAATCCGCGAGGCTGAAGCGTCGGTGTCCGGAACCGAACAAACCTTGCGGGAGCTCAAAAGCCGCAGGACCGATCTCGAGCGGCGGTGGGAAGCGCTCCGGAACCAGGGAGAGGAGCGGAGGGCCCGGGAACAGGAGCTTCTCGGCGCAAAACGGGAAACGTCGATGCGTCTCGAGGCGCTCCGCACCGAAGCGGAGAGGCTGATTCGCGAACGGGAGGAAACGGCCGGGTCCCGCGAAGCGATTCAGCATCGACTCTCCGGGTTGGACCGGGACCTGGAGCGGCTCGGTGAGGAAAAAGCGGTCGCGGAAGAAGCGGTGCGCCGTGCCCGGGAAACGGAGCGGCGTCATTCCACCGAGCGTGAGGAAGCCACGCACCGGTATACGGATTGCAAAGTGAAGGTGTCCGGACTGGGGCAGGAAGTCGCCCATCTGGAGGAAAATCTCCGCCGCATCGGCCGGGAGCTGGAGCGTCTGGACCGGCAATGGCGCGAAGCGAGCCGGGAACTGGAACAACTGGAGCACATCCGGGAAACGGGTGAGACGGAGATCTCCGGCTTGGATGACCGGGTCCGGCAACTTCGCGAAAGCAAAGAGAAGGTGCAGGAAAGTTTGGCGGAAACGCGGAATCGGCGGGAGTCACTCTCGGCCGAGCGGGAACTGAGGGAGAAAGAAATTCGCTCCCTGCAGTCCAAATACCGCAAACAGGAAGCACTTCTCCATGAGCGGGACGTGAAATCGGGAAGACTGGATGTGGAACTGAATCACCTGCTCCAGAAGCTGGCCGAAGAATATGAAACCAGTTTCGAGCGTGCGGAGCGGGAATACGGCGTACCGGAAGATCCGGCCGCCGCGGAAAAACAGGTCCGTTCCCTCAAATCACGCATCACTTCGCTGGGAGAAGTGAACCTCGGTGCGATCGAAGAACATGCACGAATTTCGGAGCGGCTGGAATTCCTGAAGACCCAGGAAGCCGATTTGTTGGAAGCCAAGCAAAAGCTGTATGAGATCATCAGCCAGCTTGAAGAAGAAATGGGTCGACGGTTCCTCGAGGCCTTCGAACTGATCCGCACCGAATTCCAGCACGTGTTCGTGCAGATGTTCGGAGGGGGCCGGGCCGATCTGCAGCTGACCGATCCGGACAATCTGCTGGAAACCGGACTGGAAATCGTCGCCCAGCCTCCGGGCAAAAAATTGCAGAATCTCAATCTGTTGTCCGGAGGAGAACGCGCTCTGGCCGCGCTTGCCCTGCTCTTTGCCGTGCTCTGCATCAAACCCGTTCCGTTCTGCGTGTTGGACGAAGTGGATGCGGCGCTGGATGAAGCCAACCTCACCAGGTTCACCCGCTACATGAAGCAGTTCAAGAACAAGACGCAGTTCATCGTCATCACCCACCGCAAGCACACGATGGAGGGCGCCGACGTGCTGTATGGAATTACCATGCAGGAGTCGGGGGTGTCGAAGCTGGTGTCGGTGAAGTTGGAAGAGTATGATGGTGTCAGGGAAGCGGCGGCAACGAAGGAACAGGGGGTTGGATGAATGAGTTTTTTCAGCCGGCTCAAGGAAAAAATGACCGGAAAAAAATCGTCGGTCACGCAAAAGTTCGTCAGCGGACTGGGCAAGACCAGCTCCTCATTCGTGGGAGCCATCACCGATCTGTTCTCCCGCAGCCGGATCGACGAGGAACTTTATGAGGAACTGGAAGAAATCCTGATCGGTGCGGACGTCGGCGTGCAGACCACCATGGAACTGACCGATCGACTCCGCCGGGAGGTCAAGGAACGAAAAATCAAGGATCCCGCGGAACTCAAGCCGGTGCTGATGGAGTTGGTCGGCGAAATGCTCCCGACCGCGCCGGAAGCAACCCGGCTTCGCGAAAATCCGGACGGACTCACCGTCTTCCTGTTCGTCGGAGTGAACGGAGTGGGCAAAACCACCACCATCGGCAAATTGGCCCACCGCTACAAAAACGAAGGAAAGAAAGTGGTTCTGGCCGCGGGAGACACTTTCCGGGCAGGAGCCATCGAGCAACTGGAAACCTGGGGACAGCGGGCCGGCGTCGATGTCATCAAGCATCAGGCGGGAGCGGATCCCGCCGCCGTCATCTACGACGGCATTCAGGCGGCCCGGGCGCGCAAAGCGGACATCTTGCTGTGCGACACGGCGGGGCGCCTGCAAAACAAGGTCAATCTGATGGAAGAACTGAAAAAGGTGCACCGGGTCATCCGCAGGGAACTTCCGGACGCGCCGCATGAGACCTTGTTGGTGCTGGACGCCACCACCGGACAAAATGCGATGGTGCAGGCGAAACAGTTCGGCGAGGCGACCGAGGTGACCGGGATCGTCCTCACCAAGCTCGACGGCACGGCGAAGGGCGGCATCGTGATCGCCATCAGCCGGGAATTGGGCATTCCGGTGAAACTGGTCGGTCTGGGAGAAAAACCGGATGATCTCCAGAACTTCGACGGGGAACAGTTCCTGCACGCGCTGTTCAAAGATTGGCTGGAAGAGGAAGAGACGGCGGCGAACTGAAGAAGACGCCGAACATTTCGTCATTTTGGATATCAAGCAAAAAACATTGACACCGTGTCCGCGCTCCGATATAGTTAGTATCTGTAAAGGCTGGCGCCTTGACGGCGCATGTCCGAGGTGATTTCCGTGTTGGAAAAAACCACGGAATTGAATCTGCTCTACGACTTCTACGGCTCGCTTCTGACCGAAAAGCAGCGCGCCCTGCTGGAATTGTACTACCATGAAGACTGGTCGCTCGGCGAGATCGCCGAACATCAGGGCGTTTCGCGCCAAGCGGTGTTTGAGGCGCTCAAGCGCGCGCAGACCACCCTCGGCGACCTGGAAGAGAAGCTGGGACTCCTGCGGAAACATCTCATGCGGCAAAAGCTGGCCGAAGAAATCGAGAGCCGGCTGAACCGGCATCCGGAAGCGCGCGACGCCGTCGGCCCGCTGGTCCGCCGGTTGGCCGATCTCGATTAAACCGCCGTGTGAGGAGGTGCGCCCAATGGCGTTTGAAGGTTTGTCCGAACGTTTGCAGGCGGTCATGAAAAAGCTTCGCGGCAAGGGAAAAGTGACCGAAGCCGACGTGAAGGAAGCGATGCGCGAAGTGCGCCTGGCCCTCCTTGAAGCCGATGTCAACTTCAAGGTGGTCAAGAGCTTCATCGACAGTGTCAAGGAGCGGGCGGTCGGGCAGGAAGTGCTTCAGAGCCTGACTCCCGGTCAGCAAGTGATCAAGGTGGTCAACGAGGAACTCACCCGCCTGATGGGCGGACAGCGGAGTGACCTCGCCCGGGCCAAACGGCCGCCGACCCGGATCATGATGGTCGGTCTTCAGGGAGCGGGGAAAACGACCACGACCGGGAAACTGGCCCGATATCTCCAAAAGCAGAATCGTCGTTCCCTGCTGGTGGCGGCCGACGTCTACCGGCCGGCGGCGATCCGCCAGCTGGAGATTTTGGGGTCGGATCTGAACGTGCCGGTTTTTTCGCTGGGGGATCAGGCAGACCCGGTGCGGATCGCCGAAGAGGGGGTCCGGAAAGCCGGTGAAGAAGGATTTGACTACGTAATCATCGACACCGCCGGACGCCTTCACATCGACGAAGCGATGATGGAGGAGCTGCGCAGGATCAAGGATGCGGTCCAACCCGACGAGATCCTGCTGGTCGTCGACGCGATGACCGGACAGGACGCGGTCAACGTGGCGGAGAGCTTCAACAACCTTCTCGGCATCACCGGTGTGGTGCTGACCAAGTTGGACGGTGACACCCGCGGGGGTGCGGCGCTGTCCGTCAAATCCGTCACGAACTGTCCGATCAAATTTGTCGGGATGGGCGAAAAGACCGACGCCCTCGAGCCGTTTTATCCGGACCGGATGGCGTCCCGGATCCTCGGCATGGGCGATGTGCTCACCCTGATCGAAAAGGCACAGGCCGCGGTCGACGAAGAGAAAGCGAAAGAGCTTCAGCGGAAAATGCGAACCCTTTCGTTCACGCTGGAAGATTTCTTGCAGCAGATGCAGCAGGTTCGCAAGATGGGACCGCTTGAGGACATGTTGACCATGTTGCCGGGAGCCGGAAAACTCAAGGGCATGAAAGATCTCAAGGTGGACGAGAAACAGTTTGCCCGTGTGGAAGCGATCATCCGCTCGATGACGCCGGAAGAACGGGAACGTCCGGAGATCATCAACGCCAGCCGTCGCCGCCGCATCGCAAACGGAAGCGGTACGGCCGTTCAGGACGTGAACCGCTTGCTCAAACAGTTCGAAGACATGAAGAAGATGATGAAACACCTGCAGCAGCTGACCAAAGGCGGCAAAAAGAAACGCGGTTTCCGTTTTCCATTCATGTGATAGATATTTCGCCCGGGAGGTGAATCGTTCATGGCAGTGAAAATTCGTCTGAAAAGAATGGGTGCGAAAAAAGCTCCGTTCTACCGTGTGGTGGTGGCTGATGCCCGTTCCCCGCGCGACGGTCGTTTCATCGATGAGATCGGTTACTACAACCCGCTCACCGATCCGGCCACCGTCAAAATCGACGAGGAAAAAGCGCTGAAATGGCTGGGCAACGGTGCACAAGCTTCCGATGTCGTGCGCAAGCTGTTCCGCGAGACGGGCATCCTGCAAAAAGTGCACGAGCAAAAATACGGCAAGAAGTGACGTTCTCATTTCATGGCCGGAGGCTTTACGCATATGAAGGATCTGGTTGAATACATCGTCCGGTCGCTGGTGGAAGATCCCGAACGGGTGAGCGTCCGCGAACGGGTGCAGGGAGACACGGTCATCTTTGAAGTGACGGTGGCTCCCGGTGACAAGGGCAAGGTCATCGGCAAAAACGGTCGCTTCATCAAGGCCATCCGCACGGTGGTCGGAGCGGCCGCCTGGAAGGAAAACCGCCAGGTCCGTCTGGAGATGACCTGACGGAAGAAAGGGGACTGGGCATGAGTCAGGCTGAATACCTGAAAGTGGCCCGGATGGTCGGTACGCATGGAATTCGCGGGGAAGTCCGCGTCCTGCCGGACACCGACTTTCCGGAAATCCGGTTTGCGCCGGGAAGCCGCCTGTTGCTCCGTCATCCGTCCCTTCCTTCGCCCTTGCCGCTCACCGTGGAGCGAAGCCGACCGCACAAATCAGCCTTGCTCGTCAAGTTCCGCGAATGGGGAAACATCAATGACGCCGAACCTTACAAAGGGAGTTGGCTGGTGGTTCCCCGGGAGGAAGCGGTGCCGCTCAATGAGGAGGAGGGAGAGTTCTACCATTACCAGATCATCGGTTGCCGGGTCGTGAAAACGGACGGCGAAGAGGTGGGAACCGTGAAGGAGATTTTGCGGTTTCCTGCCAATGATGTCTGGGTGGTGCGTCCCGCGGAGCGCGGAAAGGACATCCTCATCCCCTACATCGGCGAGATCGTCAAGGAAGTCGACGTGGAAGGCCGGCTGGTGCGCATCGAGTGGATGGAGGGACTCGGCGAATGACCGCTTCCCGGATCCGCTTCGATATCCTCACCCTGTTTCCGGAGATGTTTGTCGGCTTTATGGAGTCCAGCATCATCCGCAAAGCCCGTGAGAAGGGTCTGATCGAAACCAGACTCGTCAACTTCAGGGATTATGCGACCGACCGGCACCGCACGGTGGATGACACTCCTTACGGAGGAGGCGGGGGGATGGTGCTCAAACCTGAGCCCATTTTTGCCGCCGTGGAGGATCTGCTGAAAGATCTTCCGAAAAAACCTCCGATTCTGCTGATGTCCCCGCAAGGGGAACCGTTCACGCAGAAAAAAGCAGAGGAACTGGCCCAACATGATCATCTTGTGCTGATTTGCGGCCATTATGAAGGATTTGACGAGCGCATCCGCACGCATCTCGCCACCGGGGAAATATCCATCGGGGATTACGTGTTGACCGGTGGAGAATTGCCCGCCATGGTGGTCGTTGACAGTGTCAGCCGGTTGATTCCCGGCGTGCTCGGCAACCAATCTTCGGCGGTGGATGACTCGTTTTCCACGAGTCTCCTTGAATATCCGCAATACACCCGACCCGTCGATTTCCGGGGATGGAAAGTTCCCGACATCCTGCTGTCCGGGCACCATGCGAAGATTGAACGCTGGCGCCGGCAGGAGTCGCTTCGGCGCACGTGGGAGCGAAGGCCCGACTTGTTGGAGAACGCTCCCCTGTCGGACGAGGATCGGGAGTTTCTGCGGAAGTTGGGTTCGGGTGAACCGGACGGATGATTGTTTTCAATCAGACCGTGTGTTACAATATTTCCCGTCCAATTGACGGGAACGGAAGGAAAACGGGAACAACCCACATTTTCTCCCGAAAGGAGGGTACCAGGGATGCATCACATCATTCGTGAAGTGACCCAAGAACAACTCCGCAATGATCTGCCCCGGTTCCGTGCAGGGGACACCGTCCGCGTGCACGTGAAGGTGAAAGAGGGACAACGTGAACGGATCCAGGTTTTCGAAGGCGTGGTGATCCAGCGTCGCGGAGGCGGAATCTCCGAAACCTTCACTGTCCGCAAGGTTTCCTATGGTGTGGGCGTGGAACGGACTTTCCCGTTGCATTCCCCGCGGATTGACAAGATCGAAGTGATCCGCCGCGGTAAAGTGCGCCGTGCGAAGCTGTTCTACCTGCGCAAACGCAGCGGCAAGGCTGCCCGCATCAAGGAAATTCACAGATAAGCCATATGGTGCGATCCGAAGGGCTTGGTCACACAAGCCCTTTTGTCGCATCCGCTGTAACGGAATCTGACCGATTCCCGTTCGAGGAGGATCCCATGAGCAGTTTCCCCCCCCGATCTGAACGCATGCGGCGACAAAAGCAAGTCAAATCGCGAGAATGGATTCATGCTTTCCTGATTGCCGTGATTCTGGCCGTCCTCCTTCGCCTGTTCGTGTTTGAACCGTTCAATGTTTCGGGACCGTCCATGGAACGGACGATGTACACCGGAAATCTTGTGTTGGTGAACAAGCTGATTTACAAGTTCCGGGAACCCGAGCGCGGTGAAGTGGTGGTCTTCCAGTCGGCCGAAGGCAGGGATTACATCAAGAGAGTGATCGCTCTTCCCGGAGAAACGGTGGAGGCCAAGAACAACTCGTTGCTCATCAACGGCGAACCCTTGTCCGAACCGTACATCCCCGAAGACATTCGCACCAAGGATTTCCGGCAATGGACCGTCAAACCGGGAGAGGTGTTCGTCTTGGGGGACAACCGTCCGGAAAGCTATGACAGCCGTGAATTCGGACCTGTCAAGATAGACCGGATCGTGGGACGAGCCGAGCTCATCTACTGGCCGCTCAAGGATCTGAAGCTGTTGTGGTGACCCATGCTCACGGGCCACGAAAGGGTTTGCATGACTCCAGTCCGGCAGCAGCGGCGCTTACAAAGGCGCCTATTGGATTCCGGGGACGGGTCAGGCAAGCTCTTTTCTCCTTGTTGGACAGATTTTTTCGATGCCGGAGCGGAGGAATGGTTTCATGACAATCCAATGGTTTCCGGGCCACATGGCCAAGGCCCGACGGCAAGTGGAAGAAAAGCTGAAACTGGTGGATATCGTGTTCGAATTGCTGGACGCGCGCCTTCCCCTGTCCAGCCGGAACCCGATGATGGATCAGATCGTGGGCGGAAAACGGCGATTGATTCTTCTCACCAAGTGCGATTTGGCCGACGAACGGGCGAATGAAACGTGGATTCGCCATTTCAGGGAGCGGGGACTGGAAGTGCTTCCGGTGGATGCCCAGACGGGAAAAGGGGTTTCCCGCATCGTTCCCGCCTGTGAGCGGGTGCTTCAACCCTTGTTCGAGAAGAGGCGGAGCAAAGGGATTCAATCCCGGAAGTTTCGGGCGATGGTGATCGGCATTCCCAATGTCGGCAAGTCCTCCCTGATCAATCGCTTGGCGGGACGCAGCGCGGCCGTGACCGGAGACCGTCCGGGGGTGACGCGCGCCCAGCAATGGATTCGCGTCGGACAATCAATGGAACTGCTCGACACTCCCGGCATTTTGTGGCCCAAGTTTGAAGATCCGGAAGTGGGCTTCCGACTGGCCGCCAGCGGTGCCATCAAGGAAGAAATCCTGCCGCTGTATGATGTCGCCTTGTACATATTGTCGTTTTTGAAAAAGCGATATCCGCGCATGCTGGAAGAGCGGTTCAAGCTGAAAGATTCCGCGACATCACCGGAAACGTTGCTCGAGGAGATCGGCCGGAAGAGGGGCTGTCTGGTGCGCGGCGGTGAAGTGGATGTGGAGAAAGCCGCCGAGCTGATCGTCCGGGAGATTCGCTCGGGACGGATCGGCCGGATTTCCCTGGAACTGCCGGAAGACTGGACGGATGGCGGAGGGGAAGCAAGTGGAGCGGAACACGGGAACGATCAATGAAATCCGCGCATGGATCCGTCAGCCGGACGTTTCCGAAGAAGCGGTGAGAAAACTCCTGGAGGATTCGCGCGCCGGGGTTCGCAAGCTCGCGCAGGCGTGGCTTCGCGCAAGGGAGCGCGAACGGAAGGAACGGGAACGCCTGGATCTCATGTGGAAACATGAACGGGAGTGGCGAGCAAAAGGCTGTGTCCGGATTGCCGGCGTGGATGAGGCCGGCCGGGGACCGTTGGCCGGACCGGTGGTGGCGGCGGCCGTCATCTTGCCGGAGGATTTCGATCCGGAGGGTCTCAACGATTCCAAACAATTGAGCCCGGCGGAGAGAGCCGAACTGCGGGAGAGGATCGAGCGGGAGGCGCTTGCCGTCGGAGTCGGCATGGTGGATGCTCAAACGATCGACCGGGTCAATATTTTGCAAGCCACGTACATGGCCATGCGCATGGCTTTGTCTGGATTGGATCCGGCGCCGGATGCGGTGTTGGCCGATGCCGTGACCATTCCCGACATTCCGTTTCCCCAACAGGGAATCATCAAGGGGGACGCGCTCAGCCATTCCATCGCCGCGGCGTCGGTCGTCGCCAAGACCGTCCGCGACGAATGGATGGATCATGCGGCCCGGCAATACCCGGAATACGGTTTTGATCGGCACAAGGGATACGGCACGCCCGACCATCTGGAAGCACTCAAGCGGTACGGGATCACTCCGATCCATCGGCGAAGCTTCGCGCCGGTCCGCGAACTGGAAAGCGTTCAGTTGTCCCTGCCGATCGTCGAAGGAGGAGACCGTGAATGACGGACCGCCGGAAAGCGACGGGGCGGGCGGGAGAAGAAGCGGCCGCCCGATTCCTCAGCCGAAAAGGACTGAATATTCTGGACAGAAACTGGTCCTCCCGATTGGGAGAGTTGGATCTCGTGGCCGTCGACGGAGACACGCTGGTCTTCGTGGAGGTCCGGACTACCGGCGGAGACCGTTTCGGACACGGATTCCAGTCCGTGGACCTGAACAAGCAGCGAAAAGTCCGACGCCTGGCGGCTCAGTATTTGCAGATGCACCGGCTGCATGACCGGCCCGTCCGTTTTGACGTCGTGTCTGTACGGGTTGATCGGAATCTCGAAGTGTTGCACGTGGAGCACATTCCCGGGGCATTTTGAGTATAGATCGGGAAAAAGCCGGAAATCCGGTGAATACCGAAAGACAAACCGCGGGAGGCTGACATGATTCGGGCCGTATTTTTTGACGCCGGTCACACCCTCATCCGTTCGTACGGAGTGTCCAAAGAGGATTTGCTTCGCCACGCCTGCCGGCTGTTTGCTCCCAAATTGGCCGCACGTCCGCTGGCTTGGTCCGAAGGAGCCCGGGCGATGGAACTCCATTTTCAGCAAACCCGTCTTCAGGGGAAAAAGGCTTCATTCACGGACAATCTGCGGATCGGATTGAAAGCGGCCGGCATTCCGGATACGGAGGCGAAGGCATGGGCGCTTTCGATCACCGCCCGCAAGTTGCCGAAGAAGCTTCGTCCGGAACCGGGGGCGATTTGGCTGCTTCAACGGCTGAAACGGGCCGGCCTGAACGTGGCGGTCGTTTCCAACTGGGACGGCAGCCTGGAGCGCGCCCTCGAAAAGCTCAGGATGCACCGCTGGATCGATGCCGTGGTCGATTCGGGAAAAACGGGAGTTCGCAAACCGGATCCCCGGATCTTTCACGTGGCATGTCGGAAGCTGAGAATCCGTCCTGACGAAGCCGTCCACGTCGGGGACATCTACGCGGCCGACATCTTGGGAGCGCGTGTCGCCGGCATTCGCGGTGTGCTGTATGATCCGCTCGGCATCATGGAAACGCGGGTTTCCTGTCCGGTCATTCGACGCTTGCCGGAGCTTGTCGCTGTTTTGAATCCATTGGGATGAATCCGCATGAATCGGGGGCCTGTGTCCGGTGAACGGAAATGCCGGGCATCTGCCCCCGATTTCGCATATCATGGCAGCATCAGCCCGAATCATGAGTGAGAGCGGGGGATGGAGCGATGAACAGCGGACGATTCTCCGGAACAAATCCGGACGGTGCTCGCCGGATTCCCCGAACCGTCCGGCTCGATGCGTTTCCCCGTTTGCCCGGTGAAACGGATGACACGGGCAGGTTCCTCCGGGCGATCGAAGAACTTCGGGACGGGGATACGCTGGTGGTGCCGGACGGTTGGTACGAGGCGCAAAACATCACGATCCGCAAAGCGATCCATCTGCGGTTCGAGGGAAGCGCGACCATTGAATCCGTTGGGACCGATCCGGATCACATCATCAAGTATGAGGGACGCGTTTCCCGGCAACGGCATTCGCTGTCGGAACCGGCCGCTCGTCATGACCGGCGGCTGGTGCTTCGGACGCGTCCGGATGACATCGGCCCCGGTGACATGATTGTGCTCACGGATGACACGGTGCGTGAAAAAGACGGAATGAAGGACGTGAACACGGAAGTTCATGAGGTGGAAACCCTCTTTCCGATGCATCCGGAATGCTTGTCCGGGGCGGAGCTCAACACCGATTCGAACGGCGACGGGGTGGCCGATGCGTGGGCGGTTGCCGGAGGAGACGGGGTTCGGTGTTTCATGGATCAACGGGAAAAGTGCCAATGCATCCGGGTACCGGCAGGCGGTGATCCGGTTTTTCTGTGGCAGGAAGTGAAGGTGACACCGCAACGATTTTATTGTCTGACCGCTTGCTTCAAGGGAGGACCGTCCGTTCGCGGGGAGCTTTCCCTCATCTGGCTGAGCCGCACCGGCAGGGAGCTGGGCAGAATCCTCGTGGCCGAGCGGGGAACCGGGGAGTGGGCGAGGCTGGAACGGGCAAACGTGCAAGCGCCGAACGGAGCCGTGCGGGCCTGGATCTGTGTGGGGGGCCGTTCGCTTGACGGGGAAGTCCGGGAGGCGAGATTCCGTCACGCCGGTTTCCGGGATGCCGCCACGGTGCTGGTATTGGCCGGGTTTGTCCGGTTGCCGAAACAGCCTTCCCCCGTCGGCAACAACGTCTGCAAAGTGTGGCCGCTGGAACGCGTCAGCATTCACAACCTGCGTTGCCGCTTGAAGGAGGGCTCCAGGAGGGGCTTCGGAATCCACGTCGAAGGAATGCGCGACTTCACGCTGAAAGGGTTTCACTGGAGCCGCGGGGCAATGGCCGGTGTATTTTTGCGCAAAGCGATGCATGTGCGGGTGGAACATTTTCAGGTGGAACACCCCCAGGTGATCGGATCGGGACAGGGGTACGGCATCCAGTGCTACGGAGGCGTCTGCGGCGTGGTGATCCGTGACGGAATCGGCATCGCCATGCGTCACACCATCGATCTGGAAGGGACGTTTGATGCGCGGGTGGAAAACGTGGTGACTCATGAGGACCGGTTTCCGTCCTTTCTCCTGTGTCACAACGGATGGTGCTCGGACTTGACGGTGAAAAGCTGCAAGGCGCTGCAATGCCGTTCCTCCGGGTTTGTGCTGGAATGTCAGGGGGTCAGCGATCCGTTGAAGCTGACCCACCACAACATTCGCATACTGGACTGCGAGTGGCAACGGATGGTGGATCCGGCAAGTCCCGTCTGTTACGGGTACGGAGTCTGGTTCAAGGCCCCCGTCCGGGGAGCCGTTGTGCGGGGATTCCGGGCATGGTGCGGAACGGGAGAGGAGTGTCCAACAACGCGGGACAACGGAGCCGTTCGCTGCCTGCCGGTTCGCAGTGAGGTGAGGATCCGGGACCTGAAGGCGGAAGGACTGAGACGGGGCGTCATGATGTGGACCCCCGCTCCGATCAAGGAAACGGACCCGGCTGCAAGGATTGTCCTGGAGAGAGCAAGCTTCCGCCATTGTCGGTCGGCCCTGTTTTCCGCGGGAGGCAGGGGGAGACGACTCACGGTTCGGGGAGTGGACGCGGATCGGCTGGCATCTTTTGTCATGGAAGGAAGCGGCGGAACATGGAGCGATCTGGTCATCGAAGACGTTTCCGTCACCCGCTCTCCGGACGTCCGGTTTTTCCAGACGCCTCCGCGACCGGAAAAAGGATGCGCCCTGAACGGACGTCTTTGCGGAATCCGTTCCGATCTGTCTTCAAAGACCGAAGCCACGTGTGCGGGATGGACGCTGACATGGGAGGATTTGCTGCTGAAGGCGCCGGGGGGAACATGGATGTTCGGGCCGAAAATCCGTGATTCGGGGGACGGTGCACTCCCGGACGGGATCGTGGAAGGGCAAACGATCCGGCTTGTCAATCCGTACGGATGCCGGTTCGAACTTCGCTCCCCCAATCTGTTCGGAGACGGAGGCGAGACGAACATCCGTTTTTCACCCGACAGGCGGACGGCATGGTTGGTGTGGCGGAGCAACAAATGGTGGTGCACATGAAAAAACCCCGGGCGACGAACGGATTCTCCGTTGCCCGGGGGTTGTTGTTCACGGAAATTGCAATGCGAGAAAAAATGTGATATCCTGAAGTGTGCAATCAGAAGAACTAACAATAAATAAAATATACCCAATTATATACTATCACTTTCGGGTTTTGTTGTCAAGGATTGATTCGCAAAAAATCGAGGAGGACGGAACATGAGCGTGACACGAGAGGAATGGGAAAAGGAACAGCAAAGGGTGGACGAAGTCACCCGGAAAATCGGGGAGCGCATGGCCGAACTGGAGCGAAGAGCGGGAGGGCTCAAGGAAGAAATCGTCGACATTCGGCGTCATTTCTGGGATGACGTGACCGTCAACCTGGAGGATCCGGACGATGCGCTGGAGACCGCCGCCAGCATCAAGCAGCAGGCCGAAGTGTTGGCCGAAAGGGAGAGGGGATTCCGAAGCGCGGACAAGGAAAGGAATGTTTTGTCCAGGATGAAGCGCTCTCCCTGGTTCGGCCGCATTGATTTCCGGGAAAGCGGCGAAACGGAAACGGAACGGATCTATTTGGGCATCTCTTCCTTCCGCGACGAAGAAACCGACGAATTTCTCGTGTATGATTGGAGAGCTCCCATCTCCAGCCTGTATTACGACGCCGCGCCCGGTCCGGTGAGTTTCACGACGCCGGGCGGTACGGTGAGCGGGGAGTTGAAGTTGAAACGGCAGTATGTGATCCGCTCCGGCAAGATCGTCAGCCTGTTTGACACCGGCGTGACGATCGGGGATGAACTGTTGCAGGAAGTGCTGGGCCGGCAGTCGGATGTCCGGATGAAAAACATCGTGTCCACCATCCAGAAAGAACAGAACCGGATCATCCGCAGCGAGCGGGCCCGTCTGCTCATCGTTCAGGGAGCGGCCGGCAGCGGCAAGACATCCACCGCCTTGCAACGGGTGGCGTGGCTGTTGTACCGGTATCGGGGAAGTCTCACGGCCGATCAGATCGTGCTGTTCTCCCCCAACCCGATGTTCAACGCTTACATCAGTACGGTGCTTCCCGAGTTGGGCGAAGAAAACACGAAGCAGCTGACGTTCCGGGAGCTGCTGGAACAGAGATTGGGAGACAAGTATCGGCTGGAAGATCCGCTCGCCCAGATGGAAGAAGTGCTGACAAGCGACGGAGAGAAGAACAAGACGCGGATCGCCGCCATTCGGTACAAGGCTTCCCCCGCGTTCATGAAGCTGTTGGACCGTTATCTTGAAGAGTTGGGCAGGGAAGGGTTGGTTTTCCGGGATGTCCGCTTCCGGGAAGAGTCGATCGTGACGGCCGCGGAGATCCTGAAGCAGTTCCGCGTGACCGCCCCTGAAACCAGGCTGGAAAACCGGATCCGTCAATTGGCGGAGTGGATCCTCGCCAAATTGGATGAACGGGCGGAGGAGGAGAAGAAGAAAGATTGGGTGGATGAAGAGATCCAATACCTCGATGCGGAAACATACCTGAAAGGGGATCGGCGCCTTCGGTCTCAGGAGAAATCCGCCGGACGGGACGGCTACCTGCGTCAGCGTGACGTTCTGGCGGACATTGTCGTCAGTCGGGCGATGAAACCGGTGCGCCGCCAGGTGAGGAATCTTCGCTTCGTGGACACGCTCAAGGTGTACCGACGACTGTTTGAGTCACCACGGCGGGCCGCCCGGCTGACCGACGGAGGCGAGCTGCCCGAACATTGGGCGGACATTTGCCGGGAGACGCTGAAGCGACTGGATAACCGCTTTTTGTCCGCCGAGGATGCCACCCCGTTTTTGTACCTGACGGAGCGCATTGAAGGAACGGAAATCGACAACACCATCCGGCACGTGTTGATCGACGAAGCTCAGGATTATTCCCCGTTTCAGTTCGCGTTCATCCGCCGGCTGTATCCGCGGGCCCGAATCACGGTGCTGGGGGATTTCAACCAAGCCATTTTCGCCCACTCCGCGGAACAGGACATCTTCGCCGCTCTTCCCCGGCTGTTCAATGAGGATTCGGTGGAAACATTCGTGCTCAGCAAAAGCTATCGCTCCACCCGTCCCATCGTGGAGTTCACCCGCAAACTGATCCCGGACGGTGAGAACATCGAGCCGTTCAACCGGGAAGGCGCCAAGCCGAAACTGACGGTCCTGAAAGAACGTTCATCGCTTCCGGACCTGGTGGCCGGCCGGATCCGGGAGCTCTTGGCGGCAGGGCACGGAACAGTGGCGGTCATTTGCAAAACGGCCCGGGAATGCCATGAGGCCTGCGAAGCGCTGCGGGAAAGAATTCCCGTCAAACGGATCACCGCAGAGACGGCATCTTTTGACAAAGGGGCTCTCGTCATCCCCTCCTATCTGGCCAAAGGGATCGAATTTGATGCCGTCATCGTGTGGGATGCTTCCAGGAAAGCGTACGGCGAAGAAAGGGACCGGAAGCTGTTTTACACCACCTGCACCCGGGCCATGCATGAGCTTCACCTGTTTTGTCCCGGAGAACCGAACCCGTTTGTGAAAGGGGTTCCGCGGGATCTGGTGGATGTGGAGGAAGTCGGCGGCTCCGTAAAAGAGCTTCCGGCGCAATCCTGAACGATCCGCCGATTCCGATAGCGGTCGGTCCGGAATGTGTTCTTCCGGATCCGGCCGTTTTTTTCATGCAAGCATCCCGGAGTATTTTCGACACACTTTGACAATTTTGTCACATCCATGTCCTTCCTGAATCAAGTTTGTCCGATTTTACGTATTCAGAAGGGAGACGGAAATTCGGGAGGGAGTGGAATCAAATCCGTGCGCACGATTCGCGTGATGTTGTGGAGCATGGTGGCGGTTTGCGCGGCCGTCGCCGGTTGGTGGTATTTCGGCCGGGTGCTTGCCGCGACGGAAGGACTTGAAGTGGATCCTGCGAAAATCAAGATGATCCGGTTGCCGGACGGAAGCATGGTGAAGGGATATGATTTCCCGATTCATACGCTGAGACCGGAGGAAGATTATTACCATTTGAAGAAGCCGGTTTCGCTCGTTCCGGAAAACACGCCCGTGGACGAACAGGGGGTGCCCATCATCCGGAAGGGCGGGAAGGTGTACAATCATCCCGTTCGCCTGGCGCATCATGCCATTTTATATGTGAACAGCTATCAAATGACGAAAAATCCGGAATATCTGAAGATGGCCGAAAAATTGGCGGGACGGCTGGAGGAAATCGGAATCCGGGAAGGAAACCGGTTGTATTTCCCGTACGAATTTGACATCTATCTTCATTCCATTCCCTCCGAACGCCTCAAACCCAAGTGGTATTCCGGAATGGCCCAGGGACAGGCGCTGTCGGCCTTTTCACGGTTGTATCAGGTCACCGGGGACAAACGGTATCTGAAAAGTGCGGAAGAGATCTTCAACAGCCTGGTGCATCTCAAAGCGAATGACGGGTCCGTCTGGGTGTCGATGGTGGATGAGCGGCAATATTTCTGGATGGAAGAATATCCGATGGAAACGCCCACACATGTGTTGAACGGATATCTGTACGCGATTTTCGGCCTCTACGACTATTATCAGGTGACCAAGTCAGACGGGGTCAAAGATGTCCTGCAGGCATCACTCATGACCATTCACGATCACATTGACCGATACCGCGTGCCCGGAGAACTCAGCCGGTACTGTTTGAAGCATCCTCATCAATCCCCGTTGTACCACAAGATTCACATTCATCAGCTGGATGTGGTGCACAAAATGACCGGCATGAAGAAATTCGGGGAAATGAAAAAGACGTTTGAAACGGACCGGAAACCGTAAAAGGTTCCGGGAGGCCGGATCGTCATCGGCGAAGGGGATTCGGGGCAAGTGTCCGCTTTTTTTGCGGTTGCCCGGGTCCCTTTTTTCATTTGCCGGGGCTGTCATCCGGCCCGCGGTTCATGCTCCGAAATGCTTTCACCTTTTCCCGTGGTGTGTTGTTGGAAAAAGTTGGGCCCGTCGTTCGCGAACTCTCTGCGCATCATGCCTTCCCTCTTTTTGTCACAGGGCCTGTTCGGAATTCGTGCTTTCCCCGTTGCCGGTGGCTTTGGGAGTTCTGGAATTGATAAAATGATTTCGTGAATTTACGGAAGAAATGATGCATTTTGAAACAGGCAGGAGGAACGGACATGATTTCCAGCATCCCCAGAGTGGTCATCGCAGGAACGGGCAGTGGCACGGGAAAAACCACGGTGACTCTGGGACTGATGGCCGCGCTCGGGCAGAGGGGCCTGAACGTACAGGGATTCAAGGTGGGACCTGACTTCATCGATCCTGGTTTTCACACGGCCGTCACCGGCAGACCGTCACGCAATCTCGACACCTGGATGGTTCCACACGACACGGTGTCGGAGATTTTTTTGCGCGGCTCCGAGGGTTCGGATCTTGCGGTGGTGGAAGGGGTGATGGGACTTTTTGACGGGCGGGGGCCGATGGACGATGCGGGAAGTACGGCGGAATTGGCCGCCTTGCTGCAGGCGCCGGTCATCCTGGTGGTGGACGTTTCCGGCATGGCCCGCAGCAGTGCCGCCGTCGTGCGGGGCTTTCAGACGATGCGTCCGGATGTCCGTGTGTGCGGGGTGATCGCCAATCGCTGCGGCGGAGAAGGACACTTTCGGATCATTCGGGACGCGGTGGAGCAGATGTGCGGAATCCCCGTGATCGGTTGGCTTCCTGATGAACCGGAGGTCCGGCTGCCCGAGCGGCACCTTGGTCTGGTCCCGGCCTTGGAGCGGGCGGAAACGGATTCAGTGATGGCGCGGATCGGAAGCCTGGTTTCGCGTCATGTGGATCTCGACCTTCTGGAAAAACTGGCACAGGAGGCACCGGCGCTCAAATGGCCGGGAAGACGCGTGTTTGTTTCTGCGTATCCTCCGGTGAAACACGGACCGGTCATCGCCGTCGCGCTGGACGATGCGTTCCATTTCTATTATCGGGATAACTTCGATCTGCTGGAGCTGAACGGGGCAAAGCTCCGCTTTTTCAGCCCGCTGGCCGATGAGCCGGTACCTGAAGAAGCGGACGGCCTCTGGTTCGGCGGAGGGTTTCCGGAGGAATTTGCCGATCGGCTGGCCGCCAACGAACGGACGAAAGCTTCGATTCGCGAAGCGGTGCGCAAGGGACTGCCGATATACGCCGAATGCGGGGGTTATATGTATTTGGGCAGGGAGATCACGGACCGGCAGGGAAACGTGTGGCCGATGGTCGGGGTGGTTCCCGCGTCGTTCCGCATGGAAGACCGGTTGGTGGCGATCGGGTACCGGGAGGTGACGGCGGCGGTCGATTCCGTATTGCATTCGAAGGGAGAGCGGGCCAGAGGGCATGAATTCCATTGGTCGTCCATGACGTCGACGGACCCGTATCCGGCGGCGTATGAAGCGGCAGACGGCTCCCGGATTCCCGCGGACGGATATGTCCGGCGAAATCTTCTGGCCGGGTACACGCATTTGCATTTCGCCTCCAACCCCGAAATGGTCCGGCGGTGGATCCGGAAATGCTTGGAGCAAAGACAGCGGAAGGAGGAACATTGACCGTGACCAGGGCCATCATGTTGCAGGGGACGGCTTCCGATGTGGGCAAAAGTTTGCTGTGCACGGCGTTTTGCCGCTGGTTTCATGAAGAGGGGTATCGGGTGGCGCCTTTCAAATCGCAAAACATGGCGCTCAACTCCTGGATCACCCCGGATGGCGGGGAGATCGGCCGGGCCCAAGCGGTTCAGGCGGAAGCGGCGGGAACCCGGGCCACCGTGGAGATGAACCCGATCCTGCTCAAGCCGAAGCGGGAGGCTGTGACCGAGGTCGTCTTGCTGGGGAAGCATTTCGCGGAGCTGGAAGCCGGAAGGTATCGCGAAAAAGGCTTCGAAACCGGATTGAAGGTGATCCGGGAATCGCTGGAGCGGCTGTCTTCCCGGTTTGACGTGCTGGTGATCGAAGGGGCGGGCAGCCCGGCGGAAATCAACCTGAAATACCGGGATCTGGCCAACATGAAAGTGGCGGAACTGGCGGATGCGCCGGTCATCCTTGTGGCAGACATCGACCGCGGGGGAGCGTTCGCTTCGGTGGTCGGCACCCTGGAGCTGCTGGAACCGGAAGAGCGGCGACGGGTGAAGGGCGTCATCATCAACA
Organism: Staphylospora marina; assembly: GCF_003856495.1. Classification (GTDB taxonomy): domain Bacteria; phylum Bacillota; class Bacilli; order Thermoactinomycetales; family Thermoactinomycetaceae; genus Staphylospora; species Staphylospora marina. Next base: position 1,558,986 of record NZ_CP034118.1, on the reverse strand, counting down.
AGTTCCGGGGGATTCGCGACCTGTTGGAGCCCGGGATTCGTTGGCTGGAGGAGCGAACGGGCATCCCCGTCCTGGGCGTGATGCCCCATCTGGATGTCGGCCTGGATCCCGAAGATTCGCTCGCCCTCGAATCGCTCCGGCTGAAACCGGCGACGGACCGTCCATGTGCGGACGTGGCGGTCATCGGCTTGCCATATCTCTCCCATTTCACCGATCTGCTTCCGCTCGCCCATGCTCCGGACGTGAGACTGAGGTTGGTGAAGTCACCGGCCGACATCGGCAGACCGGACGTCGTCGTGCTTCCCGGAACCGAAAACCCGACGGAAGACCTCGCATGGATCCGGAAGTTGGGCTGGGACAAGCGGATTCGATCCCTGCATGAAGAAGGCGTGGAAGTGGTGGGCATCGGCGGAGGATTCCATTTGCTGGGGCAAACCTTCTCCGTCCCGTCCGGACCAGACTCCCGCCCGCTCACCTGTCCCGGCCTGGCGCTGCTTCCGGTGGATACGGCGGATGAAGGGAACAGGCAAACTGCCCGCAGATCGGGCGTTTCCCGCCTTCCGTGGGCGAAAGGGGTGACGGTCGGCGGATACGGAAGAAACCCGGCAAGGATCATGAGCGACTCCGGGATCCTGCCTGCGTTTGAATGGAACGACAAGGAAGCGGAAGGGGCCGTCGCCGAAGACGGGTCGGTGTGGGGAACCACGCTCCACGGCCTGTTTGACAATCCGGCGTTCACGCACCGGTGGATTGACCGTTTGCGCCTGAAAAGGGGGATGTCTCCCCGGCCTCCGGAATGGGAAACGTTCGCGGTTTCCCGGGAGAAGCTGTATGACCGGTTGTCAAGAGCCCTGAGGGAGCATGTGGACATGCAGAAAGTGCTGGAAATCATGGGTCTGTCCAAGAAGTGAATCTGAAGGGAGCGGAGAGCTGCAACCGTCACGGTTCCAGAACGTTGAACGATGCGGAAATGCGAAACGGCGGGGCAACGAACCGGCGCCATGTCAGGCAAACCGGCCGTCCCGCCGAATTTCTTTTCCGCAAGTCTTGTTCCTTTACGTGTTCTTCCGGAAGTGCGTGAAGAACAACGCCCCGGCGAGGATGCACCCCTTGACGATGTCCTGCGCGTAATACGGGACGTTCAGCATGGTAAGACCATTCAACAGCACCCCGATCAGGACCGCGCCGAAGAAGGTGCCGATCACGTGGGGTTTGCCTTTGCCGAACACGGAAAACCCGATGAACGCCGCCGCCATTCCGTCCATCAACAGCGGAGCGCCGGCTGCCACCTGGCCGGTTCCGATGCGCGCTGCCAGCACGATGCCGGCCAGAGAAGAGAACAGGGCGCTCAGCACGTACGCGTATGTCTGAATCCGTTTCACCGGTACCCCCGACAGGCGGGCCGCCTCCGCATTCCCGCCGGTCGCGTAGATGAGCCGGCCGAACCGTGTCCGGGTCAAAATCACGTGAACGATGGCCGTCAGCAGCAGCATCAGAATCACCGGAAACGGAACGGAGGCAATCTCTCCCTGACCGATGAACAGAAAGGACGGAAGAAAGCGCCCGGGGGCGATCGATCCGTCGGCCATGGGCATTTGGTTGTAGATCGAATAACCTTTCGTGAAGGTCAGGTGAAGGCCGTTCACGATATACATGGTGGCCAGCGTGGCCAGCAAATCCGGGATGCGGACGCGAACGGTGAGCAGCGCGTTCAGCAGCCCGATGAGTGCTCCCAACACCAGCGGTACCAGAATCGCCACCCACGTTTCCTGACGGTACCAGACCAGCATGGCGGCACCGGTCACCGTGGCGAGGCTGGCGACGGAACCGACGGACAGGTCAAATCCGCCGGCTGCCAGGGAAATCGTGACGCCGATTGCCAGCAGGCAGATGATGGAGATGGAACGGAGGATGTCGGTGAAGTTTTGCCAGGTCAGAAAGCGTTCGTCCAACAGACCGAAAATGAGGATGGTGAGCAGGATGACGAGCAGGGTGCCGGATCGCGTCAGCAAGGCTCCCCAACGCAACCGGCCCCACACGCTCACGCTCTTTTTCCATTTGGTCAATGCCTGTTCCATGTTGTCCCTCCTGCAGCCGCATGCATGATGGTTTCCGGTGTCGCTTCATCCCGTGTCCATTCCCCGGTGATTTCGCCGTCCGCCATCACCAGGATCCGGTCCGCCACCGTGAACAGTTCCCCGATGTCCGACGTGAAGTAAAGAACGCCTTTTCCCTTGTCGGCCAGTGCCCGGATGAACCGCAGCACATCTTGTTTGGCCCCCAGATCGATACCCTTGGTCGGTTCGTCAAACATGTACACATCGGCATCCGTTTCCAGCCATTTGCCGATGGCCACCTTCTGCTGGTTTCCGCCGCTGAGAAAGCGGATGTCGTGATGCGGAGAAGGGGCGCGGACGGAAAGGCGTTCGATCAATCGGAGCGCGTATGACGTTTCTTCCTGACGGCGAATCCAGCCGAAGGAAGAGAGGGAACCGAGCCGGGGGAGCGAGAGATTTTCCGTCACGGAGAAGCCGAACAGCACGCCTTCTTTCCTCCGTTCCTCGGGCACCAGGCAGATGCCGGCCCGGATGGCCTGCTCCGGAGTCCGGACGGAGACCGTTTTTCCGCGAATCCACCAGGTTCCCGATCCCGGGTCCGCCCCGAACAGGGCCCGGGCCGTCTCCGATTTTCCTCCGCCCACCAGACCGGCGATGCCCAGCACCTCCCCTTCATGGAGGGTGAACGAAACGGATTTTCCGGTGGCGGGAACGAAAAATGAGTCCACGCGCGCCAACGGGGTATCACGCCGTTTGGTATCGGTCCGTGCAGGGGGAACGAAGGTTTTGCCCAGCATGTGCTGAACGATGTCATCATCGGTGAAATCCTTCAGATGGCCGGTGATGACGGAGCGCCCGTTTCGCAGAACGGTGAACCGGTCCGCCAGCGACCGGATTTCTCCCAACCGGTGGCTGATGAGGATGATGCCCACGCCCCGCTTTGCCAACCCCCGGATCACCTCCGTCAGACGCCGGGTTTCCCGTTCGCTGAGCGGGGCGGTCGGTTCGTCCAGAATCAGGAACTTCACGCTGCCGGCCAGGGAGCGCGCAATCAGGATCAGCTGTTTTTCCGCGAGGGTGCATCGGGACACCGGCTGGTCCGGGTCCAGCTCGGCGCCCACTTCGCCGAGGAGTTGCACGGCTTTTTCTCTCAGCGTTGTTGCGCGGATCCAGGAGGGGCCGGCGGTGATCTCTTCCAGCATCACGTTTTCGGTAACCGTCATGGAAGGGACCAAGGCGGCATCCACTTCCTGCACCACCAGCCGGATGCCTTCCCGCCGCGCCGCTTTCGGCGATGGGAGGTGAATCTCCCGGTCTCCCAGCAGGATGGACCCTCCGTCCTTGGACAGATTGCCGGCCAAAATGTGCATCAGCGTGCTTTTGCCGGCCCCGTTGGCCCCGACGAGGGCGTGAACCTCGCCGGGGTGAACGGTGATGGATACGTCTTTCAACACCTCATGTCCGTCGAAGGATTTTTGGATCCCCTTCATCTCCAGGCGTTCGGTCATTTCTTGTTCGCCTCGATCAGTTTGTTCATCCACGGGGACCATCCGGCCTGAGATTGTCCCCAGCCGGGGATGTATTTGCCGATGTCCTGCATGCTCACCGGTTGATCGGAGGTCAGGAGACGCTGTTCCACCAGGTGGGGTTGGACGCTGTAGACCTGGGGCACCGGTTCACCGGCGATTTTCTGGTACAGGAAACGTACCTGCAGACGTCCCACATCGGCCGGATCGGTGGCGGCCGTCGCTTTCCACGGGCTGTTCGGAGCCTGCATCAGTTGCAGGTCCTCGTCGCTCAGGTCGATGCCGTACACCTTGATCTCCGTTCTTCCGGCCTGCTGGATGGCGCGGGTGGCACCTTTGGCGAATTCATCCCAGGGAGCAAACACCGCATCAATGTCGCCTTTGTTCGGATACTTCCGCAGGAGCGCTTCCATCTGGGCCTGCGTATCCAGTGCGGTGTTGGCGCTGGCCGTGCCGAAGCGGGCGATTTCCTTGATGCCCGGATACCGTTTGCGGAACGCTTCGTACATCACGTTGCGCCGCTCCATCGGGGTATAGCCGGCCACCCAGATGTAGACGATTTCGCCCTGGCCGTTCAGGTCCTGGGCCAGCGTTCGCAAGGCGTTCCAGGCAAGGGAATAGTCATCCTGGTCGATCACCGTCACGCCGGGGATGTTGAGGTCACTGTCAAACGCCACCACCGGGATGCCGGCGGCCACCGCTTTTTTCACACCGGGTGCCAGCGCATCCGCCCGACCGTGGTCCAGCAGGATGCCGTCCACTTTCTGATTGATGGCTGTCTCCAGATAGGAAGCCATTTTCGACAGGTCGTTGTCGGCGTTGTACACCTGCACTTCACCGCCGAACGCTTTCACCTGTTCCGTGAGCCCGGCGATGTATTGCGAGGAAAACGTCCCGATGGAGAACTGGGTGATGGCCGCGATCTTCAGGGGTTTTTTCAACTTTTCCGGAATTTCCGCGGAACCGTTTCCGGGAGGGGTCACGGCCGACTTGGCGGGAGCATCCGGACCGGTCCCCGGTTTTCCGGACACCCGGTCTTGCTCGTTGCAGCCGCTGACCAGCAGCAATGCTATCAACAGAACAAACCATGACTTCCATCTGCGCATCTTTCGCTCTTCCTCCTTTGGGGTTCGTTCTGCGGTCTTTCGAGCATAAAAAAGAGCCTCTTTTCAGACAAGAGGCTCGGAAACGGCGAATTCCTTGCCTCTTATCTCGCAAAACAAGCGTTTTGCCGGATTTGGCACCGTGCCGTGCGCGGCTTCGGAAGCGTTGCCGCGGCCCTCTCCAAATCGGGAGAGTGCCCCGTCTCACGACGGTATTACGGTCGGTTGCCGGGTTTCATCGGGCCGTTTCCCTCCACCAGCTCTCGATAAGAGACCGCAAAACGATGAAGTTGTCTAAGGATTGAGAAGGCAAACAAATTTAATTCGAATAATAATGCCGAGATAAATGATCTGTCAACGGTTTTTTTGAAAAACACGAAAAAAGGAGGCTGCAAAGTGGTTGTCGGATGGGGGAGAGCGATGAAAAAAAGACGGAGCCGTCCCGGCAAGTGCTGTTTGGCGGCACATTCGCGATGCAGGGAACGGCATCCGTCGATCATTGGATGAACTCCGATCCGCTTGCCGAAATGCATTCATTCTTCGAACAAACTTCCCTGGATCGGGAGGTCCTTGCCCGGAACTTCTCCGTCCGGTCCCAACGTGATCCGGTATTCAATCCGGTTCCCCGGTGCCCCGCAAACCGGACAGCGGGGCTCTTCCGTTTGCCAAAAGGCCTGTTCCTCACCGCTGTGCCCGCACACGCCGTACCACCAGACCGAATCAACCACCTGCATCCGCCAACCTCCCGTCACCAAACATCCGGCAAGATCCCTGGAGACATGTCAGGTGTGGGGAAGAGGATGGATGTGACGGCAAATTTTGCTTCCTTATCTGCATTGTATCATTTGAAAATTAGGGTTGCACTCCAAAAATGTAAATGGTTGTCTCGTTCGTTGAAAAACCAAGATGCATTCATTCAGACGGGAGTCGCCAGTATATAAATCAGGTGGTTTTTTGAATCATGACACACACAAAAAAAGACCTCCACAGTGGAGGTCATCACGATGGGGCTTTTCTTCACCGGCAAATTTTTTTGAGCGTCTCAAGTCGGCGGTGAAATTCGGATTCCGACTCAACGGAAGGGAGCAGGGTCAGGCGTTTCACCTCCAACACCTGCAAGATCCGATTGAGTTTTTCGATGCTGATACCTGCATACTCTTTTCGTTCATCCCGGCTGACCTGTTCTTGCGACACACCCAGCAGTTTGCCGAATTGTTCCTGGGTGAGCCCTTTGTAGATGCGAAGTTTGATCAAATGAGAGCCCAGTTTGTTGATCGGGGTGGATTCGACGTCAAATTCCCCGTTGACCGCCCGTTCGTATTCTCCGACATCATGCTTGGTTCTCTCATACATCATGTTGATCTCCAACAGAGCGAGATCGATCATTTGCTGATCGTACCCTTTGGCCACCAATGCTTCTGTGAGTTCGGATTTTTTCCGCTCCAGGTTCTCCAGTTGTTTTTTCAGTCGTTTGTACTGGGCTTCGTTTTTGATTTCCATTTGGTTCACCCCTTTGTTATTATACCCGAAAAGGAACCGTACATAACATAGATGTTATGTACGGTTGTGGTTTATGGGTATGATTAACCGCAATTCAAGTTCCTTTGAAAGAAAAGGGCTCGCAAGGAGGTTACAGCCAGCGTCGGGATCTGGTCCGGCATGCAAAGCGCACATCCTTCATCAAGGCACCCTCAATAATGAAAAGGTCATCGCCATTTGCGATGACCTTTTTTCCGTTAGCCTCGTATTTTCCTTTTATGGAGAGAATGACTTCAATCTCACTGCTTGAACCGTGGAATCTACAGATTGCTTTGTTTGTTGAAAGCATAGGCAAGGGAGAAAATATTGCTGATGAGGGTCATCCGGAAGTTGGAGATGGTGAAAAACTTGTACTTGCCGAGAACCGACATTTCCACGTCTTTGAGATTGGTGCCGTAAACGATGAGGGGGACCTCCTCGTTTCTTTCGACGAGCAGTTTCGCAATGGAGATCAGGTCTTGATCCAACCTTCCGTTTGCCGGCTGATAACGGTAAATGAGAATATCGATTTCATTGTTTTCAAGCGCTTGTTTCAGTTGATCGCGATCAAACGTTTTCACTTCAATGCTTTTGATGCCGCGGCGACTGATCAAGTCGACTTCATCCGTTTTCATTTTTTCGATTTCCGCTTCGGGGCCCGTGACCCAGATCCTTGAAGAGGTGAATGTTTTCTCATTCTCGATGTTCTTTTTCAGCGCATCCAAATCTTGTCCAACATCGCGGGTGAACTGTTCCAACGTATGCAGATACTGCTCCTCCATCTGTTTCCGGAGTTGCTCCAGATCCCGGTGGTACCCTTGCAGAGCCGATTCCAATTCTTCTTGCATTTGTTTTTCGAGGAGTTCCTTTTCTTCTTCCAGGCGTTGTTGAAACTCCCGGTGCAGCTCTTTTTTGGTTTGATCCAATTCGACTTCCATCTGTTTTTTGAGATCGGCCTTGGTTTGACCGATATTGTAATAAACGATGTATCCTGCAACCCCCAACAATACCGTCAGCGTACCGGTCAGGAATTGAAACAATGTGAAAAAGGAGTCCCGTTCTTTTTGCACCAGATCCTGAAACCGGGTCATTTCCGCCTGCAAATGCTCGCGGTAATTTTTCACCTCTTCCCCGATCTCTTTCAGCAATTCCCGGTGATCTTCCAAATCGGCAACACGACTGTTCAACTCATCCAGCGAGGGAGCAGGGGATTCCGCGTATGCCAGAGTCGGCAGAATCAGCAGGAAGCACACGCAGATCAATCCCCCTATACCATGACGCCAATTCATCTCAATCCCTCCTCAACTTCACCACGGGGCATGGTTTTTTGCTGCATACCATTGATTGTAGGAAAAGGATCATCATTTGAAAAGAACAATATTTTTTTGTATATGGGAGTAATGTTCCCCGCTCTTACTGATGGAAGGGTCTCAGAATCCATATAAAGAAATGTCCTTCAGAATCCTTCTGGCAGGAGGGAATGGAGCGTGTTGATTGATTTCGAATGGTTTTATGCCATCCCTTTTTTCCTGATTTACATATTCGTGACTTGGAAGCATTCCATGTCATGGCTCTATCGGGCGATACACCTGACTTATCTTTCGTATATGATCATCCTCTTCAAACAAACTTTTTTTCCGGTGGTGATTCGACCACCTGAATACGTCATGCCGATTGGAAAGAATAACTTTGTTCCGTTCCAAAGTATTCAGGAGATCATCAGTCATTCGGTTCCCGGGGTGGCTCTCGTTCAGATTGGGGGCAACCTCCTGATGCATGTTCCGATGGGTTTCTATCTCTCCTTGTCATGGAAAAAGATCGATACACTGGGCCCAAAGCGTTGATGGTTGCTGTCAGTTTCTCACTGGGCATTGAAGTGTTGCAATGGTCTCTGACACAATTGATTGGTCAAGATTATCGGAATTTCGATGTGGATGACATCTTGTTGAATGTGACCGGTTATCTGCTCGGTTATCTGATTCTCCGGTTTTCTGTTCCGATCCTGAAGAACGTTGTCGATGTCAAACACTTGCCCAAACCAAAGACTGTTCATGAGTCCTCGAGTCGTTAACATTGGGAGGCCTGCTCTCTGCTTTTCATGACATTCGAAACTTCTTGAACGGGATTTGACGGGGAAGAGAGCCTGTTGAATCGACGGGAAGCTTCTTGTCCAAACTAACCTCCAAGCTTTGGACAGCAAGGAGGGACGTACATGTCCGATCCACGTAACCGTCAGCCGAATCAGGAGGAACATCCCCACATCCAGCCGGGAAGCGGATCTTCCCAGCCCACTTCGGTGCAAGAGCAGGTGGCGAGGGAAATCATGGCCAGACCCGCGCGGCCGGATGAGGAGTCGAAGCAGACGTATCCGGGAAGATAAGCGAAAAGAACAAGGAGCGGCAAATGACCGCTCCTTGCTTCGTTTATTTCTTATTTCACCGCCAGCCAAATTTCACACCGATAATCGTCACCGGTCACGTCTCCGCCCGGGTACACTTCCAGGATCGGCGCGCCGGCCGGCTGAAAGCCGCTGGACGGCAACCACTCCGAAAAGATTCGTCTGAAGCCCTCTTGGATGGAACGGGGAATGGCGCCCGTCACTTCAAACACGACCCATTTGGCGGCCGGGATGGTCAAGATGGATAGGCCGTCCGGCACGTTCTCAAGGTCTTTCGTTTCCGCTGCGATCCAGTAATCCATCTGTCCTTCCTGTGGCAAATCGACGCATACGCCCATCAATCCTTTCAGCTCCCCGGTGTTCAAGGCGCTCAGTCGCCAGGCCGTGCCGTCCCGGTTGACTTCCGCCCAAAACCGGGAAATCCCCTCCAATTGTGCCTCATCCACATAGGAGAATCTGCGCGGGATGCCCACGGCCTTGATTTCGTCCCTCTCCACGATTTTGTATTTCATGGGCTCGGCTCCTTTCAATGTCAACTCGATGACCAGCCGGTTGTAAGACACCAGCGGTCCGGAGTGATTTCGCGCTTCACTGGGTGTGATCCCGTGTTGTCTGCGAAACGCCTTGGCGAATGCTTCCGGAGTGTCATATCCGTATTTGAGGGCAATGTCGATCACTTTGGCATCGGTTCGGCAGAGCTCTTCGGCGGCCAATGTCAGGCGCCGGCGTCTGATGTATTCCCCGACCGTCATGCCGGTCAAAAGCGAAAACGCTCGCTGAAAATGAAACGGGGACAAATGGACATGACCGGCGACCCGGTCCACCGTCAGCGGTTCCGGCAGATGACTCTCCATGAAATCAATCGCCTTGTGCAGCGTTTCCACCCAATTCACTTCAATCACTCCTTGTTGGTCAGTGTACCGGAAGTGCTTGCCGAACACCTGTCCGTTTGTGCGCGGATTTGGCAGACGGGAGGGTCGTCATGGGAAGCGGACTTGAGCGCGTTGATTCATTCCGGTGACGGATTTGGCATCATCAGGGACCGATTTGGTCTGGAGTGTGTTGTTGGAAGAAACAGGAATTTGTCGATTCGCGCTGAAAATAATAGGGAAATCCGTTGAATTCCGCTATTTCCGGGGGAATGACATGTACGCTCGATTGTTCAGCGCCAGTGTTTGGGGCATCGACGGACTGATCGTTGAAGTGGAAGTGGATATCAGCAACGGGCTTCCCGTGTTCGACCTGGTCGGCTTGCCGGATTCGGCGGTGAGAGAAGCAAGGGAGCGGGTGAGAGCCGCCGTGAAAAACAGCGGCGCCAGCTTTCCGTTGCAACGGATCACGGTCAATCTGGCTCCGGCCTCCGTGAAAAAGGAAGGGTCCGGCTTTGACCTGGCCATCGCGATCGGCGTGATGGCCGCCAGCGGCCAAATAGAGATTCCCGAGGCGGAAGGCACGCTGCTGATCGGGGAGCTGGCCCTGGACGGAACCCTGCGTCCGCTGACGGGCGTGCTTCCGATGGTGATGGCGGCCCGCGAGCGCGGCCTGCATCGCATCCTGCTGCCCAGGGAAAACGCCGAAGAAGGAGCCTTGGTGGAGGGATTGGAGATCGTGCCGATCGCTTCTCTCTCCGAAGCGGTCCGGTTTTTCCGCAACGAATGGACGCCGGGAGATTGGCGGGAGCCGGATGCCGGGGAAGTCGCCCGGTTTGAACTGGATTTTGCCGACGTGAAGGGGCAAGCGCATGTGAAAAGAGCCATGGAAGTGGCGGCGGCCGGCGGGCACAACCTGCTGCTCATCGGACCGCCGGGTTCCGGCAAAACCATGTTGGCCCGGCGCATTCCGTCCATCCTTCCGCGCATGTCGCTTCATGAATCGCTGGAAGTGACCAAAATCTGCAGCATCGCCGGACTCATGTCCCGGCGGGGGCGATTGGTGACGGACCGGCCGTTCCGTTCGCCCCACCACACCATCTCCCAGGCCGGACTCATCGGCGGAGGGACCATTCCCAAACCGGGAGAGGTCAGCCTGGCTCACCGCGGCGTGCTCTTTCTGGACGAGTTGCCCGAGTTTTCCAAAACGGTGCTGGAGGTGCTTCGTCAACCGCTGGAGGACAGGGAAGTCACCCTGGGACGTGCCCGCGCGGTGTTCACGTTTCCGGCGGATTTCATGCTGGTCTGTTCGCTCAATCCTTGTCCCTGCGGATTTTTCGGCTATGAGGAAGACCGCTCCTGCACCTGCACGCCGCAGCAGATCCAGCGGTACCGTTCCAAAATTTCCGGACCGCTTCTCGACCGGATTGACTTGCACATCGAAGTTCCGCGCGTGGATTACAAAACATTGGCGGATCCGGCATCCGGGGAGTCCTCGGAAGAGATCCGGCGCCGGGTCAACCGGGCCCGGGACATCCAGACCGAGCGGTTCGGAAAGAACGGAGCCAAGACCAACAGCGCCATGGCCCCCGCGGACATCCGCCGTCACTGCGCTTTGGATGACGATTCCCGCAAATTGCTGAAAACCGCCTTTGATTCTCTCGGCCTGAGCGCCCGCGCGCATGACCGGATTCTCAAAGTGGCGCGTACCATCGCGGATCTGGATGAAGAGGAGAAGATCCGCGAAGAGCATGTGGCCGAGGCGATTCAGTATCGGGCGCTGGACAGGAAGTTTTGGGAATGAACGAGCAGCTGTGGAGGGGTGGTATGAAGGTGCTATTTGAATTCCTTATAGGGGTCCCGACAGAAAAATAGAAGTAAAAACCCGATTTTCAACCACGTTAAGGGTGGAAGTCGGGTTTTTTACTTCGCCATTAATTTTTTAACTTGGGGTTCTCTATATTAGAGTGGGTTCTCCACACGTGCCCAAATGAACAAGCGCCTTCACAACCATCCCGAATAAAGCGTCTCATATGCTCAACGATGATTACGACTCCTGTACCAGCAAACACAAGAAAATTAGTCTCGAAAAATTCCGCAATTCATTTTCTTTGCATTGATCCATTACTGCCTACACTGAACCTTCAAACCTTTTTCTCTTAATGCATCAATTTCTCTACGCATATCTGGCAAGCATTTCAAGACACTTGACATGAAAGGGTAAACCTCACCATCCAAGGAATAAAAAACCCACTGTCCTTGACGGCGTTTCCTTACTAACTTTGCATTTCTCAACCTACGCATGTGTTGGGAAACTGCAGGTTGGCTGATATTCAGTATCTCTACCAGTTCACAGACACACAACTCTTCCTCCTTCAACAGCGCAAGAATCTGTAGGCGCGTTTTGTCTCCAAGTGCCTTATGGCATTCCGCGAGAAGATCAATGTTCACCCTCATCACCTCATATATATAACTATATGCTTATTGACTTATATCTATGTTCTGTAATATCATATATTTAGAAAATTAATTTTATAAAAACAAGGAGGAAAAACCATGCTATCAGAAGCGTATAATACGCTTAATTCAAAATTCCAGTCTTTTAGAAATGAGGCTTTGAATAGTGGTGTATTGTCGGAAAGAGACAGAGTTTTGGCCGCCTTGGTGGCATCCATTTCTTATGAGTCTTCCGAAGAACTCCGAAAATGGATGATCAAAGCAAAACAAGTCGGGATCAGCCAAGAAGAAATAGATCAACTTGCGGCTATTTGTTTAGCAATTCACATATCAAAACTTGACTTCTTTGGTCAAGCTAACGAAATCAACCCTACGGATAGTAGCGGATCAAGTTGCTGTGTGTGATAAGACAGGAAGGAGGATTATGATTGGCTGGTGAGAAGGAAAAAGCCGTTGTAATTCTAGGAACTCGAGATGAAGAATGTGAAGAAATAAATCTGGTAAAGGAATTGGGTTATAAATCGGTTTTGATCAACAAACATATTGGATTCAAAGAAGCTTTGTTGTCTGACTATCCCTTGGAACTAGATCTAAACGATGAAGATGCTGTTATTTCCAAAATTCTTGAGCTACAAAAGCGTTTTGAACTGGTAACTGTATTTACATTGAATGAATACCGCGTACCTTTGTGTGCGAAATTGTCAGAGAAATTAGGGGTCTCGACAGCCGTGTCGTACAATGCGGCATTGAATTGCCGCAACAAGAAACTAACAAGGCAAATCCTTGCCCAATCAAAATGGCCGGTTCATTACAAATTGATCAAACATGAAAAAGAGTTGCTAAATGTAGTCGATGAATTTGATTTCCCAGTCATTGTAAAACCATCAGATGAATCTGCAAGTAGTCTGGTGGCCCGATGTGACAGCTTGGATGAAGCATGGGAGGCTGTGGCTGCCATTCGAAAGCGCGAGAAAAACTTGGTGGGACAAGATAGTGATTCTGATATTATCGTTGAAGAATATCTGGAAGGTGCGGAATACAGCGTCGAAGCTTATACGATTGCAGGAAAAACGCAAATAGTAGCAATTACAGAAAAGTTAACGGCCGAATTTAATCCTGCGGTGGAAGTAGGACATATTGTACCGGCTGTCCTGTCTCCTCAGACGGAGGAGGAGATCAGGGAGCTAGTTAAGGAAACACTGGCTTTGCTGAATGTAGAATATGGAGTTACCCATACGGAGGTTAAATTGACAAAAAAAGGTCCGCGAATTATAGAAGTGAATGCAAGACCAGGCGGTGATCACATACCGGATTTGGTCAAAGCAACGACTGGGATTGATTTAAGAAAAGTATCTCTTTGGATCGCTTTGGGTGTGAGCAAAAGTAACCTTCCGATCGAAGAGAAAGTTGCCAATTATGCAGGGATTCGATTTTTAGCTGCGGAAAGATCTGGAATGGTTTTTTTCAATCAGTTCCCCCCATGCAAAGTGGAACGTCAAGCAATATTTGTAAAATCTGGTCAATCTGTTTCGGCTACGACTAGCAATCTTAACCGCTTAGGCTATTTTATCGTTCATGCTTCGAAGTATGAAGAACTCAGGGGAAAGATGCAAGTGATTTTGAATGAAACTGATCTAAGGATTCAATCAAAGAATGATTAGAAGAGATTATTTAGTCTATAGATAAACGAGGAATTAAGGGCTCTGAAAAATATCAGAAAGTTTATCTTGTAGGAACAAAATTGATATCTCACCTATATTCTTTGAGCTTCAGGGAGGAAAACATGAAAATTCTTTTGGTTTCCACTTTTGAGGGAGGCTTTCAACCGTTCACTGTTGCATCAGCTGCGACACCTCTTATAAAAGCCGGATTTGATGTATCTGTATTGGATACGTATGTCGAAGGACTACGAGAAGATCGTTTTTTGGACAAAGATCTGGTTGCAATCTCCGTTCCATTGTTTGATCCAGTACATGCAGGCGTCGAAGTAGCCAAGTTCGTTCGAAAAATCAACCCTGATGCGCACATCACGTTTTTTGGGCAACATGCAACGATCCAAGCAACACGGCTTGCAGGAAAATACAGTAATACTTGTATTTGTGGTGAATGGGAAAGACCGCTTGTTGCCTTGGCAAGATCTCTTTCTGGTGAAGAAGTTGTTGATTTTTCCGGAATCCTTGCGGCGGAGCAGGCACTTCAAGGAAAAAACATCCATCCTTACATGTTACGGGATCATCTGGACGTACCTTTTCGCCACCTGTTACCTCCGTTACATAAGTATCCACAGCCTCAAGTGGAACGATTGACGGGATCAAAGCAAATTGTAGGTTCAACGGAAATAGCAAGAGGATGTCACCATAAGTGCTTGTATTGCTCGGTTTTCGCTGCTTATGGCGGGAAGGTGATTCTTGTTCCGGAAGAAATCGTCATTCAGGATGTACGTAACTTGGTCGAAATGGGAATGACTCATCTCACATTCATAGACGCGGACTTTTTCAATGCGAAATGGCATGGAATTCAGATTCTCCGTAAGTTGAACCAAGAGTTTCCCCACCTGACCTTTGATTTTACAACCCGCGTAGATCATATCCTTGAAAACAAGGATACATTAAGAGAAATGGCTAAATTGAATGTTCGCTTTATTACTTCTGCACTTGAATTCCCCTCAGAAGAAGTACTGGATGCAGTCGCAAAAGAAACTACTGTTGATGATATTAAGGAAGCCATTGCGTTCTTAAGGGAGATTGGGATTCGCCTAAATCCGACGTTTATTATGTTCAACCCTTGGACAACGATGGAAGACCTTTCTGTTTTCAGAGCGTTTGTCGATGAAAACGGTTTGGATCAAATCATCGACCCGATTCAGTACGAGACGCGGCTGTACCTCTACAAAGGATCTCCTCTTCTTAATAAAAAATCTATTCAAGAATTAGAACTGATAGAACATGAGTTTCATTATGAATGGAAACATCCTGATCCTCAAATGGACGAGCTTTATTCATCCATGCAGACTCCTGCCGAGGAAGGTGTTTTTAAGCGTTGTTGCTTGAAGTGTTAGTTTATTTGTAACTTTGTAGCTTGTTGTCACTTACCTTAATAAAGGAGGGAATTGGTTGAAGACGCGTTTGGTGTTGCTGGGGGGATTTTTGGGAGCTGGGAAAACGACGACAATGATCCGTGCCGCCAAAGAATTTATGACTCGAGGGCACAAGGTTGCAATTGTGACAAATGACCAGGGAAAAGAATTGATTGATACGGAACTGGCTAAAATTGATGGACTGAATGCAAAAGAAGTAACAGGAGGATGTTTTTGCTGTAAATTTGAGGATTTGTATACGGAGTTCCATACTCTCAAGGAAGAGGTACAGCCGGAGATCATTATTGCCGAAGCAGTAGGAAGTTGTACAGATTTGGCCGCAACTGTTATCCAACCGTTAAAGAAGTTTTACTCGCATGAATTTGAAGTCTCTCCGCTCAGTATTGTTGTTGATCCAGCTCGTTTGCGGAATGAGATTGAAGATCAGGGCGGAATCAAGTTTTCGTCCTCAGTCAGTTATATCTTTGAGAAACAGCTTTCAGAAGCAGATATCATTTTGTTGAACAAAGTTGACCGATACACCCAGGAAGAGATCAACAATTTGAGTCAATATCTGAAGTCAAGATACCCTCTTGCCATGGTTCATACCATTTCCGCCCATCTTGGAGATCATTTTGATGAACTTCTTGATTTGTGGCTTACCACAACGATGGCGGGAGATAAAATCCTGGATATCGATTACGAAGAATATGCGAAAGGCGAAGCCCAACTTGCATGGTTGAATGTTTTTGGTGATCTGAAGCGCAAGAACGGACAAGTTTTTGATCCGAGGACATGGGCAGAGATTTTTCTAGGTCAATTAAATGAGCATTTTATGAGGGAAAAGATAGCCATCGCTCATTTGAAGATTTATATCGGAAACGACAGTGGATATGTAAAAGCCAGTATGGTTCATACTGGAGACGAACCTGTCTACACAGTGAAAGAGCCTGAGCTGTCCAGTGATTATCGGGTTGTGATCAACATTCGAATGGAATCTTCTCCTGTATTACTTGATCTTGCAGTGAAGGATGCATTGATGGCTGCCAATGGAAAAGCGGAAACGAACTGGCAGGAAACATATCATGAATGTTTCAGCCCGTTGCCTCCCAAACCGGTATATCGTTTATCAGGCAAGCATGAATGATCGGAGGTTTCAACAAGATGGAAAAACAGTTGTTGATTGAAATCCTTCCAAATATCAGCCGATCTTCAGAGGAATGTTGTGAAACAGATGTTGAACCTGGGGAGTCATGTTGCGAATCCAATGACAAAGGATCCGATGAAAAAGAGCTGATTTCTCTTAAAGAACGCTTGAAACAACAATTGCCCGATGCAACTATCCATCTTTATAACTATTCGCTACCAATGGATCGGTGGATGGCACGAAAAAAACTTGGAGAGATTCTCAAGGAGCGAGGTTTTAAGCATATTGGCGAGGATCCGGATGACAGCATACTTTCCATTGTCACACCAGCCATTATGTTGAATGGAGAGTTAATTAGCTTCGGATCGAATGTGGATCAGATTCAGATTGATGTGATTCTGGAAAATTTGGTTTAGACGATGCTGTTAATAATTGGAGCCGGTTGAATAGAGGGCATATTAACCGGCTCCTATTTAAAATATAGAAGTATTGGGGGTAAAATAAAAATGAACAGTCCCACGATAGAAAAAAGAAGAATTGCATTAGAAGAAAAGTATTTGAGCAGCATTACAAAGAGTCCGCTGACAGGAATCGTCATTGCAACTCTAACTACATTCGTTTTCATTGCAACAGGATTACTGCCGTATCAAACATTGGAGACTGTTATCGGATTCATCATTGTGGCTTGGCTGGCAGTTGAGAACGGTGGAAACGATGTTTCAAAAGGGGTTGCTCCCCTGGTTTCATCAGGGGCGGCCAAAGAGATTGTTGCACTCGTTTATGGTTCGTTGGTTACAGCAGTTGGCGGTTTCCTATCGATTTATTTGGGAATCAAATTATTGAAGCTGTTCACCGGTGGGATCATAGGAGCTAATTATAAAATTACTATCGTGATGGCTTTGGCTATGGCAGCCGGTGCAGCGCTGTGGGTTGCTTTTGCAACGCGATTTTCCTTGCCTGTTTCTACGACTCACGCTATCGTGGGGGCAGTGGTCGTCGTTGGCACGGTTACATACGGCTTTTCAAGTGTGGTTTGGAGTAGTTTGATTCATAAGGTGGTATTACCTCTTATTCTCAGTCCGGCACTCGGATTGAGTATCGCTTGGCTGCTGATGTACGCAATTTCATTATTGAAAATTCCCGAGAATGCGAGTAGAGGTTTAACTTGGATTTCCAGTGGAGCCATTTGTTTCGTCCGGGCTGTAAATGATACACCAAAGATCGTTGCTATTACAGTTTTGGTGGCAATGCTTCCAAGTGATGTTCGACAAACAGACTCACTACTCCCAATGTTTTTGCTAGTGACTGTAGCAATGGGAATTGGCAGCTTGGTTAAAGGTTTGTCGGTCACTAGACTTCTATCGAACAAAGTAACTCAATTAGATAATTACAGTAGTGTGTCAGCTGTCCTGACTACGACTGCATTGGTTTTATCTTCCAGTCAAATGGGCCTCCCCGTTTCCACTACTCATGTTTCCACTTCTGCAATTATTGGAGCAGGTGTCCGGAAAGGCAGACAGGCAATTAATTGGATCGTGGTACGCGATATGGTTCTTTCGTGGTTGGTAACATTGCCAGGTGCCGGGCTTTTGGGTGCGATTGCATATTACATTTTAAGAATCTTGATAAACTAAATTGTTGTAAATAAGTTTTTTCCTTCGCACTCTATTTGATATGCGAAGGATTTTACAGAATTTTTTGTCATAGGGCAGTCATCGAAAAGCTGATTCCACCAGTTCTAAATCAATCAGGAGGTTCTCACCCATGACAAAAAGGATCATATATTTTTTATGTACTGGTAACTCTTGCCGCAGTCAGATGGCTGAAGGATTTGGAAAGAAATACTTAGGTGATCGATTCGAAGTGTACAGTGCAGGAATTGAAGCACATGGACTAAATCCAAGAGCAGTCAAAGTAATGGCTGAAAAAGGTATTGATATCTCCAATCAGACATCTGATACCATCGACCCCGAATTGCTAAATAAAGCGGACTACGTTATCACACTCTGTGAGGATGCAAAAGATAAATGTCCGATGACACCTCCTCACGTTCACCGTGATCATTGGCAATTTGAGGATCCAGCAAAAGCCCAGGGAACGGAAGAAAAAGTGTGGGAAATATTCCGACGGGTCAGGGATCAGATCGAAGAACGGATTCTTCGGTTTGCCGAAGAAACAAAGAAGTACTAAAACCGATCATACAACCTCTCATTGTGGTGTGTACCTCTCCAACCAGCGATCAATTCCGCGTTCAAACGAGTTGGGTGACTGAACGGATCTGTTGAATGCCCCTTCAAACTTTCAGGTGTACAGTTTGAGCGAAACATCAATTAGGTCAGAAAATCTAAATAGGGAAACCGCACCTTTAACTGGTGCGGTTTAATCTATCTACTCTAACAAACACTTTTCCATCGCCATCACATCGACGAATCGGTCATCCAGTTTTCCTTGGTTCCGAAAAACCCCTACTTCCCGAAAGCCTAATTTTCGATACAAACCTTGTCCAAGAATATTAAAGGGAAAAGTAAACAGAATCATCTTGTGAAAGCCGTTTTCCTTCGCCTCTTCCTCCAATGCCCGTAAAAGCCGGGAACCGACTCCTTTTCCTCGCCAAGAACGATCGACATACACGGAAATTTCCGCTACACTTGCATAAGCACACCGATGAGAGTACGGATTGAGTGAAGCCCATCCTTGGACTTCACCTTTGAGCTCTGCCACCAGAACAGTGTATCGAGGAGATCGTTGGTGGAACCATTTGTACATCTCTTCCCAGGTTTTAGGATGCTCCTCCAATGTGGCAATCCGATCCGCAATCCCTTGGTTGTAAATATCTAAAATACGTAAAAGATCTTGTACAGTTGCTTCTCGGATTAACCATAGTGAACTCATTCATCTCACCAGCCTTATTGAAAGTTAAAAACCTTTCCTCGCTGTGAAAGCAAGGAAAGGCCCAATGTAGGTATTATTCAGAACTGCAGCATTGATTGTTTTGTTGCTGCACTTCCTCGATTTTTACATTGCAACATTGATTGTTTTGTTGCTGCACTTCCTCGATTTTTACTTCGCAGCAGGTGCTTTCCTTTTTTCCTAACAATTTTTTTATTAGTGACATAATTAATATCACCTCCTTAAATAATGTAGAACAGGAATCCAGAAAGAGTTGCCATGACTATGACGGATACAACAAACGCAATAATAAGTCTTCTTTGGAAAATAGAATAAAGCAGTGTGATTTCTGGTAAGCTTGCTCCGGCGGAACTAATCATTAGTGCCATTACTGGCGCGATTGCCATTCCTTTGGTAATTAGAATCTGTGATATGGGAATCATCGTTGAAAGTCGTATATATAGTGGGATACCTATCAGTGCTGCTATAGGTACAAGCCACCACTGTTCTCCTCCAAAGAAGGAGGAAATCCATTCGGTTGGGACATATCCTTGGATGAAAGAACCGATACCAGCACCAATCAGTAAGTACGGATAAACTGATTTCATTAAATTAAGTGTTTCTTTTAGTGCGTTTTTAAAACTAAATTTTGTTTGCATTTCTTTGTAACCTGTCACAATTACCTTTTTGACTGCACTCTCATACCCCAATTTCTCAAGAGTAAGCCCGATGATCACAGATAAAATGGATGTGATGATGGTATAAGAAACTGCTACTTTTATTCCTAGTAAAGCACTCATAAGCGTAATAATCGTTGGGTCCAAAACAGGAGAGGAAAATAAAAATACCATGACGATCCCAAAACGGACCTTATTGTTTAACAAATTTACGACTATAGGGACAGTTGAGCAAGAGCAAAAAGGGGTGATGAAGGCAAATACAAGAGCGGCTATAACACCGATTGTTGTGTTTTCGCCAGATAAGTACTTCTTTATATTTTCGTATGGAATCAGTCCTTGAAGGAAACTAATGAGAAATGAGATGGCAAGGAACAGAACGGTAAGTTCAATGGCAAGCGATAAAAAATTTTGAAATACCTCTAATAACATGTAAGTCCCTCTTTTACTTGTAAATTGCAATTATAAAGAGCATATTAGCGCATTGGATGACAACATGCCTTTGACTTTTTCATACATGAATTTAGAAGCTTAATGGAGTGCAAAACTATCATTTTTTCAAAATCACTCATATACCCAAACACTTCATTCAAATACTGATTCATTTTTTGATCAATTATATTAGCTACGTACTTTCCTTCTTTCGTAAGAGAAAGAATAGTTACTCTTCGATCTTGTTCGTGCGGAGTTTTTTTTACTAAATTCATTTTTACTAAAGATTGAACTTGCCTACTAAAGGTTGTAATATCAATGCCTAATGTGTCTGCAATTTGTTGCATGGATGGATTTAGTTGACGATCAATTTCGTAAAGAATATGACTTTGTACTAATGAAATTTCATAGTCTCTTACACTGCAACAATTTTTATTTAGGAAACCAAAACGACGAGTCAATATTTGAAATAACTCACGAATATTCTCCAAGACCTTAACACCTCAAAGTCCGCTTGTCTGATTATTTGCATTTTGCAAGTAATTGGTTAACTTAAGACTACACTATAGTATTTAGTCTGTCAAGAACCTAATTAAGCAATGAGGTTTACTTTTTTGCCGCCGTCACTGCGCTTTGGATGACGATTCCCGCAAATTGCTGAAAACCGCCTTTGATTCTCTCGGCCTGAGCGCCCGCGCCCATGACCGGATTCTCAAAGTGGCGCGTACCATCGCGGATCTGGATGAAGAGGAGAAGATCCGCGAAGAGCATGTGGCCGAGGCGATTCAGTATCGGGCGCTGGACAGGAAGTTTTGGGAATGACGTCAGCCGAAGCATCATTCGGAACGTGAAAAGACGCAAACCGGTCAGTAAAGACCGGAAACACCGGTGGCGGCTTTCGGTTTCATGATTCCCGAAATGAGGATGCGGGATTTTGTACCGGGAAGTCGTGAAGATGAATCCGTTTATGCAGATGCTTCCGAAGCATCTGTTTTTTTGTTCCGAATGGTCTTTACGGATGGGTGACGGTGGGACGAACGTTGCATCCAAAAGTGCACTTTTCACGTCAACAGGGTTGAGTGAGGAAGGTTCCGCAATGGGGGAAGGGAGCGAAAAAATGAAGAGGATCTCGCTGATGGTCATGACATGGGTGCTCGGTGTTGTGTTTCTGGCCGGATGTGCCGGGGAAAAGGAAGCGACTCCCTTGCACTTGTCGGCTGAATACGTTGTCGGCAAAGATCTGAACGCATTGACTTCCAACGCGGAAGTGATTGTGGTGGGGTCGTATGGGAAGCACCTTTATTCATACAACGGAGCCGGAAACGTGAACGATCCCGGTCAGGAACATCCCGATTTGTACAGTGAAGTGAAAGTGTATGATTTCAAGATCGAACAAGTCCTCAAAGGAAATGTCCCTGAACACATCGAAGTCAATCTGCCTTATTCCGAGCAGATCGATGGGCTGAAAGACGAAAACGGCAATCCCATCAAGTTGACGATCAGGAAAGGTCCGTATTTTGAGCCTGACCTTTCGCGAAAAGTCATTTTGTTTTTGAAAAAAGACCCGTTCAGCAAAGGGTATTCCATCGCCATGCATCCTTATCAAATCGTGATCGACAAAGACGATCGGGCGCATCTCAAATTGCCGAAGGAGAATGAGAAGGTCGAGGCGGTTGATGAACAAGGAAAGATCTATCACATATACAGCGAAGGATTTGACTTTGAGGACCATGTTTCCGGAAGAGCCTCCGGCGACGTGATTGCTGAAATCAAACAATACAGCGGGGAGTAAGCCGACAATCATCGAGAGTAAAACCGTCGGCAAGCTTCATCAAAAAGATTCAGGCCTCCTTCCGATTGGGGAAGGAGGCTTTTTTCGCGGGAGCCCCTCAGGGATGATGGTGGCCAAAACGGAAGAGGGGGATGTCCGGACATCGCGTCCGTTTGCCGCGTACGCGTGCGGCTTGTTGGGGTTGAACGGGTCATTCGTTCCCGGCAGTGAATTCGTACGCCCGCTCCACCCGGCACACCCGGGTGAAAAAGCGTTCATACCAATCGGAACGGCCTTTTTCCCGGGCCAGTGTGTGTTCGGCGTGTTCTCTCCAGCGGCGAATGGCTTCTTCCGATTCCCAGTACGAGACGGTGATACCGAATCCGTTTGGATCGCGCACGCTTTCGACTCCCAGAAAGCCGGGCTGTTGCTTCGCGAGCTGTACCATGTGTTCCGCAGTACGGGCGTATTCTTCCGCCTCTTTTCCGGTTCGAAGCGACGTGAAAATCACGGCATAGTAAGGAGGCTTCGGTGTGCGGGCGAAGGACATGAGAATCTCTCCTTTCCAAACATGCAGGCACCCCGCGCCGGATGATGGAACACGGGGTGCCTGTGGGGAACAACAAACCGAGGGACTGTTTTTTACAATTGCAATGATAACCAACAGTCGGCAAATTTTCAACAAACAAAACAAACCAGGTGGAACGTTTCGGCCATGCCGCTGAGCGTTCCCGGGTTTTGATTTTTTATTCAAAAATAAACTAATTTTATATAATGTTCGCACATTCGTTTATGAGTGTTGTGGAATATCATAATTGGACGGAAAGGAGGAGATGACGGATGACGTATCTGGTTGCGCTCGACGACGGACACGGCATGCAAACCGCCGGAAAGCGGACGAAGCCGATTCCGCAGTTGGGAGGACGGGTGATCAAAGAGAACGAGTTCAACCGCCAATTGGTGAAGCTGTTGGACGTCGAACTCAAAAGGTGCGGTTTCCGGACGCTCCTCGTGGCCCCGACGGACGAGGACACCCCGCTGTCGACACGTACGAAAAGGGCCAACGACGCCGGCGCGCATTTGTATGTATCCTGTCATTACAATGCCGGCGGAGGCCAGGGGATCGAGACCTATCATTATCCGGGAAGCCGTGAGGGGGAGCGGGCGGCGAAGCTCATTCACAAGGAATTGTTGGCATCCGGTGTGCCGCGAAAAGACCGCGGGGTGAAGTCGGCCAATTTTCAGGTCTTGAGAGAAACCAAAATGCCGGCGGTCTTGATCGAGTTCGGATTCATGGATGATCCGGGGCTGAGTGAAGCCGCGCAGATGCTCGATCCGAAAGTCCAAAAAGCGTTTGCCGTGGCGACGGCCAAAGGCATCTGTGCCTATTTCGGCGTCAAGTATGTTCCTGAGAAGCCGCCTTCGCCGCCGAAACCGATGTACCGGGTCATCGTGGACGGAAAAGTGGTGGTGGACACCGCTTATGAACACAAGGTGGCTGCGGCCGTGGAGGAAGCGGTGAAAAAGGGAGTTACGGAAATCATCATTCGAAAACGTTGATTCATGAGAGGTTCAGCGTCATGCCCGTTGAGTCCAGGGCAAATCGGGACCGGTGTATGACGGATTTGAAATCCGTTTCGGCGTGTGTCTTCGGGAGGAAGGCACACGCTTCTTGTTTCACGGGGCTGGCAAACTTGGGGAGAGTCATTGTATAATTTTTGAATAATGCTTGGCGAAAGGTGTGTCAGAATGGCAGAGAAAAGATTGATCCCCCAGAGCGAGGATTTTTCAGGTTGGTATATTGACGTGATTCGAAAGGCCGATCTGATGGATTACGCACCTGTGCGCGGGTGCATCGTGTTCAAACCGGCCGGTTATGCCCTGTGGGAAGCCATGCAAAAGGAACTGGATGCGCGGTTCAAGGAAACGGGGCATGAAAACGCATATTTTCCGCTGTTCATTCCGGAAAGCTTCTTTGAGAAGGAAAAAGAGCACGTGGAAGGCTTCAACCCCGAATTGCCCTGGGTGACGGAAGCAGGCGGTGAAAAGCTGGAAGAACGGTTGGCCGTCAGACCGACCTCCGAAACGATCATCGGGCACATGTTCTCCCGCTGGATCCAGTCGCACCGGGATTTGCCGCTTTTGATCAACCAGTGGTGCAGCGTGGTTCGTTGGGAAAAGCGGACGCTTCCGTTCCTGCGCACCAGCGAGTTCCTGTGGCAGGAAGGACACACGGCCCACGCCACGGAGGAAGAAGCGCGGGAAGAAGTGGCCCGGATGCTGGAGATCTATGCCACGTTCGCCGAAGACGTGCTCGCTATTCCGGTGATCCGCGGCGAAAAGACGCCGTCCGAAAAATTTGCCGGAGCGGTGCAAACGTTTTCCATCGAAGCCATGATGAAGGACGGAAAAGCCCTGCAAGCGGGAACGTCCCATTTCATGGGGCAAAACTTTGCCAAGAGCTTTGACATCAAGTTTGCCGACCACAACAATAATCTGGAATACGTACATACCACCTCGTGGGGATTGAGCACCCGGATGATCGGAGCGCTGATCATGGTGCACGGCGACGACCACGGATTGGTGATTCCGCCGCGGATCGCCCCGGTTCAGGCCGTGATCATTCCCGTCGGTCCGAAACAAGAGCGGGAGCGGGTGGTGGAAGCTTGCCGGAAGTTGGAAGGCGAACTCCGCGCGGCCGGCATCCGCGTGAAACTGGATGCCAGGGAGCAATACAGCCCGGGTTGGAAATTCAACGAATACGAGCTCAAGGGAATTCCGGTCAGGATCGAACTGGGGCCCCGCGATTTGGACAAGGGACAGGTGGTGCTTGCCCGTCGGGATACGATGGAGAAGTCGGAGGCGGCGATGGAAGGACTGGCCGGGCATCTTTCCGGCTTGCTGGAGGAAATCCAGAAAAACATGTTCCGCAAAGCCAAGGCGTTCATGGAAGAAAACTCCCATCGGGCCGAGACGCTGGACGAGCTGTCCCGGGTCATCTCGGAGAAACGGGGCTTCGTGCTCGCCGGCTGGTGCGGGGACGCGGGATGCGAAGCCGAAGTCAAGCAGGCGTGCGGTGCGACCAGCCGCAACATTCCGTTCGATCCGCCGGAAGTCATGAGCCGCTGCGTGACGTGCGGAAAGGAAGCGAAGCACTCCGTCTGGTTTGCCAAATCGTATTGATGCATGAGAAAACCGGCCTCTTATTGAAATGGAGGCCGGTTTTTCTTGTTTTTCCGTCTTCACGGCGGAACCGCTGCCGTGTTGATGATTTGCATCTGATCAGTGCAAATGAATGCTGACGATCTCACTGTTGGATCCGACGCGCATCGGCATTCCCCAGGTGCCGACGCCCGACGTCACGATCACGTGAGGGCCGGCGTCGCCCCTTCGATAATAACCGTAATCCACTTCAAATATGGCATTTGTCACGAAGTTGAACGGGAAGATTTGTCCCCTGTGCGTATGGCCGGAAAGGATCAGGTCGACGTCGTTTCCGTATTGTTCAAGGTTTGCCGGGGTATGATCCATCACCACGATGGGCAACTCCGGGTTGACGGCGGCGATCTTGTTTTTGATTTCTTTTCGGCTCAATCCGCCGAAACCGCCGATCGGTGAAGGATCGACGCGTCCGAACAAGACCAGTTTGTCATCGATGGTGACGGAGTCATCATTGAGCAGCTTGATGTTGCTTCGCTCAAGAAACCCGACCATTTGGTCAAACGTTTTTCCGCTGTCGTGATTTCCGAGACAGGCATACACGCCGTATTTGGTTTGGATGCTCCGGAGCAGCTCCGACGCTCTTTCGGGATCTTTGATGGCGTGATAGTCATCATTGAAAATATCCCCGGCCATGGCCACCAGATCCGGTTGGAGGGCGTTGATTTTTTTCACCATGTCCGAAAGGCGTTTTTCGGAGTTGACGGCTCCCAGGTGCAGATCGCTGATCAGCACGATTTTCATGTCGGCGGATTTGTTGAGGCGGATATCGTATGAAACGTGTTTGATCTGATTGGCGTTATAAAGTCCGTAACTGACAAATCCCGCAGTCGCCAGCAGCACGATCAAACCGGCAATGAATTGAACATGCAAAGGAGTGGGAACGGGAATGATCTTCAACAGCTTCCCGAGAAAAAGGATCAGATCCGTCGCGAGAAAAAACAGGAGCAGATAGACAAACAACCCCAACCAATAAGAGCCTGTCCAGCTCATGATCCCTTTGACGGAAGAGGGCAGCGGCAAGATTGCCGTCACAAACGACAAGGCGAAACAAGCATAGATGATCGTGAATGCCGTTCCGTTCAGGTCCGGGAACAACAGCCTCAACCATACCAACAGTTTTCTCCCCACATAAACATTCACCCCGGCGTAAAGGGCCGAAATCACCGCAACCGCGAGAACGGTGCCTGCTTTGCTCATTCTCTTGCCTCTCTTTCTTGATCACGGATTCCGCAATTCCATCTTACTTCTTGAGCTTGTCAAGTATTTTCGGAAATTTTCGCGAGACGACGATTCAATGTGATGTCGTGCATTTGCGAAGCTCGAATCGAAACCGCGCATGTCCAGCAGATCAAAAAAAGGCCCGCCAACGGGGCCTTCGCAAAAATCCCGGTCTGTTTCGCTTCGCTCGGCATGATGAGTGACAAAAGGTCGGTTTTGTGACCCGTATTGTGTCGTTTTGGGCGGGAACCTCACGTTCCTTCTGTCATAAACTGGCATCGACGATTGGCAAAGGGAGGAATGACACGTGTACGGATACTTTTGTTTTCCGTATTGGCGTTGGGCTTGGATTCCGGGGCACTGGCACGGATGCGGGGCTCCCGTCGATCCGTGGCGGGGCTGGATGGGACCCTGGATGCACGTTCCGGGAAATCCTCATCCGGTTGAACCCCGACCGCCGTATCCGGGTCACCCGCACCTGCCGGTCCCCGGAGAGCCCGACATGTGGAGATGAATCGGCCTTCGCTTCATCGGGCCCGGGTCAGGATTGAACGTCGATGACCACGCGGCCGCGAATGCGTCCCGCCAGAATCTCTTCGGAGAGTTCGGGCACTTCGGAAAGGGGACGGACTTGGGTCAGTTTGTCCAGCGTCTGTTCGTCGAGCAGTTCCCCAAGCCGGTTCCATGCCTCCGTCCGGACGTCGTTCGGACAATAGTTGGAATCGATGCCGATCAGCTTGACTCCGCGCAAAATGAACGGGAACACGGTGGTGGTGAAGGTGGCTCCGCCGGCCAGTCCGCAGGCGGCGACGGTTCCGTGCAAGGCCACGCCGCGCAGGATGCCGGCAAGGGTTTTGCCCCCGACCGTGTCCACGGCACCTCCCCATCGGCCGGATTCCAAGGGATTGCCGTCCCTGGACAGTTCTTCCCGGCCGATCACTTCTTGGGCACCGCATTCTTTCAACCAGTCGTGCAACTCTTGGCGACCGGTGGAGGCCACCACCTTGCATCCGGTCCGGCTCAGCAGAATGACAGACAAGCTGCCCACACCGCCGCCGGCTCCGGTCACCACCACTTCCCGCTCTTTGTCAAATCCGTGTTTTTCAAGGGCCATCACCGACAACATGGCCGTCAGTCCGGCTGTTCCGATGCTCATGGCATGTTTGGGGGACATTCCGTCGGGCAGCGGAACCAACGTCTCCGAACGGACGCGGACATACTGGCTGTATCCGCCCCAGTATGTTTCTCCGGTTTCCCAGCCGGTCAGGATGACCTTGTCTCCGGGTTTGTACCGGGGAGAGGAGGATTCCTCCACCACGCCGGCCAGATCGATGCCGGGAGCGATCGGGTAGCGACGCAAAATTTTTCCTTTGCCGGTGACGGCCAGCCCGTCCTTGTAGTTGAGGCTCGAATACAAGACGCGGACCAGGACGTCTCCTTCATGCGGAAGATCGTCGGGTGTGAGCGTTTTCAGTTCCACGTCGTTTTTTCCTTCGCTCCGGTCGATGACCCAGGCGCGAAACGTCGAGGGCGTGCTCATCGGCGAATTCCCCTTTCAGAGCAAAATTTTTCCGCAATGCTTGAATTCGGATGATTTGTTGATGAGTCCATTTTCAGAAAAACAAGGCCGGCTTGTCAATGAGCGTGGCAGGCCGCCCGGAGCCGTCAGGAGACTCCGGGGTCGATGGCCCGGCTCTGCTTCGCTGAAACAGGGAAAATCATGTTTCTTCGGATCGGATTGTTTTGAAAAAAATGGTTTTCCGAATTGATGGCAAATGGTTTATACTTTTGCTAATATGTTCCGGAAGAAAGAGAGGGATGCGTGTTGCATGCTGCCGCATGGGACAAGCATGGGTTTGGCAAAGGAGTGAAAGCGGCGGTTCCGATCGTGGTGGGATATGTGCCGATCGCCATGGCTTTCGGAATGATCGCGGTCCAGGGAGGGCTGGCGATTCCGCAGGCCGTGGCGATGTCTTTCTTTGTGTACGCGGGAGCCAGCCAGTTCATGGCGGTCCAGATGCTTACCGGCCATGTGGCGGCGCTGGAGATCGTGATCGCCACCCTGGTGCTCAATTTTCGCCATTTCGTGATGAGCCTGGCGTTGATGAACCGGTTTGAAGGGATCGGAGCCCGGTGGAGAATACCCGTTTCATTGGGGATCACGGACGAGACGTTCGCGATCGCGTCGCTGGGAGGTCGGGATGCCCGGAAAGGGGACGGAACGGAAGGTTATTTGGCCGGTCTGTTCGTGACGGCCCATGCTTCCTGGGTGCTCGGGACATGGGCGGGCGGTGCGCTGGCGGAGGTGATCCCCGAATCGGTCAGCTCCGGCATGGTGATCGCCCTGTATGCCATGTTCATCGGGCTTCTTGTACCGGCCGCCCGTGAGAATCCCCGCGGGGGAGTGGTGGCGGTGGCGGGAATGTTGTTGAGCACGTTGTTTGCCGGTGTGGTTCCGTCCGGATGGGCCAAGGTGCTCTCCATCGTGGTCGGAGCGATGGCGGGAATTTGGTTGTTCAAACGGGGGGATGGAAGAGAATGAGCGAGATCATGTGGGTCATCCTGGGGATGGCGGTGGTGACCGCCGTTCCGCGCGTGGTGCCGGCCCTCCTGGTGGGCCGGATCAACCTGTCACCGGCCGTGAAACGTTGGCTGGAAGCCATTCCGTACGCCGCTCTCGGAGCCCTGATTTTTCCGGGGATCCTCACCGTGGATGAGACCCGTCCGTGGATCGGACTGATCGGAGGAGCGACGGCGGTCCTCCTGGCTTGGCTGCGCCTTCATCTGTTGTTTGTGGTGGGAGGAGCCATCGCGGCCGCCGCGGTGCTGAAAGGCATGACATGAAAAAGCCGGTTCGGGGATTGCCCCGAATCCGGCTTTTCTTATTGTTTGACGTAGATGGATACCGATCCTCCGTTCACGTGGAACTCTCCCCAACCGTCCGCGTTGATGGTGACGGCGTCCGGACGGTTGCCCGTGATGTCTCTCCAGGTTTCGCCGGCATGTTGCTTGCCCACATACATCCATTTGGATCCTCCCGGCCCGTCCGTGACGATGGCAGCCAAACCGGAGCCAGGGTGAGCGCTGTCTCCTTCACGTGTCCATCCGACGATGTCCGGGTGGTCAAAATAGTCGTGTTGCGGTCCGTACGCATGGTTTTTGCGGGCGATCAGGATCGGATCGATTTTGTCTTTGAGCGATGGGATTCCACCGTCCGTGGTTCCGTAGTAATCACCGTAAAAGACACAGGGATAACCGGCTTCGCGGGTGAGAATGAGTGCATAGGCGATCGGCTTGAACCAACTTTGCACCGTGGAAGCGAGTCCCTGTCCGGGCTGGGTGTCATGGTTGTCGACAAATGTGACCGCTTTCACGGGATTGGCGGCGACCAGCGTGCCGTTGAAAATGTTGCGCATGTCATAATAGCCGCCGGAGTTGGACGCACTTTGCAAATTGTAGTGGAGGGGAACGTCAAACAACGACATGCTGTGGTTCGTCTTGTTCAGATAGTTTTGCAGGGCCCCCAGGTTGTTGGCCCAGTATTCCCCCACGGTGAACAATTCCTTTCCGGTGGATGCCCGGACGTGGGAAAGCCAGTCGCGCATGAAATCAAATTTGATGTGCTTCACTGCATCCAGCCGGAAGCCGTCCAGTTTGGCGGTTTGGGTGAACCAGACGCCCCAATTTTTCAGTTCGGTCTGTACTTCGGGGTGTTCCATGTCCACGTCGGCGCCCAGCAGATAATCATAGTTGCCGTTTTCCGTGTCCACTTCCCAGTCCCAATTCTTGCCGTCGCCCCGGAACTTGTAGATCCGGTTCAGTTTCCGGGATTCGTCCCAGTCGGTTCCGTCAAAATGGTACCAGCGCCATTTGAACGACGAGTAGGTGTTGCCGCGCCCGGGGAAGTTGAATTGGGTCCAGGCGCTGATCGTGTAATCGCCGGACACTTCGCGATTCCGGTTGCCGGGGTCCACCTCGACGGCGGTCACGGTTTCGGTGGCGTCGGCCCCCAGTTTGTGATTCATCACCACGTCCGCGTAGACATGGATCCCGTTGGCGTGAAGCCGGTCAATGGCGGAGATCAGTTGCGATTTGGTGCCGTATTTGGTGCGAACGGTCCCTTTTTGATTGAATTCTCCGAGATCATAGAGATCATAGGCCCCGTATCCCACATCTCCGGAATGGCCGCCCTTGTATGCCGGAGGGATCCACACGGCCGTGATTCCCTTGCTTTTGAGATTGGCGGCATCATTGTACAGCCGGTTCCAATGATTGCCGTCATTGGGAAGATTCCATTCGAAATACTGGAACATGGTGCCGTTGGTTCCCGTGTGCTGGGCTTCCGCTTTGTGTTCCGGAAGGGAAGGGATCAACAGGGAAGCGGCAACGGCGGGAACGAGGAGGAACGACAGGCGACGCAGCAAGCTCATGATGAAAGTCCTCCTTGACGCAAATTCGTTGTGAAAACGGTTGCACAAATGAGCGAAAAAAGAGCGGGAAAACCCGTGAAACATATAGAACAACCGTTTTCCTTATTATTATATATGGAATATGATTTTATCTCAATATTTTCTTTCTATTCAAAAAGAAAGGGCTTGCGGTCGTGCCGCAAACCCGTTTTCGCGCCGGATTTCATTCCCGTTGCCTGCCTCGCATCCGTCCCGTGAGGTTGCCGGGATCTTGCCGACCCTTCGGATTCGGAGATTTATGATTCTCCGCCCAGAACGGGTTCCAGTCGTTCCCGTTCTTCCGGAGTGAACAGGCGGGAGCGGATGATGAAACGCACGCCCAGCGGAATCTCCAGAGAAAAGGAGGCTCCCCGACCGGGGATCACGTCGACGGTCAGCTGCGTGTGTTTCCAGTATTCGAACTGGGAGCGGGACATGTAAAACGGACAGCCGGCGATCTCCCCGATCTTCACGTCGCTGCCGCCGATCCGGAATTCCCCGGCTGGGTAGCACATGGGGGAGGAGCCGTCACAACATCCTCCGCTCTGATGAAACATCAGCTCTCCGTGCTCGGCCCGGAGGCGTTCGATCACCTCGCGGGCCCGGTCCGTCACCAGTACGCGTTTCACGGTTTCCATCCGCCTGCACCCGTCAGAAAAGTCCCGTGGGCCTTTTGTCGTAGGAAATCAGCAGGTTTTTGGTTTGGCGATAATGATCCAGCATCATTTTGTGCGTTTCCCGGCCGATTCCCGATTGCTTGTATCCTCCGAACGCGGCATGCGCCGGATACAAGTGATAGCAGTTGACCCAGACGCGTCCCGCCTCGATCCGTCGCGCGATCTGGTAAGCCTGGTGCACGTCGCGCGTCCACACGCCGGCTCCCAGTCCGTACAGCGTGTCGTTGGCGATCTCCAGGAGATCGGATTCATCGCGGAACGTCGTGACCGACACCACGGGGCCGAAAATCTCTTCCTGGAAGATGCGCATCCGGTTGTGACCGGCGAACACGGTGGGTTCGATGT
The DNA here is from genome assembly GCF_003856495.1 of Staphylospora marina. Lineage (GTDB taxonomy): Bacteria > Bacillota > Bacilli > Thermoactinomycetales > Thermoactinomycetaceae > Staphylospora > Staphylospora marina. Next base: position 1,527,156 of record NZ_CP034118.1, on the reverse strand, counting down.
AGAAGCCGTCCGGATACTTTTCGTTTTGGAACGGTTTGCCTCCGGTGAGGCATTTCGCTCCTTCCTGATGGCCCAAATCGATGTAGCTGAGGATTTTTTCGAACTGGTCGGACGAAGCCTGAGCCCCCATCATGGTTTCCGGATCGAGAGGATCTCCCAGCTTGATTTTCTTCACCCGTTCCAGTGCGCGGGCCATGAATTCATCGTAGATGGACTCTTGGATGAGCGCGCGCGACGGACAGGTGCAAACTTCCCCTTGGTTCAGGGCGAACATCGTGAAGCCTTCCAGCGCTTTTTCCAGGAATTCATCGTCTTGCGCCAACACGCTTTCCGTAAAGATGTTCGGGGATTTTCCGCCCAGCTCCAGCGTGACGGGAACGATGTTTTCGGAGGCGTACTGCATGATGAGGCGACCGGTGGTCGTTTCACCGGTGAACGCCACTTTTCCCACCCGCGGAGAGGTGGCAAGCGGCTTTCCGGCTTCCGGTCCGAAGCCGTTGACGATGTTGAGCACACCCGGGGGAAGCAGATCGGCGATCAGTTCGGCAAACAGGAGTACGGTGACGGGAGTTTGTTCGGCGGGTTTGAGGACGACGCAGTTGCCGGCGGCGAGTGCGGGTGCCAATTTCCATGCGGCCATCAAGAGCGGAAAGTTCCAGGGGATGATTTGTCCGACAACTCCGATCGGTTCCTTGATGTGGAGGGAAAGGGTACGGGCATCGATTTCGGACACGCCTCCCTCCTCACCGCGGATGACGCCGGCAAAATACCGGAAATGATCAATGGCCAGCGGGAGGTCGGCATTCAGGGTTTCCCGGATCGGTTTTCCGTTGTCCCAGGTTTCGGCAAGAGCGAACAGCTCAAGATTTTCTTCCAGTCGGTCGGCGATCTTCAGCAAAATGTTGCTGCGCCGGGTGGCAGAGGTGTTTGCCCATTTTTCTTTCGCCCGGTGAGCCGCGTCCAGTGCCAGTTCAATGTCTTCCTTGCGGGAACGGGGCACCCGGGTGAACACTTTTCCGTCGACGGGTGAGGGGTTTTCAAAATACTCCCCGTTTACGGGGGGGACCCATTCACCGCCGATGAAGTTGTCATACTTCGGTTTGAACCGGAGCAGACTTCCTTCCGTGTTCGGCGCCTTGAAGACGGAAAGCTTGACAGTCATGTCGCAGGGCATCCTCCTTTTTGATCATGGATGGGGTACTGCACAGAATGAATTTGACAATTATAAATAAAATTCCTTCTCTTCGGAAAATACAAAGCTAAAAAATTTCGGGAACAGCAAAAATCAGGCGGAGATGAAATAAAAATGGATAAATTGTCTATTGACATACAAATCTACATATTATTATAATTTCAACTGTAGGAACAGGTCGACTGGCAAAGGGGAAACCGGTCCGGAGAGTGCCGGCGGCCGGGTACCCGCAATCTTTGCTTTTCGACCGCCTGTCCTCCCCAATGAAATCTGCTGATGAGGCTTCCGAAACCGGGAGCCGTTTTTGTTTTTCAGAAGACATGTCTCAGGATTTCCCGGGCGGCATCCGTGGCGGACCGCGGTTTGCCGATGCGGCGCGCCTGCCTCGAAAGTTCCTTCAATCTGTGGGGTTCATCATCCAGGGCTCCCAGAACCTCCGGGATTTTCGCGGGGCGGTCTTCCCGGATCGCCACCTGTTTTTCAGTGAGAAACCGGCTGTTTTTTTCTTCCTGACCCGGAATCGGGTTGATGATCAGCATCGGAACCCCTGCCGCCAATGTCTCGGACGTGGTCATTCCCCCCGGCTTGCCGATCACCACATCGGCCGCGGCCATCCACTCGTTCATGTTGTGGACGAACTTCAGAGGGGTGACATGGGGGACGCCCGAGCACATGCGCCTGACCTCTTCGTGGAGGGACGAATTGTTCCCGGTGATCACCACGAGTTGCCAGCGACGTTCGACACTTGCGGGCAGCAGATGTCGGAGGCATTCAAGATAGGGACCGATCCCGCTTCCGCCGCCCAGCAGCAGCAGGGTGAACCGGTCGGGTTCCAAACCGCATGTTCGGCGCCACTTCTCCTTTTGATCGTCCAACAGGGAAAAGGCCGGATCCACGGGGATTCCCGTGGCGAACGTTTTGGAGCCGCATTTTTTCAAAGGCGGCAATTCGGTCAGGCTCTCATGGGCCAGGAAATAAAAATCGACTTCCGGGCACAGCCAAAAATGGTGGATGCCGAAATCGGTGACGGCGGCTCCCAGCGTGAAATCGGCTCCTTCCCGTTTGAGCTGCGCGCAGGCTGCCAACGGCAGGGAGTGGGTGCAAATGATGACGCGAGGACGCCATTTCCGGATGAGCGGGCGAAGGGCGGAAGCGGTCAACATTCCGAGCGGTCCCCGCAGGAGTTGGCCGAACCAGCGCTCTTTGTCGTAAGCGGCTCCCCACAAGCGTGGAACGTGTCTGATCGTTTCCAGATAGCACTTGCTCACCGCCCGTTCCAGGCTTGTGCTGATGCGCGGGAGCAACCGTTCGATCACCACTTCGACTTCGGGGTTTTGCATGTGCAGGGCCTTTTTCAGTGCCCGCGCGGCACTGTAGTGTCCCCATCCCGCCATGTTCTCCGTGAGGATGAGCACTCCGTTCATCAACGTTCTCACGCTCCGTGCACCTGATTCAGTCTTTCACGGGACATATATACCCGCTGCGGAATCAGCTTGTCCGAGCGACTGCGAATCTCCCGCCACCCGTTGGGATGACACAACAGGAAGATCAGTCGGATGCTCATGACCTTCAGCCGTCTCTGCCAACAGCGGGGCATGGGAGCCACCTCGAACCCGAGCTTTCCGGATCCTTTGGTCAAGAAAGTGGTTCCCAAAATCACTTTGATTTCCCGTGACAGGGGGTGCTGATCCAAAAAGCGGGCCAATCCGGGGAGCGATTTTCGGACGAATTTCGTCAATGTGAGTGCCCAGGCGAATTCATTCTTCGGGACATCCAGCAACAACGCGGCCAGTCTGGAATTGTGCAGGTGCAGTTGCGCGTACCAATCTCCCGGTTTGAGGGAAACGCCGTCTTCTGTGCGGATTTCTTCTCCGCGGTATCGTTTCACGACCACCCGGAAGATGTTTTCTCTTTTTTTTACATGTTTGAGCCGGCTGCACGTACTGTATACCGTGTCCCAGACGGTCCAAAGCATGATGATGAAACGACGGATCATCGGAACCACCTTGACCCTCACAAATTCATGGATACGGATATTTTGCCCATTCAGTGCGGGGGCATTCCGGCGGAAGCGCGTCGCTTGCGGACGGATCCGGTCTTGTGTGAGCCGCTCGCAGGCACTCATGTCGCCGTTTCCGAAACAAACATGGTTCCTCAAAGAGTGGAAATATGGTAAAGTATATCGACTGTGGCAGATTTCATGAAATTGAGGGGAGCCGGCATGGAACTATCTTGGGAATTGTTGAATTTCTTCGGAATCGCCGCTTTTGCGGTCAGCGGGGCATTGGTGGCCATCAAGGAACGGTATGATTTGTTCGGCGTGTACGTCCTCGGTTTGGTGACCGCCTTTGGAGGCGGAATCATCCGAAACGTGCTGATCGGCTTGCCGCCCTCCATGCTTTGGAATCAGAAATGGCTGATATACACCGCGCTGATCGCCGTCACGGTGGTCTGCATCTTCCCCCGGGTCTGGATGGGAACGGGAAAAAAATGGCTCAATTTTTTTGACGCGATCGGATTGGCCGCATTCTCCATCCAGGGGGCCCTTCATGCCGTGAACAAGAACCTGCCTCTGGTGGCGGTGGTGTTTGCCGCGGTGATGACGGGAATCGGCGGAGGGATCGTGCGGGACGTGTTGGCGGGGCGCAAACCGCTCGTATTCCGGAAGGAAATCTACGCGCTCTGGTCCGGGCTGATCGGGCTGGTCATCGGTCTGGGCTGGGCCGACTCGGGGACCGGCATGGTGATCGTTTTCATTCTCGCCGTGGTTCTTCGAATGATCTCTTTCCTGTATGACTGGAGAATTCCGGGGACGCTTTGTCCGGGAAGGTTTCGTGACATCGGTTCCTGAGCGGAGAAGAAACGGGCGTGAAGGATCATAGACAACCGAACTTCAGGGAAGGAGGCGGACAAATTGAACCGCAGAATTGCCTTGGTCACGGGAGCGGGAAGACGGAAAGGATTGGGAGCGGCCATCTGCAGGGAATTGGCGCAAGACGGCGTCGACATCTATTTTACCTGGTGGAGCCCGTACGACCGGGACATCCACACGTCGGATGAACGCGAACCCCTTCTGCTCCGGGATGAATTGCGAAAGACGGGTGTGCGCGTCGAATGCGGAGAGTGGAATCTGGCGGATCCGGGAGCGCCCGCCGCATTGATGGATGAGGTCCGGAGAACGATGGGGGGGCCGTCGATCCTGGTCAACAACGCCTGTCACTCGGTTCCCGACCGTCTGGATGCGTTGACACCCGAATTGATCGACGTGAACCTGGCGGTGAACGTCCGGGCTCCGATGCTTCTTTGTTCGGAGTTTTTCAGACGGTTCGACGGAGAGCACGGGCGGATCATCAACATCGTTTCCGGCTCTTCGCTCGGACCCATGCCCGGCGAGATCGTGTATGCCGCCACCAAGGGAACCATGGAACTGTTCACCCGACATGCTTTTGTGGAAGCGGGTGAAAAAGGGATCACGATCAATGCCGTCAATCCGGGTCCCACCGACACCGGATGGATTTCCCCGGAACTTGCCGATTGGCTCCGGGAAAAGTTCGCTCTGGGACGAATCGGTCTTCCCGAAGATGCCGCGAAACTGGTCCGGTTCCTGGCGAGCCCGGAAGCGGGATGGATCACGGGACAAGTCATTCACTCGGAAGGCGGATTCACCAGACGCTGAGAGCCTCCCGTGTCCCTGCTTCTTGAAACGGAAAAACCCGGGCAATTTCTTGCCCGGGTCAGTGCCGGATTCGCCGGTGACCGTCTCCGCCGGATGAGCGCGGTCCCGGCTTTCATGTTGGATCGGAGGTGCGACGTTCATCCGGTTTCGATCGGCCGTCGATTCATGACAGCGCTTTCATTTTCGTCAGGCGGAAGTGCTTTCGTCTTTTCCGGAAGAATCCCGGTAACCCACATAGGAGGCCAGCACTCCTGCCGCGAGGTGAACGAGGTTGTCGTAAACGGTCGGGGAATAAAGTCCCAGGAAGTTGTCGGAGAACAGCCCCCATACGCCGGCCAACAGGAACAGGACCCCGAACGCGAGAGACGTCTTCCGGCTGTACGATTCGTTTCCGCTGACGCCCAGGAAGATGAGGCCGATGACGAGGTGGATCACGTTGTGGCTCGTGGTCATGCTGAAGATGTCGTTCGAGGAAACAAAGAAACCGACTGCGCCCAGAATAACAAAAACAATTCCCAATACTCTCATGAGCGATCCGGCCATGTGGATCACACTCCGTTTTTGGAATAGTCTGTCTGTTTTCATTATAACACATTATTTTACAAAATAAAACCATTTATCCAAAATATTCCTGTCTTTATCCAAATAAAAAAGAATCACCTTTTGATGCGTGGTGATTCCAAGTGCATCTGTCGAATTCGGATGTTATTGAGTGATGAACAGTTGCGTCCAATAGGTTCCGTAATTGCCTCCGGTCACATAACCCACACCGATTTCGGTGTAATTCGGATTCAAAATATTGGCCCGATGTCCCTCGCTGTTCATCCAACTGTTGATCACATCCTTCGGGGTACGCTGTCCGGCGGCGATGTTTTCTCCGGCGAGACGGTACCGGATGCCTGCACGTTTCAGCATGTCAAACGGGGATCCCAAGGTGGGAGATTGATGGGAGAAATACCCGTTTTTTCGCATGTCGTCCGATTTCATCCGGGCGAGACGGGAGACTTCCGGATTTGTTTTCAAGGGAGAAAGGCCCCGTTTTTTCCGTTCTTCGTTCACCAGTCGGATGACCTCGGCTTCGTACGGATGAAGCTGGTCATCGTTGGTTGAGGAGGCCGGCTTCTTTTCCTGGGAAGGAGTGGTTTTGCGGGTGGTCTCCACTTTGTTTTTTCCGGGAGATTCTTTGGTTGCTTCTTGAGATTTGGAAGACTCCGGAGGTGATTCTTTTTTGGCGGGAGCAGGCTTCGGCTCCTCCCGTTTTTCCGGTTCGGAGGGTTTGTCCTCGGTGGATGGGGGAGTCTCCGGACTTTCCGTTTCTTGCTCCAGGGCAACGGAATCCGGAGAGGGCATGGCCTGTTCTTGGCGGGGTGCCGGTGCTTCCGCCACGGAATGCAACGATGTGCAGGCGGTGGGAGAAACCAGCACAAGAGCGGATATGAGCAGGGGAATTCGTTTCAAATTTCACACCTCCGGCATCATTCGGCAAAAGCCCCCGAACGGGTGTCGGGGGCTTTTGCCGAATTCAGTTGTCAAAAAGGAAGTCGGTCAGTTCTTCAATGGTGGAACGCAGGGAAGATGTTTTTTGCTCGGGTTGAATGATCTTTTGCCAATCGGACGGGATGGCAAACGGTACCTTCATGTTGATGGTCGTTTTGCCGGAACCGTCCTTGTCCATCAGGTAAAAATGCTGTTCCCCGCTTTCCGGATCCCCGTTGACCGAATAGAGAATGGACTGTCCGTCGGAGGACCAGACGGGGCTCGACACCGGTTTGTCCGTGTCGGCGGTCAGATTGGTTTGTCTGCTTCCGTCCGCGTTCATGACGTAGATGTCGATATTTCCTTCACGGGTGGAACCGTAAACGATTTTCGAACCGTCCGGAGAGAACCTGGCTCCGTATTCGGCAGTCTCGTTTTTGTCATCCCCGGTCAGCTGCTTCACATCGCTTCCGTCCGCATTCATGATGAAAATGTGGCTGCGTCCGGTGCGATTGGAGTGGAAGACGATTTTGTCGCCTTCCGGAGACCAGTCAGGTTCGGAATTGACGACGTTCTCTTCGGTGGTAGTGAGTTGGGCCAGTTGTTTGCTCTTGACGTCAATCACATAGATCTGACCGTCACTGCGGGAAAAAGCGATGCGCGTTCCGTCGGGCGACCAACGGGGAGATGCGTCATAGGTCGGGAATTTGACATTCGTCAAACGCACCTGGTTTTTCCCGTTGATGTCCGAGACGTACACGCTGTCATTTTTGATGAATGCCAGCTTTTTCCCGTCCGGCGACACGTCGACGGAGCTGCCGTTTGTCACTTTTTTGGCTGCGGTTGTTTCGGCATCCATTTGATAGATGACCGGATTTTCCAGCGATCCGCCGGTGAAGAAAATCTGGGTCGGATCGCTTTTTCCGGCGGAAACCGGAATGGCCACAGCCGCAGACAGCAGCACGGCTCCGGCGAGGAAGCCTGCAGCCTTTTTCATCGGGATCTCCTCTCTGATGGATTGGTGCGGTTGCAATCTTATTATAAATGATTTTTTTCGCTACTTGGGTGGTTGTTAAAAAATTTACAAATATTTTTGGTCTATTGGATATTTTTGACGAAAAAAGGAAAATCAACCCTGGCGTGTCGGGGAGGATCTTTCATTGATTTTCGGGGAGGCTTCCAGTAGACTTTTTTGAGACATGCATGAGCAAAAGGGGGAACGCGCCGTCACATTCGGGGATGGTGCGGATATCATGGTGAAATTTGAAGTGCGTGGAATACAATCCGCATATGGCCGCGATCTCGAATTGATTGCCGGACTGTTTTTCGAAGAAGTGAAAATCATGGACGGAGGCGATGACGCCGACGGCCGGGTCACGTTCGAGGTGACCGAAGGGCGGCCGGTGGAGGTATGGGCGGAACTGTTCATTCCCGCGGACGGCAAAAGGTATGAAATGAAGCATTCCCGCCGGGTTCCCGCGGGACTGGATGACAAGGGATACAGGAAAAAGGTGAAGCAGGCGATCAGTTTCGTTTTTTTGGAGCTGCTTGAGCAATGGACCGGAACCCGGCAGCCGTGGGGAATTCTCACCGGTGTCCGTCCCACCAAACTGCTTCACTCCATGCTGCTTGGCGGGATGACGGAAGAAGAGGCGGAGAAAGAACTCCGGGAGCAGTATCGCTTGCACCCGGACAAGATCGCCGTATTGAGGGAGATCGTCCGCAGACAACGGACGGTGTTGCCGGATTTGTACGACTTGGACAAAGAAGTGAGCCTGTATGTCGGCATTCCGTTTTGTCCGACCAAATGCGCCTATTGTACGTTCCCGGCCTATTCCATTCAGGGAAGAACCGGTTCGGTGACCGAATTTTTGAAGGGATTGCACGAGGAAGTGGAAGCGGTGGGCGCATGGATCCGTCGGGCAAACTTGCCGGTGACGACCGTATATTTCGGAGGCGGCACGCCCACTTCCATTTCCGCCCGACAAATGGATGATCTCTTCGACGCGCTGGAGCGGCACATCCCGGGATTTGAATCCGTTCGCGAACTGACGGTGGAAGCGGGCCGGCCGGATACGCTGGACGAAGAAAAAATTTCGCTCATGAAACGGCGCAAGGTCGACCGCATCAGCATCAATCCGCAAAGCTTCCGGGAAGATACGCTCAAATTGATCGGCCGGCATCACACGGTGCGCGAGACCCTCGACAAATACCGGCTTGCCCGGGAACTGGGCCTGAACAACATCAACATGGACCTGATCATCGGTCTGCCGGGAGAAGGAATCGAGGTATTTCGTGAGTCGCTGGCGATGGTGGACGAACTTCGCCCCGAATCGATCACGGTGCACACCCTTTCTTTCAAACGTGGATCCGTCATGACGAACAATCGGGAGAAATACCGGGTGGCGGGCAGAGACGAGACCGGTGAAATGGTCCGCATGGCCCGGGAGTGGGCGGCGGAAAAAGGGTACGTTCCGTATTATCTGTACCGGCAAAAAAACATTCTGGGCAATCAGGAAAACGTAGGCTATGCCCTGCCGGGCCATGAAAGTTTGTACAACATCATCATCATGGAGGAACGTCACACCATCATCGGATTGGGCTGCGGAGCGGTGAGCAAGATCATGCCGCCGGGTACCGGCAAAGTGATCCGTTGGCCCAATCCCAAGGAGCCGCTCGCCTACATTCAGACGTACAGGGATCAGATCCGCGATAAATTGCAGGCACTGGATGAAGCCTACGGTCTTTAGGAGACGGGACCGGACACCACGGAAGGCGGAAAGAGGGAGTCTGACCGACAAAGCAGTCGGCAGACTCCCTTTCACACGGGATGAAAAGGTATGCCGGTTCCCGACAATCGGCAATGATGGAAATGAACAGGTTCGGACGGAAGGAGGGAGGAAAAGGATGGCGGAGAACCTTGCCAAGCATCTGGACGAAGCGGCCGAGTACCTGTGGGAGGATGAGGATCTGCTTCATGTGTACGGATCCAGAAAAGATCTGGTTGCACTGACGACCCGCCGATTGCTGTTCGTGGACCGTTCCCTGTTCAGGGCCGGCAGATCGGTGATCACGGTTCCCTATTCCCGGATCGGTGCCGTGTTTCTGGAGAAAGCATCCTTTTTCTCCGGGAGAAGGAGAGTGGCCGTTCAGACGCCCGGAAAAACCCATGTACTGGAATTCGGAAACAGCGGACAGGCCGAACGGTTTTATGACATTCTGGCCGATTTTGTCTGCAGGACCTGAGCCGGATTCGACCGAACAGCGTCACGCCGGACCGGTGAGCGTGACACCGGTCCGGCGATCTCTCCCATTCATTCCCGTACGGACCAACCACCGGGGTTTTCATGCTCACCACGGTCGCACGGCGCTTCAGGTGGCCGGTTCCTCCCGTTCCGGAAAAAATTCCGGGAATTCACTGATGAACGTGCAAATCACGGCTTCGTATTCCGATTCGGGAATTTCCCGGATTCGTCCGTCTTCCACGGCGAAGAAATAAATGTCTTCCTGGGGACGTTCGGGCCGGTAATACATGGCCATCAACCGCTCTTCATGCGTAAACGTCGCTCCCAGGATGACGGGAAAGGTGCCTTCTTCCCCTTCCAATTGTTGGAACAACAAAGGTTCGATTTCGTCCAGCACCGTTTCGGTGTAGGTTTGTCCCGGATAGGAGATCAACATGTTCTCTCCTTCATCCTCGACGATGTACAGATCACGTTTGTGTTCTTTTTTCCACATCACCAGCAAGTGTTTGACATTCCGGTGGATCAGCACATACTGGTGAGGCGTGTCAAAGCGGATGTGCACCGAAACCCCTCCGTCATTCGGGAATCTTCTGTCACCTTCTTGATCATATCACATGGGGGTGAGAAGAGGTCCACGAAGGAACGGTGAGGGATTACGGACGGATCACCAAAAGATCGGCGATCATCGGACCTTCCGTCTGTTCGGTGGAATGATTGTGACAGATCAGCCGATACGCTCCGGGGCGGCTCGCGGTCCATTCCAAGGCAACCGATTGTCCTTTCCGGACAGTCCCGCGGACATCCAGTTCCGGGATGGATACATGGTGCTCCTTGCCGTGAAATCCGTGAATGACCAAGCGGATGCGTTCTCCCTGCCGGACGACGACGGTTCCGGGATCAAAGCGGTAGACTTCTTTTTCAACTCCGTTGATGCGCGTTTTGTATTCCACGGTGAACAGGTGGATCTCCCGGACGGAACCCGGTTGTTCCTTTTGCCGGGACGTGGCGGGGGCAGGGTTCGACGACACGGATTGTGCGGACGAAAGCGGGGAGACGGCACCCGTGAGCAGGAGAGACGCGAGGAGTATGGTTGCGATGCGAAATGTTTTGGCGGATGACATCCTGTGACCCCTTTCCTCATGAAATGCTGACGGTTTCAGTATCCGCGTTCGGAAGGGAGTCCATTCCCGGCTTTCCTTGAATTGTCGGATTTGGGGTCGGGTGATCCCGTTTTCCTCGAAGAGGGAGCGTGGTATACTAAGGGTGTTGTCAGGCGGAATCATGTGTTTTCTCGTTGGCCGCAAGTTTGGAAGGAGTGAAACGAGCCATGGAAAATAAAGAAATTCGCGAACACGGCGCCCAGGATCTGTTTGACATGTTGATCGGAACCACCGTGTCTGCCGTGATCCTGCTGGGCGTTTTCATCGTTGCCACCATCATTTCCCTGACGATGTGATCCGGGAGGGGAGAGCCTGCGTTTTTTCGGGCTCTCCCCGCTTTTGTTTTTTTCGGAACGCGCCCGCGGGGATTCCCGGCCGTCAAAGAATCGCCCGTGAAGGTTGGCAAACTCCCTTTTGGCGGGTTATACTTCAAATGAGCCAAACTTGTATGAATTTCTTTTCGCCTTTCTCCAGAAACGGAAGGAGCCGCCGGTCTTCAACGTTGCCGGACGGAGTTTGGCGTTTTTTTATGGATCGACGAGATTGGGGGATCATGGATGAACGTACATGAGTACCAAGGGAAGCAGATTTTGAAACAGTACGGCGTTGTCGTTCCGAATGGCCATGTGGCGTTCACGCCGGATGAAGCCGTGGAAGCGGCGGAAAAGCTGGGTGGCGATCTGTGGGTGGTCAAGGCCCAGATTCATGCCGGCGGTCGCGGAAAAGCCGGAGGTGTGAAACTGGCCCGCAGCCTGGACGAAGTTCGCGCCCATGCGGAAGCGCTGCTCGGGTCCACGCTGGTGACCCATCAAACCGGTCCCGAAGGCAAGGAAGTGAAACGCCTGCTGATCGAAGAGGGACTGCCGATCGAAAAGGAATACTATGTCGGCGTGGTGATCGACCGCTCGACCGGTCGCGTGGTCATGATGGCTTCCGAAGAAGGCGGTACGGAGATCGAAGAAGTTGCCGCCAAAACGCCGGAGAAGATCTTCAAGGAAGTGATTGATCCGGCCGTCGGAATGCAGCCGTTCCAAGCACGCCGTCTCGCATACAACATCAACATCCCGCAGGACAAAGTGAATCTCGCGGTCAAATTCATGCTGGGGCTGTACAAAGCGTTTGTGGACAAAGACTGCGCCCTGGCGGAAATCAACCCGCTCATCACCACGAAGGACGGTCGGGTGATGGCGCTGGATGCCAAATTGAATTTCGACTCCAACGCGCTGTTCCGTCACAAGGACATTCTCGAGCTGCGCGATCTGGATGAAGAAGATCCGAAAGAAGTGGAAGCTTCCAAATTTGATCTCAATTACATCGCCCTGGACGGAAACATCGGCTGCATGGTGAACGGAGCCGGTCTGGCCATGGCCACGATGGACATTATCAAACATTACGGCGGGGAGCCTGCCAACTTCCTGGACGTGGGTGGCGGCGCCACGACGGAAAAAGTCCGCGAAGCGTTCAAGATCATCCTTTCCGATCCGAACGTGAAAGGCATTTTCGTCAACATTTTCGGCGGCATCATGAAGTGCGACGTCATCGCCACCGGTGTGGTGGAAGCGGCGAAGCAGATCGGCCTTGATCGGCCTCTCGTGGTGCGTCTGGAAGGCACCAACGTGGAGCTCGGCAAGAAGATTCTGGCGGAATCCGGTCTGAACATCGTTCCCGCGGATTCGATGGCGGACGGTGCCCAAAAGATCGTCGAACTGGTGAAGTAACGGACGAACTTTTCATGTAAGCCCGAGAAAGGTGGTTTTTTGCCGTGAGCATCTTCGTGAACAAAGAGACGAAAGTGATCGTGCAGGGAATTACCGGAGCCACCGGTCTGTTCCACACGAAGCAGATGATCGAGTACGGCACTCAAATCGTGGGCGGCGTGACCCCGGGGAAAGGCGGCACCGAAGTGGAAGGCGTTCCGGTGTTCGACACCGTGGAACAAGCCGTCAAGGCTACGGGTGCAAACGCGTCCGTCATCTACGTCCCGCCGGCGTTTGCCGCTGACGCCATCATGGAAGCAACCGACGCCGGTCTGGATCTCGTCGTCTGCATCACCGAAGGCATCCCCGTGCTGGACATGGTGAAAGTCAAACGGTACATGGAAGGAAAGAAAACCCGGCTGGTCGGTCCGAACTGCCCCGGTGTCATCACACCCGGAGAATGCAAAATCGGGATCATGCCCGGATACATTCACACGAAAGGTCATGTGGGAATCGTTTCCCGCAGCGGAACGCTCACCTACGAAGCGGTGCATCAGCTGACCACCCGCGGAATCGGCCAGTCCACCGCCGTGGGAATCGGTGGAGACCCGGTCAACGGTACCAACTTCATCGATTGTTTGAAAGCGTTTGAAGCCGATCCGGAAACCAAGGCCGTCATTTTGATCGGTGAGATCGGGGGAACCGCGGAAGAAGAGGCTGCCGAATGGATCAAGGCAAACATGACCAAACCGGTTGTCGGCTTCATCGGCGGTCAAACCGCACCTCCGGGAAAACGGATGGGTCATGCCGGGGCCATCATTTCCGGAGGCAAAGGCACCGCGGCGGAGAAAATCGCCACCCTCGAGCGCTGTGGTGTGAAAGTGGCTCCGACGCCCTCTTCGATCGGCGAGACGCTGGTCAGTGTGTTGGAGCAAAGAGGTTTGCTCGAAGAGTGCATCACCGTAAAATGATCTTCCGGGAAAAACGGATGGGGAACCTCTTTCTTCGGGGGTTCCCTTTTTTTGCGAACAAGGTTCGGAATAGATTGAATATTGATGAGTTTCGGGTGACGGAAGGGGCGTCGGTGTGGAAGGACGGAAGGCATTGATCGCCATGCACGCGATCGAGGGTGTCGGTTGGCACACGATCGACCGGTTGATCACCGTCGGTTGGACACCCGGAGAGCCCGTGACTTCCGGTTTGCTGGACGATCTGTTGAAGACGGGAGTCCCCGCCAAAACCGTGGAAAGCATCCGGAGCACGTGGTCCCGGGATCGGGAGGATCAAACGGAGGAGCTTCTGGACAAACTGGGAATTGACACGGTGACGGTGTATGACGGAGATTTGTATCCAAAACGGTTGCGGGAAATCGCGCAACCTCCGTGGGTATTGTACGTCAAAGGGGACAAGGGGCTGTTGACGCGCCCCTCGCTGGCGGTGGTGGGAACGAGGAAGCCCACGCCGTACGGCCTCCGGATGACGGGCTTGTTGGTTCGCGAACTGGCCTCGGCCGGTATGGTCATCGTGAGCGGCATGGCAGCCGGGATCGACGGTGAGGCTCACAGGGCGGCGCTGGATGCCGGGGGAATGACGGTGGCCGTGTTGGGCTCGGGAGTGGATGTCGTCTACCCGCCCTCTCATCGGAGATTGTACGAGAAGTTGGTCGGGGAAGGAGCGGTCATTTCGGAAAGCCCGCCCGGAACCCGGCCGCTGAAAGGATTGTTTCCCCGCAGGAACCGGTTGATCAGCGGATTGTCTTACGGGACGCTGGTCGTGGAAGCCGCGGAGAGATCCGGCTCGCTGATCACCGCGGATTTCAGCGCGGAGCAGGGAAGGGAAGTGTTTGCGGTACCCGGTCCGGCCACTTCCGCGCAGAACCGGGGAACGCTTCGTCTCATCCAGCAGGGGGCCAAATGCGTGATTGACGCCGGTGACATTTTTGAAGAACTGCCCTGGATTCGTCCGGGGGAAACGGTTGGGACCGTTGGCGTCGCAGACGGGGATTCGTTGGACGGAAACGACCGCATGCTGTTGGATCGGATCGGGGAAAACCCCATTCATCTGGCGGACTGGATGGCCGGAATCGGCGGGAGCATTTCGCCGGGTGAATTTCATCGCCGGGTGTTGAGCCTTGAAATGAAAGGGATCATCCGCCGTCTTCCCTGCGGGAGATACATCCGCCGGCATCGATGAAGCGGAATCCGGTCGGTTGCCTGTGCGGTCCGTTGTCTGGTATTGTTACTGTTACGAGTGTCGGGAACAACGGCATGACGGAAACGGGTGTGCTCACCGCCGGAATTGCTTCGACCGGCTGCCCGTCACGGAATGTCCTGCCGGAACATCTTGAAGCGGTTGTTTTTTGAGAGGAGGGCCCTTTTCATGGCCGATTCTCTGGTGATTGTGGAATCACCGGCAAAAGCCAAAACCATCAAGAAATATCTTGGCAGCAAATACATTGTCAAAGCATCGATGGGACATGTCCGCGATTTGCCGAAGAGTCAGCTCGGCGTCGACGTGGAAAACCGATACACGCCGAAATACATCACCGTTCGGGGCAAAGGAGACGTTCTCAAGGAATTGAGAGAAGCCGGAAAAAAAGTGAAGCGCATCTATCTGGCGGCGGACCCCGACCGGGAAGGGGAAGCGATCGCCTGGCACCTGGCTCATGTCCTCAAGCTTCCGGAGCATGAAAAATGCCGCGTGGTTTTCAATGAAATCACCAAGCAGGCAGTCAAGGAAGCATTCAAACACCCGCGGCCCATCAACATGGATCTGGTGAATGCCCAACAAGCCCGCCGGATCCTCGACCGTCTGGTGGGGTACGGGATCAGTCCGATTCTTTGGAAAAAGGTGCGAAAAGGGTTGAGCGCCGGCCGGGTGCAGTCGGTGGCGGTGAAGCTGATCATCGATCGGGAGAACGAGATCCGCCGGTTTGTTCCGGAAGAGTATTGGACCGTGACGGCCACGCTGCTGGCGAAAGAAGCGTTTGAGGCGAAGTTTCACGGTTACGGCAAGGAACGCACCGAACTGAAATCAAAGGAAGACGTGGATGCCCTTCTGAAACATGTGGAGGGTCGGGAATTTGTCGTTCAATCGGTCAAGGAGAGCGAAAGGCGGAGAAATCCCGCTCCGCCGTTCATCACCAGCACGCTCCAGCAAGAGGCGGCCCGCAAGCTTCGGTTCCGGGCCCAAAAAACCATGGCTGTCGCCCAGCAACTGTACGAAGGGGTGGACCTCGGAAAAGAAGGAACCGTGGGTCTCATCACTTACATGAGAACGGATTCCACCCGGGTGTCCGATGTGGCCAAACAGGAAGCGGCCGCTTTCATCGAAGAAACGTTCGGCAAGGAGTATCTGGCCGGAAATGAAAGGCGACACAAGCAGAAAGCCGGAGCGCAGGACGCGCACGAGGCGATCCGCCCCACTTCGGTGCGGAGAACCCCGGAATCCGTGAAGCCCCATTTGTCCCGTGACCAGTACAAATTGTACAAACTGGTGTGGGAACGGTTTGTCGCCTCGCAGATGGCCGCGGCCGTGTTCGATGCGGTGACGGCCGACATCACAGCCGGCGATGCCGTGTTCCGGGCAAGCGGATCCAAAATCAAATTTCCGGGGTTCATGAAGGTGTACGTGGAGGACCGGGACGACGGGAAGAAAGAAGAGGAGCGTTTCCTGCCGCCCCTGTCGCCCGGCATGCGCACCGATGTCCGGAAGATCGATCCCAAACAACATTTCACCCAACCGCCGCCCCGGTACAGCGAGGCGAGCCTGGTGAAAGAGATGGAGGAAAAGGGGATCGGACGCCCGAGCACGTATGCCCCGACCCTGGAGACCATTCAAAAACGGGGATACGTGAAGCTGGAGGATCGGCGATTCGTTCCCACCGAACTCGGAGAGATCGTCGTCGAATTGATCGGGCAGTTTTTTCCGGACGTCCTGGACGTGGAGTTCACGGCCAACATGGAGGAAAAGCTCGATCTGATTGAGGACGGCAAGGTGGACTGGGTGGAAATCCTGGAACGGTTTTACAAGCCGTTCAGCGACAGGTTGAAAGTGGCGGAAAAGGAAATGGCGACGGTGGAAATGCCGGACGAGGTGTCAGACGAAACCTGTGAAAAATGCGGCAGCCCGATGGTGTACAAATTCGGGCGCTACGGAAAATTTCTGGCGTGCTCCGGCTTTCCGGAATGTCGGAACACCCGGGCCATCGTCAAGTCGACCGGTGTCACTTGTCCCTCATGCAACCGGGGGGAAATCGTGGAGCGCAAGAGCAGGCGCAGCCGCATTTTTTACGGTTGCAACCGTTATCCGGAATGCGAGTATGTCTCCTGGGACAAACCGGTGGAGAAAGCCTGTCCGAAATGCAAAGGAATGATGGTGGAGAAGAAAACGAAAAAAACGGTGATGATCCGTTGCAACGAATGTTCGTACGAGGAAGAGAAACCCTGAAGGAGGACATCCGGGAATGACACAGCACGTGACAGTGGTCGGGGCGGGACTCGCGGGCAGCGAGGCCGCCTGGCAGATTGCGAAACGGGGAATTCCGGTCAAGCTGTATGAAATGCGTCCGGTGAAGATGACGCCGGCTCACCGCGGAGGGGACTTTGCCGAACTGGTGTGCAGCAACTCCCTCCGTTCCGCACAGTTGACCAATGCCGTCGGCATATTGAAGGAAGAAATGCGAAAATTGGACTCGCTGATCATGCGAGCCGCCGACCGTCATGCCGTTCCCGCCGGCGGAGCGCTCGCGGTCGACCGGGAAGGGTTTTCCGAGGAAATCACCCGTACGCTGAAGGAACATCCGCTGGTGGAGGTGGTGACGGAAGAGGTGACCGCCATTCCCGAAGGTCCCGCCGTCATTGCGTCCGGTCCGCTGACTTCCGCTTCCCTTTCGGCGGATCTGAAAGATTTGACCGGGGAAGAGTACCTGTATTTCTACGACGCGGCCGCACCCATCGTGGAAAAAGACAGCATCGACATGGACAAAGTGTTTGTCGCGTCCCGGTATGACAAGGGAGAGTCCGCGTACATCAACTGTCCCATGAACGAAGAAGAATTCGAACGGTTTTATGAAGCGCTCATCAGTGCGGAAACCGCCCCGCTCAAGGATTTTGAAAAAGAAATTTACTTCGAGGGATGCATGCCGGTCGAAGTGTTGGCGAAACGGGGGAAAAAGACGCTTCTGTTCGGTCCGATGAAACCGGTGGGACTGACGGATCCGCGCACCGGCAAGCAGCCGTACGCCGTGGTTCAACTCCGGCAGGACAACAGCGCGGGCACGCTTTACAATATCGTGGGCTTCCAGACGCACCTCAAATGGGGAGCCCAAAAAGAAGTGATTCGCCTGATTCCCGGATTGGAGAACGCGGAAATCGTCCGCTACGGGGTCATGCACCGAAATACGTTCATCAATTCCCCGAAACTCCTGCGGCCCACATATCAGTTCAAAAACAGGGATGATCTGTTCTTTGCAGGACAAATGACGGGGGTGGAAGGGTACGTCGAATCGGCGGCCGCCGGCCTGATCGCCGGGATCAACGCCTCACGCATCGTTCGCGGACTCGATCCGCGGGTTCCGCCGAAGACGACGGCGATCGGTAGCCTGGCCCATTACATCACATCCGCGGATCCGAAGCATTTTCAGCCGATGAACGCCAATTTCGGCCTGTTTGAAGAGCTGCCGGTCCGTGAACGGAGCAAGACAAAGCGCGCGGAAATGTATGCGGAGAGGGCCCTCAAAGACATCGAAACGTTTGCCCGTGAATCGGCTTCATTCGCTTGATTTCGAAACGAAATGTTCACCGTCCGCAAATCGTGCGGGCATGGTTGCGGGTATAACAATCGGAGACGGCACGTGCATCCGCTTCCGTTGCCGGGGAAATCGATCACCATTGTTTGCAAAGAGGGTTTAGGGGGAAAAAAGAATGGAAACTTTTCATGCGACGACGATCTTCGCCGTTCACCACCAAGGACGGGGGGCCATGGCGGGGGACGGTCAGGTGACGTTCGGCAACCAGATGGTGATGAAACATACCGCCCGGAAAGTCCGTCGCCTGTATCGCGGAAAGGTGGTGGCCGGTTTTGCCGGATCCGTCGCCGACGCGTTGACGCTGTTTGAAAAGTTTGAAGGCAAGTTGGAAGAGTACTCGGGAAGTCTCGAACGGGCGGCCGTCGAGCTTGCCAAGGAATGGCGCTCGGACAAGGTGCTTCGTCGCCTGGAGGCGATGATGATCGTGATGGATGCGGAACATCTCCTGCTCGTGTCCGGAACCGGCGAGGTGATCAAGCCGGATGACGGCGTGCTGGCCATCGGTTCGGGCGGCGCCTACGCCCTCGCGGCGGGGCGGGCGCTCAAGCGTCACGCTCCCCACATGACGGCGCGGGAGATGGCGGAAGCGGCTTTGTCCGTGGCTGCCGATATTTGCGTTTTCACCAACGACCGGATCATCGTGGAGGAGGTTTGACATGACCGCCATGAACCTCAGGGACAAATGGACGCCCAGACAGATCGTGGCCGAGCTGGACAAGTTCATCGTCGGCCAGAAAGAGGCAAAACGTGCCGTGGCCATCGCGCTCAGGAACCGGTACAGACGGATGCTGTTGCCCGCGGAACTGAGAGATGAGGTGCTTCCCAAGAACATTCTGATGATCGGGCCCACCGGTGTGGGGAAAACGGAAATCGCCCGCCGATTGGCAAAACTGGTCGGTGCCCCGTTCGTGAAATTGGAGGCCACCAAGTTTACCGAAGTGGGGTATGTCGGCCGGGATGTGGAGTCGATGGTCCGCGATCTGGTGGAAACGGGAATCCGGATGGTCCGTGCGGAGAAGCTGGAAAGCGTCAAGGACCGGGCCCGGGAGATGGCGGACGACCGGTTGGTGGAGTTGCTGGTACCGGACAAGCGTCAGACTCCTTCGTTCAAGAATCCGTTGGAACTGTTGTTTCAACAAGGCGGCGCCAATCAGACCCATGCGGATCCCCAGGAGCGCGCCAGATTGGATGAACGCCGACGGTCCGTGCGGATGAAACTTCTCCGCGGGGAACTGGAAAACGAGTGGGTGGAAATCGACGTGGAAGAACAGTCCACGATGCTCGGCATGTTTCCCGGTGCCGAGCAGATGGGGCTCAACATGCAGGAGATGTTGGGACATCTGCTTCCGAAACGGACCAAGAAGCGCAAATTGACCGTCAAGGAAGCCCGTGAGGTGCTCATCCAGCAGGAAGGGCAAAAACTGATCGACATGGACCAGGTCACCCAGGAGGCGCTTGCCCGGGTGGAGCAGTCCGGCATCATCTTTCTGGACGAGATTGACAAGATCGCCGGCAAGGACCGGCATGGTCCCGATGTTTCCAGAGAAGGGGTGCAGCGGGACATCCTCCCGATTGTCGAGGGTTCAACGGTGATGACCAAATACGGTCCGGTCAAGACCGATCACATCCTGTTCATCGCCGCCGGGGCGTTTCACCTCTCCAAACCGTCCGATCTGATTCCGGAGCTCCAAGGCCGGTTTCCGATCCGGGTGGAGCTGAAAGACCTGACGGCGGACGATTTTGTTCGGATCCTCACGGAGCCGCGGGGGGCTCTCGTCAAGCAGTACGCCGCGCTCCTTGAGACCGAAGGAGTCAAAGTGACGTTCACGGATGACGCGGTTCGCGAAATCGCCTTGATTGCCGCCGAAGTGAACGGACGGACCGAAAACATCGGTGCAAGGCGTCTTCATACCGTCATGGAACGGCTTTTGGAGGAGCTTTCGTTTGAAGCCCCGGAAATCGGCATGGGAGAAGTGGTCATCACTCCCGAATATGTCCGGCAACGCCTTCGTGACATCGTGGCCGACCGGGATCTGAGCCAGTACATTTTGTAGCGGGGAGCGCCATCCCCGCCTCTGAGGGGAGAAGGAGTCAAATGGAACTCCTGGCAAAGGCCAGAAGGATCAACAGGCTGTTGCAGCGAACGGGCGGACAGGCGGTCAGCTTCATGGAAATGTCCGAAGTGCTCAGTGACGTGATCAGGGCCAACATTTATGTCATCAGCCGGAAAGGAAAAATCCTCGGTCACGGCATCCGGCATGAAGGAGACGCGCTGACCCGTTTGCTCACGGACAGGCGCATTCCCGATGAATACAACCGTCTGCTCAAAAGCCGCCCCGAAACATCGGCCAATCTGGATCAAAACAGCGAATACTGTTTCGACCGTCGGCTCGGGAGCGCGCCCGTGCGTTCCTGGACGACGGTGGTGCCGATCATCGGCGGAGGGGAGCGCCTGGGAACGTTGCTTCTCACGCGGACGGCGGAGAAGTTTACCGACGATGATCTCGTGCTCGCCGAGTACGGCGCGACCGTGGTCGGAATGGAAATCCTGCGCATGAAAGCCGAGCAGGCCGAGCAGGAAACGCGGGAACGAACCATGGTGCAAATGGCGATCGGTTCCCTTTCTTTCAGCGAACTGGAGGCCGTGGAGCATGTATTTGAAGAGCTGGACGGCAGGGAAGGACTCCTGGTCGCCAGCCGGGTGGCCGACAGGGCCGGCATCACGCGTTCCGTGATCGTCAACGCGTTGCGCAAGCTGGAGAGTGCCGGTGTGATCGAATCCCGCTCTCTCGGCATGAAGGGCACCTACATCAAAATCCTGAACGATCGCCTTTTGCCGGCACTGGCCAAGCATCGGAACGGCTGATCCATTCGCACCGTTTGTTGCCGTGCTCATGTCCGTGGAAAGGATGCGTCGGAACTTGCGCCTGTCCGATGTCCGCCGTTTGCGGCAATTCCGGACAACCGTTCAACGTTGCCGGACGAGGCGGAGTCATGGTGAGGAGGAGCTTCGAAGAATCCGTCGTTTTCGCGTCAGCCGGCCGGATCCGCGGGGAATCGGCCGGCTTCTGTTTTTGTCCGGATTCGGACCGGTTTTTGCTTGCACCATCTCTTGGCAATGTGGTATATTCAACAATGGTGTGAAGCACACACGCCGGGGATAGTGGGCAGCAGGTGCCGGCACTTCGTCCGGTTGCTGCACTCGATGACTTCGGCGGAGGATCAACCAAACGAGGGAGGATTTTGACCCATGGCAGTCGTATCCATGAAACAGCTTCTGGAAGCCGGGGTCCACTTCGGTCACCAAACCCGTCGCTGGAACCCGAAAATGAGCAAGTACATCTTCACCGAACGGAACGGCATCTACATCATCGACCTGCAAAAAACGGTCAAGATGATGGAAACCGCCTACAACTTCGTGCGTGAACTGGCAGCCGGCGGCGGCAACGTTCTGTTTGTGGGAACGAAAAAACAGGCTCAGGAAGCCGTTCGCGAGGAAGCCACCCGTGCCGACATGTTCTATGTGAATCATCGTTGGCTCGGAGGCACGCTGACCAACTTCCAGACGATCAGAAAGCGCATTGAGCGCCTTCATGAGCTGGAGCGCATGGAAGAGGACGGAACGTTTGAAGTTCTGCCGAAAAAAGAAGTGATCCTGCTCAAAAAGGAAAAAGCGAAACTGGAAAAATTCCTCGGCGGCATCAAACACATGAAGAAACTGCCGGACGCCGTCTTCGTGATCGATCCCCGCAAAGAGCGGATTGCCGTGGCGGAAGCCCGCAAGCTGGGCATCCCGATTGTGGCCATCGTCGACACCAACTGCGATCCGGACGAAATCGATTACGTGATCCCCGGTAACGATGATGCCATCCGTGCCGTTCGTCTGTTCACCAGCAAGATCGCGGACGCGATTCTCGAAGGCAAACAGGGCGAACAGCAAAACGAATCCGCTTCCTGATCAAGGAGTGACAAGGGTGGCATGGGCCGGAAGGTTCCGTGCCCACCCTTTTTCATACGCGTCAGAGACCGGCTCAAGCAGATCAAAGGGAGGAGTGCCTCATGGCAATCACCGCTCAAATGGTGAAAGAGCTGCGCGAAAAAACCGGCGCAGGCATGATGGATTGCAAAAAAGCGTTGTCCGAAACCAACGGAGACATGGAAAAAGCCATTGAATGGCTGCGTGAAAAAGGCATCGCCAGCGCGGCGAAAAAGTCCGGCCGCATCGCAGCCGAAGGTGTGGTGGAATCTTACATCCACGCCGGCGGACGCATCGGCGTGCTCGTGGAAGTCAACTGCGAAACCGACTTCGTGGCCAAAACCGATCAATTCAAGAACTTCGTGAAAGACGTGGCCATGCAAATCGCGGCCATGAAACCGAAATATGTCCGGATCGAAGACGTTCCGGAAGAAGAAGTTCAAAAAGAACGCGAAATCCTGAGACAACAGGCTCTGCAGGAAGGCAAACCGGAGAACATTGTCGACAAAATGGTGGAAGGTCGTCTGAAAAAGTACTTCCAGGAAGTTTGCCTGCTTGAACAAGCCTTCGTGAAAGACCCGGACAAAACCATCGACAAACTGGTGAAAGAAACCATCGCCGTCTTGGGCGAAAACATCAACATCCGTCGTTTTGTCCGCTTCGAAATGGGCGAAGGCCTCGAGAAGCGTCAGGACAACTTCGCGGAAGAAGTCATGGCCCAGGTCAAGAAGGGCTGAACGGAACCATATGGGGAACACTCTGGGCGTGTTCCCCTTTTTTTAAGACGCAGCCTGACCGAAACAAGGGAACGGAGGAACACGATGAACACTCCCAAGTATCGACGTGTGGTTCTCAAATTGAGCGGAGAGGCGCTCGCCGGTGACCGGGGGTATGGCATCAGCTCCGATGTCATCGGGTCTCTCGCAAGCCAAATCAAGGAAATCACGGAGCTGGGAGTCCAGGTGGCCGTTGTTGTCGGCGGCGGAAACATCTGGCGGGGAATTCAGGGATCCTCCCGGGGAATCGACCGCGCCACGGCCGACTACATGGGCATGCTGGCCACCGTCATGAACTCCCTGGCGCTGCAGGATGCCCTGGAACGCATGGACGTCCCGACGCGCGTGCAGACGTCCATCGAGATGCGCCAGATTGCGGAACCCTACATCCGGCGCCGGGCCATCCGGCATCTGGAAAAAGGGCGGGTGGTCATTTTCGCCGCGGGCAACGGCAATCCGTTCTTTTCCACGGACACCACGGCGGCGCTCAGGGCCGCTGAGATTGAAGCGGAAGTCATCCTGATGGCCAAAAACAACGTGGACGGCGTGTATACGGCCGATCCCGGCAAAGATCCCACCGCAAGCAAATATGAAACGCTCACCTATCTCGAGATTTTGAACAAAGGCCTCAAAGTGATGGATTCCACGGCTTCTTCCCTGTGCATGGACAACAACATCCCGCTGATCGTTTTCAACATCAGCGAGCCGGGCAACATCCGCCGTGTCATCATGGGTGAACACATCGGAACTTTGGTAAAGGGGAGTATGTGAGATGATCAACGATATCAAAAAACAGGCACAGGAAAAAATGGACAAGGCCATTCAGGTGCTGAAAAAGGATCTTCTCACCCTTCGCGCCGGACGGGCCAATCCTGCAGTTCTGGACAAGGTGACGGTTGAATATTACGGTACGGAGATGCCTGTCAACCAATTGGCCAACCTGTCCACTCCGGATCCGCGCACGCTGATGATCCAGCCGTGGGACAAATCGGCTCTGGGAGCCATTGAAAAAGCCATTCTCAAATCCGACCTGGGTCTTACTCCCAACAATGACGGCAATGTCATTCGCATCACCATTCCTCCGTTGACCCAGGAACGTCGGAACGAATTGGTCAAGCTCGCCCGCAAGATGGGTGAGGATGCCAAAGTGGCCATCCGGAACGTCCGTCGCGATGCCAACGATGACATCAAGAAGGTTGAGAAAAACGGGGAAATTTCGGAAGATGAGGCTCGGCGCGGACAAGACGAGATCCAAAAACTGACCGACAAGTCGATCAAGGAAGTGGATCAGGTCGTGGCCGCCAAGGAAAAAGAAATCATGGAAATCTGACTTCGTCGAACAATCCCATATCCGTTCATCGGGTGAAGACCCCTTCGATCCGAGGGGGTTTTCTGTCTAACCCGACATTTCTTTTGCCGGTGCGGTGGTTTATACTTTACGGTATACGGGAGAGCACACGTTGCGGAGGAATGTTCATGATTGAATCGATCAAACGTCTGGTGGGGACGGACAAAAGCCAACCCCGAACCAGGGAGGAATTGATCGCGAAGATCCGGCAATCGCCGCTTCCCGAGCATGTTGCGATCATCACGGACGGGAACGGTCGTTGGGCGAAAAAGCGGGGGCTTCCCCGGACGGCCGGACACGCGCAGGGAATGAAACGAGTGCGGGAAATCATCAGAGCCGCCGATGAACTGGGAATCAAAGTCCTTACCTTCTATTCCTTTTCGACGGAAAACTGGAAACGTCCCAAGGATGAAGTGGAGTATCTCATGAAGCTTCCGTCGGAATTTTTGAAGACGGATCTTCAGGAACTGATCGAACGGAACGTGAAGGTGCAAATGCTTGGGGAAAAAAGCGCCACGCCTTCCTACACGCAATCCGCGCTGATGGAATTCGAGGAGCGTACCAAGCACAACACCGGACTGATTCTCAACTTTGCGATCAATTACGGATCGCGGGACGAGATTCTGAGAGCCGTGCGACAGATGATAGAGGACGTTCAAAATGGTCATATTGATAAGGACCGGATCGATGAAGAATTGATGAGTTCCTACTTGCTCACCCGCGGACTTCCGGATCCCGATCTGGTCATTCGCACCAGCGGGGAGATTCGCGTGAGCAATTTCCTGCTCTGGCAATTGGCATACAGCGAGCTCCTGTTCACCGATGTGCTATGGCCCGACTTTACACAGGAACACTTTTTCCTGGCCGTTGAAGATTACCAGCGTCGTTCGCGTCGATTCGGAGCGGTGTGACAAGACAGGGGATTTTGCCGATGAAACAGAGAATCATCACAGGCACGATCGGGGCAACGGGATTTTTGTTGCTTTTGTACCTGGGAGGCTGGTGGTACACTTCGCTCCTGTTCGTGCTTGCCTTGCTCGCATTTGTGGAATTTGCGGAAATGAAAGGAGTCGGCAGCGGATCATTTCCGGCATTGTTGGGAGTGGCCCTCGTCGGAATGATTTTTGCCGGTCGACTGAATGAAGCGGTCGGATTTGCCTGGAGCTTGGAGACGACGGACCTCCTTCTTGCCGCAACGGTGATTCTGTCTCTGTGGACCGTGTTGAGCCGGAATCGCTTCGATGTCTTCCAGGCGACTTGGATCCTTTTCGGGGCCTTATACATAGGGTACGGTTTCGCCGGAATGATGAAGACGATTTGGGAGCCGAACGGCTTGGCGCTTTCCCTCCTGGTGATTCTGATCACTTGGTTCAATGACTCCGGAGCCTATTTTGTCGGACGGAAATGGGGAAAAAGAAAGCTGTGGCCCGAAATCAGTCCGAACAAAACCGTGGAAGGTTCTGCTGCCGGCCTCGTTTTCGGTCTGGTGGCAAGTTTGTTTGTGTTCGGGGTGTTTCCCGCTTTGGGAAACTGGGTGGATGCCCTTTGGAAAGGGCTGCTCATTGCCGCGGCCGGACAACTGGGGGATCTGATCGAATCGGCTTGGAAACGGAGCGCGGGCGTGAAAGATTCCGGCTCCATTCTGCCGGGACACGGCGGAGTGCTGGACCGGTTCGACAGTCTGTTGTTCACGTTTATCGTTCTGAACCTGACCGGTCTGGTCTGATGGAAGGGGAGATAGCGGAATGTCGGAACGTATCGCCGTGCTCGGTTCAACCGGGTCGATCGGCAAGAGCACACTTGAGGTGATCAGACAGCACCCGGGACGGTTCGAGGTGGTGGCCCTTGCCGCCGGAACCAACGCCGAAGAAATGATTCGCCAGGTTCGCGAGTTTCGGCCGAAACTCGTCTCGATGGCCACCGCCGATGCAGCCCGTCAAGTGAGAGAAGCCGTCGGAGATCAGGTGGAAGTGTGGACGGGAGACGAAGGACTCATCGCCGTGGCGACCCATCCGGATGCCACGTATCTGGTTTCCGCTCTCGTCGGAAGCCGGGGGCTTCACCCGACACTCGAGGCGA
Source organism: Staphylospora marina (assembly GCF_003856495.1). GTDB lineage: Bacteria > Bacillota > Bacilli > Thermoactinomycetales > Thermoactinomycetaceae > Staphylospora > Staphylospora marina. The sequence goes on along the minus strand of NZ_CP034118.1, from coordinate 1,500,722 downwards.
TCCGGGCGGGGAAGAAAATCGGCTTGGCCAACAAGGAAACGCTCGTGACGGCCGGACATCTCGTCATGGAAGAAGCGCGCCGCGCGGGGGTGATCATCCTTCCGATCGACAGTGAGCATTCCGCTCTGTTTCAGTGTCTCAACGGGGAACGGAAGGAAGACGTGAGCCGGATCATCCTCACGGCATCCGGAGGAGCTTTCCGGGACTGGGACCGGGAGAGGCTGAAGGAAGCGACCGTGGAGGATGCCCTGAAGCATCCCAATTGGTCCATGGGTGCCAAAATCACGGTTGATTCCGCCACCTTGATGAACAAAGGGCTGGAAGTGATCGAAGCTCATTGGCTGTTCGACATGCCTTACGAGCAGATCGACGTGGTGGTTCATCCGCAGAGCGTCATCCATTCCATGGTGGAATTCCGGGACGGAGCCGTCATGGCCCAGCTGGGGACGCCTGACATGAAAGTACCCATTCTGTACGCGCTCAGTCATCCGGAACGTCTGCCGCTTGATACCAAGCGCCTCGATTTTATGCAAATCGGACGACTTGATTTTCGCGCCCCCGATCCGGAGCGTTTTCCGTGCCTTCGGCTGGCGTACGAGGCGGGAAAAACGGGCGGTACGATGACCACGGTTCTGAATGCCGCCAATGAAGTGGCCGTGGACTTTTTCCTGAACAGACGATGCGGCTACCTGGCCATTCAAGAAATCGTGGAACGAACCATGGAGGCGCATTGTCCGGTCTCTTCACCCACGTTGGAACAAATCGGAGAGGCTGACCGTTGGGCCCGGGAATTCGCGGCGGGTCTTTTGACCCGAACCGCTTGATTCGGCCATGCAAACAGGCTGGGGGGACGGAACAATCATGGAAAAATTCTGGGTGTTTATCCCTGTTTTCTCACTGTTGGTCTTCGTTCACGAACTGGGACACTTTCTGTTTGCCAAACGGGCGGGCATCCTGGTGCGTGAATTCGCCATCGGATTCGGACCGAAGCTCTTCGGCTGGCAAAAAGGAGAGACGTTGTATTCCTTTCGGATTTTTCCGCTCGGCGGGTTTGTTCGCATGGCGGGTGAAGATGCGGAAACGTTGGAATTCAAAACGGGGGCACCGGTCGTCTGTGAAGTGGGACCGCACGGAAAGATTACGCACGTGTTTTTCCATGACCCCGGGGATCGCCGGATCGACCGGCGGGTTGCCGGAAAGGTGACGGATGCGGATCCCGAGAAAGAGTTGTATCTGGTTCTCGAGGATGAATCCGGCCGGGAAACGCGGTATGAACTGGATGCGGACGCCTGGATTCATTACGATCCGAAAAACCGTGTCCAAATCGCACCGGCCGATCGGCAGTTCGGCTCGAAGTCGGCAGGACAAAAGGCGATGGCCATTCTGGCCGGTCCGTTGTTCAACATCCTGCTCACCATTCTGCTCTTTGCCGTGTACGTGGGCATGACCGGTGTGGAGGACCGGCTGGTGGTGGGATCCGTCGTTCCGAACACTCCCGCCGAAAAGGCCGGAATCGTCGGGGGAGACGTCATTCTTGCCGTGAACGGTGAGAAGGTGAACACCACGGATTCCCTGCGTTACAAATTGCTCGACTCCAAAGGTCAAACGGTGACGGTGACGGTGGAGCGCGACGGCAACAATCTGGATCTTCCCGTCACCCCGCAGAAAACGGGAGAAGCGTATACCATCGGCGTTCAGTTTTATGTCGATCAGACAAGGCGGGATGCCACGTTCTCCGAATCGGTGGTCGCCGGGTTCAAGTTGACTTGGGAATGGACGGGCGTGATCATTGACGGCTTTGCAAAACTGGTGACCGGACAACTGTCGATTCAAAGTCTGGGCGGTCCGATCCAGATGGGGGACATCACCGGAAAAGCGGCTGAAGCCGGAATGGCTCCCCTCATCAAATGGACGGCGTTGCTCAGTCTCAATCTGGGGATTTTCAACCTGCTTCCGATTCCTGCCCTGGACGGCAGCCGGCTGGTCTTCATCGGACTGGAAGCGGTTCGCGGGAAGCCGGTCAGTCCCAGCAAGGAGAGCCTCGTTCATTTCGTGGGATTTGCCCTTTTGATGATGCTCATGCTGGTTGTCACGTTCAATGACATTCGCAAAATCTTTTTCGCTTGATGTTTCATTCGTCAATGACTGGGCGAATCGGCTCCATGCGGGGCCGATTTTTTTTGCTTCACCGCGAATACGAAGGCCGGAGGCGGGAATTCTGATCGTTTCTCTTTTTCTCGTTTCGAGCTCTTTCAAACATCAACTTTTTTTGTGTATAATGATGGATAACTTTCATGTGCTTGAATCGGGGAGGGGACCGGCCATGCGACAGAAACACGCACTCATTCCGACTCTCCGTACGGTCGCCGAAGCAGAGACGGCAAGCCATCGGCTGCTTCTTCGCGGAGGATTCATCCGGCAATTGGCGGCCGGTGTTTACACGTTTCTGCCTCTCGGGAATCGCGTGCTTCGGAAAGTGGAAACCATCATCCGGGAGGAAATGGACCGAATCGGTGCCCAAGAGCTTCTCATGCCGACGCTCCATCCGGCGGAACTCTGGCAGGAATCGGGCCGGTGGGCCAATTACGGTCCGGAACTGTTCAAGGTGACGGACCGGCACGAACGGAATTTTGCCATGGGGCCGACGCACGAGGAAGTGGTCACCGA